>KI259801.1:0-568 GCA_000467935.1 Peptostreptococcaceae bacterium oral taxon 113 str. W5053
AAATTAAATAATGGATAAAGATAAGCAGATGGAAAATTATTAAAGAAAATCTATCTGCTTTTCTTATGTCCGAAAATATAAAAACACAGAATCGAAAGGAGTGATGGTATTGGAAATAAAAAGTTTGCATACCCATATAGATATAGTTTCAAGGTCAAAAGGGGCAAGCGTAATAGCAAAGGCTGCATATAATGCAAGAGATAAATTAAAAGATGAATACTATGTAAAAGTCCATGATTACTCTAAAAAATATGACCTTGTATTTTCAAAAATATTCTTGCCGGAACATATACCAAAAGAGTTTTCTAACAGAGAATACCTATGGAATAGTGTAGAAAAAATAGAGAAAAGTAAAAACTCACAGCTTGCAAGAAACCTACTCTTTACACTGCCAAGAGAATTAAACGAAGAAGATAGGATAAAACTCATCAGTGAGTTTATAGAAGAAAATTTTACCTCTAAAGGTATGATAGCGGATTGTAATATTCATAATCCGCCGGCAAGCGATCATGAAGAACAACCACACGCCCATATCTTGCTTACTCTAAGAGAAATGGATAGTGAGGGA
>KI259801.1:668-4132 GCA_000467935.1 Peptostreptococcaceae bacterium oral taxon 113 str. W5053
AGCGGAAACTACAAATCAAGAAAAGTAAATTTGAACGATTGGAATGAACCTGATAAGGCAAAAGAATGGAGAGAAAACTTTTCAAAGAAAGCAAATGAGTATTTAGCAAAAAACAATATCCAAAAGAGAATAGATCCACGCACCTTTGAAGAACAAGGAAGAGAAGAACTACCACAAATTCATTTAGGGACAAGTAGCTATCAAATGGAGAAAAAGGTATACAGACAGAAAGAGGAAATCATAACAGAAAAATCATAGCCTTAAATAAAGAGTTCAAAAAATTAAAAGAAGAAATTGCAGAAATAAGCAGTTGGATTTTAGGTTTGATAGATATGGTAAGACTATTGAAAGGATTTTCAAAAGAAAAACAGGAAGAATATAACCTAACTCCAGACCTTTTTGATGTCTATTCCTATCTTGAAACCTACTATAAAATTCAAAAAGAACTATCTAAAAATTTAAGTTATGACAGCAGAATGAGAAAAGAACATTTTGACTCTAAAAAGTATGTCAAAGCCCTATCCTATATGAGCAGCAATAATCTAAAAACAATCATAGATATACAGTGTAAAAAAGATGAAGTATTGACAAAGCTAAAAGAAAATAAGGAAAGAGTAGCAGACTGTAACAAGCAAATTAAAAATATAGAAACCTTAATCAAACAAGCTAAAATAATGAAAGAACATAAAACCGTCTATGATAGATACAAAGGAGCTGATAATTCTATTTTCAGTAAAATAGCAGGAGCAAGTAAAGAAGAATATTACAATTCCCATAAAGAAGAAATTGATAAATATATTAGAGCAAAATCTATTCTAAAAAAATTAAGTGGAAGTGAAAAAATAGAAACAAAAAAATGGGAGAAAGAAAAAAGAGAGTTACAGACTGATATAAATCATCTCACTTTCAACCAAAAATTTATAAAAGAGGAAGTAAGTCAAATAAACCATATCAAATATGTAGTTGGTGAAGTAAATAAAGACTTTGGAATAGATATAAACATTGAGATAGAAATAGCCTATAAAAAGGCTATTGCAAGAGGAGAAAAGCCAAGTGTAAAAATGGCACTTGAGGAATTTCAAAAACAAATCAAAAAAGAGGATAGGCAAAAAGCGTGGGCAAAAGAGCATTACAAGAACAAAGACCATATCCACAAGGAAACTGAGAGATAGAAAAGAAGTAATATTTTTGGTATAATTATATCAATTAAACCGAAGATGTAATGGTAAAATGGGTTTGTAGACTGTAAGCTGAAGATAATGATAAATACATGGTCAACAGGCTGTTGACTTAAAAGAATATATTGGAGGTGCATTTTGTGGCAGAACAAAATAAGGAAATTGTAGTAATCAATGAAGATACGATTAAGAATAAGATTTACTATATAAGAAATCAAAAGGTTATGCTCGATTTTGAACTTGCTGAAATTGGGTATACGACGACAAGATTTAACGAACAAGTAAAAAATAATTCGGAGAAATTTGATGATGATTTTATGTTTCAGTTAACGAAGTCAGAGTTTGGAAACTTGATATCGAAAAAATCGACATCAAGTTGGGGCGGTCGTAGAAAACTACCATACGCCTTTACAGAGCAAGGTATTTATATGCTTATGACTGTATTAAGGGGAGAGCTTGCAGTTAGACAGAGCAAGGCTTTAATACGAATGTTTAAGCAGATGAAAGATTTTATTATTGAAAATCAAGATTTTATCGGCTCAAAGGAATTGGTACAAATTGCCATTCAAACTAACCGGAACACAAACGATATTGCAGAAATAAAATCTCAAATGGCTACAAAAGAAGATTTGAAAAAGGTAATGGATAATTTTATAGACCCGGAAACATATAAACATTTCCTTTTGATGAACGGAGATAAGATAGAAGCTGATGTTGCCTATACGAAAATATATAAGTCAGCAAAGAAAAGCATTTATGTTATAGATAACTATATCGGTCTAAAAACATTAGAACTTCTTAGGGCGGCAAAAGATAGTGTAGAAATAATAGTTTTTAGCGATAATGTGAAAAATAAGGATATGCTTACAAAAAATATCTTAGATGATTTTAGAAAAGATTATCCTAATATAGACCTGAAGCTGAAGATAGCTGGTAAAAAATATCACGATAGATATATTGCAATAGACTATGGAACAGATAATGAAGCCTTTTATCTTTACGGAGCTTCATCAAAAGATGCAGGAAATAAAATATCAAGCATTACCAAGATAGAAGAATCCTCTAAAGATATGTACCATGATATGTTTAGCAAGATGTTGAATAATAAAGACTTAAAAATTTAATATATAATTATGAAAAAATCATAACAATATGCAAGGCGGTAGAAGTGAAAATCTATCGTCTTTTTTAATTGAAGAAAGGTAGGAATAAATGTCAGAAAACCGAAGATATTATTGGCTAAAGCTAAAAGAAGATTTTTTTACAGATAAGAGGATAAAAAGATTAAGGAGAATATCCGGAGGAGATACTTATACAAGTATATATCTTAAACTCTTGTTATTAAGCCTAAAAGATAGTGGAAAGCTATATTATGACGGAGTGGAAACAGATTTTATAAAGGAACTTGCATTAACCATTGATGAAAAGGAAGATGATGTAATGGTTACAGTAAATTACCTTATATCACAGAATTTAATGGAAATAATTGTAGAAAATGATGAATATTTTCTAACAGAAATACCAAGTCTTATAGGTTCAGAAACAGCTTCTACAAGGCGTTCAAGAAAATCAAGGGAACAAAAAATGTTGCAATGCAACACTACTGCAACGCTTATGCAACAAAACTGCAACACAGAGATAGAGAAAGAGATAGATATAGAGTTAGAGAAAGAGGGAGAGATAGAAAAGCGACCCCTACTCCATAGTTTTTACGGAGAATATAAAAATATCCGTTTAACCGATGAAGGATACCATAAGCTAAAGGATAAGCTAAAAAGTCATACTGAAATAATGATTGAAAAACTGTCAAGGTATATCAAAAGTAAAGGCACAGACTATAAAGACCACTATGTAACAATCCTTAACTGGTATGAACAGGATAAGGAAAGACTATCACAGATAAATAATAAAAGTGGAAGTTCTAAAACCTATTCAACCAACTATGAGGATAGCGACAGCCTATAAATAGCATATAACGAAGCAGAAAGGCGTTTTTAGAGCCTTAAAGATAGAAATATGATTAAGACGAAAATAAGCCTTAAAACGCATTTTACAAGCTGATACAGAAAAGGAGAAATAAGATTATGAAGGATAAAGAAAATATGATTATTACAAAAATACAAGGCACAGATTTTACCTACAACAAAGAAACTCACTATGAAAAGGACGGACATATCTATTGCAAGACTTGTAATGAGAGAATAGATGACAGATCAATTCCTATGTTAGATAAAAAGCTAATGATAATTAGAAATGTGGTCTTATGTCAAGAAATAGTACAAGATA
>KI259802.1 GCA_000467935.1 Peptostreptococcaceae bacterium oral taxon 113 str. W5053
TTTGGAGAACATCATTCATTTTACCGATGATGGAATCAGCGGGACGCAGTTCGATCGTCCGGGATTTATGGCAATGATGAACGGAGTCAATCAAGGAAATATCGGTTGTATCATCGTAAAGGATATGAGTAGACTGGGCAGAGATTACCTCAAAGTCGGTCAATGTATGGAGATATTAAGACAAAAGGGAGTAAGACTCATTGCCATAAACGACAATGTAGACAGCTTTTACAAAGACGATGATTTTACTCCATTTCGAAACATTATGAACGAGTGGTATGCGAGAGATACCTCAAGGAAAATCAAGTCCACATTCAAAGCGAAAGGCGAAAGCGGAAAGCATACAGGAAGCAGTCCACCCTATGGCTATATCAAAGACAAAGACGATAAAAATCAGTGGATTATTGACGAAAAAGCAGCAGAGGTTGTCCGAAGAATATTTCATCTGACAATGGACGGAAAAGGACCCTATGCCATCGCAAGGATATTGGAAGCCGACAAGGTAGATATACCCGCCTATCATCAGCAGAAAT
>KI259803.1:0-769 GCA_000467935.1 Peptostreptococcaceae bacterium oral taxon 113 str. W5053
TCAGAAAATGGGAGCCGGCACGAATGTGCAGAATAAACTGATTGCACTGCATGATTTGGATGTGCCTTGGCGTCCTGCGGACCTTGAACAGCGTGCGGGTAGAATTGTAAGACAGGGTAACGAAAATGAGAAAGTAAATATCTATCGTTATGTTACAGAGAACACATTTGATGCCTATTTGTGGCAGACCATAGAGAATAAGCAGAAATTTATTTCACAGATTATGACCAGTAAGACACCTGTCAGAGTTGCGGAAGATGTGGATGAAAGCTCCCTTAACTATGCAGAGATTAAAGCACTTGCCACAGGTGATCCGAAGATTAAGGAAAAGATGGATTTGGACAATGAGGTTACGAAACTTAAAATGCTGGAAGCAAACTTCAAGTCCAATCGTTATAGATTAGAGGACAAGGTTGCTAAAAACTATCCGGAAGAAATTGCAAGAACAGAAAAACTGATTGAGGCTGTAAAGAAAGACATATCAGAGGTTGAGCCGAAAGCGGAAGGAGAGGAAAAGTTTACTTCCATCACGATAAATGGCGAGAAAATTATAGATAAAAAGATAGCAGGAGAAAAGCTCCTTGAAGCCATTTCTAAAGTAAAACTCAATGAAAGCAAAGTCATCGGTCAGTACCGAAATATGGATTTAGAGGTCAGCTATAACTTCTTTACCAATGAGCATAACTTCAGCTTAAACGGTGCTGCAAAGCATTCAGGAGAGCTTGGTACAAGTGCGGATGGTAATATTATAAGACTGGATAACGCTCTT
>KI259803.1:869-1681 GCA_000467935.1 Peptostreptococcaceae bacterium oral taxon 113 str. W5053
ACTGAAAAGATTAGAGGAAAAGCTCATCAGTACCAAAGAACAGCTTGAAAATGCTAAAGAAGAACTTAAAAAGCCGTTTGAAAAGGCTGATGAACTAAAAACTAAAGTATTAAGACTTGCGGAACTGAATAAACTGCTTGATATGGGAGAAGTGGAAGAAAAGAGAAATGACAATCCTCTTGTGGAAGATGTAAAACGAGCGATTATTGACTTCTGTAACAAAGAGTATGAAGAAAACCACAGCTATGATGAGTTTGATACTCTATATCCTGACTTAAAGCACATAGGAATTGCTTATACTGATACACCGAATGAAAGACATGGGATTCAGTACGAACTGAATTTAGAAGCCAAAACATGGACTCAGTATATTGATGATACGGTGGTAAAAACCGAGAGCTTTGATTATGAGAACAAAGGAGAAAATGAAGCTCTAAAAAACATGAAAAATGAGATTGAGCTATCCTCTTTTGAAGATTTAGTCTATGTGGACTCGGAAGATTTAAGGGCAGCAACGGGACTTGACATTGATGATGAGGGAAATTTTTATGATCCTCTTGCAAAAGACCTCGATAATGACGGTATCATCGATAGATATGACAATGATTTCAGGGATAGCGATTACTTTGAATCAACCTATGATGTGGAAGATAATCTTCATACAAAAGAAGAAACTACTCAAAGAACAGATGACAAGCCGTCTATTTTAGGACAAATAAGAGCATTTCAACAGCAGGAAAAATCAGAAAGCAGACAGGAATCGAAAGAACAGCAATATGAACAATATGCAAGATAAGGGAGCGAACAGCTCC
>KI259803.1:1781-15380 GCA_000467935.1 Peptostreptococcaceae bacterium oral taxon 113 str. W5053
CCACAAAGATTTTGTGAAGGCGGTTATCAGCATGGAAAAAGGCATTAACGATGAAAGTGCATTAGATAAGCTATATGATGCTTATATGGCAAATGACACCATCAATCTGCTTCATGAAGATTTCGATTATATGATTGAAGATTTAAGAGAACAGGGACATATAAAAGATCTTCCCTATATTCAGGGGGAAAAAGATGACCTTATCAATATCGTCGGAAATGTTGTTGGAGAGGTCGATGTAGTTGAAAGGGAAAATAAGAACGGAGAAGCCTTTAAGGTGGCAAATTTCTCTGTTGTGTCCAAAGATGATGAGGGAAATAAGATATATCATAATTGCTCTGCTTATGGAGAAAAGAGTGAACTTCCAAAGGATTTTAAACAGGGAGATTTTGTAAAACTCTTTGGTCAAATCAGAACTTCCATTGATGATAACGGCAAGGAACACACTAACATCAGGATACTTTCTTCAAAGCTCTTAAAGGCAAAAGAACAGATGAAAGGACAGGAGGAAAAGAAAGAATCCGTCCTTGGAGCTATCAAGAAATATCAGGCGGAAGATAAGGAAAAACCTAAAGAAAGTAAAGAAAAGCCAAAAGAAACGGAGAGATAATATGATGGTCGGTGTGGTCTTCGGACTGCACCGGCTCTTTTTTTGCAACCTTTATTTACAAATGCTCTTTAATATTATATAATAAAAGCGTAAATGTAGGAGGTAATGTATGATGAATATTTTGGATGAATATTTAAAAGAAAAAGGATTCATTACAAATAAAGAAGCTGAAAAGCTCGGCATTAAGAGATATAAGCTTGCTGAACTTGTTCATAAAGGGAAACTTGAGCGAGTAAAAAATGGAGTATACAAGAAAAAAGATGATATAGACGATGAACTTGTACTAATATCATATAATAATGAAAAAGTTGTATTTTCGTTTCATACTGCCTTGTTTTTGTTAGGACTTAGTGATAGAACTCCAAATTCTTTTCATATTAGTGTACCTCAAGGCTATAATGTCGGTCATATAAAAAAACGAGTGAATAATATTAAGGTACATTATATAAAAAAAGAAAACTTTGATATTGGTATTATAACCGTAAAGACAGCATTTGGAAATGAAGTAAAATGCTATGATATGGAAAGAAGCATTTGTGATATTGTTTCCGAAAGAAATGCCGTGGACAAACAAATATTTGTAGATGCGATCACCGGATACTTTAACAGTAAGGGAAAAAATATGAGAAATCTTATTAAATATAGCCGGATATTAGGAGTTGAAGATGAAATAAGAAAATATATGGAGGTATTATAAAATGATTAGTCCAGAGAGCTTGAAAGGCAAAGTAAAAAACATCGCAAAAAGTAAAAGATTAAGTTCACAGGAAGTTTTACAGATGTTTTTCTTTGAAAGATTTTTAGAAAGATTATCTCATTCCAAATATAAATTTAATTTTGTGATTAAGGGTGGATTGCTAATCTCATCAATGATTGGCATAGATAATAGGACGACAATGGATATGGATACAACTGTGAAAGGAATTCCCTTAAAAGAAGATGTCATTAAAAATATAATTTTAGAAATTTTGGGCATAGAAGTTGGTGATGGAATACAGTTTGAGGTTACTGATATTACTCATATTCGTGAAGAAGATGAGTATGAAAATTTCAGAGTACATCTAATTGCCATATTTGGGAAAATAAGAAATGCTATGAAAATTGATATTACAACAGGAGATGTAATTACACCAAAAGAAATAGAATACGTATATCCCTGCATGTTTAGGGAAGAAGGGCTTAAAGTTCTTGCATATCCTATTGAAACGATACTTGCAGAAAAATACGAGAGTGTTATAAAAAGAAATATATCTACAACAAGAATGAGAGATTTTTATGATTTATATAGCTTGTATCGTTTAAGAAAAGAGGAAATTGATTTTGGTGTTCTTAAACAGGCTATTCTATCAACGGCAGGAAAAAGAGATAGTATGTCTTTTATTCAAGAGGCAAATGAAATCATAAATGATATTAAGGGAGATAGCTACTTAAAAGAATTGTGGGAGGTCTATTTGAAAGATAATCCATATATAAAAGAACTTGATTTCTTTGATACGGTAGAAGTTGTCAATATAATAGCTGAAAAAATAGAAATTTAGGAGATAGAGAAATCATCTCTCCATCTCCTTACCCATATAAATTCCATAGTTCTTTCGTATTCGGTAAAGTTCGTCCATTGTAGTTTTTGAGGAAGAATACTCTTGCATAAGGGTATTCTTTTTTTCTTGTAATTTATCAAGTTTGTCTAAAATATCCTTTGAATTTGGAAGCTTGGAATAAGACTTTTTAAGCTCGGAAAGAGCATTTTCATAGAGGGTAATCTGAGCTTTGTATTCCTCAAAAAATGTACTATCAGATGGATTAGAACGATATTCTTTGTAGTATCCTCGATATTTTTTAACGGTATGGACTTGTTCCATCGTAGCTGATAACTGTTCCATTTCCTTATCAATGGATTTGATTTTATCTTGCAGATGTTGCCTTTCATCAGCCGATTTTTGTATATATTCATCAAGCTGCCGAACAGATTTAATGCCATGTTCTCGGATGAAAATTACAGATTCCGCCATCGTATTCAGATTATGTTTCGTCGCCCAGTATTCATAACCTTTGCTCTCCTTCACCTTTGTATTGGTGTTCATATCAATGATAGTTCCAATGCGTTTTTTAACGGCAGGAGTCTTGATATACTCTCTTTTTGTAATTCGTTCTTTTAATCTTTCTTCGGTATAATCTTCTCCGATTGTTTTGGCTCTTGTAAATTTCGCCTTATCTTTTGGCTTAAAGGCTATATGCTTTCCATGCTTGATTTCATAGCCAAGCTCAGCCATTTTCTTTAGAAATTCGCCCCAATCCTGAGATTGCTTTATTATGCGGTCAATGTCAAATTGAAGCCTGTTTTTCCAAGAAGTACCTTTCTTTGATTGTTCATTTTCATACCAAGACTTTCCGCTTGTCTTGTATTTTTTCTTGTAACTTTCATAGTGTTCATCAATGACGGAAAGGTTATTTTCCTTGCACAGCTTATTACTCTGGTAACGGATCTTATGATAGCTTTTCTTGTTCGACTGATAGCATTTGCCGGTAACCATATTCACATTGTTGAAGATGATATGATTATGGATATGCCCTTTATCTATGTGCGTCGATAGGACAAATTCATATTCATCTTTTAGGATCTTCTTACATAACTCAAGACCGATTCGATGTGCCATTTCAGGTGTAGCTTCTCCCGGTAGAAAAGATTGAATCAGATGTCTTGCAAGGACAGTTCCCTTTGTTCCCGCCTCCTCTCTTGTTCGTAAAAACTGAGTATGAGCAGAAGATTCGTGGCATTTATGCGTGCTGACCAAAAGCTGTTCATCTGTTTTATCTCCATTAACAATATAGTTGATGGCAAGATGAAGGGTTGATTTTATAGGGTGTATTTTTGTAATCGCCATTGTTATTCCCCTTCCGTTTCAGAAGTTCTTTTCAGAAGCAGGGAGTGAATTTGCCATAACTCTTTAGAAAAATGTTCAATCTCTTTCTTCATATCGCCTATGTCATCTTTATAGATGATACCTGTCTGATTTACTCTCTTTGCAATCTGATTGATGTTGTTTGTTGCATTAGAAAGCAAGCCTTGTAAATCTCTAAACGGCTCTAAATCTACCTGATAAATCTCCTTTTCTAAAACGCATTTGCGGATAAAGTGGCTCATATTTCTGCACTTCGCAAGTTTTCTTTTCTCCTCAAAAAGAGCTTTTTCTTCTTTGGTCAATTTAATTTCAAGTCGTTCATTTCGTAATCTGTTTGCCATAGATATTTCCTCCTTTGTATGATTTTCGGGGTCTTAGGGTCTCCCTAACAAGCTAAAAATTGATAAAAAAAGAAGCAGATCCCGAAGGGCTGCTTCATCAATTTTTCCGTAAGTGTCCGTACACTTACTGTGCTTGCTCATATACTAATAGTATAAGAACAGCGTTAAGCAAGTTTTGAATTTGTAACTATATTATAACAAATAATCGTGGGCTATTCTATATAAAGATTGCCAAAATACAGATAATGATTGAGGTTACAGAACTGTTAATATCATAAATGGTTTTTAGAAGTTGAAATTGTAGAACTAATGCTGTGAAAATTAGAATTATCTTTTCTATATTCACGTGGCGTGCATCCCACATGTTGTTTGAAAATATAGGTAAAACTGCTTTGATGAGAATAGCCTACGGTTGTAGCAATCTGTTGAATAGATAAATCATTTTCTAATAATAATCTTTTTGCTTTATCTATCCTGTAGTTCATAATAAATTCTACAATGGTGCATCCATATATAGAATGAAACATTTCCGACAGTTTAGATTTGCTCATATTGCACATGCGTGCATACATTTGAATGTTCGTTGGATTGGAAAAGTTTTGTTCTAAATAGTGACCAAGACGATGAAGTGCTTCTGAATCTTCTTTGTCTATAACATTGTGAACAGCATTGCTTTTCCAAGATAAAAATGCTGCGATTATTTCTAATATTTTAGCCTCATAGAATAGTTCCGAGATTTCTGATGTTGGTGTGTATGTGGCAATATCATCAAGTATTGTTGAGATTTTTGGTATAAATAGGTCTGTACCAATTCGAGGGACTATTTCTGAAAGTGAAGAAAAGTCTTGATGAAATATTTTTGGAAGGTATTCTTCGTAATATTCAGGGAAAATTGAAACTCCAACACTGTCTAACCAAATCCCAGCAGGAATTGTATATTCATGCTCGCCATTATCAAGGTAATAGCCAATAAGTTGATTTTTTTGATTACAAGAATTTTTTTTTATTGCTCTTGCAACATAAAATGAACTTTGGGAAAGTACCAACATTTTAGGGTGATAATATCTGTAATGCATTTCATTATAAAAACAAAGATGGTAAATATTTATAGAACAAAATGCATTTACAGGGTATGTCCATAGATATCCTTCGCCAGTACTATCTTTTGGCACCATGGTAAAACCGCCACTGGGTTTGATACCAGATTTATCAGGATTTAGATTTAGTTGAGAAAATAAACCGGAATAAAATTTATCAGCATACATTTGCGACACTCCTTTTTATAAAATATCCAAAATTTTTAGTATAATGTCCAAACAAAATTTGGAGATATTGCAAAGGATAACTTTGAATGTTATACTAAATATGTTAGTTAGTGAGGTTTAACCTTTGTATATATTATATGCTGAACCACAAGGGAAATCAAGTAAAATGAGTTTATAAATTAATAATATGTATTGGATAAAATACTAAATGATGTTTCTTGAGTATCAAGCGTAAATATAAAAAATTAAGGAGGATGTATTACATGACAGATAAGAAAGGTTCGAATCCAAACAGATTAAATGGTAAAGATTTAATCAATGCTGGGATTTTTTCAGCGATTTATGTGGTTATTATTATTGCAGTCGCATGCACTTTGGGACTGATTCCAATTGGTTTTTTACTTCTCACTTTTGTTGTCCCATTTATAGAAGGTATTCCAATGATGCTTTATTTTACAAAAATAAGAAAATTTGGAATGCTAATGATTTTGCAGACTGTAATTGGAATAGCCATGATTTTAACGGGAATGGGATATGATCTCTTGATTTGGGCAATCATAACAGGAGCTATTGGGGAACTTATTTTAAAAGTTTCTAAATATCAAAAGAGCATGGGTTGCGTTCTTGCGTATGCTGTATCGAGTATATGTATTGCAGGGAATTATGTACATTGGCTCACAGCAAGTCAGGAATGGTTAAAGAATAAGGCAGCTAGCTATGGAGAAACATTTATGTATTCTGTTTATGGATGGTTTCATAGTAACTGGTGGTTATTCCCTCTTTTAATTGTCTCATGCTTTGTTGGTGGTTTTCTTGGCGGGCTGATTGGTCGTAAAGTTTTGAGGAAACATTTTGAAAGAAGTGGGTTGATATAATGATTTCTGAATTATATCAGAAAAATGCGACAGCAGATAAACTATATCTTGATCCACGTACAAAGATATTAATGTGCCTTCTTGTATCGACTACTTTGCTTAGTGGTTCCCCCATTGGCTATTTAAAAATTTTTCACACAATACTTTCTCTTTTGCCATTTGTTTTTTTGGTTGTTTTAAAGAAGTTACGGGCAGTAGTATATTTTTTTGTTTTGTACCTTTTTGCACTATTTGTTCCCAACCTTCTTGCGCCGTATTTACCAACTTGGTTTAATATCTTATTTACGGGGATAATTGCATTTTCCGTAGAAATTATTCCGGGATATATGATGGCATATTTTATGTTTTCTACAACGTCTGTAGGGGAGTTTATTGCAGCTATGGATAGAATGCACGTTACGAAAAAACTAACAGTTCCCATTTCAGTAACATTTCGCTTTTTTCCTACTATTAGAGAAGAATATATCAATGTGCGAGATGCTATGAAATTGCGAGGGATAGATTCTTTTCGCAATCCTCTTATGATGTTAGAGTTTAGGATGGTTCCATTTTTAACAAGTATCGTATCTATAGGAAATGATTTGGCTGCCTCTGCACTTACAAGGGGACTTGCAGCACCTAATGAAAGAACCAATGTAAGTAATATTGGGTTTAAGTGGAGAGATTATCTTGTTTTCGGCAGTTTGATTATCTTTTATACTCTTTATTTTATTGTGATGTATAAACAAAAGGTGGCTATATGATTAAATTCAAAAATGCAAGTTTTTTATATAAAAATGGGCAGAGAGATGCTGGTATGCGGGATGTGAGTTTAAATATTCCAGAAGGTCAAGTTGTCGTGCTTTGTGGTGAATCTGGTTGTGGGAAAACAACTCTTACAAGAATGATAAATGGTCTAGTTCCGCATTTTTATGAAGGGGAAATGTCAGGTGAAATTTTTGTTTGTGGAAACAATGTAGCTGAATGTGAACTGTATCAGTTAGCATATTATGTAGGATCAGTATTTCAGAATCCCAAAGCCCAGTTTTATACAGTTAAAACAGATACAGAAGTAGTATTCACATGTGAAAATCTTGGAATGGAAAAACAACTTATTTTTGAACGTTTTGAAAATATTGTTGAAGCTCTTGATATTACTACATTGTTAGGGAAAAGTCTTTTTTCTCTATCTGGAGGGGAAAAACAGAGGGTTGCTTGTGCCTCCGCTACAGCACCTAATCCTCCAATAGTCGTTATGGACGAGCCTACTTCCAATTTAGACACACATATTATCGCACAGTTGCGAAAGATTATTAAAAAATGGAAGCAGGATAGAAAAACGGTGATAATTGCGGAACATCGTTTGGAATGGCTGATGGATTTGGCTGATCGTGTAATATATATAAAAAATGGACGAATTATAAGTGATTACACAATAGAACAATTTAAGAAAATCAGTAAAGAACAATTAAAAATTATGGGGCTTAGAAGTAAGCCTGAATTTCAAAAAGAGAATAGAGAAACGGATAATGCTGGAAAAATAGAGTTCGTTGATTTTAGTTATACTTACAAAGGAGAAGATAAACCTGCATTTTCTATTCCTTATATAAACCTTCCGGAAAAGTCTATTATCGGCATTGTTGGAAACAATGGAGCAGGTAAATCTACTTTCGGACGTGCTTTCTGTGGTTTGGAAAAGAGGTCGAAAGGAGATATCTTTATAAATGGAGAAAAATTTAAAAGAAAAAATCGAATCGCAAGTACTTATATTGTTATGCAGGATGTAAATCAGCAGCTTTTTACAGAAAGTGTATTTGAAGAAGTCAGATTATCTATGGAGAGGTTAGGATTATCTCATGAAGAGCAGGAGAAAAGAACAAATATAATTCTGAAAAAGTTAGGTTTAGAAGAGTTTAAAAACTCTCATCCCATGTCTTTGTCTGGAGGACAAAAACAACGGGTTGCAATGGCTAGTGCACTTGCATCTGATAAAAGATTTCTCATATATGATGAACCGACTAGTGGACTTGATTATATTCATATGATTGAGGTGGCAGATGCTATAAAGCGTATGAAGGCGGCGGGACGAACGCAATTTGTGATTACGCATGATTCGGAGCTTGTTTCAAGATGCTGTGATTATATTCTATTTCTTGAATGTGGAGAAGTAAAATGTATTGGAAATATAGATGATATGGCAATACAGGAGACACTTCAAGAATTTTGGAATCAGGTTTACATGTAGATGAAATGATGGATTAAGCTTTAGCTTCTTTTTTAAAATAATGGACAAAATAAATCAGCAACTTTATTGTTTGTTTTGATTTTGCTTATGCAAGAGGTACTAAGATGCCTCTTGCAAAAAAATAACATAATTGATAGTACTATTATCAATGTACAAGGGGGAATTTTATGGCGAACCAAGATATTAGCATTACTCCTAGATTGTTGGAAAATGCAAAAAAAGAATTTAAACGGAATGGGTTTGAAAAATCCTCTTTAAATGTAATTTGTAAAAATGCAGGCATAACTACTGGAGCGTTATACAAGAGATTTAGTACTAAAGAAGATTTATTTAATAGCTTAGTTGAAAAACCTGCAAATAGACTCAAAGAATTTCTTGACAAAGAACATAGCGCTTACAAAAAATTACCCAAAGAAGAACAAATAAATTGTGTCTTTAGAAATTGGGAGAATGAAGATGGATTCATTGGATTGATATATGAATACAAGGAAGAATTTTTAATGATTTTGAATTTATCAGGTGGAACAAAATATGAGTTCTATTTTGATGAGATTTCTAAAATAATTACGGATGCAACAATGCAATTTATTAGAACTAACAATAAAAGTGATGTAGATGAATTTATTTTGTATGAACTTGTTCATATATTAGTTAGTTCATATATAAAGGGAATTTTAGTACCTCTTTCCCAAAATATGAATTTAAATGAAGCTAATATTTACATTCAACACGTTAAAAAATTCTTCTATGCTGGATGGAAAGATTTGCTGAGAATATAAGATTTGGAGAAGAAAAATGTTTAAATTATACAAAAAATTATTTAAGTATGTTCCTGAAAGAAAAACATTCGCATATGGTTCAATGCTATTAGCTGCTATTTCCACAATATGTTTAATGGCTTCTTACTGGTATTTGTGGGATTTGTTTTGCGAATTATTAGTTACCAAAGATTATAGTGCGGCTCTAAAAGATAGTAAATTGATTGTAATCTATATGGTATCGTATGGAGTTATTTACTTTGTGGCATTGATGGTATCACATATGCTTGGTTTTAGATTAGAAACAAATATCAGAAAAACTGGGTTAAAAAATCTAATCAATGCTTCTTTTGCTTTCTTTGATACGAATCCGTCAGGGAAAGTAAGAAAGATTATTGACGATAATGCTGGAGAAACACATTCTACAGTGGCACATTTGATTCCTGATAATGTTGTTGCAGGAATGTTGCCAATTTTAATGTTTATTATGACCTTTGCTGTTGATTATAGACTTGGTATTTTGTTGGCTATAACAATTGTAGTAGGTATTTTTCAATACAAATCAATGTATGGTGGAGAAGAATTTATGATGGCATATTCTAATTCTCTGGAGAAAATGAGTTCAGAGATAATTGAATATGTTAGAGGTATGCAAGTATTGAAGATTTTTGGGATAACCGTTCGTTCCTATAAAAGTTTATTGGATGCAATTCTCCAATACTCAAAAAACACTTATGAATATTCCTTAAGTTGCAGAAAGCCGTATGTGTCATTTCAAACGTTATTTAATACCTATTATTTGATATGTATTCCTTGCAGTATGTATTTTATAACAAAAGGAGAACAAGCTGGGATGATTCTTGCAAAAGTAATCTTCTTTACTTGTTTTTCTGGGGTTATATTTTCATCATTTATGAAAGTTATGTTTGCTTCACAAAATAACTTTAATGCCGGACAGGTAATAGATCGTTTAGAGAATTTGATAGATGGAATGAAGAATGAAAAATTAGAACATGGTGAAAGAAAAGAATTTAAACATTATGATATTGAGTTTGATAGGGTTTTCTTTAAATATGATGAAAAATATATTATAGAAAATTTGAGCTTTAAGTTAGATGAGGGAAAAACTTTTGCTTTAGTTGGACCATCTGGGTCAGGGAAGTCAACGATAGCGAAATTGATATCAGGTTTTTATTCTTTAAATAGTGGCAGTATAAAAATTGGTGGTTATGATATACGAGAATATAGCGAGGAAACATTACTTCAAAATATTTCATTTGTATTTCAAAACTCAAAATTATTTAAAACCTCTATTTATGAAAATGTAAAAATGGGTGACCAAAATGCGACAAGAGAAGAAATTATGAATGCTCTGCATTTGGCAAAGTGCGAAAGTATTTTGGCAAAATTTCCTGAAAAGGAGAATACCATTATAGGCTCAAAGGGAGTGCATTTATCAGGTGGTGAAGTACAAAGGGTTGCCATTGCAAGAGCTATTTTGAAAAAATCTAAGATTATTATACTCGATGAAGCTTCAGCTGCCGCAGATCCCGAAAACGAGTATGAACTTCAACAAGCTTTTTCAAATTTAATGAAAGGGAAAACAACCATTATGATTGCTCACAGATTATCTTCAATTAGAAATGTTGATGAGATATTGTTCATTGAAAATGGCAAAGTTATTGAGCGAGGTAATGATACAAATCTAATGAATTTAAATGGAAGATATAGAGAACTTCAAAACTTGTATGAAAAAGCAAATGATTGGAGGGTAATGTAATGAGAAAATATTTACAAAAGAAATTTCAATTAACTGAAGCCGGAGCAAAAGGTCTGGAAAAATCCGTATGGTCTTCATTTGCATATTATGCTATTTATATGCTTCCAATGATTTTAATGATGTTTTTTGTGCAATCTATTTTAGAAAATAAAGGGCATGGACTTGAAACTTATGTTTTAGGAATTGGGATAATCATAATACTTGTTTATGTGGCAACAAATATGAATTATAAAACCACATACAACGAAACTTATAAAGAATCTGCCAATTTAAGAATCGAAATAGCGGATATACTAAAAAAATTGCCATTAGATTATTTTTCAAAACATGATATCTCTGATCTTTCACAGACAGTTATGGCAGATGTTGCGGCAATTGAACATGCTTTAGCTCACGCAATAGGTCATACAATTGGCTATGTTTACTTTTTCATTGTGATAGGCGTGATGATGTTAATAGGAGATTTTAAACTTGGAATTTGTGTGTTACTTCCACTGATTATTTCAGCAGGTATTTTATATTTATCAAAAAAAAGCCAAATAAAGGTGAGAGGAAATCATTACGAAAAATTAAGAGGGATTTCAGAAGAATTTCAATCATCAATTGAAATGAGTCAAGAAATAAAGAGTTATGGATTAAAGGAAAATACAATAGAAAACATTTCTAAAAAACTTGAAGAATCTGAAAAAATTCAAATGAGTGCAGAAATTGTTCAAGCTTTCCCAGTAAGCTTGGCTGGATGGATCACAAAGTTATCTATAGGTATTACAAGCGTTGTTGGACTCCATATGTTTATAAGTAATGAGGTGCCTTTGTTATATTTAGTTGGATATATTATTGCAGCAACTAAAATCTCTGAAGGTTTAGAAGGTATTTATATGTATCTTGGAGAAATTTTTTATCTTGATGCAAGAATTAATAGAATTAAAGAGTTAAGAAATACTAAAGTCCAAATTGGAAATAATGTAGATTTTGATAATTATGATATTAGTTTTCAAAATGTGGATTTCTCATATTCAGGGAAAAATAAGAAAGTTATCAATAATGTTACTTTTACAGCAAAACAGAACCAAATTACTGCACTTATTGGACCATCAGGTTGTGGAAAATCAACATTATTAAAATTGATGTCAAGACTTTACGATTATGATAGCGGTCGGATTTTAATTGGGGGTCATGATATTAAAACAGTAGATACTGAGTGCTTATTTAAAAAAATTTCAGTCGTATTTCAAGATGTTGTGCTGTTTAACACTTCTATTATGGAAAATATACGCATAGGAAATACGAATGCAACGGACGATGAAGTGAGAGAAGTAGCTCGAATTGCCGGTTGTCAAGAAATTATAGACAGGCTTCCTGAGGGCATACAAACAATTGTGGGAGAAAATGGGGCAAAATTATCAGGAGGTGAAAGACAGAGAATTTCAATTGCAAGAGCCATTTTGAAAGATGCACCAATTATTCTTCTTGACGAAATTGCAGCTTCATTGGATGTAGAAAATGAAGCAAAAATTCAAGAAGGATTAAATAAACTTATAAAGAATAAAACGGTTGTCATTATTTCACATAGATTAAAATCTATTCAAAATGTAAACCAGATAATTTTGCTTGATGAGGGCAAAGTTGTGTCAAATGGTACACATGATGAAATTTATAATGAATCACAGTTATATAGAAATATGATTGAAAAATCTGATTTGACTGAAATGTATTCGTATTAGGAGAAATAGTTAAATATGAAAGAACAATTAATAGCAAAAGACCGATAGATTTATTCTTTCAGTTATCTATTCCGGCAGTAATAACAATGATAGTTATTGGTCTTTATCCACTTATTTATGGAGTGCTTATGATGCTTATATTTATCTATAATGAACGGAGGGAAAGGGAGATGAACAAGTGTATAAGTTTCCTTGTAGAATTGAAATGGAATAAAAATACTCCTTTTTTCTATAATCCTTGTAGTTGTCTGTGCTTACACATACTCTCTTAAACAATTAAATACATTTCAAAAAAGAACGAAATTCGTTCATTTTAGAGGACTTCTTATGCCCGGATGCAGAAGTCCTCCTTTTTTTGCCTGAAAAACAGTCAGTCAAAAGAAACGGAGGACTTCAAAATGAAAAAAGAATTTTATCTATATGTAAACGGACAAAAGGTAAAAGTCAGTGAGGAGATATACAAAGTCTACTGGCGGGAAAGAGAACATGAAAAGTATTTAGAGCAGGTGGACAGAAAAAACCACTTGCTCTTTTTTTCGTCCTTGGATCAGGATGGACATTTTGCAGAGAACATCATTGATGAAAGCGTTGATGTCAAAAAAATTGTGGAAACGCAGATGATGATTGAAGCAGTCAGAAATGCCATATCAAGACTCAATGCAGAAGAAAAGGACATCATAGAGCGTTTGTACTTTCAGGATGAAACCATCCGCTCGGTAGCAAAGTTAAAGAGTATCACACACCCGGCTTTGATTAAGAAACGAAACAAAATCTTGGCGAAACTGAAGAAATTTATCGAAGAAATTTAGAATTTCGGTAACCAAAGGGGTCAAATTTTCCTTATATAAAGTGAAGGGGAGTTTGACCTCTTTTACTTTCTTTTATAAGAGATAGGTTGCGATGGCAAATTGGAAAATAGAAAGAAAGATCCCTTTCAAATATTTTGTTCTTTGACAACTGAATAGACTAAGGTAGGACTTTATCTGCTTGTGGAGAATTATGACTTACGCCAAGACCTTTCTGCTGAGAGATTTCGGTTTTATGAATACTGGGTAAACCAAGGAAATAAGAAAGCGAGCGAGAAATAAGAAAACATAAAAAACAGATGTGGCAGTCTGTTCG
>KI259803.1:15480-16582 GCA_000467935.1 Peptostreptococcaceae bacterium oral taxon 113 str. W5053
TGTTGTCAGCCAAGACACCTACCAATGTCATAAAACTTAAAAAAGAAAACAACAGGGAAAGGAGTTTTTTTATGAATGCAGAAGAATTAGCAAGATATAAAAATATGTCAGCGGAAGAGATAGACAGGAAAATTGTCCCTGATATTGAAAATATAAAAGATAAGAAAAATGCAGAGCCGCTTTCCATGTACTTTATGAAAGTCGGAAATGTCATTGTTAAATGTAGCTATGCAGAGAATGGAAGAAGCTTAGCGGATTGCTTTTTGTCCTATTTAGAAAAGAAAGTGATGCTGCTTGACTAAAAATATGATAAAGGGGCAGACTTTTTTACGAATTTATGGTATAATACGAATCAAATAGGGATACAACTTAAATAAGTGCTTGAAAAGACTCCAAGTTATCATATTTCTCTTGAAAAAGAATATGAAAGTTTGGAGGTTTTGTTATGTCTAAAAGAATTTTGGATACCTATCGGGTAGCCATGTATCTTCGGTTATCTCAGGATGATGAAAAATACGATAAAGATTTCAAAGCGGAAAGCAACAGTATTTCCAATCAAAGACTTCAAATCCAAGATTACATTGATAAAAATGAGGAGATGGAGCTTGCAAAGGAATATGTAGATGACGGATATTCAGGAATCAATTTTGAGCGACCGGCATTTAAAGAAATGATGGAGGATGTAATCACAGGCAGTATCAACTGCATTATTGTAAAAGACTTATCCCGTTTCGGCAGAGATTATATTGACAGCGGAAGATATTTGCAAAGAGTGTTCCCCTCTCTTGATATTCGGTTCATTGCCTTAAATGACAATTATGACAGTTTCACAGCCAGTGAAACGGAAAAGAATCTGGTGATTCCTTTCAAAAATTTCATCAACGACAACTATTGCAGGGATACCTCCGCAAAGGTTAGAAGTGTGTGCAAGGTAAAGAGAAAACAAGGACAGTTTATATCAAACTATGCTCCTTACGGCTATGAAAAAGATGAAGAAGATAAGCACAAAATAGTAATTGATAAAGAAGTGGAATATGTGGTGCGAAAAATCTTCTCCATGAAACTGGAAGGATACAGCTCCTATTCGATTGCCAAACACTTA
>KI259803.1:16682-22007 GCA_000467935.1 Peptostreptococcaceae bacterium oral taxon 113 str. W5053
CAGCTCCTATTCGATTGCCAAACACTTAAACGATAATGGAATCCCCTCACCGATGGAGCATAAAAAGGCAAAGGGAATACGGTATAAGACAGGCTTCAGCACAAAGGCGGTTGCCAAGTGGGATACGCCTGCGGTCAATCGCATTTTAATCAATGAGATCTATATTGGAACACTTCAACAGGGAAAACGAGAAAAGATCAATTATAAGCTGGATAAAGTGGTTTCCAAAGACAAAAGCGATTGGATTGAAATTGAAGATAACCATGAAGCGATTATTGATCCCCATGACTTTGAAATCGTCCAAAAACTTTTAAAATGCGATATCAAGGCGAAAACTGTCGGAGAAAAAGCGGATTTGTTTTCCGGACTTCTCTTTTGCAAAGACTGTAACGCACAGATGACAAAGAAAGTCGATAAACGAGGGAAAACACCGACCGTCTATTATATTTGCTCCTCATACAATAAGGGGCAAGATTGCAGCAGGCACTCCATAAAGCAGGAAGAATTGCAAAGGACAGTGCTTGAAATGATTCGTCATTATATTCAGTATCTTGGGGAATACGAAACCGTTTCAGAGAAAATCAAAGAGATGGAAGTATCCTATGAACTGTTTCAAAAAATAGATAAAAGACAGGAATACACCAAGAAAAGCAAGGCAAAATTTGAACTTTTAAAATCTTCCCTTTATCAAGATTTGAAGGAAGGCATTATTGCGGAAGAAGAATTTTATGATATGAGGGAGTTTTACACGAATCGTATCGTAGAAAGTGAGCTGATTTTAGAAAAGCAGAGCAAAGAAATTGCAAGGCTCTACAAAAAGAGTTTGGGCAATCAGAATTTCCTTACAGACATCAAAAAGTATCAAAACATCGGTATTTTAGAAAGAGGACTTCTCGTTCGACTCGTTGATAAAATCTATGTTTTAGAAAATAAGAAAATTGAAATTCAGTTTAACTATGACGAAACGATAGAGATTCTGGATAAGTTAAGCAGCTATACCTCTCAAACTCCTGAAATCAGGGAGGTGGTATAGATGGCAAGAACAGCAAATAGAAGAATGAAGTCGGAAGAACAACTGCTAAACAAAGAAAGTATAAACAGTTTTCAAACGGCAATCTATGCAAGAATTTCAAGAGATAAAAAAGAGAAACCGAGCGACTCCATAGAAAATCAAATTGCTCTTTGCGAGAGCTTTATTCAAAAAAGTGAGGATTTCAGTTTAGCAGGAATCTATAAAGATATTGCAAAGACGGGAACGGACTTCGAGCGACCGGACTTTGAAAACTTGATGGATGAAGTACGAATGGGGAAAGTCAACTGCATTGTTGTAAAAGACCTATCAAGATTTGGAAGAAACTATACGGAACTTGGCAATTTCATTGAAAAGATCTTCCCATTTCTTGGGGTGAGATTTGTGGCGGTCAATGACAATTTAGATACCTTCCACATGGACGATCCCAATAAATCACTGGAAGTCATTCTAAAAAATATTGTCAATGAAACCTATGCAACGGATATTTCAAAGAAAGTATCAAGCTCTCATCAGATGAGGATCAAACAAGGTGGATTCATCTGTGGAGCAGCTCCTTATGGATATGTGGCACGAAAAGATGAAGATGGAATCCGACGCTTGTATCCGGATGAAAATACAGCTCCCATTGTTAAAGAAATCTTTGATGCCTATCTGAAAGGACTGAGTACACTGGGTATATCCAAACTTCTTCTGGAAAAAAGAGTGTATATCGCAACTGATTATCGAAAATTTGGAAAAGCCGTATCGGATGGGGATGAACCGATTCGGATATGGCAACCGACAACCATCTTACAGGTGCTTAAAAATCGTGCTTATACAGGAACTTTGATACAGGGGAGAAATCAAAAACATCTTTATGAAGGGAAATCAAGGGAAAGACTCTCTGAAGAACACTGGACAGTAACCGAAAATGCCCATGAAGCCATTATTTCGATGGATACTTTTGAAAAGGTGCAGGAGAAGATGTCCGAAAAATCAGCTCCGATAAAAAGAAGCAGAAAGGAAAATGCGACTGCCAAAGACGATACGATCTTTCGAGGAATGGTTTACTGTAATATTTGCCAAAAAAGAATGAGCGTCCATCGACAATTAAGTGGGAAAAGAACGGTATTTTACTTTAGCTGTAACCGATTTGGAGAATTTACAACAGAAAAATGCGGAACATCTATTACAGAGGCTACTCTTGAAAAAACTGTTAAAGCAGCCTTTGATGCTATTCTTTTAAATAACAGTAAAAGTTATAAGGCTTATCTGAATGCTTATGACAATCTTAAAATAGAGATGGATAAGAAAAAGGAAAAAGAACTGACAGAAATCGACAGAAGAATTTCAGGACTGAGCAGGCTTCAAAGTGAGTATTACGAAAAGTATGTCTTGGGAGATTGGAGAAAGGAAGATTTTGAAAGAGAAAAGGAACATCTTCATCAGAAGAAAAAAGAACTGGAATACCTAAAAGAAAAGCAAATTGCCATCTTTGAAGAAGAAAAACGAAGGCTCGAAGAAAAGCACAAGTATCTGAAAGCTCTCTTTAAGGGCAAGACAAAGAAATGGGACAAAGAGTTTGTGAAAGTCATCATAGATAAGATATTCATCGGAAAAGACCATACGGTAGAAATCAAATTTAACTTTGAAGAAACGCCTGTCATTACCGAAAAAATCGGAAGAAAGGTAAAAAGGTGATGATATGAATACCGTAGATTTTTATCTAAGACTTTCATTGGAAGATGGCAATCAGCAAGATGAAAGCAACAGTATCACTTCTCAAAGAGAAATCTTAAAAGACTATATCCGCTCAAGTGAAGAATTTACAGGTGTTCAGATCAGGGAACACATTGATGACGGTTATACCGGAACAAATTTTAATCGCCCCGCATTTCAAAAGATGATTGCTCTTGTAAAGAAAAATGAAGTAAAGACCATACTCGTAAAAGACTTATCTCGTTTTGCCAGAGATTATATCGAATCGGGAGCCTATATTGAGCAGATTTTTCCCTTTATGCAAGTTCGGTTTATTTCTGTGAATGACAATTATGACAGTAAGAACAACGAAAACGGAATCAGCAGTTTGGAAATTCCTTTTAAGAATCTTGTCTATGACTACTATTCCAAGGACATCTCACAGAAAATTCGTTCCTCCGTTAAAATCAGACAAGATAAAGGCTATTACTTTGGATCAAAAGCACCCTATGGATATGTAAAAGACGAAAAAGACCATCATCAGCTCATTGTCGATGAAGAAGTAAGACCGATCGTAAAAGAACTGTTTGCAAGGTATTTAAGCGGAGAAAGTATGCTTGCGATTGCCAAAGACTTGAATGAGAGAGAAGTCTTAACACCCGGTAAGCACATAGGACTGAAAAGAGGAAGCGGAATTTGGACAGGACAGATTGTTCGCTATCTCTTAACCCAACGAGTTTATACCGGAGCAATTGTCGGCGGAAAGACCAGAGTGTATGAAGTCGGCTCGGATCATCGACAATGGACGGATAGCGAGGACTGGATTATACGGGAAAATATGCACGAAGCCATCATATCCCAAGAGGATTTTGCGGAAGTTCAAAACCGATTAAGCAGCAATGCAAAACATATCAGCCGAGAACGGAAGCATTTTCATATTCTTCAGGATAAAGTCTATTGTGGGCAATGCTATCATAAGATGAGTTATACCATTTACTCCGGAAAAAGTGACGGATATTATTGTCCATATCGGTACAAGGCAAAAGACTGCGGCTGTATGAAAGGAAAGATACAAGCCTTGGTATTGGAAGAAATCGTGTCAAAAGAAATTCAGCTTCATACCGAACATTTTCTTGAGGAAGAACAGACGAGAAGGATTGAGTATAGAGTCAAGGAAAGTATTTGTGAGAGCCTGCTTGAGCGAAAGAAAAAGCTGGAAGCGGAACAACAAAAAAATCAAATTTCCAAAATGCAGTGTTATGAAAGGCATAAACAAGGTATCATAGAGAAAGAAGAATACCTTTCAAAACGGGAATTCCTGACACAAAGAGCAAAGAACATCGAACAGGAAATATTGATCATAGAGGATAAGATACAGGAAAATACTGCTTCAAGACATTATCTGAATGTCGATAAACTAAGAGAAGCAGTAGCAGAAGGAGAACTTGTTTTAGACTGGATCAACGAAGTCATAGACAGAATCTATGTTTATGACAAGGACAAGGTGGAGATTGTTTGGAAATTTGATTAAAGAGGATAAAGAAATGGATAAAAAAGATGAAATGATGATTGTAAATCATGAATCCCTTGTAAAAAAGATTTATATTATTAGGGGACAAAAGGTTATGATTGACTTTGAATTAGCTGAAATCTATGGATATGAAACGAAAAATTTCAACAGGCAGGTCAAGAATAATATTGAGAAATTTGAAGGCGAAGATTTTATGTTCAGGCTCACCGAAGAAGAAATGGATGACTTGAGGTGCAAAATTTTCACCTCAAGTTGGGGTGGTACAAGATACCTTCCTTATGCCTTTACTGAACAGGGAATCTATATGTTGATGACTGTATTAAAAGGTGATCTTGCAGTAAGGCAAAGTAGAGCTTTAGTTCGTACTTTCAAACAAATGAAAGACTACATTGTAGAAAATCAAGGGTTGATTGGGAAAAGAGAGTTTTTACAACTTTCGATGCAGATTACAAGCAATGTTGTGGAAATGTTGGATTTAAGACGAGATTTAAGAGATGTGGAAGATAAGGTGGCAGGTTTAGTGGACAATTTAGGGAATGTTGTGCATAAATCCGAACTGTCTGAGCTGATTCTTGACCTCAGTAATCCACAACTCAAATACGGATTTTTACTCTTGAACGGACAGCCGATCGAAGCCAATCTTGCTTATAAGGATATTTACAGCATAGCAAAAAAGAGCATTTATATCGTTGATAACTATATCGGAGTTAAGACACTTGTACTGTTAAAGGATATACCCTCATCGGTAGAAATCACTATATTTAGCGACAATGTTGGTAAAGGACTCCATACCCTTGAATATCAGGATTTCTGTCAAGAATATCCGTTTAGAAAGATAACATTCCAAAAATCCGGTGGAGAGTTTCATGACAGATACATCATTATCGATTGGAATACCGAACATCAGCGAATTTATCATTGCGGAGCGTCTTCCAAAGATGCAGGTCAAAGAATTACAAGCATAACGGAAGTGGTCGATCAGATGATTTACACCGACCTTATCAATAACCTCTTGAAAAATCCGGTGTTGAAGTTAAAATAGAAGTAAAAAATGGATTGGAAATTTGAAAAAATATGTATCCAA
>KI259804.1 GCA_000467935.1 Peptostreptococcaceae bacterium oral taxon 113 str. W5053
GATTCCGTTTTTTGATGCTCCGCTTCCCAAAAGAGGCGAAGAAAGAATTTTTCAAGGGAGTTGACTATGAATAAAGCTGGAGTCGGGCGGATATTGTATAACCCGACACGGGCTTACGCAAAAGACTCCTTTACAAGGATATTTCACGCCTCGAAAGAATCTCGGCAGACTATTCATTATTCAAAGATAATTCGATGAAAAATTTTTCATCGAAAACCGATGCGGTGCACGACCTCTCATACAGAATTCAACGCCTCTTTGAGACTATTAAAAGGAGAGTCCATTCCGTCTTCATGGATTTCGGTAAAAATAACGATCGGTCAATTCTTTCACGGAAATGTCCCCGGTCTAAAAAGACCTTCTTATAGAGGAAGTTTTCTATCGTTGAAGGAACCGGCGGGATTGGGTTGAATATATTTTTCAAAAAAATAAAAAATAAAGAGAAAAACACTGTATTTGACACGATTTTTTTCAAAAAAAGCAAAAAAATATGACAAAAAATCGAAATATGTCAAAAGGGTTACTATACAAAGGCGAAAGTCTGTGGTATAATAAACCTGCAATAAGGGTATAGGTGCTTTTTCGTGAAAAAGGTGCCGTGAACAGCCCTTTTGCCCAAAGAAGGGTTTTATGTCTTTCGACCTTGAAAAGACGGACTTTTCTTCCGATTTTTCAAAAGTTGTGAAAAAAGTTTGAAAAAATTGTGAAAAAAGGTTGACTTTTTAAAAAAGAAAGTGTATACTCTTCTTAAGAAAAAAACAAAGGAGTGATACAAATGTTCAAAAACAAAAGAATTGTTGCATTGGCACTGTTTGCGTTGATGTTATTGGTGCCTTTTGCAAGCGCATTTGCGCTTCCCGATGAGATGAATCCCATTGCTTGGCCAAAAGTTGACTGGCTTGACAGTACTGAAAAGTATGATGGAACGCAAGGCAATGCTTTAATCCCGAATGACGGATTCCCGGTAGGGGCAAATCAAGTCTTTACGGAAGCGGCAGCAAAAGCGAAATTCGATCCGATTTTTGATGCGATTGCAGATTTGAAATCCGGTGGCGGTGACTTTAACGGTGGTGACCGAGGTGAATTGGCATTGGTAAATGTAGCGAAAGCGTATGCCCGTGAGGGAGATAAAGGCACTTATCAAGCACAAAAAGCAGCCATTGTTAAAAATTTGGGTCAAGCAAAAGAATTGGAAAAGATTTTAAGTTTGCGTGTCAATATGGCAAACAAGTATACCGATAAGCAATTTGCAGAAGCTTCCAAGGGACTTCATGTCGGTGCATGGCCGAATTGGAATACTCAATTAGAACCTGCATTTAAAGCTGCTCGTGAAGCTGCAGTGAAAAAGTTAGGCGAATTAAGTGGTCACATTACCGCTTTGGAGCATGCATTAAAGAATGTTAAAGTTTATGAAACTTTAGGGGATTTGGTATATGTGACCAGCGGAAATATTATGGACGGCAATGCGATTGAGGAATATTTCAGAGCCGCAGCGGATGCTTTTGACAAGATGACTCCTGAAGATCAAGCAAAAGCGGGTCCTCAATTAAAGAAAGTTTTCGATATTTGGAAAGGTGTTGCCGAAAAGAGTAAAATAGATGCTTTCTTGGCAAGCGCTTCTGAAGCTTTGAAAAAGGTATTGTTGGTTGAAGCTCCGAAATCCTTAACCAAAGACGGTTGGAAAGTGGAAGAAGTGGCTTCCGCTCCGGGTGCATTAAACGGTGCTGACGAATTACGTATCGAAAAGAATGCAAAAGGCAACTATGTTGCAAAATTGTACAAAGCGGGCGTGGAAATCGCATCCAAAGGTTTGGTATGGGTATATCAACCGACCAATGGAGTGAAAGCAAAGAAGATCAAAGTTGACGGCGTAGAAACCACTTTCTCCGTAGTAGACGGATGCTGGAAGTATGCAGCTGAATTTAAGGTAAAATAATCGGGCGACCGAGTGAAGTGGACAAACAAGGAGTGATAGAAAATGAATAAAAGATTAATCGCACTGTTGCTGTTGGCTGTTATGGTATTGGTACCGTTCGCAAGCGCATTGGCAATTGAAGTGGAAATTGAACCGGAAAAACAAGAAGAGAACAAACCGGAAACGAAGCCGGAAACGAAGCCAGACAATATGGATGCAGTTCCGTCATCCTGTGCAAATGAATATCAAGCACTTCAAGCGGCAAGAAAAGCTCGCGAAGCGGCTGTTGCGGATCTTGGAAACAAGAAAGCTGCAGCGATTGCGGCAATCGCTCGTTACAACGAAGCAAGAAGCGCTGTGGCAACTGCAAAGGCTGAATTGGACAAAGCGATGGCTACTTTAGCGGCAGCAAAAGAAGGCAAAAATGCTGAAAACATCAAAGACGCACAATGGTGTGTGGACAGAGACAAAGCCGTTTATGACAAATGGGTAGCAGCGGCTGCAGCTCGTAAAGCTGAAATGCAAGCAGCGGAAGCAGCTTGGAAAGCAGCTGTAAAAGCGTATGAAGCGGCAGTAGCTGTTGAAAACTCTGCAATTCGTGCTTACAATCGTTGTGCAGCAAGCAACTATCCGTTGGTAAGTGTAGATCCGAACCTAACCGGCGGTGTAAAAACAGTACCTTCCGTAACATTACCGAGTGCAGGTGCTCTTCGATAATTGAAGAATCAAAAAAAGGACTTCCTTGAGGAGGTTCTTTTTTTGTGGAAAAAAGGGTCACGCCGAATAGATTCTTCGATGGGAACTTCCGCTGTTCGAGAAAACCTCACAGGGAAATTCCACATCTCTGAATGACTTTTATGTTCCATGTCACGCCGAGTAGATTCTTCGGCTGAACCCTCCGCCATTCGCCAAGGCTCATGGGGATGGGTTCAAGCCTCTGAATGACATGGGGATGAAGGGTTCACAGTGTCTCTCAAGTCATC
>KI259805.1:0-3102 GCA_000467935.1 Peptostreptococcaceae bacterium oral taxon 113 str. W5053
TGATTGTCCGGTAAAGAGGGTACATATCATTTTGATTTACTGTCCCTGTGTTCGTCATATTTAGTTGTTAATGCGATAATTAGTTCCACTTAAATAACTAATTTAATAACTCACTTTTATCAATCTACTAAAATTTGAGATTTATAGCAAATCGTTATGAATAAGAACACTCATATATGCACCTTTTTTGAAAAGTGATGTACTCACACCCCAGGCAACTGCTGAGCATGCTAATTCATTTGCATGCTTTGCCTTGATACTTCTGGTATCGAGCACGATGCCCTTCGGATATAACTCCGCTGATAAATACTGATGTAAACAGTCTGCCGAACCGGACTCAACCGCCTTTATCGAACGTAGAGGATGGGTATCCCACCATTCATTCGGCTTTGAAAACGAACCGTCGGCTCTCATCTCACCCGAAGACAGTTTCTGTGCGCAGATTTCTCGGATTTTCTCTAAAGTCTCATCGTCAATGACACCGTCAGTAACGGAATACGCATAGTATGCACATGCTACGCCGTCATCATCCAACTCTTTAATCAGATAAAGGTTTGAAACACCTCTTTCCTTGAATTTCTTCCATTTGGATGATACCTTCTTAAAACTCGCATCGGTATAAATAGATGAATTACCATCCTCCAGTGCACGTGTAAGCTCTTCTAAATTAACATCTTTCTTTTCCCAGTCATCGATGAAATTGATTCTTAGGTTACCCATTTGAATTTTCCTCCTTATACTCTTCCTGCCAACTAGCCAATGTATCATTATCAAACACGATCGTCGTGTCAATAAACGGTTCTACTGTAACTTCAGTATAGAAAACTCCCTTTTTGCTATGATATGCCAAAACTCCTGAACGCGATCTTACGGAAAACCTCACCTCATATTGTCCCGGTGGAAGCAGTATCGATGGTGTTACTACCTCTTCGGAAAATAGCGCTTTATGCCACGTTTCACCATCAACACTAACCGCAACATCATAGAAATCGCCATATCCGTTATCTATTCTAAGATATACTTTGGATAATTCATTGTTGTTTCTCATAGTCTTAATCGTCTTAAAAGCCTTCTTGCGCTTATACTGCTGATATACCAATCGCCCTACACTTATATAGAACAATATCGTCATGACAACAATTATTATCCAAGGCTTATCGTATACAAAACTCAAGATTTCCTTCACGTTGTTTTCCCTTTCATAGATAAATTGTAATTTCTCTCTTAATAATCGTAAATATTTTACCATTTTTAAACTGTTTTTTCTACTGCCGGATTTCCTATTTACCCTGAAGCATTTACAAAACAGATAGGGAAAGAACGGAAAGAGTGGATACAAAGCGTTCTATTTCTTTACTCTCTCCGTTCTGATTGCACTATCTTTAACAGCTTATCTTGAAAGGTGTCTTTGCTGTTTCGCTCAAAATATATCTCCGTTACAAATGTCTTTCCATTTATCTTTTTATTGGAACTCCGTCGGGGGTTCGGGGTGTAGCTCGTTCTCCTTTGGTCTTTACTTCTTGTTTTTCGGTCATTCAATTCCTCCTCGTATTATAGTGTCATAGCCATTTCAAAGGATTTAGGCTATGCTGTTTAGGATGCTGTGGATTGGTGTATTCCTCCTACCACTTGATGGTAAAAAAAGGCTCCAACCACAGTCTCTTTGTTAACTTGTTGATCAGTTAGATTCCGCACGACGGTTTATGTAGAACGAGGTTACAACTGCAAAGAGCCCTGTGGTTCCATACAGTATCGAAATCTATTATTGAAAGGAGTGACGCTATGATCTTTGTTGGAATTGATGTCGCCAAAGATAAGCATGATTGCTTTATCCCTAACTCTGATGATGAAGTTCTGTTCGATGTATTCACCATCTCAAATAGCATTGATGGTTTCTCTGAACTCTATGAGAAGATCTCATCTGTAGCTGAAGATTTTTCAAAAGTAAAAGTAGGTCTCGAAGCGACCGGCCATTACAGCTACAACATCTTGGGATACGTTCTTAATAAAGGTCTGACCACCTATGTTATTAATCCGTTACATACTAATCTTTTCAGAAAAGGTCAAAGCCTTAGAAAGACGAAAACGGACAGAATCGATGCCCACTGCATTGCGCTTATGTTGTTGATCGATTCGAGCCTTGAGCCCTACTCGCTCACATCATACCACAATGAGGAGCTTAAGTCACTGACACGCTGTCGCTTCACAAAAGTTCAGGAGCGAGCAAAGTACAAGACTTCTGTATACTCACCTCGTAAACGTCTTCTTCCCTGAATTGGAAAGGTTTGTTCCAACGCTTCATATGAAGTCTGTTTATGCTCTGCTTTCTGAGTTCCCCGGTGCAGCTCACATTGCTTCTGCGCATCTGACTCGTCTGTCTCATCTTCTTCAATCTGAATCAAAGGGACATTATGAAAAGGCCAAGGCTATCGAGATCCGTGAAGCTGCAAGATCCTCCATCGGATCTGTTATGCCTGCAAAGTCGTTAGAATTCAGCCACACCATCAATCTCATAAATATTAAGCGATGAGATTAACAAGATCGAAGCCGCAATCCAACGCATTATGGATGAGATCGATTCTCCGCTTCTGAGCATACTGGGTATTAGCTACCGCATGGGTTCCATGATCCTTGCCGAGATAGGCGATTTTAATCGCTTTTCTTCTTCGGATAAGATACTTGCCTATGCCGGTATGTCACCATCGACTTACCAGTCCGGTCAGCTCACTTCGTCATATGCTCATATGGAAAAACGCGGGTCCAAATATCTTAGATATGCACTATCCAACGCAACATCATATGTTTGCAAATGGGATCCATCTTTCTCAGCGTATCTGACCAAGAAACGAACCGAGGGCAAACACTACTATGTTGCATTGACTCATGCTGCAAAGAAACTTGTTAGGCTGATTTACGCTCTTGAGAAAAGTGGTGAACAATACAGAATAACTTTTTAATCCTTCCTATATGTTCTGTAAGGCATCGTTGATGCCTCTTTTGTCGTGCAGTTTTCAAGGTTCTGATCTATCTAAATGGATTCTTCCAATTTAGGCTTGATTTTTAATAGTTAGTCTTTTTCCGATTGCTTGATAGCTTACTTTT
>KI259805.1:3202-9221 GCA_000467935.1 Peptostreptococcaceae bacterium oral taxon 113 str. W5053
AGAAGATGGCTTCTATCAGCTCTCTTTCTTCTTTTGTCAGGGTATTTAATGCCTTATGCAGTTCTTCAATTTGCGTTTTGACTTCTACAATTTTTTCTAAGTCTATTTTTTCATCTACGATGTTGTCTACAAAGTGTCCGTCATGATTCAGTGCTAAAAATGATATGACATTGTTTTTCCAATCTGTCTTAATAAGGTATTTTTCATGCTCTGTTATCTTCCAATAGGCTTTGTAGACTTCTTCACTGACCTTAACCGCTTTTCCTTTGACATAAAGGAAATATTCTTTTTTATCCATTGTGTAATCCTCCTTTTTCAGCTCTCATTTTTTTGTTTTTTGAGAATAAAAAAGGAGGACTTCTACACTTTGGCGTAAAATGTCCTCTGAATACATAAATAAAAAAACTATCTATCGTGTAAAATATATTTAATTGTTCATTATCATCACTTAGAATGTTTTGAAATTATTTCTACTTTTCTAATCATATTTTTGCTCCAATTTACCACCTCAACATCAAATAGTTAAATCAGATACTTCATCAATAAACATAAATGCAGTAAAATCTTTTTCTTTGTATGAAGTTACAATTTTTTTTGAAATGACTGAAAAATATTCTGAAATGCTTTTTTCATTTAAAATTTCAGTAATTTCACCCACCTGATAATCGTTATCTCCTAAAAGCAAACCCTTATCTGCAAACAGAATTGCATAATTAGGATAATGTGTATTTATAATACAAGATATTTTATATTGATTTACATATTCTTTAATGATTTTCATAAGTCGTAATTGATTCCGAAAATCTAAATGTGATTCGGGTTCATCTAAAATTAAAAGTTTAGGAGAATTTACTAAAGCTCTTGCTATAAAAACGAGTTGTAATTGTCCTCCACTAAGTTCGTTACATGGTTTATCTCTTAATTCGCTTATCCCCATACGAACAAGCACTTTTTCTACTTCTTCATAATCTTGAGTTTTCGGATTGGCGAAATAAGAATTATGCCCTATTTTGCCAAATAAAACCATTTCAAATACTGTATATGAAAATGATGTTTTATGTGCTTGTGAAACATATCCCACTTGATTTAAAGATTTAAAATCTATTATTTTACCATTTATCGCAGAATATCCATCCGTCCATTGAAGCAATCCAATAATACATTTTAACAATGTAGTTTTTCCAATACCATTTTTCCCCATAACTGCCATAATTTCTCCCTCTCCAAGTTCAAAATTAATATGGTCAAAAATAAATTTTTCTTTGCTATAATAAAAACTTCCATCTTTGATTTCTAAAATAATATTACTCACCTCCACAAGACTTTCTGTATATTATTGCGAAGAAGGGAGCTCCTATAAGTGCTGTCAAAATACCAATTGGGATTTCAGAAGTTACAATGTTTCTTGCAATGGTATCAACCACAATCATAAAAGTTGCTCCTACTAAACAGGAAACAAGAAGTAACTTATCATGATTATTTCCTATAATTTTTCTACAAATATGAGGGATTACTAGTCCTACCCAACCAACGATACCTGATACTGCTACACAAGTTGCTGTTATTAGGGTAGAAAATAAAATGATTAACCAACGAGTTTGTTTTGGATTAATCCCCAATGTATAAGCATCTTCATCGCCTAAAGAAAGTAAGTTGAGTTTCCATCTGAACATAATTAAACCTAGTAACCCGATAAGTATAGGTAATGCAGAAATTAGTATTTCTCTATATGTTGTATTAGAAAAACTTCCCATTAACCAAAAAGTTATTGTTGGTAACTTGTCTTTAGTATCTGCAACATATTTCACTAATGAAGTTAAGGCATTAAAGATTGATGAAACAATAATTCCTGATAAAACCAAAGTCATATTATCGCTTTTCTTTTTAGAACCCGATAAAAAAAACACTAAAACAATACTTAAAATTCCAAATAAGAATGGAAGCACTGTAATGACAACTATATTATTGTCAAAAAACAAAATTCCTAATGCCGCTCCGAGTCCAGCACCTGAACATACTCCTAAGATATCTGGACTCACAAGCGAGTTTTGAAAAGTTCCTTGCAGGGAAGAGCCGGAAATAGATAATCCAGCTCCAACAATTCCTGCAAGTATAACTCTTGGTAATCTTATATTAATAATAATATGATCTACAACTTTTAGTTCTTCATTATAACTCTTGAATATTCTATTTTTTAATACAGTTAAGATATCTCCTAATTGAATAGAGTATTTCCCCAACATCATTGAAAATATACAAACACACAACAGAAGTCCTATCAAGCTTAAAATCACACTTTTCTCGCTATGTTTTCCCGACTCCAACATAACTATTTATTCTCACTCAAATCTAGTATTGACTTAATATCTTGATCAGTCAATGAAATATTATATACTCTCATATAGTAACCTTTTAATTCCTTAATAAAATCTTCATTAGTGAATTTTTCAGGGTATGCTTTCGATCCTAACCACAAAGGCATCAGCGGTGAATCCATACAAGGTGCTGCCCATGAATATGTTGTTTTTGGAATATCATAAATTTTCTTTTCTTGGAACGCCTTTATCATAGACCAGTCTTGTCCCTCAATATTATTCTTCAAATATGCTCCAGCTGGTACTCCTTGAAAAACAAAAATCATATCTGGATTCCATGCCTGAATTTGTTCCATGTTTACTTCCGCTGTCCCTTGAATTTCATTAGCAACATTAATTATCCCGGCTTTTTCGAAATAACTTTCAGCATAGGCGTCAAAAGAACTTTTTCCTGCGACCATTAATTTACCTTTAACATTTCTAAATACCCATAATCCTTTTACTGCTTCTGCATCTGATTTTGGTAACAATCCTTTGGATAATTTCTCAGAATTCTTCCATTCATCAGATAATAAATTATCCTTTTCTGTTTCAAAGATTTCACATAACAAATTTTCCCATGCAATAGTTACATCTTTTGGGTCTGTTAATTTTGGAGAGAAAAAATTAATAATAGGTACACCAATATTCTCAAGGTTTTTCTTTTGTGCTTCTCCATAGTATAAAATTATGTCTGGTTTAAGAGCCAATAGTGATTCTTTGTTAATAGAAAAATCTTCACCAACAAATTTAGTGTCAATGTTCTTATATTTTGGAAACACTTTTTCCATAATGTCATCATTAGATTGAATAAAAGCCTTCTCATTAAGTCCAACTATCATATTTTGCTCAGGTATTAACTTAATTACAACTGAAGTAATAGGAGGAGCAACAATTACCACTCTCTTTATATCTTTCGCTAGCGGAATCTTAACATCTGTTCCGCTTATATCCTGTACCACTCTTTCTTTAACTTTTTGGTTGTTAACATCATTTTCAGCAGACTGATTACCGCAACCTGCAAAAATACATCCCAATACTATAATTGTAAGCAAAATTGTAATTTGTTTTTTCATTATCCTAACCTCTGATTTAAAAATGATTTTGAACTAACTGGTCTACATGATTCAAAAATCTTAATATTGTATTTAATTCTTCTTCTGAAAGATTTTTAATAAAATCAAATAGAGCCTTATCATGCTCATCATGATATTCTTCATGATATTTATAAGCTAACTTCCCTTTTTGAGTTAAAAATAATTTTTGCCTTTTTTTGTCTTCTGAATCCTGTTTTTTTTCAACTAAATTCCTTTTTTCCAACTTCAATAAGGTTTTGTGAACTACTGCTCTAGTTATTCCAAAATTGCGTGCAATTTCAGAGCTGTATATTCCGGGATAATCTCCAATCATCTTTATAATATGAATTTCTCCTCTATAAAAAACCATATCATTACTTCCGAAATCTAATATATTTGTCTTTCCATTAGAAATTTTCTCTGTAAGTTTAATAAATGAGTCTATAACTTCATTTTGCATAAATGTCAACTTCATATCTCACCATCCTTTTCTACGTAATTCACCTTCAAACAATCCAACTTTTATTCGCTTTTTCAATGATAAATTCGCTTTTTGCATTGATTGCTTAAGTTCAGATTTTTTTGGTGCAGGTTTCATCCCATTTATATATCCTTTAAGCCAATTTAACATATGCTCTTTATGATATTCTTCATTTTCAAAAAATGAACCAATTATCAGTAAATATCCATTTAATACTAATGCATCAGATAGTTTGCAAATAAACTTCGTAATATCCATATTAACAAAATTGAAAATTCCCGAAGCAATAATTAAATCATAGCCATCACCTATAACATCTACATTAAAATCACCTTCTAAAACAAAAATTCTGTCTTGCATATCATTTTTCTCAATTATCTTTTTACTTATGCAGGCAACCTCAGGTGTTTCAAATACATAAGCTGTACTATTTGGAAAATTTCTAATAAATTCAATAGACAATACTCCACTACCGCCCCCCAAATCTAAGACCTTATAATTTCTATATTTATCAGAAAATAATTGTTTAATTTCCCTATTAAAGTCATCTACTCGACCGGTAACATACATTTCATCATGAACGATTTCAGCAAGTTCTAAAAAATCTAATTTATCATGTTGTACTAACGAATTATCTTTTACCTTATCACCTATATTTGATATTGAACCCAACTTTTCTCTAAATAAAATTGCTTTTCCTATATACTTTGAGCTGTTTTTTGAAAGGTATAATTTGCTACATTTTGTATTGCAATATGTTAAATTGTTTTTTTCTATGTAACCACATGATAATAATGCTGATAAAAAATATTTTGTATTTTCTTTGTCATAGTTTGTCGATTTTAGAAATTCTTCTAGTGTTGTTGGTTCATCTAAATAAGAAAAAATATCTAATTTAAGAGCTTCAAAAAGAAGTTCCGCTTCTCGATATTGCAAAATAGTTTTATAGTAAATATTTGGTTTTAATTCCATATTAAAACTCCTTACTTTTATTTTTTGTATGCCTAGTATACTATAAGTTCAATTGTATGTCAAGCATACAATTGAACTATCCTCTAATTTTATTTTTAATCCTATTTATTTCCTGAGACCATTAATTTGCCTTTATATTTTTTCATATACCTATAATTTATATTCTATTTTCTCTCTTTTCATTAACTCTTTATATTCACTTAGTGAAATTCCACTTTTTTTCAGCGTTTTCAGTTTCTCCTGTTTGAGTTTCTCTCTTTTCTCCTTGTATCTGTCCTCATATTCATGTTGTTTTCCATTCGATTTACGCTTCAAGTAGTTTTGATGAAGTTTGTTTTTTCTCGCCTTTTCTTTTTCTTCTTCCTCAATTTTTAGCCTTTCTTCTTCGATCAATTCTTCTTTTGGTAACTCATAGTTGCCGATAAAGTTAAAATATATCCCAATCTTTTGCTTTGATGTTTGACTTCCTTTCCCTATCCCTCTCGTGAACTATTATCTTCTCTACAAACTCATTGATCATCGTGGTTGTAAGTTCATCAAAGTTTTCATAGCGACTGATAAGGGATATAAATTTTCTTACTCTGTCTGTTTCTTTTTCATATCTTGATATTGCAAACTCTGAATCTTTAATTTCTTTGCTTAATGTAAGTTGCTCTGTTTCATACTGATTATTTAAGATTTCATATCGGGTATTCGGTATCTTCTCCAATATCATATCTTCGTATATCCGACACATTAAACGTTCCAGTTCCTGAAGCCTATTTTTACTATCTGTGAGCCTTGTCTTTTTCTTTTCCATTTCTATTTTTTCGCTTTCTTCCATTTCATTTTGAATGGAATGGAGAAAGGCTTCGTTATCTTCATCAAGGCTTTTCTTAATGTCTTGTAAGGTGCTTTGAATGAGAGTTAAGACTGCTTCCGCTTTTATCCTGTGAGCGGAGGGACAAAGTGTTCCACAAGGTACTTTTGTGTAAGCACTGCAAGTATAATAGGGGATATTTTTGTAGTTGCTCGTTCTATGCACATACATTTTACTGCCACAATCGGCACAATACATCAGTCCTGTAAGGGGGTGGTACTCGCCCCAACCATCGGGATAGCGTTTCACATTTCCTCGTATTCTCTGCACATTATCA
>KI259806.1 GCA_000467935.1 Peptostreptococcaceae bacterium oral taxon 113 str. W5053
CTTATGTATGTAATGCATTATACATTATCCATCGTATTCAATATACACAATTTTTATTCATTTGTCAAGAAAATATTGAAAAATAATGAATCGTTTTCCCTGACACGAACAATGCATGAAAAAGTCAATAGAAGTGCAGTATATTCAGAAATATTGGAAGAAATTAGGGAGAAATAAACAAGAAGGACAATTGAATTTTATTTATATAGAAAATGATTTCCTAAATAAGATTGTAATATTTTATATTTTTTTGACAAAAAACATATCGTAGAATATAGTCGTTTTAGTTAGGCGAGTTTAATAATCAATGTTTACTTTTAAGGATATGAAATAGGGCTATGATGGAGAATAGGGACTCGTTTAAGAGTATGACGATTGCGGATTGAGCCGATAATAAAAAAGACAGCGCAGGAGGAAAAAATGGAAGAACAAAAGGAAAAAGGGATTTGGGAAAGGGCGAAATATTATATTGTCTTGAAGCGCAAATTAACTTTTTTGGGATTTTTGATTTGGCTCTGTTTATTGAATCTGCTCGGTCGCTTCTATCGTCGAGAGATGTTTTTCAGCGCTTGGATATATGCTTTTCTTCTCTTGCCGTTGATGATAGGAATTGCGGTATTAAGTGAGAAGCTTGAGAATATCGTGGAAACAATTTTAGAAAAAAAGATGCTCAATCGAGAGGAAGGAAATATTTGGGAGAAAGCAAGAAATTATCTAAAACATCAAGCGACATTTATGGAAATGCTACTTTTGGGATTTTTGATAAGCTTGCTGATGCAATGGAATGGAGAATCTATGATAAAAAGCTTTAAAAAAGAAAGTACAAAGATTTTAAGAAGATAAAGCAAAAAATCTTGTCGGAATTTGATTTTTCGACAAGATTTTTTTGTTCAGATAAAAAAACAAGCTCAAGTTTGAGCTTGTTTTTTGGATATTTATTTTGTTTCGACTTAATCAGCGAAATCGAATTTAGCAGTGAA
>KI259807.1 GCA_000467935.1 Peptostreptococcaceae bacterium oral taxon 113 str. W5053
ACTAGGGGTTTATTTACGCTAAAGCACCAAATAAAAATCCTCTTTCAAATTTTTATGAAAGAGGATTTTTATTATTTTTAAAAAATAACTCTAAAGAAGTTGTCCTTGCAGAAAATTAAGCTAATGGGAAGGGATTAATTTTTAATACAAAGATAACAACCGCGATAATAATAACAACTAACAAGCTGTAAATCAACATGGGTAGAGCATCTCTCTTTACAAGAAGACCTTCTCTGCCGGTCGTTCCGCAAGTTGCACAAGCAGCTACGATATTGTTGATACAGGTCATATTTCCAATACCTCCGCCAATATTTTGTAAAGCTACAATTAACACCTGAGGAAGTACTAAAATGCTTGCTGTTTCAAATTGCAAAGTGGAAAATAGTGTATTGGATACTGTATTGGAACCGGAAATAAATGCTCCCAAAACTCCGATAAACGGTGCTACCACAATATAAGCTTTCCCTGCAATCGCCGCCAAACCTTTTGCCATGATCAGAAGCATACTGTCCATACCCGTATTATCTACATTGGTATAACGGAATAATTGTACCATTGCCACACCGAAAAATAATGCAATTGCCGCTCCGGTTACCATGGTTACAGTATCTTTCCAAGCTTTTTTAACTTCTTCACCTTTCATACCATGAATAAATATGGTCAAGATAGCTACCAAGATAAACGGTAAAATACCGGGATTCCATGCCCATTTGAATACCCAATTCAAACCGTCTCTTCCCAATAAATTATTGACGGTTAAAACAAATGCACTGTTTTGGGTTAAAACCGCCTTTAAACCGATTTGAGGAATACGGGTTAATACCAACAATAAGCTGATGCATACATAGGGAATCCAAGCTTTGATTAAAGACATATCGGTTTTTACTTTAACAGATTCATCTTCTTTAACTTCTGTCGTTGAAAGCCACTCCGGATCCCATTCGCTTCTTGCCGGGAAATCCCATTCATCTTTCGGAACAAGGAAACCTTTTTTAGCTGCAGTGATAACAATAGGCAATGCAATCAGTCCACCGATTAATGCCGGAAATTCTGGTCCTAAGAAAAACGCTAAAATTAAATAAGGAACATCAAAGGCAATAGATGTAAAAATAATAAACGGAATTGCTTTAATTGCCGGTTTAATGCTTCTTTCTTTTCCAAAGAATTTACACATCATCGCCATGGTGATGAAAATGATAATAGGACACACAATCGCATGAGGAATTGCTGACCATTTTGATAAAGCCATTTTAAAACCTTCTGCATTACTTGCAGCAACTTGTTGAGCTGCAGCAACTGTTGCCGCTGCCGTATTGGTAGGTGTACCAACGGCACCGAAAGCTACAGGCACACTGTTCAAAATCAACGCAGACATAGCTGCCGCTAAGGGTGGAAATCCTAAACCGATAAGTAAAGGCGCTGCAAGTGCTGCCGGAGTACCGAAACCAGCTGCTCCTTCAATAAATGCACCGAAAATAAATCCGATAATAATCATTTGAATACGACGATCCTGACTTACGCTGTTAAAACCTTTGTTAATTGCAGCCATAGCCCCTGAATGCTTTAGTGTATTCATAATTAAAATGGCTCCAAAAATAATAAACAACACGTCAATTGCATTTAAAAATCCAAAAATGGAATATACTGCAATAGTTCCCACTTTCATCTTCCAAATGAATAATGCCAAAACACTTGTAATAAACCAAGCTATCGGTAATGCACGTTTAGCTGACCAGTTGAATGCAGCCATGACAACAACGGTAAAAATAAGTGGAATAAAAGCTATTAGAGCATACATGTAAAAAAACCTCCTCTTTTATTTTCATAATTTCATTTACAAACCGTATTTAATCAATCTGATAATAGAATATAGTACATCCCTTTTACAAATTTGAATTATCACTATTTACATGACGAATTCATTCACTTCTACAAATCATCCTTATTATTTACAATATTCTTCTTTTTTCTTGTCGATTTTCTTCAACAATTTGTTCATGTCCACAATAAATCTTTCGTGAACGGCTTTTCCGACTTTTTCGCCTTCGTCCCATAATTCCACATTAAATACTAAACGTTTGCCGTCTATTTCTATCAATTCACATTCACATGTCACATTCATTCCTATTGGAGTCGATGCCATATGTTTTAAATCAACAGAAATTCCGACTGTCCCTTCCCCTTCTTTTAAATGTGGTTCTACACAATGACGACAGGTAATTTCCAAAAAGGACAACATCTCCGGCGTAGAAAATACAATAACTCCTTCATTGCCTAACTTCTCAGCAGTCATTTCCCATGTTACTTCTACGCTTTCTTTGTGTTTCATTCCGACTTGAATCATTTTTCCTCCTTTCTAAAGCTATTCCATTAAGCTTTCGTATTTTCTTTTCAACATTATTATATCATTTTTTTTAAACAAATTCTAAAAATCCTTCTTTACAACAAAAGGGAGGGGTTATTGTCCGCTCCTCCCTTTTGTCAAAGTTACCTTCTGATTTCACACAATAAACGATGTTATAATCTATGAATTTTCAAAGAAGAATTATCTGAAGATACCGCCGCTTACAACTAAT
>KI259808.1 GCA_000467935.1 Peptostreptococcaceae bacterium oral taxon 113 str. W5053
TTTGGAGAACATCATTCATTTTACCGATGACGGAATTAGCGGAACGCAGTTTGATCGTCCGGGCTTTATGGCAATGATGAACGGAGTCAATCAAGGAAATATCGGTTGTATCATCGTAAAGGATATGAGTAGACTGGGCAGAGATTACCTCAAAGTCGGTCAGTGTATGGAGATATTAAGGCAAAAGGGAGTTAGGCTCATTGCCATCAACGACAATGTAGACAGCTTTTACAAAGATGATGATTTTACCCCTTTTAGAAACATTATGAACGAGTGGTATGCGAGAGATACCTCAAGGAAAATCAAGTCCACATTCAAAGCGAAAGGCGAAAGCGGAAAGCATACAGGAAGCAGTCCACCCTATGGCTATATCAAAGACAAAGACGATAAAAATCAGTGGATTATTGACGAAAAAGCAGCAGAAGTTGTCCGAAGAATATTCCATCTGACAATGGATGGAAAAGGACCCTATGCCATTGCAAGGATATTAGAAGCCGACAAGATAGATATACCCGCCTATCATCAGCAGAAAT
>KI259809.1:0-53455 GCA_000467935.1 Peptostreptococcaceae bacterium oral taxon 113 str. W5053
ACGCTTTGGGAGAGTAGGACGTCGCCAAACTTGTTCCTAGGTAGCTCAATGGTGGAGCACTCGGCTGTTAACCGATAGGTTGTGGGTTCGAGCCCCACCCTGGGAGCCATGCCGGGGTGGCGGAACTGGCAGACGCACAGGACTTAAAATCCTGCGATTTTAAAGAATCGTACCGGTTCGATTCCGGTCCTCGGCACCAAGAAACATCGCGGGATAGAGCAGTCTGGTAGCTCGTCGGGCTCATAACCCGGAGGTCGTAGGTTCAAATCCTACTCCCGCAACCATTACGGATCGGGCTAACACATGGCGGCGTAGCTCAGTTGGCTAGAGCATGCGGTTCATACCCGCAGTGTCAGCGGTTCAAATCCGTTCGCCGCTACCATATTCATTAAGGCCTCATGGTCAAGCGGTTAAGACATCGCCCTTTCACGGCGGTAACCCGGGTTCGAATCCCGGTGAGGTCACCATATGGGCGCTTAGCTCAGTTGGGAGAGCATCTGCCTTACAAGCAGGGGGTCATAGGTTCGAGCCCTATAGCGCCCACCATATGGATTCTGGCCTGGTAGTTCAGTTGGTTAGAATGCCAGCCTGTCACGCTGGAGGTCGTCGGTTCGAGCCCGATCCAGGTCGCCATCCATTTTTTTAAAAGAAGGAATGATTTCGAGCTGGTGTAGCTCAATCGGTAGAGCAACTGACTTGTAATCAGTAGGTTAGGGGTTCAAGTCCTCCCACCAGCTCCAAGATGGAGGAGTTCCCGAGTTGGCCAAAGGGGACGGACTGTAAATCCGTTAGCTTCGCTTTCACTGGTTCAAATCCAGTCTCCTCCACCATTCTTTTTTTGCTCTTAGTTATAGGCTTTATCTTGCGGGTGTAGCTCAGTGGTAGAGCCCCAGCCTTCCAAGCTGGTTGCGAGGGTTCGATTCCCTTCACCCGCTCCACTAATTACCACGGATGAGTTGATTTGCGCCTATAGCTCAGTTGGATAGAGCAACGGACTTCTAATCCGTGTGCCGGGGGTTCAAATCCTCCTAGGCGCGCCACATATTGGGGTGTAGCCAAGTCGGTAAGGCACTAGACTTTGACTCTAGCATTTCACAGGTTCGAGTCCTGTCACCCCAGCCATTATGATCCATTAGCTCAGTCGGCAGAGCACTTGACTTTTAATCAGGGTGTCCCGCGTTCGAGTCGCGGATGGATCACCAATCAGGAGAGGTACCGAAGTGGTCATAACGGGGCGGTCTTGAAAACCGTTAGGGTGCAAGCCCACATGGGTTCGAATCCCATCCTCTCCGCCACGTGGAGAAATACCCAAGTGGCTGAAGGGGCTCCCCTGCTAAGGGAGTAGATCCTTTACGGGATGCGAGGGTTCAAATCCCTCTTTCTCCGCCAATTCAGGGCCTTTAGCTCAGTTGGTTAGAGCATCCGGCTCATAACCGGCAGGTCCAGGGTTCAAGTCCCTGAAGGCCCACCATGATGACCACTTCTCCTCTAAACTGTATGCCCAGATAGCTCAGTTGGTAGAGCAGAGGACTGAAAATCCTCGTGTCGCTGGTTCAATTCCGGCTCTGGGCACCACTTTGAAGGGGCTTAGTTCAGTGGTAGAACGTCGGTCTCCAAAACCGGATGTCAGGGGTTCAAATCCTCTAGCCCCTGCCAAAGTACAATTGTTTTCTATGGGCTTGTAGCTCAGGTGGTTAGAGCGCACGCCTGATAAGCGTGAGGTCGGTGGTTCGAGTCCACCCAGGCCCACCATAGAAAAAAACCGAATCTATTTATTAGGTTCGGTTTTTTAGTGCTGTAATTTTTAGTGCTGTAATTTTCAAGGAATTGTTAAGATTTTTTGTTTTATATAGATATGTTTGATATACTATATTAAAGAAACTTTTAATAGACGAAATATTTGTATAACAGGATATAGTATTAAGGGTTTTCGGAAAGGTGTTTGAATAATTTTTGATAGATGCCCTAAAAAGGAAAGAATGTATTTTTATAATATATTCATAGGGAGTATTTATAATCAGGAGAATGTAAGTAAAATAACTTATTTTTCAGATACACATGAAGAAAATATATGTAAGGAGGTTTGATGATGAAAATTGCAATATTAGGAGCCGGAAATGCAGGGTGTTCTGTGGCGGCAGATTTGAGCTTAAAGGGACATGAGGTGTTTCTAATCAAAACTTCTAAAAGTATGCATGATCAAAACTTTGAGCATATTTTTCATAATGGAGGTAAGATTAGTCTTTTAGAGAGTGGAGTGAGGAAAGATACTAAGATTTCTTTGGTGACTCGTGATATTTCTAAAATAAGTCAGGTTGAATTGATTATTGTTTACGTGCAAACTAATTATCATGAATCTTTGATTCGAAAGATTGTACCTTTTTTACATCAGGATCAAATTATCTTAATCAATCCAGGTTATTTATCTACAGCCTATTTTTTGAAAATTGATTCAAATCCAAATTATATTCTCGTAGAAGCTGAAAGTTCTTTTGTAGATTGTAGAATCTTATTGCCAGGATTGGTTCGTGTCGGTTTTCGTAATGTGCGTAATCCGTTAGGGGTTTTTCCAAATAAACGAAAAGCGGAAGCTAAAGAATGTTTAAAAAAAGTAGGATATCCTTTTGTTTATACGGACAGTGTGGTTGAGGCGGGACTTCATAATCCAAATTTAATTGTCCATACAATTGGTGGAATTATGAGCATTCCAAGGATTGAAAAAACAAATGGAAATTATTATATGTACAAGGAAGTGTTTACTCCCAGTGTATGGAAACTTTTGAAGGCGCTGGATAATGAAAAGATGGATGTTTTAACTGCATTAAATTTACCACGTTTAAGTTATCCTGAAGCTTGTAAATTTCGTAATGTTTTGGATGATGATAAAGAAGCGGATGAAGTTTTTCGTTGGTATGCTTCTTTGCCGGTGTTGACAAAAGGACCAAAAGTAGTAGATTCTCGTTTTATTACTGAAGACGTTCCACAAGGTTTAGTTTTATTAGAAAGTTTAGGTAAGTATTTAAAGGTTTCAACTCCTGTAACGAGCAGTCTAATTGAAATTGCCAACGCTTGTTTGGAACGAGATTTTCGTAAAAGTGGACGTTCTTTGGAAAGACTTGGTTATGAGAACTTAGCGAGAATTTTAGAGGATGGAAAAAACAATAAAAACTAATAAGGTATATAAATTTTAAGGGCTGTTTTTAACGTAACTCTAAAGAGTTGGACCTAAAAATCAACTTTGAGGAGATCCATTCATTTTTTTACAGCTCTTTTTATATTTATGATACAATAGCGTTGTAATTTATTATTTTGGAGGTTTTTATGAATAGAGTTTTACATGCTTTGGTATTTTCTATTGCCTGGTTGGTTTTTCCATTATATGGTTCGATATCTACAATTCAACAGGCGTTCGCTTTGGGGGGGGCTTTTTTTGTGACTTGGCTTTTAGGTTATGCCTTGGCTGGTCTTCATGGGAAAAAGGCTTTTTCATCGATGAAAGTTTTTGCATGGATTATGTTTTTGGCGGCTGTGGATCAAATTTCAAAGTTGTTGGTTCGAGCTTTTTTAACAGAGGAGCAGGTTATTATTCCTTATGGAGTTTCGTTGCAGCGTTTGGATAATGTGCATCACAGTGCGGTGACCAGCTTTTTTCACCTTTCCGTTTCTCGTTGGGGGATGGGTGCTTTTAAAGTGATTGCATTAATTTTGCTTTGGTTTGTGATAAGCAAGACTTTTGAAGAATCCGGGGAAGACGCTTACTCTTCTTTAGGGAAAATTTTGTTGTTTAGCGGCGGTTTAGCCAGTATATTGGATACATTTTTATGGGGTTATACTTTAGACTTTGTGTATTTATATGGATTTTTTACTATGGACATTAAGGACTTATATATTTCTTTGTCTGTAGGGGCGATTCTTTTATATTTTTGGAACCATCGAAAGAAAAAAGAAAATCCTTAGAGTATTTTTCTAAGGATTTTTTGGTGAAGTATTGCTTTTGGCTTTGATGTAATGTGATAAGACAACTGTTACAGAAATAAATAAAAAAGAGAGATACTTTGATACAATAAGTTTCAACCAAAAAACAAAGTATCAAAAGGAGTATCTCTCATGAAAAGTATAACCGAAGAAATGCGTTTTCGCCGGCGTTTATGTGAATATGCTATTAAGTATGGAGTAACACAAGCAGCAAGACGGTATCATACCAATAGGCAGTTTGTATATCGTCAATTAAAAAAATATGATGGAGATGTACGAAGTCTTGCGTTAAAATCAAGAAAACCGCACAACAACCCAAATGTCCATAATGAGGAGGAACTTGGCTTAATTCGGCGTATGCTCAAGCGTAATGGGTTATATGGGCTTGCGGAAGTATATGTCAGATGCAAGAGAAATGGATACACAAGAAGTTTTGGAAGTATGTGTAAACAAACACGAAAAAGGGGTTATATAAAGCCGAGAATACATCGTAAAAGCTACACAAAGTATGAAAGAATGGAGATGGTAGATACCCTGGCGATAAAGTACAGGTAGATATCAAATATGTGCCGGAAGAATGTGTAAGATTTCCTAGCTATGGAGATAGATATTATCAAATAACTGCAATAGATGAATATAGCAGAAAAAGGGTGCTTAAAATAGTCAAAGAAAAAAGCACATATGAAACTAGCAAATATTTGCTTGAATTAGAAAAGAATATGGGATTTAAGATAAATACAATACAAGTAGATAATGGATATGAATTCGTAAATGACGCAGAAAAAACCAATAGAAAAACAAGATTTCAATTCGTTGCTGAGTATTTGGGAATGAAGATAAAAAGAACAAGACCATATTCACCATGGCAAAATGGGAAAGTAGAACGTAGTCATAGAGAAGATGGGAAAATACTCTATGGTAGAAAAATATTTAGAAGTGAAAAAGAGTTGAAAACGGCTGTCAAAAAGCATATGCAAAGATATAACAGCACAGCTAAGACCAGTCTTAATTTCAAAAGTCCTAATGAAATAGTATCCGAGTATTTCTCAAAGTGTAACATATGTCTTGACAATTAAGAGGTAAAGTATTGATTTTGGCTTTGATTTCTTGTATATACAGAGCATGAATGATAAAATAAGTAGTTGAATATAGTTTAAGAAAGAAGGGAATATATGGGTTTATTAAAGACAATTTTTGGAGATTCCAGTTCGAGAGAAATAAAAAAAATACAACCTTTGGTTGATCAAATTTTAAATTTAGATGAAGAAATGCGTGCTTTAAGCGATGCAGATTTGAAACAGAAGACTGTTGAATTTAAAGAGCGCTATCTAAATAGGGAGTCTTTGGATGATTTACTTCCCGAAGCCTTTGCGGTGGTCAGAGAAGCGGCTTTTCGTACTTTAGGGATGCGTCATTATCCGGTTCAATTGATGGGGGGGATTATTCTTCATCAAGGTCGTATTGCTGAGATGAAAACCGGTGAAGGAAAGACTTTGGTAGCGACTTTGCCGGCTTATTTAAATGCCTTGGCAGGTAAAGGCGTCCATATTGTGACGGTTAATGATTATTTGGCGAAACGTGACAAAGAATGGATGGGTAAGGTCTATGAATTCTTAGGTTTAACGGTTGGCTGTATTATTTATGGCTTAGATACGAAAGAGCGTCAAGAAAATTATAACTGTGATATTACTTATGGAACCAATAATCAATTCGGTTTTGATTATTTAAGAGATAATATGATTCTTTATAAAGAGGAAAAGGTTCAACGTGAGTTGTATTACGCCATCGTGGACGAGGTGGATAGTATTTTAATTGATGAAGCCAGAACACCGTTAATTATTTCCGGGCAAGGTGAAGAATCTACGGATATGTATGTCCGGGCAGATCGTTTTGCTCAAATGCTTACAGGACGTATTTTGGATCCGGAAGAAGATAAGAAACAGGATATTTTTGATCGTACCATGAAGGTGGAAACGGTAGATTATATTGTAGATGAGAAGAAGCGTACAGCGACTTTGACAGAACAAGGAACGAAAAAAGCAGAGCAATATTTTATGGTGGAGAATTTCTCGGATCCGGATAATATGGAATTGGCTCATCATGTTAATCAAGCTTTGAAGGCAAGGTATGCTATGCATAAGGATGTCAATTATGTGGTCAAAGACGGGGAAGTATTAATTGTTGATGAGTTTACGGGTCGTATTATGCAGGGACGTCGTTATAGCGAAGGTTTGCATCAAGCTATTGAGGCTAAGGAGCATGTAGAGGTTCGTAGTGAGTCGAGAACTCTTGCCACAATTACTTTCCAAAATTATTTTCGTATGTTTAAGAAGTTGGCAGGGATGACCGGTACGGCGAAAACGGAAGAAGATGAATTCAGAGAGATTTATCATATGGATGTTGTGGAAATTCCGACAAATCGTCCGGTTATCCGTAAGGATATGGATGATGTGGTCTTCTTTTCCACGGAGGACAAATTCAATGCGATTGTTGATGAGATTATAGAGCGTCATAAAACAGGTCAACCTATTTTGGTTGGTACGATTACAATTGAAAACTCAGAAAAGCTTTCTGTGATGTTGAAGCGTAGAGGAGTTAAGCATCAGGTTTTAAATGCGAAATTTCACGAAAAAGAAGCGGAGATTGTCGCTCAGGCGGGGCGTTTTGGTACCGTTACCATTGCGACCAATATGGCAGGGCGTGGTACAGATATCATTTTAGGCGGAAATCCGGATTTTTTGGCACGTCATGATATGCGGGGTAAACAATATGCGGAAGAAGTTATTGATCAGTTGGATAGCTTTTTGCCTACGGATGATCCGGATATTCTAGCTGCACGAAAGGTTTATCAAGAACTTTATGCGAAATATAAAGCGGAAACGGATGAAGAAGCTAAAAAAGTTGTGGAAGCAGGCGGTTTATATATCTTAGGAACAGAGCGCCATGAATCCAGGCGTATTGACAATCAGTTGAGAGGTCGTTCCGGTCGTCAGGGGGATCCGGGGGAATCTCGTTTCTTTATCTCCTTATCGGATGATTTGATGCGTTTATTCGGGGGAGAAACGGTGCAAAGGCTTATGGGTACAGGCTATCAAAACGATGGAGAAGCTATTCAATGGAAGGTCTTAACCGGAGCGATTGAAAGGGCGCAACGTCGTGTGGAATCCAATAACTTTGCTATTCGTAAACACGTTTTACAATATGATGATGTTATGAATCAACAGAGAAGTGTTATTTATGAAGAGCGTCGCAAGGTTTTGGATGGCGATAATATGAAAGATGACATTTTGCATATGATGACTAATGTTGTGGGCAGCGGTGTGGATTTTTATACGCAAGGAGATCGAAAAAATTGGAATCAAGAGGGTTTAATGGTTTTCTTAAAGAGTTTGAACTTGGAAGCGGATAAAGTAAAGTTTGAAGAAATTCAAACTCTATCCAATGGTGAATTGAAAGATTATTTTGTAGACTTTGCATTGAAGTCCTATGAAGCAAAAGAGAAGCAAATCGGTTCCGATTTAATGCGTGGGTTGGAAAGAATTTTGGTTTTACGTGTAGTTGACCGAAAGTGGATGGATCATATTGATGCCATGGATCAACTTCGTCAGGGAATTGGGGCCCGTGCTTTCGGTCAGGAAGATCCGGTTCGTGCTTATGCAAACGAGGGATTTGAGATGTTTGACGAAATGAATGCATCGATTCAAGAAGATGTAGTTAAATGGCTTATGGCTTTAACACCTGAACAAACCGGAATTCAGAGGAAACGAGTATCCAAGGAAACTTCCCATGCGCAAAAGAATATGTCTTCAGAACAAAAAACGGTCATTAAAGGTAAAAAAATCGGACGTAATGATCCTTGTCCTTGCGGTAGCGGTAAAAAATACAAAAAATGTTGCGGAAAAGATTTATAGGAGGATGCTATGGAGACAGTTTACGATTTACGGGAGAGTGTAAAGAAGTTAAACGAAAATTTAAAAACTCTTGAGGTGTCTCTTTGACTTAGCTGATAAAAAAGCAAAAAAGTTGAATTTGGAAAAAGAAACGCTGAAAGACGATTTTTGGAATAATGTAGAAGAAGCCCAAAAGACTATTTCTGCAATGCAGGATTTAAAAAATATTATTGAACCTTTTGAGAGTTTAAAAAATTCTTTGGAAGATATGGACACGATGATAGATATGGCGGAAGAAGAGGGAGAAGGTTCTTCTTTTTTCAAAGAAACTATAAAGGAAATTGAACGCATAGAGAAGGACTATGAAATATTGCATTTAGCTACTCTATTAAGCGGTGAATATGATGCCAATGCGGCAATCCTCTCCATTCATGCCGGTGCCGGCGGAACGGAAGCCCAAGATTGGGCTAATATGCTTTATCGTATGTATAGTCGTTTTGTAGAACAATTCGGTTTTTCTATGGAAGAATTGGACTATAATCAGGATGGTGAAGCGGGAATTAAATCGGTGACTTTTTTAGTCAAGGGGAAGAATGCTTATGGCTATTTGAAAGGAGAAAAAGGTGTTCATCGTTTAGTACGGATATCGCCTTTTGATGCAGCTAAGAGAAGACATACTTCCTTTGCCAGTGTAGATGTAACACCGGAATTGGATGATGATATATCTATTATTATTAATCCGGAGGATTTAAGGATCGATACGTATCGTTCCAGCGGGAAAGGGGGACAGCATGTCAACAAGACGGATTCGGCAGTTCGAATTATCCACTTGCCCACAGGCGTTGTAGTTCAGTGTCAAAATGAACGAAGTCAACATATGAATAAAGACCGTGCTATGAAAATGCTTTACGGTAAATTGGTGCAGATTCAGGAAGAAGAAAAAAAAGAGAGAATTGAGGATATTCAAGGAAAATATTCTCAGATTGCATGGGGCTCTCAAATTCGCTCTTATGTTTTCCATCCTTATACTTTGGTGAAAGATCATCGTACCAATGCGGAAGTTGGAAATGTAACAAAGGTTATGGATGGAGATTTAGAGTTTTTTATCAATGAATACCTAAAATTGAAAGCCTCGGAAAAAAATGATTAGTCTATAGACGAGTCATTTTTTCATAAAGGAGAAAAATATGGATATTGTGCAAATTTTAGCGACGGAATTTTCAATTGCTCCGTGGCAAGTAAAAAACACTATGGAACTTTTAGAGGAAGGCAATACGATACCCTTTATTGCTCGTTATCGAAAAGAAAAGACGGGGGAATTAAAAGATGTATTGTTACGTGATTTGGATGAGCGTTTAAAGTATCTGCAAAATTTGGCAGAGAAAAAATCGGATATAGAGAAAAAAATTCGAGAACAGGAGAAGTGGACACCTGAATTGGCGAAAGCAGTGGATGAAGCCATGACGATGCAAACTTTAGAGGATCTTTATGCGCCCTATCGACCGAAAAAAAGAACCCGTGCAGTTATTGCCAGAGAAAAAGGATTGGAGCCGTTAAGTAAAATTATTTTGGAAGAATTTTTGTCTACAGAGGAGTTGGAGAACAGAGCGGAATCTTTTATTACAGAGGAAGTGTCCGATGTAGAGGAAGCTTTAAACGGCGCAAAGGATATTTTGGCGGAAGACATTGCAGATACAGCCGAGTACCGCGAAATTCTTCGAAATGACGGAAAGAAGAACGGCTTTATTTCCGTTAAAGCATCAGGAAAAGAAGAACTTGGTGTTTATGCCATGTATGAAGATTATGAAGAAGCTTATAAAGATATTGTAAATCATCGAATTTTGGCTATGAATCGTGGGGAAAAAGAGGATGTGCTTCGAGTTTCCTTAAAGTTTAGAGATGAAGAATGCATTAAGCGAATTACTCGAAGAATGGAAGTCAATCATCCGAAGGGTTGTACGTTTTTGTATGAAGAAATTGTGATGGATTCATTGCAAAGATTAATGAAAGCTCGTATGGAAACGGAATTGAGAAATGAGTTGACCCTTCGAGCACAAGCGGATGCGATTGATGTTTTCGGATTAAATTTGAGAAATTATCTGATGCAGTCACCATTGCGTGGAAAAGTGGTTTTGGGTATTGACCCGGGGTATCGTACAGGATGTAAAGTTGCCGTAGTTGACGAAAATTCCAATCTATTGGATTACACAATGATTTATCCGACGAAACCTCAAGAAAGAATTAGTGAATCGAAAGCGATTTTAACAGATTTGGTAAAAAAATATAAGGTGAATTTATTTGCCATTGGGAACGGAACAGCATCTAGAGAAACGGAACAATTGGTAGCAGATTTGGTGAAAGAGTCAAAAGACTTACAATATGCTGTAGTAAACGAAGCGGGAGCATCCATTTATTCCGCATCTAAATTAGGAAATGAAGAATTTCCGGATTTGGATGTAAGTATTCGAGGAGCGATATCGATTGCCCGTCGCATTCAAGATCCATTGGCAGAACTTGTAAAAATTGAACCGTGGCATATCGGAGTGGGACAATATCAGCACGACTTAAATCAAAAGCGATTGGAGGAGGCATTAAGTGGCGTAGTGGAGGACTGTGTTAATACAGTAGGAGTCGATGTAGCTACAGCAAGCGTTTCACTTCTGACTTATGTGTCCGGCATCAACGGTCGAATTGCTGAAAATATTTTAAAGTATCAAAGAGAAAACGGAGAGATCAAGAGCCGTGAAGAATTAAAAAAGATCAAGGGAATCGGAGCAAAAACTTTTGAACAATGTGCAGGCTTTTTGCGTATTGTAGGCCCGGAACCTTTAGACAATACGGCAGTACACCCGGAATCCTATTCTATTGCAAGAGTGTTAATGGAAGAGAAAGATCAACCGATAAAAAAATTGGCGGAACAGCTATCTGTAGGAGAGATTACTTTACGGGCCATTAAAGAAGAATTAGCGAAGAAAGGCAGAGATATTCGAGAAGCGGTAGGCGAACCCGTTCTTCGAAAGGATGTATTATCCATGGAAGACTTAAGCGTGGGAATGAAACTTCGAGGAACCGTACGCAATGTGGTGGATTTTGGTTGTTTTGTTGATATCGGAGTGAAACAGGACGGCTTAGTCCATATTTCTAAAATCAGTCGTAAGTTCATCAAACATCCGAAAGAGGCTGTAAAAGTTGGAGATATTGTAGAAGTTACAGTGATTGAAGTAGATCTGAAGAGAAATCGCATTTCTTTAAATATGGTAGAAAAATAAAATAAAGAAAAAACCTTTTGAAATTTTTATCAAAGATGGAAATTTTAAGAGGTTTTTTTATTGGAAGATTTCAAGTGAAGTTGAGTTAAACTATTGAATGAAGTTGAATTTGCTGTTATCCTTAAACAAGAGGATGAACTTTGGAAATACTTTGTGCAAATCACAGAAAAGAGGAGATGATTATGAAAATAACGCGAGAGTTGGGATGGATTATGTTTGCTTTATGGATAGGTTACATTATCCATCATATTTTACCATTTCCAGTTCCTGCAAATGTCTACGGTATGATGGTGATGTTTATTCTATTAAAAACAAAAGTATTGCCTTTAAACAAAGTAGAGGATACATCAGTTCAATTGTTAAAGCATATGGAGTTATTTATTATCCCTATTGTAGCAAGTTTAGTTAAAGATATTCATTTGATATTCAATGATTTTTGGAGAATAATATTGGTTTTATTGATTACCAATATAATTACAGTGGTTGTTGCAGGAAGCGTTGTACAGTTTATTCAAGGGAGGATAAAAAAAGTATGATTTCAGATAATCCCGCATTCGGCATTATTATAATTTTTTTGGCATATGAAATCGGATTGGCTATACACCGTAGAGTGAAACATCCTTTTTCCAGTGCTTTAGTTATTGCAAATATCATTATTATTTCTTTCTTATTAATTACAAAAATTCCCTATGAAGATTTTTCTCAAGGGGGTAAGATTATACAGTTTATGCTTGGTCCGGCTACGGTTGCTCTAATTATCCCTCTTTATCGTCGTTGGGATGTATTGAAACAAAACTGGATTGCAGTGTTGGGAGGTGTATTGGCGGGAAGTGTTGTTTCTTTAATTTCAGTGATTGTTTTTGGAAAAATTTTTTGTTTGGATTATACAATTATCCTTTCAATGTTGGCTAAATCGGTTACAGCACCTATCGGTATTGAATTATCCGGTGAATATGGAGGCCTCGTGGTCATGACCGTTATATCTATATTGTGTACCGGTTTAATCGGAGCAGTAACAGGACCCGTTGTACTGGAAAAATTACATATTACCAATCCTGTTGCTGTGGGGGTGGCGTTAGGGGCAACATATCATGTGGTAGGCGCAACAAGAGCCATGGATATAGGAGAAACGGAAGGAGCGATGGCAGGTTTATGTATTGGTTTGGCTGGAATTATAACAGTTATTTTAATGCCCTTTGCCGTGCTGCTACTATAAAAAAATAAAGAATGTTTATATTATCATAAACAGTGTATATTTATAATGGGGTTTAATAAAAGGAGGTTTTTATGAATTATCAAAAACAATATCAAGAAAAATTAATTTCTCCGAAAAAAGCGGCATCTTTTGTAGAGTCTGGGGATTGGTTGGATTACGGATGGGGTGTTGCGCATTCACAAGATTTTGACCAAGCTTTAGCAGAGCGTATGGAAGAGTTATATGATGTCAAAGTTCGCGGCGGTGTGGAAATGTGGATTCCAGAGATTCTAAAAAAAGATCCGAAAGGAGAACATTTTACATGGAATTCATGGCATGTAGGTGGACCGATTCGTAAATATATCAATGAAGGGGTCGCTTTTTATGGTCCTTTAAGATATAGTGAACTACCCAGATGGTATCGCGAAAATGTTGAGCGGATTCATATTGCTTGCATGCAAGTTTCTCCAATGGATAAGCATGGATATTTTAGTTTTGGACCCAGTGCGTCCCATATGACTGCTATGTTGGAAAAAACGGATATGGTGATTGTTGAAGTCAATAAAAATATGCCTCGTTGTCTTGGGGGATTTGAATCCGAAGTGCATATTTCACAAGTGGACTATATTATTGAAGGGTCAAACAAACCGATGGCTACACTTCCGGAAGGAAAATTTAGTGAATTGGATGAGAAAGTTGCCAAGTTAATTGTTGAAGAAATTCCAAATGGTGCATGCTTACAACTGGGAATTGGCGGTATGCCTAATGCAGTAGGTTCTATTTTAGCACAATCTGATTTAAAGGATTTAGGGGTTCATACGGAGATGTATGTGGATGGTTTTGTCGATATGTCTTTGGCAGGAAAAATTACAGGCGCAAAGAAAAATATTGATCGATTCCGTCAAACTTTTGCATTTGCTGCCGGTTCTCAAAAATTGTATGATTTCATGGATGATAATCCTCAAATTATGAGTGCACCTGTAGATTATACCAATGATATACGTGTTATTTCTTCCATTGATAATTTTATGTCCATTAATAATGCGGTAGATATTGATTTATTCGGACAAGTCAGCTCTGAAACATCTGGAACTCGTCATATTAGCGGTGCCGGGGGACAATTGGATTTCGTTTTAGGCGCTTATTTATCAAAAGGAGGAAAAAGTTTTATTTGTTTGGCTTCCACCTTGGAAAAGAAAGATGGAACAAAAATTTCCAGAATTAGACCGACTTTAACTACCGGTTCTGTAGTAACGGATACCAGAACAAATACTCATTATGTAGTCACTGAATATGGGAAAGTAAATTTAAAGGGAACGAGCACTTGGGAGAGGGCAGAAAAATTAATCAGCATTGCTAATCCGATTTTTCATGATGAATTAATTGAAGAAGCTGAGAAAATAGGAATTTGGAGAAGAAGTAATAAACGATAAAAATTTATGGGGTTTAATAAAAAAGCGAAGAAGTTCTATGATAGAAAGCTTCTTCGCTTTTTTTTGGTCGGGGTGAAAGGATTCGAACCTTCGACCCCATGGTCCCAAACCATGTGCGCTACCGGACTGCGCCACACCCCGAAGTACTCACCTATTATAATGTATAATATAAAAAAAGACAAGAGAATAGAAAAATTTTATTTGGAATATATTTAAAAATCAATTCTACAAAAGAAAAAAAGGAAATCCTTTTCAACAGAAGTAAAAAAAGAAGAATACTATATATAATTAAATATAAAAATTATTTACATATAAAAAGATAAGAATCAAGAAGATTTAATGACCATAGTAAAATTACATAAAAAAGAATGATAAGGATATATAAATATATTAATTTACGTATAAAAAATATATTTATAGTTAACGCATATACAATCAAAAGAGAAATTAAAAGATGAATTGTTTTGCTCTTATCAAAGATGAAACCATAAAAATAAATACTATTTTATATATAAAGCTATATATATAGTGAAAAAGATTTAAGGAGATGATTGGTTATTAAAAATTTTTAAAATTTTAATAAATAGACTCAACCGTCAAAGATTGTGCCTGATGATGTTCTGATTTAACACGTAAAACTATTGACGGGAATGGGTAAATGTACTATCATTAATGAAAAGGAGGCAGATAAAATAACAAGAAAAAATAAATAATAAAGGTTATCAGTAAGGCAAAAGAGGAGGTTCTTTTGTATAGGCTTTAATAGCTTTTATGCCACTGATTTTCACAGGTATTGTCATGGCAGGGTTAAACTTGGTCAACGAAAAGAAAGCGTTGCCAATTGTATTGTTGGTTTCGTATTTGGCGCATTTATTGAAGGCATGGCGGGGGCGGCTGCGTTGTTAATCGGTTCAGGGTTTCTGCCCTTGGCAGTGATCAGGTTCGCTTTGATTCTTAAGAGCGTATCTGTATCTTACGGTATAGTTGGAATTCCGACTAATACAGCGGCAGCGACGGTAGAGGTAGCTCAACAAGTTGCTGCAAATAATGCGGAAGGGTTTAGAATGGCTTTATCTAAAAGGCAGTTGTTATTTTTCATGTTATTGTATGTTCGATTATTATTTTTATCACAGCAGCCAGGATATGTATCTTTTTGAAAAAGAAAAGTCGATTAAACCGGTTTTTTGAGTGATTCCATTTATTTTAGTAGTAATATGGGCTGATGTAAAAGGAGAACAGGTAAAAAGAAAGTGTCGGATATTTGCAAGATGGTATCTGGGGGAGCGATTGCATTATTCTCTGGCGTGGTGATGATACAATTATTTCATATACACCGAGGTAAGGCATGGACGACTCGAAGGGATGGTAAAATTAAAAATTAAGTTTTATCCAGCGGATAAACCTTTACACATTATTTAAAACTATTGCTTATTTTTTATGCTTTATGTTGTTTTATTCAGGTATTTTTAAAAGGTAAGTAAAGTATATTTTAAGATGAAGAGTGGCTTAAACTTTTGTTTGTTGAGAAATTATACAAAAAAACTAAAATACAATAAAATATTATTTTAGGTCTTTGTGTGATTTTGAAATGATCAAAAAGTGGCAAATATTTGTTGGTTTGAACGAAAAAATTAGGAGGTGGTTTTATGGAGGCAGTTCACTACAATAGGGTTTCTCCGGAATTAATTGAACAGTTTAAAAAAATTGTACCTGGGAAAGTGCATACCGCAGAGGATATCAACGAAGATTATTCTCATGATGAAATGCCGATTTACGGTAAGGGTTATCCGGATGTTCTTATTGAAGCTACAACAACGGAAGATATTGCGGCAATCGTAAAACTGTGTTATGAAAATAATATCGTTGTTATCCCAAGAGGCGCCGGAACAGGTTTAGTTGGAGCGGCTGTAGCTATTCATGGCGGTGTCATGATTGACATGACTAAGATGAATAAAATTCTTGAGTACGATTTGGAAAATTTTGTGGTTCGAGTTGAGCCGGGCGTTTTGTTAAATGATCTTGCTGAAGATGCACTAAAACAAGGATTATTATATCCTCCGGATCCGGGTGAAAAATTTGCTACACTTGGAGGAAATGTCGCTACAAATGCAGGCGGTATGAGAGCGGTAAAATACGGAACAACTAGAGATTATGTACGTGCGATGACTGTAGTGCTTCCAACTGGGGAAATTATTAAATTGGGGGCAACCGTTTCAAAAACAAGTACCGGTTACAGTTTAATTAATTTAATGATAGGTTCTGAAGGAACATTGGGAATCATTACTGAATTGACATTAAAATTAATTCCTGCCCCAAAGGAGACCATCAGTTTGATTATCCCCTTTGAAAATTTGGAAGATTGTATTTCTACAGTTCCGAAGATTTTCTTGCATAAGTTAGCTCCTCAAGCAGTAGAGTTTATGGAAAAAGAAATTGTATTAGCTTCTGAACGTTATATCGGAAGAGCGGTTTATCCAAAAGAAGTTGAAGGTGTGGATATTGGAGCTTATTTACTTCTTACTTTTGACGGAGAAAGTATGGAACGCTTAGAAGAGATCACGGAACAAGCAGCGGAAATTGCATTGGAAGCGGGAGCTGTGGATGTACTTGTTGCAGATACACCAACCAAAAAGAAAGATGCTTGGGCGGCAAGAAGTTCTTTCCTTGAAGCAATTGAAGCGGAAACAGAGTTGTTAGATGAATGTGATGTTGTTGTTCCGGTCAATAAAATTGCCGAATATTTGAAATACGTTTATAAAGTTCGTGAAAATTATGATTTTACGGTAAAGAGTTTCGGTCATGCAGGGGATGGAAACTTACACATTTATACTTGCTCCAATGATATGGAGTTGGAAGAGTTTAATAAGCAAGTAAAAGGATTCTTTGATGATATCTATCAAAAAGCGGCTGAATTTGGAGGATTATTATCCGGAGAACATGGTATCGGATATGGAAAAAGAGATTATTTAGCAAGCTTTTCTGGAGATGTGGTTATGAGATTGATGAAGGGTGTTAAAGAAACCTTTGATCCGAAGATGATTTTGAATCCGGGTAAAGTATGTTATAAAGTTGATTAACAAAAAATTATAAGATAGGAGACAAATTATGCCATATATTATTTCTGAAGAAGCAAGAGATCTACTAAGTGATGTTAAGAAGTTTTGTGACAATGAAGTAAGAGAACAAGCCAAAGAGTTTGATAAAACCGGAGAATGGCCCAAAGAAATGTATGATAAGGCTATTGAACAAGGATATACCGCATTGGAAGTTCCGGAAGAATACGGTGGAGTTGGTTTATCCCGAGTAGATATTGCTGCACTAATGGAAGAAATGGCTAAAGCCGATGCAGGCTTTGCGACCACAGTTTCGGCAAGCGGACTTGGAATGAAGCCAGTTTTAATCGCCGGCAATGACGAGCAAAAGAGAAGAGTTTGTGAAAAAATTCTAGAGGGCTCTTTTGCAGCGTTTTGCTTAACAGAACCTGGTGCAGGTTCCGATCCCGGTGCGGGAAAAACAACGGCGGTAAAAGATGGTGATTCCTATATCCTTAACGGAAGAAAATGCTTTATTACTAACGGAGCTGTTGCGGATGTATACTTGGTAGCTGCTTTGACCAATAAAGAATTGGGAATGAAAGGAATGTCCATGTTTTTGGTAGAAAGCGGAACCCCCGGTTTAAGTACAGGAAATCATGAAGATAAAATGGGTATTCGTTGTTCCAACACTTGCGACGTAGTATTTGATGATTGCAGAATCCCGGCAGAAAACCTAATCGGGAAAGAAGGCGATGGATTTAAGATTGCAATGCAAACTCTTGATCAGGCCAGAACTTGGATGGGATGTCTTGCTACAGGTATTGCGCAAAGAGCTATGGAAGAAGCTGTTGCGTATGCGAAAGAACGTATTCAATTCGGGAAACCGATTATTAAAAATCAAGCAATGCATTTTAAGATTGCTGATATGGAAATTAAAATTGAAACCGCCCGTCAAATGGTTGCTCATGCATTGACAAAAATGGATTTAGGATTGCCATATAGTATGGAATCTGCAATCGCTAAATGCTATGCATCTGACATTGCTATGCAAGTGGCAAGTGAAGCGATTCAAGTATTTGGCGGATATGGCTATTCCAGAGAATATCCGGTTGAAAAATTATTGAGAGATGCAAAGATTTTCCAAATCTTTGAAGGAACAAATGAAATTCTTCGAATTGTAGTTGGTAACAATATCGTAAAATAACTAAATTATATTAGGAGAATAAGGAGAGTTTAATGAATATATTAGTTTGTATGAAACAAGTGCTGGATGATTCCGTAGAAATCGGCTACGACGAAGCGACAGGCAAATTTACTCCGGATAAAGTAGATCCGGTAGAAAATGCATTTGATACTTATGCATTGGAAATGGCTACTCGATTAAAAGAAAAAATTGGCGGAGAGATTACCTTGGTTTCTATCGGAAGCGACTTAGCGAAAAATGCCTTAAAGAACGGATTGGCAGTCGGTGGAGATAAGGCTACTTTAATTGAGAATAAGAATTATCAAGATTCTGATTCTCTTGGAATTGCTAAGGCTTTGGCACAGGGAATTAAAGCGATTGAAGAAAAAAATTCCACAAAATTTGATATCATTTTTTGTGGGAAAGAAACCACCGATTACGCGGCAGGTCAAGTCGGTATTATGTTAGCCGGCATAATGGATTTAGGCGTCATTACGGATTTGGTGGATATTGATGTTGTTGATGAAAAAGTACTTGGCAAACATGAAACTGAAATGGGTTATGATATGATTGAAGCGGCAACGCCTTGTGTAGTAACTGTAAGCAAACCGTTATATGATCCAAGATACGCAACGATTAAAAGTAAGATGGCTGCAAGAAAGAAAGAAATTGATGTGTTCAATGACATCGAATTGGCAACAGGAGCATTAACCGTAAAAGCAACTCATGCTCGTCCAAAGAGACAAGCAGGTATAAAAATTACGGGAAAACCTCTTGATGAAGCAGTCGCTGAAGCAGTAGCTCAAATGAGCGATGCAAAAGTATTATAGGAGGGAAAAGATATGGCAAATTCAAATATTCTTATGACATATGTACAATGTAATGAGCTAACTCCTATAAATGCTTCTCTTGAAGTTTTATCCAAAGCCGTTGAATTAGGAAAAGAAAACGGATTGGAAGTTGTAGTACTTCTGATTGGAAAATTTGATGAAACAACTGAAAAAACTTGCAGGGATTACGGTGCTGCAAAAATCATTGAAATTGAACAGGAAACTTATAATATTCAATCTTATGGAGAAATTTTAGTGCAATTGACTGAAAAATATGCGCCCATGGCAATCTTGTCAGGAGCTACTCCAGAGGGAAAAGAAATTATGGCTTATGCTTCTTCTAAGCTTGATACGGCAGCGATTACAAATGTTTCCGAGATACGACTACAAGACGGATTAGAATTTACAATCACTTTATACGGTGGGGCGGTTCTTAGAGATATCGTTGTAAATTCTGAAAAAACAAAATTTGTGGTATTTAATAGCGGCGCTTGCAAAAAATTATTAGCCCCTGTTGAAACAGCTGAAATTGTAAAAGAAAATTTTGCAGATGCAGCAAAAGATTTGCGTACAATCATTAAAGAAAGTGTTACAGAAATTGCTGAAAGCGTAAATTTAGAGGAAGCTGAAATTATTGTGGCTTGCGGACGCGGCATGGCAACGGAAGAAGGAATGAAACTGGTTAAGGATTTAGCCGAACTTCTTGGTGGTGTAATTGGAGCAACAAGACCGGTCACAGAAAGTGGCTTGGTAGCCAGAACTCAACAAGTGGGGCAATCCGGTAAAATTGTTTCTCCAAAATTATATATCGGCTGTGGCGTATCCGGTGCAGTACAGCACGTATCCGGAATCCTTGGATCCGATTATATTGTAGCTATCAATAAAGATGAAGATGCTCCAATCTTTGATGTTGCCGATATAGGTATTGTAGGCGATGGAATGAGTATTCTTCCTATGTTGATGGAAGAGATTAAAAAAGCGAAAGCATAAGAGATTAAAACAATAAAAAGAGCCCTTCCATCAAGGGTTCTTTTTCTATGGAATTATACTTGAATATTTTTCACATTTAAGATATACTATAAATATCTTCAGGGGTGGGTGAAATTCCCTACCGGCGGTGACAGTCCGCGAGCGCAAGCTGATTTGGTGCAATTCCAAAACCGACAGTACAGTCTGGATGAGAGAAGATGCTGGAATTATCCTATAATCTTGTCCCTACCCCGGAATGTGTTTCCGGGTTTTTTTATTCCCCTGAGAAATAAAAAGGAGGGATTTTTTATGGAAATGGAAAAAAAGGTCGATGTAGTGAAGAAAGAAAAATGGTCTACAAGAACAATGGTTAAGGTGTCTATGTTGTCCGTTATTGCGGTGGCATTAATGTTTGTTAATGTATCCGTTCCCTTTGCGCCACCTTTTTTAAAAGTTGATTTAGGAGATCTTCCTGCATTAATTGGAGGCTTTGCCTTGGGCACTGTTCCTGGAATTGTTGTAGTTCTTTTAAAGAATATATTAAATATTGTTCTTCAAGGTTCAACGACTGCTTATGTAGGAGAATTATCCAATTTTATCGTAGGAAGTATGTTTGTAATTGTGTCCAGTCAAATTTATAAACATAACAAAACAAAAAAAGGTGCAATCTTAGGATTGGTATTTGGAGTATTAATCATGACAACTGTAGCCACGCTGAGTAATTATTTTGTTATTTTTCCTATGTACTCTAAATTATTCGGATGGCCTATGGATAAAATTATTGCTTTGGGTACCAAGGTAAACCATTTGGTAACAGATTATAATACGATGATGATTTATGCGGTTGTACCATTTAATTTGGTTAAAGGATTTATCGTATCTTTGGTTACTTTATTGTTATATAAACCCCTTTCACCTATTTTGCATAGAAAATAGATTGAACAAAAGGAACATCGGTGAAAAAATCACCGGTGTTTTTTATTGACAAATCATACTATTTGTTCTATTATAAATAGAACAGGAGGCTCTTATGATTATTCATTTAAACAGCGAAGTTCCAATTTATGAACAAATGGTTCGTGAAATTCTTCGGGAAATTGCCTGTGGAAAACTAAAGCATGGGGAAACATTGCCATCTTTACGAGTTTTAGCAGAAGATATGGGGATTAATCTTCATACAGTCAACAAAGCATATCAAAAGTTAAGAAAGATGGGATATGTTGAAATTGATCGTCGAAGAGGAGCTGTCATTGCAGAGCGATTTTTGCCGCGAGACAAAGATGAAGAAAATTTTAGAAGAGAGATATTGAGTTTTATTTTAGCGGATAGCATTAATCGGGGAGAAAGTTTTGATGATGTAAGAAAAGAAATGGAAGAAATTTTTAAAAAAGTTCAAAAAGGAGAAAAATTATGAGTGAAAAAATAGTTTTTACTTTAATGTGGACACTTTCTCTTGCTTTAATTTTAGGAACGCAGATTATTCTTCCCATTGTGAGCAAGAAGAATGTTCGTCTTGGAGTAACATTCCCGAAAGAAAGTCTTAGAGAAAAGAGACTTTTAAAGATTCTGGATCGATTTCGAACCCAAACTCTTTTGTGGGGGATTGTTTTGGGAGTAGGGATGATTTTATTAACTTTTCTTTATCCGAAAAAAATACTGCTTCATATCATACTTTTACTTCTTTATCTATTGGTACTTTATGGAATCTATTTGAAATATCATAGAGAATTAAGAATTCTTAAAGAAAATTGTCATCTCCATTTACAAGAAGAAAAGATAACGGTCGATTTAAAATATGCCAGAGATAAATTGAATTCAAAGATTTTATATTGGCATCTTATTCCGTTGGCTATATTGGTTTTTAGCGGATTAGCACTGTGGTTAAAGTATCCGGATATGCCGGAGCAAGTACCTGTACATTGGGACTTTCATGGTAAAGCGGATAGATATGCTGAAAAATCCATTTTCACGGTATTCGCTCTCTTGTTTATAGGGCTATTGATTACATTTTTTATTTGGATAGGTCATTATGGCATTCTTCGAAGTAAGCAAGGTCTAAACAGTCAAAATGAAGAAAAATCTTTAAAACGTTTACAAATTGCTCGAAAATATTGGGGAGTTTTTATGATTTTTGAAAATATTTTTTCATCTTTCATCTTTGCGGAAATTATAGGTATGAGTATGGGATGGATTAAAAATTCCTTTATTATTTTTACGACAACGATGATCGGTGTGTTGGGGACACTCTTTTTAATTTTCTTTATTGCTTTTCGGGTGGGTAATACCGGTGAAAAAATTTCAACAGAAAATTTAGAAGAAGAGGATATAAATTTATCGGAAAAAGATGATGATAATCGTTGGATTGAGGGAATTTTTTATAACAATCCGGAGGATGCTTCTGTGTTTGTACCCAAGAAAGTAGGTATCGGATTTACGGTGAACATAGGTTCTTTGGGAGGAAAATTAGTTTTAGCTTTCACATTGGTATTTGTCTTAATTTGTCTATTATTACCTTGGATTTTTAAATAAGGGGAGAAAAAATGAATAAAAATTTTCGTATGATTCTTTTATTTTTAGCGGGAGTCCTTTGCTTTTTGGTATCGCAAATTCTTTTTCGTATTCCTTTATTAACTCATTTTAACTATGAGTTGACACTTTTAGGCTTAAAAAATTCCGTACTTCTTTGGCTTCTTTTAGGATTTAGCGCAGGAGTGTTTGAAGAAGGATTTCGTTTTCTTTTTCATTTTCTTTTTCCAAGGGGAAATTATCAAGAAGCTTTATTTTTTGGATTCGGGCATGGAATCTTTGAAGCGCTATGGCTTTTTGTGAATATATTACATAGCGGAGGAATATTATCGGGAATCGGAGTGTTGGAAAGGGTCATTGCAGTTCTTTTTCATATGGCTCTTACCGCTTGTATTTGGCGAGGATGTGTTCAAGGAAAAGCTTGGAGAGGATTATGTACCGCCATATTTCTCCATGGGATTACAGATGCATTGATTGGTCCTATGAATCAAGCAGGCTTGTCCGTTTGGACAATTGAGGCGTTTTTTGCCTTGGTCAGTGTTGTTGTATTTATTTTTGAATGGAAACAAAGGAAAGGGTGGGGACAAAATGAAAAGAATGTGGATAGTATTGTTGGCAATTAGTTTATTGGTTGCTTGTGGGGGAAATTCTAAAAACAAACCTTTGGATGCTTCTTATGATGAAGATAAGGTAAAAACAAAAGCGACAGAGGTTATTGAAGCCACCGCAGTTGAAGATTGGGAAAAAATTAGAGGAATATGCAGTGAAGAAACAAGAGCCGCTCTTACGGATGAAGTTTTAAAGAAGGTTTCTGATGAAGTTTTAAGTAAGTTAGGGAAATTGGAAGAGATTAAGGAAATGCAAACTATGGATTTGGTGAGAAAAGGAAGTGAAGTCCATTATGCGTTGGTTATTGCCAAAGTAAAATTTGAAAACAAAGAAATGATATTTACACTTTCTTTTAATCCCAAAATGGAGATGGTAGATTATTTCATGAAGTAACGGCAAGTTTGCCGTTATTTTTTTGTAGGAAATTCAAAGGCTTATGCTATAATACCAGTAGGTGATGTTTATGTTTGAATTAATCAGTAACAGTCAACAAGATACAAAAAAATTTGCAAAAATAATAGCTAATTTTTTATTGCCGGGAGACGTATTGGAGCTGGTGGGTGAATTGGGTGCAGGAAAGACCACATTTACAAGTGAACTTTGTACTTTTTTAGGTGTAAAAGAAGGTGTTTCCAGTCCGAGCTTTGCTTTAGTTCATTTGTATGAAGGAAAGATGCCCGTTTATCATATGGATTTCTATCGATTCAATCATATGGAAGATTTGTTGGATTTGGACTTTGAGCGATACTTTTATCCGGAGGATGGAATCAGTTTGATTGAATGGGGGAGTTGTGTGGAAGCATTTTTACCGGATAATCGAATGATTTTAAGAATCGAAATAGTAGGCGACACTTCCCGGAAGTTTATTTTGGAAGATTCAGGGAAAGGGAAAAAGATTGGAGAGGAGTTGAGACGATGCAAGTTTTAGTCATTGATACCCATAGCAGTCCTACCGGTGTAGCTATTGTAGAAGATGAAGAACTGGTAGGCGAAATTTCAATTTACGAAGAATATTCTCAAAGCGATCATTTACTGCCTTTGATTCAAGACTTATTTCTCCGTACAAATAGAAAAATTGAAAGTATAGACGCTTTTGTTGTATGCAAGGGCCCAGGATCGTTTACAGGGCTAAGAATTGGGATGACTACGGCGAAAACTTTTGCACAGCTTTACGAAAAACCGGTCGTTGGAATTTCCACTTTGGAAGCTATAGGAGCAAAATTTATGTTTACCGGCGATATTATTCCCATTGTGGACGGTCGGGGAGGGAATGTGTATTATGCCGTTTATCGCTGGGAAAACGGAAAATTGGTTCAAAAAAGAACACCGGATTTTATAAAGTTAGATATATTGTTGGAAGAAACTTTAGAAGATGTCTTATTTGTGGGAAAAGATACAAAACTTTTTCCTCAATTAAAGGGACGCTCCGCACCGCATCCTCAGGGAAGTATTTTATCTTCTCTTGGGTATTTGGCATTGCAAAGGATGGAACTACAAGATTATGATGATACTTTTTCTTTATCGCCGGATTATTTGCGCTTATCCCAAGCTCAGAGAGATTATTTGAAGAAAATGGTGAAACAACAAGAAAAGTAATAGAAAATTTAGGTGAAAATATGCAAATTCGCACAATGGAAAATAAAGATTTGAATCAAATATTAGCGATTGAAGAAAAAAGTTTTGCGTCCCCCTGGTCTAGAGAGGCTATGGAGGAAGAGATTAAAAATCCTTTGGCTTGTTATTTAGTCTTAGAAGAGCAAGATGAGGTTTATGCCTATGGCGGAATGTGGATGATTCTTGATGAAGCACATATTACGAATATTGCAGTTCGACCTCAAAATCGCGGTGAAGGATGGGGAAATTTTTTATTGTATGCCATGTTGGAACAGGCAAAAAAATCCAAGATGAATGCGATAACCTTAGAAGTTCGAGAAAGTAACAACATAGCACGTAGATTATATGAAAAATATGGATTTAAGGAATGCGGCAGAAGGAAAGCATATTACGAGAATAGAGAAGATGCATTGATTTATTGGAATGTATTTCGGGAGGAAAAGAAATGATTGTGATGGGTATTGAAACGTCCTGTGATGAAACTTCAGTGGCTCTTTTAAGAGACGGGCGAGAAGTTTTGGCAAATGTGATTTCATCGCAGATTGATATTCATAAAAAATATGGCGGTGTTGTGCCGGAAGTGGCCAGTCGTAAACATTTGGAAAATATGAATCATATTATTAAAGCGGCTTTATTGGAAGCGAATTTGAAATTTCAAGATATCGACTTAATCGCTGTAACCAAAGGACCGGGATTGGTAGGAGCACTTTTAGTCGGTGTCAGTGCAGCTAAAGCTTTAGCCTATGGTTTAGACATTCCCTTAATCGGTGTCAATCACATGGAGGGACATATCTGTGCCAACTATATCAGCCACAAAGATTTGGAACCGCCCTTCATCTCTTTGGTAGTCAGTGGCGGACACAGCTATTTGATACATGTCAAAGAGTATACGGAATACGAACTCATTGGAACAACTCGTGATGATGCGGCGGGAGAATCCTTTGACAAAGTAGCGCGCAGTTTAGGATTGGGTTATCCGGGAGGTCCTTTAATCGATGCATTGGCGAAAAAAGGAAATCCGAAAGCCTTTGATTTTCCCAGAGTAATGTTGGAAGGAAATAGCTATGATTTTTCTTTTAGCGGATTAAAGACGGCGGTTTTGAATACATTAAATGGCTTACGTCAAAAAAATTTGAACATCTGCGTGGAAGATGTAGCGGCTTCTTTCCAAGAGGCGGTTTTGGATGTTTTAGTGGAAAAATCTTTTCGATTATTAAAAGAACGGAAACAGAAAATTTTGGTTATCTCCGGAGGCGTGTCAGCCAACGACGGTTTGCGTAAACGGATGGAAGAGAGAGGAGCAAAAGAGGATGTTCGAATTTATTATCCGGAAAAAATATTGTCTACGGATAATGCGGCAATGATTGCTTCTGCCGGATATTTTCACTATAAAAAAGGTGAATGCAGTGAATTATCCATGCAAGTGACTTCGAATTTGGGACTTTAGAAGGAGGCTTTATGGAAGAATATGGATTGCGTGGGAAAAAGTTAATTTTGGCTTTGATTGTCGCCGGAGCGGTGGCTATTTTATTCCGAAATATGGGAAAACAAATGCGAAATCAGGGTTTTGAAGAGGTAAGAATTGATACAATTCAAAATGCAAACAGAGCTGTCGTTGCTTTAAAGAATAAAGAAAAGCGGGAAATTAGAGAAGATATCGACCAATTAATTCAACATTATTTACAAGGGGAAAAAATTACGCAAGCGGAAAGTATAAGCTATTTGGAAAAACATAAAATTTTAGTTGGAGAAATTTATTTTTATAAAGAACGAACGAAATTATTAAAAGAAAAAATCTATCGCATCGAAATCAAAGAAGGCGATGAGATTCCCAAAGAATTTGAAAAATTTCTTAGTTCAGGGAATGTGCTTTATTTCGGTCAATTTCAGGGCGGTTCCATTATGGACAATCGAAAGGATGATTGGACGATTGAGAACTTGTTGAAATAGGGTTTTCTGCTATCAAAAGGTTTTATGGTCGGCAGGTATAAAATAGAAAAAATAAAGTTGCTGTGGTATACTTAATCACAAGAAAGAATATTTACTCGAAGGAGGAAATGCATGGGATTTTTCAAGAGAGGAAAGCAAATTATCTTTGTCGGATGTATTGTTCTCTTGGCCTTGTACGGTTTATGGCGTAAAAATATGAAGCCGAATCCCTTGGCCTTTTCTTCACATGGAAATATTTCTATAGAGGAAGACAAAGACGAGATTATGATATATCTGATAGGTGAAGTTATGAAACCGGGAGTTATTTCGATGAAACCAGGGGATCGATTGTTTCAAGCCGTAGAAAAAGCCGGGGGACTCACCGACCGGGCAGATGAGAAAAAAATCAACTTGAGCATGAAACTAAAAGACGAGGACAAAATTATAATTCCGGCAATGGACGATGAGAAAACCTCCACTGTTGCATTAGTGGAAAACCCGAAAATTAATATTAATACAGCTACGGAAAGTGAATTGAGAACGTTGACGGGTATTGGAGAAGTAATGGCAAAGCGGATTATAGAATATCGGGAAAATCATCCTTTTCAAAGTATAGAAGAAATCAAAAACGTATCCGGCATCGGAGATAAAACATTTGAAAACATTTGTGAATATATCACAGTGGAATAGGGAGGAAATATGGCAAAACGACTCTTAATTGTTCATTCGGATTCGACTTATGCACAGGAGTTAAGCTATAGTTTTGAAGCGGATGGATATCTTCTTTTTACCGCAAAAAACATTAAAGAAGGTTTAGAAAAAATTCACGCAGATAAACCTCACATGGTTCTATTAGACATGGCTTTTAGCGATGGGACAGGACTTGATTTTGTAAAAAAAATCAAAGAGGAATCGGACATCCCCTTAATCGTAGTTTCCGAGCAAGGAGAAGATTTGCAAAAAGTTCTGGCATTTGAATATGGTGTAGATGATTATTTAGTCAGACCCTTTAATATTTTGGAACTCAAAGCTCGAATGCGTGCAATCTTTAGACGAGTTAAATCGGAAAGTCAAAAGGAACGCAGTGAATTAATTCCTTTAAGCGATTTTTTAGTGAACCCCATCAGTCATAAAGTATTGCTCAACAATCAGGATTTAATGTTTACAGGAAAAGAGTTCGATATTTTCTATATTTTAGCCAGTCATGAAAAATTGATTTTTTCCAGAAAAGATTTAGCTGTCGATCTTTGGGGAGAAGAGTATCAGGGAGATCTTCGAACCTTGGATGTACATATTCGACGAATGCGGGAAAAAATTGAAGCCGTGGACAATAAAACCACATATATTCAAACCAAATGGGGAGAAGGATACTATTTTCAAAAAATTTGAGCCTAAAGGCTCTTTTTTTTATTGAAAGAAATAATGAGAGATTCCATATTCTTGCTTCCAAGAAGGCTTTCCGTTATAATGAAGGCATTGATAAAGACTATGTGGATGAAGGTAAACTTCATTGGATGATTATATTGTTGACGGGAAAAGAGGGTTAGTATGATTCAAAAGATATCTGTCCAAGATGAAGCGCATAATGCTTTTGTTAAATCTCATTCAAACGGAGATTTGGGCCAGTTGACCTATTGGGGAGAATTAAAAAAAATTAACGGTTGGAAATGGGTGAAGGTAAATGTGGGGGAAGATGAAAAACACATTACCGGTGCAGCGTTGCTTTTATTTAAGAAGATTCCCAAGCTGAATTTGACTTTTTGTTATGCCAATAGAGGATTTGTGGTGGATTGGTCCGATAGGGAAAGCACAAAGGCATTGACTGAGGCTGCTGTGGAAACGGCTAAAGAGCACAATGCTATTATGGTGCGTATAGATCCGGATTTAGATGAACACACCGAAGGTTTGTTGGAGGCGATCAGTTCATTGGGTTTTCGCCATAAGGGTTTGGAGAAGGGATTATATGCGTATACACAGCCTCGCTATCATGCGGTAACGGATCTTTCTCCGGACTTGGATACGGTGTTTAAAACTTTTCAGAGCAGAACTCGTACCAATGTGCGAAAAAGTTTGAAAAACGGTTTGGTTTTGGAGGATGCTCCTTTTGAAAAGATGAAAGAGTTTTACGAGATTATGAAAATTACCGGAGACAGGGATGATTTTTCTATTCGTGGTTTGGATTATTTCCAAAGGATGTATCAAGTTTTAAGTCCGTCTAAGGATGTGAATTTATTCTTGGTAAAATTGCTTCCGGAAGTGGCGTTAAAAAATCTGGAAGAGGATTTGAGTAAACGAAACAAGGAATTGGCTCGTTTGGAGAAAAAAGAGCAGGATGAAAATACTTTAGAGCAGAAAACTCAAATTCAAAGAGCAAAGGATAATACATTGGCGCTGATTGCACAGATGAGGAAGTTGATGGAAGAATATCCGGAGGGGAAATATTTATCCGGGGCAATTTTCACTTTGTGCGGAGCCAAAGCCTATTATTTATATGGCGCATCTTCCAATCAATATCGAGATCTTTTACCAAATTATTTTATGCAGTGGGAAATGATGCGTTACGCGAAAGAGCAAGGGGCTACTTCCTATGATTTCGGAGGGATTTCAGGAAGAGAAGGAGAGTTAAGTGATGAGGCCCCGGGACTTTGGGAGTTTAAAAAACGTTGGGGTACAGAGGCAATCGGTCGTATCGGGGAATTTGATTATGTGTTGAAGCCTTTTTGGTACAGATTGATGGAATGGGCATTGAGGATTCGAAAGAACAGACATCATGACGGCATGGGAGCGTAAAGATGACAAAACGAACGAGAGAAAATGTAATTTTGTTTTTGCTGGGGGCTATGATAGCAGCCAGTGCCGGATCATTTAAAAATCCTCATTTGTGGAGAGGGCTGTTTGGAATTGCCGCTTTGGGATTTTCCATTTGGTCTTTTATAGATTATGTAAAAAGTGGAGAGAAAAATTTTGGGGGTAAAATTTTATTCTTAATTTTTCTGACCGCAATTGTTGCCTACTCTTTTTTAGCATTGTTGGGAGTTATTCCCGCTGTTTGCCCTATAAATAGTATTCGACATAAACTTTAGTTGGGGGAGGATAGGATGAATCATTTTTTAGAAGAATATTATGGAAAACATTGTGAAATTATGATGAGAAGTCATCGCGAAATCTATGAAGATGTAACGATTTTGTCTTCCGATGTTGAATGGTTGAAGGTTTTGGATAAAAAGGATGTTGTCCTTATTCGTATGGCAGATATTATTTCGATAAGAATTTTAATTGCGTAGGAGAATGAAATGAAAACTTTAGTTATTGTGGATGGGCAAAATGATTTTATTTCCGGCAGTTTAGCTTGTCATGAAGCACTTGAAGCGATGAAGCGATTGGTGAATTTTATAGAAAGTCATCCGGAAATTCAAGTTGTATATACGGCTGATTGGCATAAGCCGACCAATCAAAGCTTTCAAGTCAATGGCGGGATATGGCCTGTTCACTGTGTAGAAGGTACGGAAGGGGCATGTTTGTATCAGCGTTTTTACGATTTATCAAGAGAAGCCTCTCGCCCTAATAAAGCAAATCTGTTCAAAAAGGGCAAGAACGATGACGTGGAGGAATATTCCGGCTGTAAAGGAGTTAACGAATTGGGAACAACCTTGGAGGAAAGCCTTCAAGGGGAAGTTTATGTGGCAGGATTAGCCAGTGAATATTGTGTCAGGGAAACCTTATTGGGTTTGGCAAAAAAGGGTTTGGATGTGAAATTGTATTTGCCCGGTGTAGGATATGTAAATAAAGAAGACCATATGAAAAACCTTGAGGACTTAAAAGGACAAGGATTTACACTTTTGGAAGAATGAAATAGTATATTGAAGAATGCTGAAATCGAGTGAAATAAAAAATCAGACTGAATATATTTGACAAATAAATAGGCTGAATAAAACAAAAAGTGCTGGATAAAATAATGCATACACTTTTAGAAAGAAAATTCAAGAGAAATATCCGAATTGACAAAAAATGATAAGAAAGACTTACTTAAAAATGGGATTTATGGGGAAGGAATGTAAATGAATTGTAATGAATTGGTTCAAATGGGATTAAACGGTAAAGATGATTTAAAACTTATTCTATCAGGATATGTTGAAGAAAAAGAAGGGGGTAAAATAGGCATAGTTTCAGTTGTATATGCGACTGAAGATAGAGATTTAGCAGAGAAAAAATTTACACAATTATCAACATCGTGTCCTAATAAGTATTTTATGATTTACAGTGTTCCATTCAATACTGATCTTGACACATTAGTTCATTATCCATCAATAGTGATTGAAAAAGATGATTTAGTATAGGGCGTAATAGAATTAAGAAGAACATTTCATCGCTGTTTTAGGGAAAAATGTTTTGCTTAATTCTTTTTTATTGGAGAAATTGATCGAGAGGAGATTATCGTGAAAGGTTATGAAAAATAACCGCCTTGTATGATAGATTAAGTTGTGAGGATGAATTGCAAGGCGAACTGACACCGATCACTATCAATGAATTTGTAGAGAAAATCTCAATTCACGAACGAAATCGGAAAGGCAGTCAAACTGTCAATCAGAAAATCGAAAATTCTTTCAACTTTATCGGAAACTATAAACCGTCGAAAGAAGAACTGTCGAAAGAAGAAAGGCTAAAATGTAAGAAAGAAGAACGAAAAATCAAGGAGAGAAAAGATAGATTACAAAGGAACTATCTGAAGCGTAAAGAAAGTGGTAAGCAAAAAGAATATAAGAAAAGATATCAAAAGCCAAGAGAGTAGAAAAACAGAGGAAAGTAAAAATACTTAAAAAGCAGGGATACCGGTAAGGGTATATAAAGGGATTATCTAAAAACTTGCGATTTTGCAAGTTTTTTGTTATAATAGATTATATTTTGGAGGTTATAAAATGAATGTATCTTATCAACCACTTTGGAAGATTTTAGAAGATAAAAAAATGAAGAAAAAAGACTTGATTGAGATTGCAAACATTTCAGAAAATTGTGTTGCTAATATGGGCAACAATAAGTATGTTTCAATGGCAAATATTAGCCGTATATGTGAAGCTTTAGAATGTACTCCAAATGATGTGTTTCAGTTTTGTGAAAGTGATGAAAGATAAGGAGGATAGGGCTATGACTAAAAACTCAAGAAAAAAGAATATTGTTCTTTCTCCTGTGGTAAAGTGGGTTGGTGGCAAAAGACAATTATTAAGTGATATAGTTCCGCTTATTCCAAAGACCTTTTCTACTTATGTCGAGCCGTTTGTGGGCGGGGGAGCGGTTTTGTTTGATATTCAGCCTAAAAAGGCAATTGTAAATGATTTTAATAGTGAGCTTATAAATATTTATAAAGTCATTAAAGAGAAACCTAACGACTTGATTTTAGCTTTAGAAAAACATGAACGACTTAATTCAGAGGAATATTTCTATGAAATAAGGGCGTTAGACAGAAATGAAAATTATGAGGAAATAAATGATATAGAGAAAGCTGCAAGGATTATTTATTTGAATAAAACGTGTTATAATGGACTATTTAGAGTAAATCAAGCAGGACAATTTAATTCTCCTTATGGTAAATACAAAAATCCTAATATAGTTAATATGCCTGTTGTGTTAGCGATGTCAAAGTATTTTAATGAAAACAATATAAAGATAATAAATAGAGATTATAAAAACGCCTTAAAAAATTTAAGGAAAGGTGCATTCGTATATTTTGATCCACCATACATGCCGATTTCATCCTCATCTTCTTTTACAGGTTATACAGAAAATGGATTTGATATGAAACAACAAATTGAACTTAAAGAAGAGTGCGATAAATTAAACTCTAAAGGAGTAAAATTTTTATTATCAAATTCAGATCACCCTTTCATTAGAGAATTATACAAGGATTATGAAATCATTACTGTAAAAGCCAAGCGCTCAATAAATAGCAATGGCAATAAACGTGGAGAAATAAATGAAGTATTAGTAAGGAATTATGATTAAAATGAATGTTAATGAAGCTTGGATTAAACTTTTTGATAAATATGATATTCTCCATAAAATTCAGAGTGAAGGAGTTTTTTATATTACGGCCAATCAAATAAAAGAATTTAAAGAACCCCGATTAATGGCAAAATGGGATAGTTCTGAAAATTTACCGAGTATCTTCAAAAAGCACAATATTAATATTTTGCCAATTAGTAGAAATGGATATGTTTTAAGTGATTTTAAATTATATGAACCAATTCCCGAATTAGGGGAACATATAACGGAAATGCAAAAAGTAGAAATTCCTGAATATGAAACGATTGATATTGGAAATATATCATCAGAAGCAAATGCAATTAATGTTCTAATGCTTTCAAAAATATTAGATGATTTTTTAGATGAAGATGATAATGTTGCTACATTTAATGGAAGAATGGGTACAGGCATTTTTAGTTTTAATGTAGATAGACATAGAGGAACTGCATTTCAAGTTGATGTTAAAAATGCACAATGTGAGATAGACGGAGGGATGGAAAATAATAATTCAGTTGTTATTTTAGAAGCAAAAAATGTTGTTTATCCAGATTTTCATATAAGGCAACTTTATTATCCGTATAGATTATGGGCAAGTAAAGTTGAGAAGCCGATTAGACTTGTTTTTTCTATTTATTCAAATCAAATATATAGATTATTTGAATATAAGTTTGAAAACAAAGATAATTATTCATCAATACGATTGATCAAATCAAAAAATTATTCTTTACAAAATACAGATATTGCTTTAAATGAACTTTATGATGTGTATTCAGATGTAAAAGTAGTTTACAATGATAACCAAAATAACACAGATGTTCCTTTTATACAGGCTAATTCTTTTGAAAGAATTATATCACTTATGGAAATATTATTTGAAGAGGATAAAACTACGGAAGAAATAGCTGAAATTATGCAATTTGATCTAAGACAGTCAGATTACTATTACAATGCCGGTAAATATCTTGGTTTATTTGAGAAGAAAGATGTTAAAGATGAAGAAAAAACGGTAAAAAAAGTCTCATTATCTAAATTGGGAAAAGATACGGTAAAACTTAGATACAAAGAACGTCAATTGAAATTGGTAAGTTTGATTTTAGAACATGAAATATTTCATAGGCTATTCATAAATGTTTATAATAACGGAGAGTTACCTACCAAAGAGGAAATTCAAAATATTATGAGAGAAAACAATGTGTGTAATGCCGGTCAAATTGTTAGGCGTTCAAGTTCGGTTTATTCGTGGGTTAAATGGATATTTAATTTACAAAACATATAAAAATAATTTTTGAGTGCAGTGAGAGATAGCATAAATGTTATTTCTTTTTCTTTACTTGAAAATCGAAAGGAAATAAATTTTACGGATAAAAAAACAGAATTAGAAAAGATAAAAGCAAATATTGCAATTAAGCAAGAAGAAAAAGGAAAATATGAAAAGAAATTAGTTCAACTTCAAAATAGATAAAAGCAATTAAAAAAAGGGAAAGTCTTAAAGAGAAGAAAAAGCGAAACCACGGATTGATAGAACGAGGAGCGATGTTAGAAAGTTTTATTGAGGGAGCAATACTCTTGTAGGAAACAAAGAAAAAAGCTAAAGCATTTTTCTATATCTAAAATCAAAAGACAACTGAATATAATCCATTCGCTTTTTTATCATCAATAGAAAAAGGTTGCAGTGTATCTTTTGCAACCTTATCGCTTAGAGTGTTTTGGTTAAATAGGGTTGAATTTGTTCGATATTTGTTTATTGACCTAATGAGGTATTGAAGAACAGAGGATAGGATAAAGCCGTGTAAATAATTCCGGTTATATGAGGTTTTACAAAGGAGCTTCGGGCTGTAAAATACAGGGGAATAATCGGCATGTCGCTCATGAGAATTTGCTCCGCTTCATGCATGGTGCTCCAGGCTTCATCCTGCTTCATAAAGTATACGGGGGCAATTGTTTTCTCAAAATCTTCATTGTAGTAGTGACCATAATTTTTTTTGTGATTTACTCGAAGGGTTTCCAGTATGGAGAGGGGGTTGGTGTAATCGGCATAGAGAAAATCCAAGGACAAATCAAAAGCTCCGATACTTTCTAATTGCATTTTTTTATTGGGGTCTACTTCTAAGAGAGTTACATCAATGCCCAATATTTTTTTCCATTGTTGAAGGATGTATTTTGCAATTTCGCTCATTTGATGATTGGATTCTATCAAAAGGTTTAATTGTATATTTTTTGCTGTCTGTTGTTCTTCTTCCAAAGCTTTATTGAAAATATTCAAACTTTCTACAGAATCTTCTTCCGAATCCCAAAGGAAATTTCCCTGTTCTCTAAAATCTACGCCTTCTTTCGTCTTGAAACCATAAGGGATAAGGGCGGTGGCCGGAGCTTGAGCATCATAACAAAAATTTTTCCATAAAGATTTATGCGGGATGGAGAAAGCTAATGCACGTCGTAAGGTTTTATTTTTTAACAAGTCTTTATCCATATTGATGCGCAAGAACGCTACTCCTAAATCCTGTTCAATTTGCAAATCGGGTGATTGTTGATTCAAATGTTCATTGATCGCATAGCTCAAAGGTTGAATTAAGACGTCTAAATTTTCCGATTCATAGCTTGCCAAGGCTTGAGCGTCATCCTGTATAATTTGGAATGAGATTTTATGTAACAAAGAATCGGCATCTTGATGGCATTTTTTTAAAATGATTTCATTTTCCATGGAGGAGTCTCCTTCAAAAATTCCATTGGAGATATAGTTTTCATTCAGTTTAAATGCACTGTTCAGCATACTTTCATGACAGGGATAAAAGGCAGGGTCTGAAAATTGCTCCAAGACATTGGGTAAAGGGTGATTCAATTGAAAAATTAATTGGTTTCCCTCTATTTTAAAGCCTAATTTTTCTTTGGCCTCCGCCAAACTTTTTTCGTAATTTTCTTTTCCCGTATCTTGCAAAAATTTATTTCGATCTTCTTCAGTCCAATTTTTCAAATCAACCATCGTTGCGTATTCTTCAACGCCTTCAATAAATTGAATTTTATTCCATTGACCGTCCTCTTCAAAAAGTCTCATCAAACCTCTTTTAAAATCTTCAGCTGTAAGCGGATCTCCATTGTTCCATACAGCATCGGTTTTAATGGTAAATCGAACAGTTTTGCCATCGTCAGAAATTTTCGGAAGTTTGGCAATACCTTCTTGGAGTACACCATCCTGATTATAGGTAATTAAACCGGTATACAAGTGATTCAAAATCCATCGATCTTCCATGTCGATTTTTTTTGCAGGATCTAAATTGGGAACTCGAGAGATTCTGGTGTGTAGAATCTTTTCCTGCACTTTAAAAACTTCCTCGCCGGTGGTTTCTTGAACGGTGACCGTTTCTGATGTTGTTGCAGTTGTTTGTACAGAGGATTGGCATGCCGCCAAAAACATAATCAGCAGAAGAGCAAAAACTATTCTTTTTTTCATAAAACCTCCTCATAGTGGATTAATAATGAATGTCAAATTTGATAATAAAAAAATTATTCTCATTGAAAATATACAAATAATTATACATGATAATTGTGAAAAAGTAAATAAATTGCGATTTAAGTTTGTATAAGACACCGAAAAAAATATGGATATATACAAAATCAAAGAAATTATTGCAAGATAGAAAAGGGTCTGCTAAGATGAAACGGGTGATAATATGAAAAAAATTGGAATCATATTGATAGGATTGCTTTTATGTATCTCTTGTGGAAAACAAGAAAAGGTGACGAAATATAAAAAATTTAAAGAGGAGTCTTATGGAAATTTTGATACCATTACTTTTTTTGTGGGATATGCGGAAAAAGAAAAAGATTTTAAAGAAGCCTCTGCATTGTTTCGTAACCATATGCAAAAATTAAACAATCTATTTGATATATATAATGATTATGAGGGATTGGTTAATGTAAAAAGTATTAATGATGCGGCGGGAATAAAACCAGTGAAGGTAGAACCGGAGCTGATTGAATTGATTGAACTTTCTAAGACTTTGTATGACAAGACCGGAGGAAAAGTCAATATTGCCATGGGCTCTATATTGAAACTTTGGCATGCCGCCAGAGAGGATGGAGAAGCTAACGGGAGCTACATTTTACCGAAAGCACAAGATTTACAGGAAGCATCAAAGCATTGTAATATTGATGATGTCATTGTGAATAAAGAAAAATCCACTGTCTTTTTGAAAGATCCGGAAATGTCTTTGGATATTGGTTCCATTGCCAAAGGATTCGCCGTGGAGAAATCAGCCGAGCTTTTGGAGGGAAAAGGCATTGATTCTGTAATTATCAGTGCAGGCGGCGATGTGAGAACTATTGGGGAACCTAAAGAAACAGATCGAAATTATTGGCTTGTGGGAATACAAAATCCGGATCATCCGGAAGATCAAAGTTCTTTGGCGACGGTTTTGCAAATTCCAAAAGGAATGAGTGTAGTCACCAGCGGAAATTATCAACGATATTTTGAAAAGGATGGCGTTCGATACCATCATCTAATCGATCCGAAGACTTTACAACCGGGAAACTATTTTTCATCGGTTTCGGTGATCTGTAAAGATAATGCTTTAGGAGATTTTTTATCAACCGCTCTTTTTCTATCCACTAAAGAAGAGGGAGAAAAAATAGCGAAAAAATTTGATGTGGAAGTGTTTTGGATTGGATTGGATGGGAAAATGTCGATGACTGAAGGCGTGAAAACAATGATACAAAAATAAAAACGTAGTGGACTTTGTGCTGACCAAAAAAGTTGGATTTGAAAATTCAATTTTTGAAGGTCAGTTCATTTTCACTACGTTTTTTTGTCTATTTCCTTAAAGTTCCCAAGATGCCCCGAATCAATTGTTTTCCCACCTCACGACCGATGGAACCCAAAACGTTATTTTGCAGCCTGCCTATGCTGCTGCGATTAAATTTTAAATTTTTTTCTTTTTTTTCTTTTTCTCTTAATCGCTCTTCTTGTACAGCTAAACGTTCTTTCTCTTTGGCTTGATTTTGTTCAGTTAATATCTCATAGGCGGATTTGGGATCAATGGTCTCATAATATTTGTCATAGAAAACATTGTCTGAAATCAGAGTTTCTCTTTTCATGGGATCCAAGGTTCCGATTTTGCTTTCCGGAGGTGCAATCATCACTCGATCGACAGGAGTGGGAGCTCCGGAATCGTCCAATGTTGAAACTAAGGCCTCGCCAACACTTAGAGAGGTAATAGCCTCAGCTACGTTTACTCCCTCACGAGGACGGAAAGTTTCCGCTGCCAATTTAACATTTTTTTGCTCTTTAGGAGTAAAAGCGCGTAAAGCGTGTTGTACTTTATTGCCCAATTGATTCAAAATGCTGTCCGGAACATCGGTCGGGTTTTGGGTGATAAAGAAGACGCCGACGCCTTTAGAGCGAATTAAGCGTACAGTCAACTCCAATTTATCCAATAAAGGTTTGGGGGCATCCGTAAAGAGTAAATGAGCCTCATCAAAGAAGAAGACCAGTTTAGGTTGTGAAAGGTCATCTACTTCCGGAAGGGTGTCATAAAGTTTGCTTAAGAGCCATAAAAGAAAAGTGGAGTATAGTTTTGGATTTTGGAGTAAATGCACGGCAGAAAGAATATTGATGACGCCTTTACCATCGCGTTCTTGAAACAAATCATGAAGATCCATAACCGGATCGCCAAAGAAATGCTCGACACCTTGCTTTTCTAAGACCAACAAACGTCTGGTGATAGCTCCGATGCTGGCTGCGGTAATATTTCCATAGTCACGTCGAAGTTCTTCCGCGTTGTCTTGCATGAAATTTAAAATAGCACGTAAGTCTTTGATATCAATAAGCAACAGACCGTTTTTATCCGCCAAATCGAAAGCGATATTTAAAAGTCCTTCCTGGACTTCGTTTAATTCTATCAGTCGAGAGAAGAGTAATGGACCCAAATCGGAAATATTGGCACGGATGGGAATGCCTTCTTCTCCGAAAACGTCCCATAGTGTAACGGGAAAGGCTTGGGGGGTATAATCTTCCGTGCCGGTTGTGATCAGACGTTGGGAAATTTTTTCGTTCTCCTCACCTATTTCGGCAAGGCTTGCCAAATCACCTTTTACATCGGCAAGAAATATGGGGATTCCACGTTTGGAAAGTTGTTCCGCAAGAACTTTCAAGGTGATGGTTTTTCCGGTTCCGGTGGCGCCTGTAATCAGTCCGTGACGGTTTAATTTATTCAGCGAGAAAAAAGCATTTTCTTCACCTTTTCCAATATGAATTTTTTCAAAAATCATCATATCCTCCTTGTGTTGTATATTGTTTTCATTATATCATAGAAGGAAAAGAGTAGAGTAGTGGAAAATTGAGGAAAAGTAGGATTTGTTTTAAAAGAATGTTTTTCAGAGGATATATTAAAGACATAAAGTGAATATGAGAAAGATAGATTATAGATAGAGAATAGCTGGAAAAAGTCAAGAAAATCGGTTGACAATATAAAGCAATTATGGTACTTTTATAAGGGCTTTAAGAATGGGTGAATAACACCCATTCTTTTAAGTGTAAATTTAGGATGTATCAGGAGGTGTAACATGAGAGAACGTATCATCTTAGCATGTACGGAATGCAAAAACAGGAATTATACATCCACAAAGGAGAAAAAGAATACTCCGAATCGTGTAGAGCTGAAAAAATATTGCAAGCATTGCAAGACTCACACCTTACACAGAGAAACTAGATAGAAAGGATGTAGATTCATGGCTGCGCAAACAGAAACTAAGGAAAAGAAAGCATCAACCACAAAGAATTTTTTTCAGGGCGTAAAGTCTGAGTATCGAAAGATTGTTTGGCCTGGCTGGAAAACATTGTTAAATTACTCGGTTGTAGTAATTGTTATTTCCATCCTGGTATCTCTATTGGTTTGGGGATTAGATGAAGTATTTAGGACTCTTGTGTCACTGCTTGTGAAATAGCGGAAGGGAGGACGGAGCTACGAGTAAAGTTCCGAATTTACTATGTTAGAAGAATTCACAGACAAACAAGCACAATGGGAAGAACGGTCTAAAGATGGAAAATGGTATGTTGTACATACATATTCCGGACATGAGAACAAAGTAAAAGCCAATATTGAAAAAATGGTTGAGAACAGAGGATATATCGATGATATTTTTCAGGTCTTAGTGCCGATGGAAAATTATATCGATAGCAAAGGCGGGACAAACGAATTTAAGGAACGTAAATTATTTCCCGGATATGTGTTCGTAAAAATGGTAGTCAATGATGTAACCTGGTTTCTTGTGAGAAATACAAGAGGAGTTACGGGATTTGTAGGACCGGGCACCAAACCGGTACCATTAAGAGACGATGAAGTGACTAAGTTCGGTATTCGAGAACCGAGAGTAGGCACATTAGAAGTAAATGTTGGAGACCGAATTCGCGTATGTGAAGGTCCTTTCCAAGATTTTACCGGTGAAGTAAATAGCGTAAACCATGAAAAGAATAAATTGAATGCTTATCTGTCCATCTTCGGGCGAGAAACCCTGGTAGAACTGGACTTTGATAATATAGAGATATTCTAGATCGTGATAACGTGGGAGGGTTAGTCCCCGCCAAAACCACACTAAGGAGGACATGAAATGGCCAAAAAAATACAAGCGATGATTAAATTACAAATTCCGGCAGGAAAAGCGACGCCGGCTCCCCCGGTAGGTACAGCACTTGGACCTCACGGGGTTAATATTATGCAATTCACAAAGGAATTTAACGCAAGAACCCAAGACCAAATGGGATTGATTATTCCTGTAGTTATGACTGTATATCAAGACAGAACTTTTACTTTTATTACAAAAACTCCTCCGGCAGCCGTTTTAATTAAAAAGGCGATCGGCCTTGAAAGCGGATCCGGAGAACCGAATAAAAATAAGGTAGGTAAGATTACAAGAGCTCAATTGGAAGAAATCGCTAAGACAAAAATGGAAGATTTAAACGCAACTTCCGTTGAAGCGGCTGCAAGCATGATTGCCGGCACTGCAAGAAGTATGGGAGTTACAGTCGAAGACTAAGTGGGAGGATATCCGATAATACCACAAGGAGGAAAAATCAATGAAAAAAGGGAAAAGATATACTGAGACTGCGAAACTTGTTGATCGCAGTAAATTATATGAATCACAAGAAGCTTTGGCTCTTTTGATTCAAACGGCAAAAGCAAAATTTGATGAATCTGTTGAATTGCACGCTCGTTTGGGTGTTGATCCGAAACATGCGGATCAACAAGTTCGAGGTGTTGTTGTATTACCTCATGGAACAGGTAAAAAATTGACCGTAGCTGTTTTTGCAAAAGGCGACAAAGTTAAAGAGGCTGAAGCGGCAGGTGCTGATTTTGTAGGCGGCGAAGACTTAGTGGAAAAGATTCAAAAAGAAGGATGGCTCGATTTTGATGTAGCTGTAGCGACTCCGGATATGATGGGGGTTGTCGGTAAAATCGGTCGTGTGCTTGGACCAAAGGGATTGATGCCGAATCCGAAATCGGGCACAGTAACCTTTGACGTAGAACAAGCTGTTAAAGACATCAAAGCCGGAAAAGTGGAATATCGTGTTGATAAAGCAGGTATTGTACACGTACCTTTTGGAAAAATTTCTTTCGGAGAAACTAAATTACGAGAAAACTTGATAACATTGATGGAAGCCATTGTTGCTGCTAAACCGGCTGCAGCAAAAGGAAAATATTTAAAGAGCATTACCATCACTTCCACAATGGGTCCAGGAATTAAATTGAACAGCCAAAAGATCTTTGAATCTATTACGGAAGAAAATAAAGCAGAATAATTTGACATAGTAATTGAGTTTTACTATAATAATTAAGAATTTAAAATTCGGCTACCGTAGAAGGCAGGAGTCCTATGGACTTAAAATAATCCTGCAGAGGTGGATGACTAAGAAATTTTAGGTCGTTCCACTTTTGGTACGACCTTTTTTATATCACCCCGACCGTAGCCCTCATAAGGAGGTGGAATAGTGAAAGAATACGTTTTGCAACAAAAACGAGCTGTCGTTGATGAAATCAAAGAAAAGATTCAAAAGGCAGATGCTATCGTGTTGATGGAATATCGCGGATTAACCGTTGAGCACGCTACAGATTTAAGAAATAAGTTCCGTCAAGCAAATGTAGATTATAAAGTTTATAAGAATACAATGATGGAATTTGCTTTTAAGGACACCGGGTTTGAAGGATTTGCTCAATTCCTTCAAGGACCCAATGCAGTTGCTTTTTCTCCTGCAGGAGATCCGGTGAGCGCAGCAAAGGTATCTGTAGATTTTGCGAAAGAACATGAATCTTTGCAAATCAAAGCCGGTATTGTTGATGGAAAAATCATCGATAAGGCAGAAGTAAAACGTCTTGCAGAATTGCCATCCAAAGAAGTATTGGTGGCTCAAGTACTTGGTGGATTACAAGGACCGATTCGGGGACTTGCAACTGTACTTTCCGGGAATATTTCCGGTTTGGCTCGTGCATTGAACCAAATCAGAGAACAAAAAGAAGCAGCGGCAAACTAAACAAAAAAATAAATTAAAAATATGGAGGAATAAAAAATGTCTGAAAAAGTAACTCAATTGATGGAAGAAATCAAAAATATGACCGTGTTGGAATTAGCTGAACTTGTTAGTGCATTGGAAGAGGAATTTGGCGTATCTGCAGCAGCTCCTGTAGCAGTAGCGGCAGCTCCGGCAGCGGGTGCAGCTCCGGCAGCGGCAGCAGAACAAACTGAATTTGACGTTGTTCTTACTGATGGCGGCGCAAGTAAAATCAAAGTTATCAAAGTTGTTAAAGAAGAGTGCGGTCTTGGTTTGAAAGAAGCGAAAGATTTAGTAGACAATGCTCCAAAAGCATTAAAAGAAAAAGTTTCCATGCAAGAAGCGGAAGCTTTAAAAGCTAAAATTGAAGAAGTAGGCGGAGTTGTAGAAATCAAGTAATTTTATTTTAAACATAAATCCTGTGGGGAAATCCATAGGATTTTTTTGCTTTGATAAAAAACCTATTAATGTTAAGGAAAGAAAAAAATGGCTATCATGTTTTTACAAAAAAGTCAAGAAAAATATTGACGATTGAACTTACATTTGATATGATTAATCAACATTATCTATAAAAATGGGTAAGTATGCTAAAAACTTTTTTACAGAATAAAAAGGAAGATTTTTTGGTATGATTTTTTAGGAGAAATTCTCGTATTTTTTAAACCTTGGAAAGGAGAATGTTCATGCTGCACAAGGAAAAATATGGTAAACGGGAAAGAATGTGTTATGCTCGCAATCCGGTGGTTTTGGATCTTCCGAATCTAATTGCGGTGCAAACAAAGTCTTTCAAATGGTTTTTGGAAGAAGGAATTCGAGAGGTCTTTGAGGATATCAGTCCGATTCAAGATTATGGCGACAGCTTGGTTTTGGAATTTATGGACTATTATATGGAAGACAAACCGAAGTACACGGAAGAAGAAGCAAAAGATCAAGACACGACGTATTCTTGTCCGATGAAAGTGAAAGTAAGGCTCATCAACAAAGAAACGGAAGAGATGAAAGAACAGGAAGTCTTCATGGGGGATTTTCCTTTGATGACGGAAAAAGGAACTTTTATTATTAACGGAGCGGAACGTGTCGTGGTCAATCAATTGGTACGCAGCCCCGGAGTTTATTATGCAATGGAATTGGATAAATCCGGAACTCCTTTAATTTCTTCCACGGTTATTCCAAATCGCGGTGCATGGATTGAATATGACAGTGACTCCAACAATGTCGTTCATGTACGTATCGACCGAACCAGAAAATTACCGGCGACAACCCTGATTCGTGCATTGATTTTTAAAGATGATGAAAAAATGTTGGAAGTTTTAGGGGATACACCTCAATTAAGGGCTACACTGGAAAAAGAAGTTTCCAAGACTCAAGAAGATGCGTTAATTGAAATTTACAAAAAGTTAAAACCCGGTGACCCGGCGGCTTTGGAAAGCGCTGTGCCTTTGATTCAAAATTTATTGTTTGATGATACCCGATATGACTTGGCAAAAGTCGGTCGTTATAAATATAATAAAAAATTAGCGATTTCTTCCCGTATTGCAGGACAAGTTGCAGCGGAAGATATTGAAAACAGAGAAACAGGCGAGTTTTTGGCAGCAAAAGGAGAAATCATTTCCAAAGAATTGGCTACAGAAATTGAAAATGCAGGAATCAATTTAGTAAAAGTTTGGGCCGATGATACAGTAGTGCATGTTGTGGGGAATGAGTTTGTCAATCGTGACAGTTTTGGCTTGGATATCGATTGGGAGCTTTATAAACTCAGTGAAAAAATACATTATCCGACTATGAAAAGTATTCTTGCCGAATGCTCTGATATTCAAGAAATTGAACGTCAAGTTCGTTTGAGAGCTAAAGAGTTGTCGCCAAAACATATTACACATTCGGATATTTTGGCAACTTTAAGTTATGAATTAAATTTGTTTTATGGCATTGGAGAAACGGATGATATTGACCATTTAGGGAACCGTCGTGTGCGTGCTGTAGGCGAGTTATTACAGAATCAATTTCGAATCGGTTTATCTCGTATGGAAAGGGTCGTTCGAGAAAGAATGTCCACGCAAGACCCGGATATGGCAACGCCTCAAGGGCTTATTAATATTCGACCGGTTGTAGCGGCGATGAAAGAGTTTTTCGGATCTTCCCAGCTTTCTCAATTTATGGATCAAACCAATCCGTTATCTGAACTGACACACAAACGTCGTATGTCCGCATTAGGACCTGGAGGTCTTTCCAGAGATCGTGCCGGCTATGAAGTTCGTGACGTTCATCATACGCATTATGGTCGAATTTGTCCCATTGAAACACCGGAAGGTCCAAATATCGGGTTGATTACCTCTATGACCACATATGCACGTATTAATAAATATGGTTTTATTGAAGTTCCTTATCGTGTAGTAGATAAGGAAAGTAAACGAGTTACGAAGAATATCGTATATTTGACAGCTGATGTGGAGGATGAATTCACCGTGGCACAGGCCAATGAACCTTTGGATGAGGAAGGACATTTCTTAAACGAACGGGTTTCCGGTCGAGGTAAAGACGGTGAAAATGATATTTATCCAATTTCTGAAATCGACTATATGGATGTATCTCCTCAACAAATTGTTGCCGTGGGTACGGCGATGATTCCTTTCTTGGAAAATGACGATGCAACGCGTGCGTTGATGGGCTCAAACATGCAAAGACAAGCTGTTCCTTTGATTACATCCGAAGCGCCCATTATAGGAACCGGTATTGAGTATCGTGCCGCAAAAGATTCCGGTGTTGTTGTCGTTGCCAAACGGGATGGAACTGTAAAACGTTCCAGTGCCAGCGAAATTATTATTGAGACGGAAGAAGGAAAAGAAGATCGCTATAAATTATTGAAGTTTAAACGTTCCAATCAAGGAACGACAATCAATCAAAGACCTATTGTCAGTGAAGGGGAAGAGGTTAAAGCGGGTGATGTGATTGCTGACGGTCCCAGTACGGATCAAGGTGAAATTGCACTAGGTAAAAACATTTTAGTCGCTTTTATGACATGGGAAGGCTATAATTACGAAGATGCTATTTTAATTAGCGAAAAAGTGATGATGGATGATGTGTTGACCTCTATTCATATCGTAGAACATGAAAGTGAAGCGAGAGATACCAAATTGGGACCGGAAGAAATTACGGCGGACATTCCCAATGTCAGTGATGAACAACGTCGTGATTTGGATGAAGAAGGAATCATTCGCATTGGGGCGGAAGTTCGTTCCGGCGATATCTTGGTGGGCAAAGTTACGCCTAAGGGTGAAACGGAACTTTCCAGTGAAGAACGCTTATTAAGAGCTATTTTTGGAGAAAAGGCCAGGGAAGTTCGGGATACATCTTTAAGAGTGCCCCATGGGGAAGAAGGTATTGTTGTTGACGTGAAAAAGTATTCTCGTCAAGCGGGCAATGAACTTTCTCCGGGAGTCAATGAAGTGGTTCGAGTGTATATTGCTACAAAGCGTAAGATTAATGTAGGGGATAAATTATGCGGACGTCATGGAAATAAAGGTGTTGTATCCAGAATTTTACCGGAAGAAGATATGCCTTTCTTGCCGGACGGCACACCGATTCAATTGGTTTTAAACCCCTTGGGGGTACCTTCTCGAATGAACTTAGGTCAGGTTTTGGAGGTTCACTTAGGTCTTGCTGCCAAGAAATTAGGTTGGCATGTGGCTACACCTGTATTTGACGGAGCCAGTGACGGGGAGATTATTGAAGCATTACAAAAAGCGGGCTACCCCAAGTCCGGAAAACTTCATCTTCGAGACGGACGAACTGGAAATCATTTTGATAATGAAGTTACAGTTGGTTATATGTATATGTTAAAACTTCACCATATGGTTGACGAGAAGATTCATGCTCGCTCCATCGGACCTTATTCATTGGTTACCCAACAACCCCTTGGGGGTAAAGCACAATTTGGCGGACAACGTTTTGGAGAAATGGAAGTTTGGGCATTGGAAGCCTATGGGGCAAGTTATACTTTGCAAGAAATGTTAACCGTCAAGTCGGATGATATTATAGGTCGTGTAAAAACTTTTGAATCCATTGTGAAAGGTGAGAATATTCCGGAACCCGGAATTCCGGAATCTTTCAAAGTATTGATAAAAGAACTTCAGTCTTTATCCTTAGATGTAAAAGTGCTTTCCGAAAATGCTCAAGAGATTGAATTAAAAGAATCGGATGATTTCACAGATTATGGCAATTTAGATTTCCGCGGTTCCGAGGAGGGTGACCAAAGAGTGGTGAATGATATTGAGCAAACGGAAGATAGTGGTTTTGCAATTGTAGACGAGGAAGAACTTGAGTAGAAGATGAAAGGAAGGCGCGATCTATTTGTTTGAACTAAAAACTTTTGAATCCATGAAAATCGGTTTAGCTTCTCCGGAAAAGATCCGCGAGTGGTCCAGAGGGGAAGTCAAAAAACCGGAGACAATAAACTATCGAACTTTAAAACCGGAAAAAGAAGGATTATTTTGCGAAAAGATTTTCGGACCGACTAAGGATTGGGAATGCTCCTGTGGGAAGTATAAGAAAATTCGTTATCGTGGTGTAGTTTGTGAAAAATGCGGTGTTGAAGTAACTAAAGCCAAAGTGAGAAGAGAACGTATGGGGCATATTGAATTGGCAGCACCTGTATCTCATATTTGGTACTTTAAAGGAATTCCAAGTCGCATGGGATTGATTTTGGATATGAGTCAAAGGGCTTTGGAAAAAGTTTTATACTTTGCCAATTATTTGGTTATTGATCCGGGCGAAACGGAACTTTATCAAAAACAACTTTTAACGGAACATGAATATAGCGAAGCAATTGATACTTACGGGTACGATGCTTTTCGCGCAGGCATGGGAGCGGAATCCGTTAAAGAATTATTGAAAAATATCGATTTGGAAAAAGAGTCGGAAACCCTGAAAGAGGAGCTTGAAGGAGCTACGGGACAAAAGAGAGTGCGTATAACCAGACGTTTGGAAGTTATTGAAGCATTCCGATTGTCGGGAAATCGTCCGGAATGGATGATTTTAGATGTGGTTCCGGTTATTCCTCCGGATTTACGTCCGATGGTTCAATTGGAGGGTGGCCGTTTTGCCACCAGTGATCTGAATGATTTATACCGTCGGGTAATCAATCGAAATAATCGTTTGAAAAGACTCTTAGATATTGGCGCTCCGGAAATCATTGTACGCAATGAAAAGAGAATGTTGCAAGAAGCGGTAGATGCTTTAATTGATAACGGACGCAGAGGAAAACCGGTTACGGGACCGGGGAACCGTTCCTTAAAGAGCTTGTCCGATTTATTAAAGGGAAAGACGGGACGTTTTCGCCAAAACCTTTTAGGAAAACGTGTTGACTACTCAGGCCGAAGCGTAATTGTTGTTGGACCGGAATTGAAATTTTATCAATGCGGTTTGCCGAAACAAATGGCATTGGAATTATTTAAACCTTTTGTCATGAAACAATTGGTAGAAGACGGTAAGGCACATAATATTCGAAGTGCAAAAAAAATGGTGGAACGTTCCAACTCTTCCGTGTGGGATGAATTGGATAAGGTTATTCAAGATCACCCGGTACTTTTAAACCGAGCTCCTACTTTGCATCGTCTGGGGATTCAAGCATTTGAACCCATATTGGTTGAAGGAAAAGCTATCAAATTACATCCATTGGTATGCACTGCTTATAATGCGGATTTTGACGGAGATCAAATGGCTGTACATTTACCTCTTTCTACAGAAGCACAGGCAGAGGCGCGTTTGTTGATGTTATCTACCAATAATATTTTGGCTCCGAAAGATGGTCGCCCGATTACAACACCGACACAAGATATGGTATTAGGAAGTTATTATCTGACCAGTTTAGGGGAAGAGGAAAAAGGCGATGGTAAGATTTTCAAGGATTATAACGAAATGACCAAGGCCTACTTTAATGGAGAGATATCTCTTCATGCCAATGTTACCGTTCGTGTAAAACATAATGATGAAGATAGAGGAAAATTGGTAAAGAGCACTGTTGGACGATTCATTTTCAATGAAAAGATTCCTCAAGATTTGGGTTATGTAGATCGTAAAACGGATCCGTATAGCTTGGAAATCGATACGGTTATTGACAAAAAAGCGTTGGGGGATCTGATTGACCGTTGCTTCCGTCGACATGGCAATATTGTAACCGCTCAAATGTTGGATTATATTAAGTCTTTAGGTTATAAATTCTCCACTATCGGGGCATTAACCATCAGTATGGAGGATATACAAGTACCTCAGGAAAAATATGCTATTTTGGAAGAAGCGGAGAAGAAAGTTAACGATTATGAAAAATTATTGCGCCGCGGATTGGTTTCTGATGAAGAACGTTATAATTTTGTTATTGATATTTGGACAAAGGCAACGGAAGATGTTACGAAATCGGTTATGTCCGATTTGGACGCAAAAAATAACATTGCCATCATGGCGAACTCCGGTGCCCGCGGTTCTAAAGACCAAATTCGTCAGTTGGCCGGCATGCGCGGGTTGATGGCTTCCGCTACAGGTAAGACGATCGAAATTCCCATTAAAGCGAATTTTCGGGAAGGCCTAAGTGTATTGGAATTCTTTATTTCCACCCATGGTTCTCGAAAGGGACTATCCGATACGGCACTTCGCACAGCAGACTCCGGTTATTTGACCCGTCGCTTGGTTGATGTTTCTCAAGATGTTATTGTACGAGAAGAAGATTGCGGATCGGAAGGTTTCATTGTTGTTGAAGACTTTAAAGACGGAAATGCCATCATTGAAAAAATGCGAGATCGTATGATCGGACGTTATTCTTTTGAAGATTTAATTCAACCTCAAAGTGGTGAAATCATTGTTCAAAAGAATGAAATGATTACGGAAGACATCGCGGATGCGATTGTAAAAGCAGGGATTAAACAAGTAAAAGTTCGCTCTGTATTAACCTGTAAGGCACGTCATGGCGTTTGTGCAAAATGTTATGGACGCAACTTAGCCACAGGTAAACCGGTGAATATTGGAGAGGCGGTTGGTATTATTGCCGCACAGTCTATTGGTGAACCGGGTACCCAGCTTACCATGCGTACATTCCATTCTGGCGGTATCGCAGGGGTAGGAATTACACAAGGTTTGCCTCGTGTTGAAGAATTGTTTGAAGCTCGTAAGCCGAAGGGGCTTGCAAGTATTGCGGAAATTGACGGTACAGTTGAAGTGGTGGATAAAGAACGGAATAACGAAGTACTTATCACTAACGAAGAAGGGCAACATCGTTCTTATAATATTCCTTATGGTGCAAGCTTGAAAGTAAGTACAGGAGATATCATTAAAGCCGGAACGCAACTTTCCGAAGGTTCCATAAATCCTCATGATGTACTGAAAGTATTGGGACCGTGGGGCGTATTTGAATACATCGTCAAAGAAGTTCAAAAAGTTTATCGTTTCCAAGGTGTAGATATCGATGATAAACACGTGGAAATCATTGTAAAACAAATGTTATCCAAGGTGAAAATTGACGATGCGGGGGATTCCGATTTCTTACCGGGTAGCATGGTCAATCTTCGTGACTTTGAAATTGAAAATGAACGTTTGGAGAAAGAAGAACTTCGCAAAGCAGAGGGAATTCAAGAACTTCTTGGAATTACCAAAGCTTCTTTGGCAACGGACAGCTTCTTGTCTGCCGCATCTTTCCAGGAGACAACACGTGTATTGACGGAAGCTTCGATTAAAGGCAAGGAAGATAATTTGCTTGGTCTGAAAGAAAATGTCATTATCGGTAAATTGATTCCTGCAGGAACGGGAATGAAGAGATACAACAATATCTCTATTGACTATGAAGGGAAAACCAAAGAGGATGTGGAAAATTCTTTAGAATTGGAAGAAGAGTCAGAAGAAAATTCCGTTGAGAAAAAGCAAGAAATTTTTGAAGCAGAAACGGAAATGGAAACGGAAGAGTAAAAACAAAATGTCGAGGTAGTTATCTGCTTCGGCATTTTGTTTTGTTGATTCATCGACGGATTTTATTTTTGATGTTCTTTGTGCTTTTAAGCACTTTTATTTCATTTGTACACTTAAAAACTTCTCTTTCTGACTACCCCAATGGAGATAGTGGGAAAAAACTGCTCTGTATAAAAATTTCTTAAAATTCAGGATATCGTTTTCTTGAAATTATTCGAAAAAATTGGTGAAAAATATTGAAAAAATCAAAGGATTTGTTGACACAAAAGGATTATAGATGATACAATAAGCGTTGGTTCGAGAAGTATCTCGATTCTTTTTTCATGTCGAGAGGACAGATCGAGTATTTTAATTTATGGAGGTGAAAGAATGGCAACTATTAATCAGCTGATTCGCAAAGGAAGACACAGTGCTGTTGAAAAATCAAAATCCCCGGCTTTGGGATATACGATGAATAACCTAAGAAAAGAAATGACAAAGCATGAATCTCCTCAAAAACGCGGCGTATGTACTGCAGTTAGAACCGTAACCCCTAGGAAACCGAACTCCGCACTTCGTAAAGTAGCCAGAGTACGTTTAACCAACGGGATGGAAGTTGCAGTTTATATTCCGGGTATCGGACACAATCTGCAAGAGCACAGTGTTGTTTTGATTCGCGGCGGCAGAGTAAAGGACCTTCCCGGTGTACGTTATCACGTCATCCGCGGTACATTGGATACTGCAGGTGTTTCCGGAAGAATGCAGGCTCGTTCCAAATACGGTGCGAAACGTCCTAAATAAGACTCAAAGAAAAAACGTGCAATAATGTGAAATATTTGATATAGATTACATGTGCACGAGCGGGAATTTTGAGTTTCCCGAGTACCAGTGAAACTACTAAATTATAGTAAGGAGGGAAGAAACGTGCCTAGAAGAGGACATGTTCCGAAAAGAGAAATTATGCCGGATCCGGTATACAACGAAGTCGTTGTGACCAAATTGATCAACAACATTATGTTGGACGGCAAAAAGGGTCTTGCTCAAGGAATTGTATATGGAGCTTTTGATAAGATTCAAGCAACAACCGGAGAAGACGCTTTAGAGGTATTTTTCAAGGCTTTAAATAATATTATGCCTGTCCTTGAAATTAAAGCAAGACGTATCGGTGGTGCAACATATCAAGTGCCCATGGAAGTACGTCCTGAAAGAAGACAAACTCTTGGTTTAAGATGGCTTGTTCGTTACTCTCGTGCTCGTGGTGAAAAAACCATGATCGATCGTTTAGCGAAAGAAATTATGGACGCTGCAAATAACCAAGGAGCAAGCGTAAAGAAGAGAGAAGAAACTCATAGAATGGCGGAAGCAAACAAAGCCTTCGCACACTATAGATTCTAACTTTAGGAAGGAGAAAAAACTGTGCCAAGAGATTTTGCACTGGATAAATTAAGAAATATCGGTATCATGGCCCACATTGATGCGGGTAAAACAACCGTAACTGAGCGTATTTTGTACTATACCGGTAAGATTCATAAAATGGGCGATACCCACGAAGGTGCAGCGCAAATGGACTGGATGGTTCAAGAGCAGGAAAGAGGTATTACCATTACTTCTGCTGCGACCACCTGTCACTGGAACGGTCATCGTATCAACATCATCGACACTCCCGGACACGTGGACTTCACCGTTGAGGTAGAACGTTCGCTTCGTGTACTGGATGGAGCGGTTGCTCTATTCGATGCTAAGACCGGCGTTGAACCACAATCGGAAACAGTATGGAGACAAGCGGATAAGTACGGCGTTCCCAGAATTTGCTTTATCAATAAAATGGACGCTACCGGCGCTGATTTTTTCATGGCTGTAAATACCATTAAAGAAAAACTAAAAGCGAATGCCGTTCCTGTTGAAATTCCGGTTGGTGCGGAAGATAAATTTGTGGGCATTATAAACTTGATTACAATGAGAGCTCGAATTTATCATGACGATTTGGGAAAAGATTATGAGGATACGGAGATTCCTGAAGAATTAAAAGATTTAGCGGAAGAATGTCGTGCGAATTTAATTGAAACCGTTGCCGAATACGATGAAGAAATTATGATGAAGTATTTAGAAGGCGAAGAATTGACGGAAACGGAAATCGAAAAAGCGATTCGTATTGGAACCATTTCCAATCAAATGAATCCGGTTCTATGCGGCAGTGCCTATAAAAACAAAGGTGTTCAACCTTTATTGGATGCGGTTGTTGCCTATATGCCTTCACCGACTGATGTTCCTTCCATTAAAGGAATTGACCCGAAAACGGGGGAAGCTATGGAACGTCATTCCAGCGACGAAGAACCTCTGTCTGCATTAGCATTTAAGATTGTAACAGATCCCTATGTAGGAAAATTGGCTTATTTCAGAGTTTACTCTGGTAAACTTGAATCCGGTTCATATGTGTATAACTCTACAAAGGGACACAGAGAACGTATCGGTCGAATTCTGCAAATGCATGCAAACAAACAGGAAGAAGTGCCTGCAGTTTATGCCGGCGAAATCGCAGCGGCAATTGGATTGAAAAATACCACTACGGGAGATACTCTTTGTGATGGAAACAAACTAATCATTTTGGAAAACATGGAATTCCCGGAGCCGGTAATCTCCGTAGCCATCGAACCGAAGACCCGTGCTTCTCAAGAAAAGATGGGCATTGCACTTCAAAAATTAGCGGAAGAGGATCCCACCTTTAAGACTTATACCAATGAAGAAACCGGACAAACCATTATCGCAGGGATGGGCGAACTTCATCTTGAAATCATCGTAGACCGTTTATTACGTGAATTCAAAGTAGAAGCTAATATCGGTAATCCGCAAGTATCTTACAGAGAAACCATCTCCAAGCAAGCGGATGCGGAAGGTAAATACGTTCGTCAATCCGGTGGACACGGTCAATATGGTCATGTCAAGATTATTATTGAACCCAATGAAGCCGGAAAAGGATTTGAATTTATCAATAAAATTGTCGGCGGAGCGATTCCGAAAGAATTTATCGGACCGGCTCAACAAGGCATTGAAGAAGCATGTCAAGCCGGTGTGCTTGCAGGCTATCCTTTGCTGGATATTAAAGTAACTTTATATGATGGATCTTTCCACGAAGTTGACTCCTCGGAAATGGCATTTAAGATTGCCGGCTCCATGGCTTTCAAAGAAGCCGTAATGAAGGCAGCTCCGGTATTGTTGGAGCCTGCCATGAAAGTTGAAATTACTACACCGGACGATTATTTAGGAGACGTAATGGGCGACGTAAACTCCAGAAGAGGTAAAATTCAAGGTATGAATCCGAAAAACGGATTCCATGTATTGGATGCGTTTATTCCTTTAGGAGAGATGTTTGGATATGCAACAGATCTTCGTTCGAAAACACAAGGTCGTGCAACATATTCCATGCAATTTGACCATTATGAACCGGTACCGAAATCAATTGCAGATGAAATTATCAATAAATAGGAACAAGGAGGAAAGAAAATGGCAAAACAAAAA
>KI259809.1:53555-180643 GCA_000467935.1 Peptostreptococcaceae bacterium oral taxon 113 str. W5053
CAAATCCAGTCTCCTCCACCATTCTTTTTTGACAAAGTGTGATAAGAAGTTTATAATATTAAATGTAAGTTTTCTATGCGGAAGTGGCTCAGTGGTAGAGCATCGCCTTGCCAAGGCGAGGGTCGCGAGTTCGAATCTCGTCTTCCGCTCCATTTTTTCTTATAAGTTATTTAGTGAGGCGACATAGCCAAGTGGTAAGGCACAGGTCTGCAACACCTTTATCACCGGTTCAAATCCGGTTGTCGCCTCCATATCTTGTACCGGTAGCTCAGCTGGATAGAGTGTCTGACTACGGATCAGAAGGTCGGGAGTTCGAATCTTCTCCGGTACGCCAAAGAACCTTATTTTAAGGTTCTTTTTTTGTTTCTTGAATTTATAAACTAAGTGCAACTAAAAATGATTCATAGTTTTCTGATAAAATAGTGTTTGCGAAGACATCTAAAAATCAAGAGGAACTATGAATCATTAGAATCGTTGTACACTAAAAGAACATGAATTGCTTAAATATTATTCAAAGGAAAAAACTATGAGTCCTTCTAAACATCTTATATCGTTTGAGCGAGAAAAGATATACTTATTTTACGCTCAGAACAAAACAATTACTTTCATTGCCCGAGAAATTGGTCGCCATAAATCTACGGGATCTCGTGAATTAGATCGAAATACAAGCATTTAAGGTTATTCTCATAACATTGCTCAAGAAATCTATTTTCTTAGACATAATCTCTGCAATCCTAAACTGAACTCTCCGAACCCACTACATTTGAATATGTAAGAAAGTAGAGAAACACACGCCTTTAGGAGATTGGAAAGCGGATAAGGGGAATTGGCAAACAAAAAGGGGCTTGTCTTGAAACCTTGGTAGACCGTAAGAGTTGATTTCTATTTAATCGAAAAGCAGCAAGAAAAGATTCGATCTTTGTAAGAGATAAGACAATTTTATGTCTTCAAATTCAACTATACTACTTCATCATCCCTGATCGAGGGAAGGAGTTTTCGAAGTATGATGAAATATCTTGGCTGTGGATAAGGTTAGGTTTTATTTCCCGTTACCTCATCATCCTTGACAAAGGGACACGAATGAAAACACAAATGGACTTTTACGGGAAAATTTTCCTAAGAGCATCGATTCGGATCATGTGAGTAAGAAATATATACAAAGTAAAGTAGATGAGAGGTTTATTATTCAATAATGTTGCACTTGACTCGATAATTCAAGTTTAAGAAATAAAAGGTTGAAATTTCAATGAAAATGAAAACATCTTAACTTGCTAATTGATAAGACATATTGTTGGTATTATAGTATAATAAATGTATTATTAAAAAGGGAGTCGGTATTCGTGATACAAGAAGCTAAAAACAGTATGACTTTACAAAAAGGTTTGGAATATAGATTTTTATATCATGACGATCCTACTTCAATACATTTGTTATTGGATTTATTGGAAAATGATATGAAAATAAAAAGATTAAAGCCAAAATATATGTGTATGAAGAGCTTAAAAAGGTCTTTGGGCAGAATTTTTGCACATCGAGAAGATAAACACGAAATGGCGTCTGCAATATATAAGTCGATAAATAATGATATTAATCGCTTAGAATTGGCGATATATTTAGAAAGTTATGCTTTTGGTTATAAAGATTTACAATGGGTTAATATGTTAGAAGCGGCAGCAATTAAGAGTATACCGATTGAGGAATTATATAATCGGAATGTCTTATTTCATACGAATATAAATAATGAGGCTATGGTTGTTAAAAATAGATTATTGGTTTATTTAGATGCAGATAAAGAAAAAGGGAAGCGTATTAAAAAAATTGCGTATACCTATTGTGAACGAGTAATTAAAGATAAAATTTTTGCTTTAAACAATACAGTCGATAGACAATTAGCTTTTGATTTAAATCAATCGATAATAAAAATCAAAGAAGAAGACTCGTATATTTCAAGACAAGAATTAGGGAAAATATATGGACGTATATATATGTCTTGTATTAAAAGCATGTATCGAATCTACAAAGAAGCATATTGGTTTGGCATTAATGATAAAGTCATCAGTAGATATTCATGATTCAATTCATTCAATCTTTCTCTATCGTTTAGAGAGAGATTTTTTTTAGGAGGTTTACATTGATTATACTTGGCTTAGATCCGGGATTGGCTATCATAGGATATGGGATTTTATATGCAACGGGGAACTCATTCAGAGTATTATCTTACGGTATTATTGAAACTTATAAAGAGCAGAGGTTGACAGAACGTCTTCAATTAATATATGAAGGAATGACTCAATTAATTGAAAAATATTCTCCGGATGAAATGGCTATTGAGGAATTATTTTTTAATAAAAATGCAAAAACAGCGATAACGGTTGGACAGGCAAGAGGTGTTGAAATATTGGCAGCCGTTCATCATCAAATACCTGTTTATGAATACACTCCTTTACAGGCTAAACAAGCAGTGGTAGGATATGGAAGAGCAGAAAAGATTCAAATTCAAGAAAGTGTAAAATTGTTATTGAATTTAAAAGAAATTCCAAAACCGGATGATGCTGCAGATGCATTGGCAATTGCGTTATGTCACGGATTTAGTTTGCGTTTTAAAGATCAGTTCTTGATGAAATAGGAGGAACTTAATTGTTTGAGTTTATTATTGGTGAGATAAGGAAAATCAATGAAGATTACGTAATTTTAGAAAATCATGGTATGGGATATAAGATTTTTACAACGGAAAAAGCAGTAGAAGTCGTAAAACTTTATGAAGAATATACTTTTTATATTTCTATGCAAATTAGAGAAAATGAAGTATATTTGTATGGATTTTTAGATGAAAATGAACTATATCTTTTTAATTTACTGATAACGGTATCCGGAGTCGGTCCGAAAAGCGGCTTAAGTTTACTGTCTGTAATGAATATTTATCAAATTAAGCAAGCGGTGTTAATGAATGATTCAAATTCTTTATCGAAAGCTAACGGAATTGGGAAAAAAACTGCAGGCAGGATTATTTTGGAGTTACAAGATAAAATTATAAATATGGATGACGATTTAATTATAGGAACTCAAAAAGAATTATCAGTGTCCGAAAATATGCTGTTAGCGATTGATGCATTGCAAAATTTAGGATTTATGAGAAGAGATATTGAAAAAGTTTTAATGAATGTCAATGTGAATGCCATGGAAATTGAAGAAATTATAAAATTGTGTTTAAAGAAATTGTCCTAGGAGGTGTAAAGTATGCCTGTTATTGAAAATCGCATTATGGAAACCGTTGTATGTGGAGAAGATTATGAAAACGAAGCAAGTTTAAGACCGAAATGGATGAAAGAATATATTGGACAAGATTCTGTTAAGGACAAATTAAATATTTTTATTCAAGCGGCAATTAATCGAAAAGAGGCTTTAGATCATGTACTTTTATATGGACCTCCCGGATTGGGAAAGACTACTTTGGCAAATATTATAGCCAATGAAATGGGCGTTAATATTCGCATAACTTCAGGTCCTGCAATTGAAAGACCAAGTGATTTAGCCAGTATTTTAACCAATTTATCTAAAGATGATGTTCTGTTTATTGATGAAATTCATCGAATCAGTCGTACTGTTGAAGAGATACTTTATCCTGCAATGGAAGATTATGCGTTAGATATTATTATTGGGAAAGGTCCTAGTGCGCGAAGTGTAAGGATTGATCTTGAACGTTTTACCTTAATTGGAGCAACGACTAGGACTGGATTGTTAACATCTCCCTTAAGAGATCGTTTTGGAGTTATGCTCAACTTAGATTTATATGGAGATGAAGATTTACAACAAATTATTATGAGATCTGCAGATATTCTTAAGGTGAAAATGGAAAAAAATGGAGCTTTGGAGATAGCTAGAAGGTCTAGGGGAACACCAAGAATTGCAAATAGACTTTTAAAACGTATTCGAGATTATGCTCAAGTAAAAGAAGATGGATTAATTGATGCAGATGTAGCTCGTAGGGGGCTTGAAATCTTAGATATTGATTCTTTAGGTTTAGATGCCGTTGATCGTAAAATTTTACTTACTATGATTGATTATTTTAACGGAGGTCCGGTTGGTGTAGATACAATAGCTTCTTCAACCGGAGAAGATCGCTTGACCATTGAAGACGTTTATGAGCCTTATTTATTGCAAATCGGATTTATTGCTCGAACGCCAAGAGGAAGAATTATCACGCCGAAAGCATATAAACATTTTGGTAAAAAACAAGCTAAAGGAGAATCATATTGAGGACAGAAGATTTTGATTATAAACTGAATACCGAATTGATAGCGCAAACTCCATTAAAAAATAGAGCTGAATCCAAATTATTAGTTTTCAATCCAAATAAAAACATTATAAAACACAGCCATTTTTATGAATTATCCGAGTTTCTTCATGAAGGTGATGTCTTGGTATTAAATGATACAAAAGTTTTGCCCGCAAGACTTTTTGGGAATCGGGTAGGAAAAGAAGAAAAAATTGAAGTGTTATTACTAAAAAAGCGAAATCTAAATGATTGGGAGTGTTTAGTAAGACCTGGAAAAAAAATGCGAATCGCAACAAAAATTGAATTTGGTTCGGGAAGATTGATGGGGGAAGTACTTGAAATTTTGGAAGATGGAACCCGAGTGATTCACTTCGATTATGAAGGTGTTTTTGAAGAAGGTTTAGATGAACTGGGTGAGATGCCATTGCCTCCATATATAAAAGAAAAATTAGAGGAAAAGCATAGATATCAGACTGTTTATGCTCGAGCAGACGGTTCAGCTGCAGCACCAACAGCAGGTTTACATTTCACACGGAATTTAATTGAAAAATTAAAAGGAAAAGGTATTGAATTTGCTACTCTGACTCTTCATGTAGGCTTAGGTACCTTTCGACCGGTTAAAGTAAAAGATGTAGCCAGTCATCAAATGCATAGCGAATATTATGAATTGGATGAAAAAAATGCAGAGAAACTTTTATTCGCGAAAAAAGAGGGTAGGAGGATTATTGCTATTGGGACGACATCCACACGCACTTTAGAAAGCATTGCGAAGTTATATGGGCAAATTCAAGCATCCAGCGGATGGACCGATATTTTTATTTATCCTGGATTTCAGTTTCAAGTTATTGATGCATTAATTACTAATTTTCATTTGCCAAAGTCCACATTGATGATGCTGGTAAGCGCTTTTGCAGGAAAGAAGGAAATTTTTCATGCTTATGAAATAGCTCAACAAGAAAAGTATCGATTTTTTAGTTTTGGCGATGCCATGTTTATAGAGGAGGAAAAAAATGGCCATAAATTTTAAAGTTATACACACGGATTCAAATTGCAAGGCCAGGTTAGGCATATTAGAAACTCCTCACGGAACGATTGAAACGCCGATTTTTATGCCTGTAGGAACAATAGCTACGGTAAAGTCCATGACGCCCGAAGAATTAAAAGAATTAAAAGCACAGATTATTTTGTCCAATACCTATCATCTTTATCTAAGACCGGGTTCGGATTTAATTCGAAGAGCGGGTGGATTACATCATTTTATGCATTGGGATGGTCCTATATTGACGGACAGCGGAGGGTTTCAAGTTTTCAGTTTAGGTTCTCTTCGAAAAATAACAGAAGAAGGTGTTGAATTTCGCTCACATATTGATGGAAGCAAGCATTTTTTAAGTCCTGAGAAATCAATTCAAGTACAAGAAGACTTGGGCTCAGATATCATGATGTGCTTTGATGAATGTGTGCATTACGGTGCAGATTATTTATATACCAAGCAATCCATGGAACGTACTCATCGCTGGGCAAAACGGTGTAAAGAGGTTCAAAAATATTCTGATAAGCAAGCTATATTTGGTATTATTCAGGGAGGAATGTATAAAGATTTACGTTATGAAAGTGCTGCGGTTATGAGTGAGATGGATTTTCCCGGTTATTCTATTGGTGGGCTAAGTGTAGGTGAACCGAAAAAAGAATTTATAGAGCTTTTAACTCATACGGCATCGTTGATGCCTAAAGATAAACCGAGATATTTAATGGGAGTGGGAACACCGGATTATCTTTTTGAGTTGGTTGAACAGGGGATGGATATGGCAGATTGTGTTATACCGACTCGTTTAGCTCGACATGGTGCTGTTTTTACATCAAAAGGGATGTTAACCGTCCGAAATGGAAAGTATAAAGAGGACTTTTCACCGCTGGATGATGACTGTGATTGTTATGTATGTCAAAACTATTCTAAAGCATACATTCGACATCTCTTTAATTGCGGAGAAATATTAGGGGCTAGGTTAGCAACCATACACAATATCTATTTTTTAATTCATTTAATGGAACAAATTAGACAATCCATTAAAGAAAATAGATTTTTGAAATTTAAGAAAGAATTTTATAATAAATTTGGATATATTGAATAGCTGGTGTATAATAAGAGCAGAAACTATATAAGGAGGAACAAAATGGATCAATCGATGATGAGTTTGGTGTTGATGGTTGGCATGTTGGCACTTTTTTATTTTTTGCTTATTCGTCCACAAAAGAAGAGAGAAAAAAAAGTTGCTGAAATGAGAAATTCCCTTAAAGAGGGAGATAAGATTATCACCATCGGAGGAATTCATGGGCGTGTGGTAAAAACAGGGGATGATTTTATCACTATTGAAGTGGGTAGCGGATCAAACAAAACCAATATTCAAGTCTCTAAATGGGCAATTGGATCTAATGTGACTGAGAATCCAGAAGAAGCTTGATTTTATTTACAGGAGGAAGTATAAATGGAATTTATTCGTACATTAAAAAAACATAGAGAACAAGATTTAACGTCTCATAAAGCTTGTGGAGAGTGTCAAACATCTTGTCAATCTGCTTGCAAGACGTCTTGCACAGTAGGGAATCAGAAGTGTGAAAACAAGTAGAGTGGTGGATATCCACTCTTTTTTCTTGGAGGAATAGATGGAGAGAATTCATAAATTTGAGTGCAACGGGAAAAAGGTTATATTGGACGTATTCGGTGGCGCGGTACATGTTGTTGATGATTTAGTATATGATATTGTTGACGACATACCAACTATGACGTGTGAAGAAATCGCAAACAAATATTCTAAATATAGTAAAAAGAATATTATTAAAGCAGCTTCTGAAATAAGGCAATTAATTCAAGATGGTGATTTATTTGTTGATCCTATAGAAGAAAGTCAAATTCATTATAATCCGCAAAAAATAATTAAGGCAATGTGCTTAAATGTCTCTCATGATTGTGACTTGCGCTGTACCTATTGTTTTGCTTCTCAAGGAGACTTTAAAGGTGAGCGTAAAGTGATGTCCTTGGAAACCGGAAAAAAAGCATTAGACTTTTTAGTAAAGAATTCAGGAAACCGAAAGAATTTAGAGGTGGATTTTTTTGGCGGTGAACCATTATTAAATTTCGAAGTGGTTAAATCTTTAGTTTTTTATGGAATGGAGCTAAATGAACAGTATGGGAAAAACATTCGATTTACTTTAACCACCAATGGAATGGGATTAAATGAAGAGAGAATTGATTTTATCAATCAATATATGAAGAACGTGGTTTTAAGTTTAGATGGTAGAAAGAAAATTAATGATATGATGCGTCCTACAAGAAATCAAAGGGGAAGTTATGATATTATTATTCCCAAATTTAAACAACTGATAAAACAACGTGGAGATAAGGAATATTATATCCGAGGAACTTTTACCGCAAATAATTTAGACTTTGGGCAAGACATTAAGCATTTCTATGATTTAGGATTTAAAAATGTTTCTATGGAACCGGTGGTGACGGATCCGAAAGAATCTTATGCATTATTGCCGGAGCATTTGAGTCGAGTGTTAAAGGAATATGAAGATTTTGCTCAAGAGTATATTTCAATTAAGAAACAGGATAAAGATTTTTTGTTTTTTCACTATTTAATTGATTTAAACGGAGGTCCTTGTTTAGCAAAAAGATCCGTTGGATGTGGGGCAGGGGTTGAATATATATGTGTAACACCCCAAGAGGAAATTTATCCATGTCATCAATTTGTAGGAGAAAAAGATTTTATTATTGGAAGTCTTGACAAAGGAATTACGAAGACGGGTTTAGTTGAAGAGTTCCGAATGGCCAATGTTTTTCATAAAAAGGATTGTAAAGAATGCTGGGCGAAGTTTTATTGCAGTGGAGGATGTCATGCCAATGCATATTATAATAATGGGAGTATTTTAAAGCCATATCAATTAGGTTGTGAAATGGAGAAAAAAAGAATTGAATGTGCCATCTCTATTTTGGCATCTTTGGAGGAAGAGTAATGTATCGTTGGAGAATCAATTCAAGTATATTGGAAAAAGAAGAATTATTACAAAACCATCTAAAAATTTCAAAAGTCATTTCTCGTTTATTAGTGTTAAGAGGAATAGATACTGTTGAAAAAGCGGAAATATTTTTTTCTTCCAATGTGAGTAAATTGTATTCTCCTTTTTTGATGAAAGATATGGAAAAAGCGGTTCAAATTATTTTAAAAGCTATTGCCAATCACGAGCGTATTCGTATAGTAGGAGATTACGATCAAGATGGAAATTCGGCAACTGTTACATTAATGAAAGGTTTATCAAGGCTTTCTGCTGACGTAAGCTACGCTATACCACATCGGATAATTGACGGATATGGGATCAATACGGAAATTATTGAAACGGCTAAAAATGATCATATAGATTTAATTATTACTTGCGACAATGGAATTTCCGCTTTTGAAGCAGCTGACTTTGCAAAACACATAGGGTTAAAATACATTATCACAGATCATCATCAAGTGGCAATGGAGAACGGATGTCAGATATTACCTAAAGCAGATGCAATATTAAATCCGCAGCAAAAGGACTGCAAGTATCCGTTCAAAGCTCTTTGCGGAGCGGGAGTTGCTTTTAAATTGATTCAAGGACTTTATGAACGTTTAGATCTTGGTATTGAGCCTATTGTTGATTTATTGCAATTTGTAGCCATGGGGACAGTATGTGATATGGTAGATATTATTGATGAAAATCGTATTTTGGTTACAGAAGGGCTAAGAAGGATTAATAGTACGACAAATTACGGTTTGTTATCTCTTATTGAAGAATCGGGATGGACAAAAGACATAGATGTATACGCATTAGGATTTGTTCTGGGGCCGGCAATCAATGCTTCCGGAAGATTGGATTCGGCTAATATTGCGGCAGAATTATTTTTGGAAGAAGATAGAGATCTTGTAAAAAGCTATGCCAGACAATTGGTGTTACTTAACAGACAAAGGCAGGAAATGACCAAAAACGGTGAAACTAGTCTTGAAAAGCAAGTGCAATGTTGGGATATTGAAAAGAATCCTGTTGTTATATTGTGCGCCAAGGAACTTCATGAAAGTTTAGCGGGAATTGTCGCTGGAAAAATTAAAGAAAAGTATTATCGACCATGTATTGTTTTGACATCCTCTAAAGATGAAGGAATATGGAAAGGTTCCGGGCGTTCTATTGAAGGCTATTCTATGTTTGATAAATTAAGTGAACAAAATCAATATCTTGAACGTTTTGGAGGTCATCCTATGGCGGCTGGATTGACCATTAAAGAAGAGCATATAGGAACTTTAATTACGGCTTTAAATGAAAATCACGGACTTACTCGTGAAGAATTTATACCGGTATTAAATATAGATATTCCTTTTAAGTTGAAATTTTTGAATGAGGCATTTGTACAAAGCTTAAAGGTGATGGAGCCTTTTGGAAAAGGAAATCCGGAGCCTGTTTTTGCCAGCAAAAAAGTAAAATTAAAAAAGCTTCAACGCATTGGTAAAAAAATGAACGTTTTAAAATATATTTTTGAAGATGATGGAATTGAAATTGAAGGAATTTCTTTTCAAAAGACGGATGAAATCATAGAGAGATTAAAAGGGAAAAAAAATGTTCAACACAATGGAAATGAAAACAATGAGAGTTTTGTGAATATTGTTTATACACCAAAAGTGAACACATATATGGGGAAAAACACTGTGCAGGTGCAAATTAAAGACATTTACTAATTTATATTCGCTTTCTGGAAATGTTTAAAAATTTTTATGGTATGATATCCATAAGGAGGAAGAAATATGTACTGGAAAGCTATTTTTTTATTAATTGTAGTTTTATTGAATCATAATATGAATATAATCATTGAAGAATGTAAAAATAACAAATGGGAAAAAATTGAATGTATTGCAGTTGGAGATTTGTTATTACATGATTCCCTCTATAAGGATTTTGAAGATGCAGAGCGGGAGCAAGTATTTAAAGAAATGTTTTCTGAAGTAACTTCATATTTCGACAAAGCGGATTTAGTTTTAGGTAATTTTGAGGGAACTTGTTATCCAGATATGCCATTGAGTTCTTATCCTCAATTCAATGTTCCGAAAAGCTTTATTTATGCTTTAAAAGCAGTTGGATTTGATGGGTTATGTACTGTGAATAATCATTGTTTGGATACGGGAGTTCAAGGTTTATTAAGTACAAATTCATTAATTAGGCAATCAGGAATGATTGCATTTGGAACAGGAGATCGACAAGGCAACAAGAAATCCGAGGTAGTCGTAATTAAAGGGATTAAAGTTGGCTTAATTGGTTTTTCAGATTTTTTTAACGGATTGGAAGCGAATTTATCGGAAGAGGAAAAGAATTCTTATCTTTCAATTTATAACAAGCAGCAAATCATTGAAGAGATAAGAAATATGAAAGATTTAGGTGTCGATATTGTATTAGTCTACTTACATTGGGGTCAGGAATATGTATTGGAACCTCTACTTTGGCAGCAAGAAGATATGCAAGAATTTATAGCTCAAGGAGTAGAAGTTATTTTGGGAAGTCATCCTCACGTTTTAGGACAATCGAAAATGATATTTCAGAAAGATCATAATACAGGATACATTTATTCTATGGGTAATTTTATTTCTGATCAATTTCGTGATGGATATGGACTTTCAAGATTTACGGAAGCAGGGGTAATGGTTCGATTTCATATTAAAAAAAGCGATAAGGATACAAAAATAATTGACTGGGAATTAATACCGACCTGGCTTTATCATTATTATGATAATGAAGGAAAGTATCGAGCAAAGATTATTCCTTTAGAAAATATTGAAAAAGAGCCATATAATTTTTCTGATGACAATTTCAGAAAGGCTTTGGAAGCGAAATGGGATAGCTTTTATATCCTTCAAGGGAAAACGAAAAATATTATGGACGAATATTCGGTTAATCAGTTATATAACCCTAATTTTTCAACCCTTTTATATTCACAGAAACAGTAACTATGATTCATTTGCCGTATCGATAGTATTTTTGATATAATTAATATATTATTAATTATGCAAAGTGCAAAAGGTTAAAAGAGGTAGTGGACATGATTGAACAATTGATAGAAAAAATAAAATCTTACAATCCTCAAAGTGACATTAAGGCTATTGAGCGAGTTTTTTTGTTTGCAAAAGAAGGGCATAAAGATCAAAAGCGAAATTCTGGAGAACCTTATATCATTCATCCGTTTCAGGTTGCTTTAATTTTAGCAGATTTGAATATGGATGATGCAACAATTATGGCAGGATTCATGCATGACATTTTGGAAGATACAGAATGTTCTTTTGATCAAATGAAAGAACTCTTTGGAGAAGAAGTTACTAGACTGGTTGATGGAGTTACAAAATTAAAAAATTTAAAATATAAAACAAAACAGGAAAGTCAAGCAGAAAATATTCGCAAAATGGTTATGGCTATGTCTAAAGATATTCGTGTAATCATTATTAAACTTGCGGATAGAATGCATAATATGCGTACATTAGAGTATATGACTCCTCAAAAAAAAATAGAAATTGCAACGGAAACAATTGAAATCTATGTTCCCTTAGCACATCGATTGGGAATTTATGCCATGAAGTGGGAGCTTGAAGATCTATGTTTGCGATATTTACAAACTCAAACTTATTATGATTTGGCAGAAAAAATTAATAAAAAACGAGTTGAGAGAGAACGTGAAATCAATGAGATAAAAATATTGTTATCAGAAAAAATGAAAGAATTTGGTTTTGAAGGCGATATTTCCGGAAGACCTAAGAGCATCTATAGCATTTATAAAAAAATGCAAACTCAAAACAAAACTTTTGAGCAAATATTTGATTTAACTGCACTTCGCGTAATTGTGGACAGTATTAAGGATTGTTATGGGGTGCTTGGAATTGTCCATACTTTATGGAGACCGATTCCAGGAAGGTTCAAAGATTATATTTCCATGCCAAAACAAAATATGTATCAGTCTTTGCATACTACAGTTATCAACAGTAAAGGGGAGACCTTTGAAGTGCAAATTCGAACTTGGGAGATGCACAAAACAGCTGAATATGGCATTGCCGCTCATTGGAAGTATAAGGAAGGGAGAAATAAGTCCAATAATTTTGATGAAAAACTGAATTGGCTTCGCCAATTAATGGAATGGCAAAAAGACTTGAAGGATCCGAGAGAGTTTATGGAAACTTTGAAAGGAGATTTTTTTTCAGACGAAATTTTTGTTTTTTCTCCTAAAGGGGATGTGATCAATTTGCCTGTAGGTTCAACGCCTGTAGATTTTGCGTATCGAGTGCATACGGCTGTTGGAAATAATTGTGTTGGTGCGAAAATTGACGGCAAAATTGTTCCTTTAACTTATACTTTGAAAACTGGAAATATTATTGAAATTTTAACGGCATCCAATAGCTCCGGACCAAGTAGGGACTGGCTTAAATTTGTTCGGAGTAATCAAGCAAAATCTAAAATCAAGCAATGGTTTAAGCGAGAAGATAGAGATGTCAATTTAATTCGTGGAAGGGAAAATTTAGAAAGAGAAGTTCGAAAAAGAGGTTATTCTTATGCAGAAATCTTGAAAGATGAATGGCTTTTGGAGATTGCCAATCGACACGCCTTTAATTCTATTGATGATTTATTTGTTGCTATTGGCTACGGTTCTGTAACGATCGTTCAAGTTCTTAATAAATTAGAAGAATATTATAAGGACTACTATAAGACAACACATTCAGTTCAACCGATGACTGATTTTAAAGTTATTCAACATAAAGCTCCCGAAGGAGTATGGGTAAGAGGGGCCGATAATATAAAAATTAAAATGGCCAGATGTTGTAACCCTCTTCCCGGTGATAATATTGTCGGTTATATTACTCGAGGAAGCGGTGTATCTGTTCACAGAAAAGATTGTTCAAATGTAATTAATGTGCCAAAAGAACGTTTTTTAGAGGTATTTTGGAATGAAGATATCAAAGAAAAGTATCAAGTAACCATAGAAATTTCAGCTTTTGACTTACAAGGCTTACTTGCAGAGATTACTATGAAACTTAATGAAAATAAAGTGCCTATATTAGGGATTCATGCAACGACGAATAAAGATTGTACAGTGAATATTGCGATGACGATAACTGTACAGAATAAAGAGTTTTTAAATTCTCTAATTTTTCAATTAAAAAATATTAATGGAATATTATATATTAAGCGTGCCCATTAGAGGAGGTTTTTAATGAGAGGAGTTGTCCAACGAGTTCAACAAGGACGTGTTTGGGTAAATGATAAAATAGTCGGAAAAATTGAGAAAGGATTAGTAATTTTTTTGGCAATAACGTCTTCAGATACAGAAAAAGATTTAGAGTATATATTAGAAAAAACTGTAGGATTAAGAGTATTTTCGGATGAACAGGATAAAATGAATCTGTCTTTAATGGATGTGAGAGGAGAATTATTGGTGATTTCTCAGTTTACTTTATATGGAGATGTTCGTAAAGGGAAAAGACCAAATTTTACCGCATCTGCAGGTGTGGAACAAGCAATGAAGTTTTATTCCATGTTTATTCAAAAAGCACGTGAAAAAGGAATTAAAACAGAAACAGGAATGTTTGGAGAACATATGAAAGTGGAAATCTTAAATGACGGACCTGTAACGATTCAAATTGACAGTACAAAATTATATTAGGAGATATTATGAAAATAAAACAGTTGACTTTAGGAGATTTTCAAGCAAATTGTTTCTTGATTATTGATGAATCGTCTAAAGAAATTATTGTAATCGACCCAGGAGCTCAAGGAGAAAATTTAATCGATTTATTTAAAATAGAAGGGTATATACCAAAAATGATTCTGCTTACTCATGGCCACATTGATCATATTGGAGGAGTAGAAGCTTTGATAAAAGAGTATGCTATTCCCGTATACGCAGGAGAAAAAGAACGAAAATTATTGGAAAATCCTATGTTAAATTTAAGTGGAATGATGGGATTAGGAATTTCTATCCAAGCAGATGTTTTTTTAAAAGAGTTTGATGAAATAAAATTTCACGATGCTACTATACGTGTAATTGAAACACCGGGACACACCAAAGGAGGAATTAGTTATCTTATGCATGATGTAATCTTTACAGGAGATACATTATTTCAAGGAAGTATTGGAAGAACAGATTTTCCTACAGGAGATTTTGATGAAATTATGAGATCCATTATTCATAAAATTCTTGTATATCCGGATGAATATATTATCTGTCCAGGTCACGGCTTTCAGACAACGGTAGGAGAAGAAAAAAGAAAAAATCCTTTCGTGCTATCTTATGAAGATTAATGTCATTTATTTCAATTTCAGGATTTAATCAATGGATTTATAAGTATTTCGCTATCAAATAATAAAGAATATCTTATTGAAACTAATGAAAATAATATTAAAATTCAAGGATATAATATAGGAAGTAGAAGAGCGTATTTTACTAACTTATCATTCGTTAAGACAAAAAAGAGCTCTTTACAAGTTGGTTAGTAAATTAATCGGAGTTTAATGCCGTGGAGAATATTGACAGAGGACCTATAAAAATTAGTCAATTGATTGATTAGAGAACATGGATTATACAGAACAGAAGAAATTCTATCTCAAGATTATTGCCTTTCACCTGAAAAAATTGAATTGACTCTACAAATTGCACAAGTACAAAAATCAATTATTTCGGCATAAGAAAAAATTATAACTTATATATAGGGATTCTATTTTGTGAGAGTTGATGTAACTATCGCTCTTCTCCTACTTTTGTTAAAAAATGCAGAGGAGAATCAAGATTTATATCTTAGCATTTTACTTGATGAATTGAAAGAATCATTATTTTTTTGATCAAAGCGAAAGACAAGCTGAATATTATGAAAAGTTTCGGTGTAAATCGAATAAGCATTAATCTACAGAGCTTTCACGCAAGAACCTTGAAATTAGTGAATCGATATCATTGCATTTCTTATATTGATGAACTGGTTGAGTATGTAAAAACTTTCAATTTTATAATTAATATGGATTTAATTTTAGGTCTTTCGAAAGAAAAAAGAAGATTTTTATATACAGTATAAAAAAGCAATCGAATTGAATCCTCAAAATATTACAGTTCATGCGCTGTCTATTAAATCTAAAAGTTTACTTAAAAATACTGCTGTTCCGAAATTTCATATGGAAAATGGAATCTTGGCAGAAAGAGAAGTTGACTGATTTTAAATAAATATGGATATAATCCCTATTCAAAATATAATATTTTGATGATGAAAGAAAATCAAGAAACTTTAGCTATAGATCTTGGGACTGTATCGAAAATAAAAAATGATATATTTGGAAAATATTATCGACTTGTCGCAGGAGTCTCTTTAATTAATTATTTGAAATATGGAAGAGAACAAATAGACGAAAAATTGTAAAATCAGCGAGATTAAGGCGAAAAAACTTTACTCTGTAAATTTTTTTTGATATAATTAAGTTAATTATATGATAAGTACAAAGGAGATATGATGGAGCTTACATTGTCTTTAATTTTACAAAAGTTAAAGCCGTTACACATGGATAAAAAAATCAGTTTTGAGGCAAAATTTGATAAATTGCGATTACTGGATTTGAATCGATTGAGTTTAGATGAAAGAGTCTTATACATTACAAATGTACGTGATTTTGGCATTGCAAATAACAGAATAAAAGATCGCACTTTAATTGTCAGTGATTATTTGTCATTAATGGAAAAAATGGAAATTGCTCCAGGAATGAATGTCATTATTGTAAAGGATAGGATTTCCACAGAAGCTTTGATAAATCGATTAATTATACTTTTTGAATCAATGGAAGAGTTAGAACAAGATATTCGCAGAAATGTGTTTGAGGGAAAGGATTTATGGTTATCCTTAGATAGATTGTCAGAGATTTTTGATATAGAAATCAACCTTTTGAAGGATGACTTTATTCCCTTCAATTCATCCGCCAAAAACGTGTTGCCTTTATCTTTTAATGAAAAAACTAAAATAAATGACGGCGTTATATTAGGGCAGTTGGAGGAAGGAAAACCGTATATTGTGTCTTCTGATTCTGATAAAAATGATATTATTGGTTGCTCCTATTTCTTTGATAATCACTGGATTCATTTTTTAACAAAATGGTATAAAGGACAGGCCGGCAAGGAAGAGTTTTTTGAATTACTCCCTTTATTGAAGAGCTGTATGAAGGATGCTTTATTCTCGGTTCAAGATCAATCTCAGCTTTTAAAACAAATTGTAACTCGTTTACTTTATGGCGAAGATGGTCAAGATTTAATTTTAAATCAACTTCGAAAAACAAATTGGAAACAAGATCATGTTTATCAAGCGTTTTTATTTGAACAAGAAAAAATTCAAAGTCCAAAAGAGTTAACGGATTTGGAAAAGATCCATAAGGACAGTTGTACAATTCGCATTGGGAATCAAGTGTTATTAGTTGCAAATTTAAGTTTAAGTCCAATTCAAAATAAAAAACTAGAAAAATTCATTCAAAATCTTGAAGTAAAATCTGCAGCCTCTAATTCTTTTATAGGCTTAGAGCATTTAAAAGAACAATATACATCTTTGGTGACTTTTTATCACTTTATTTCTAAGAGAGAAAGAATCTCTGATTATCTACAAGATTATGCCGAGTTCATCGCTGCACTACTAAAAGAAAAAGTACCATTATTACCATTAATTGATTCGAAGGTTATGAACTTGCATATTCAAGATATCGAGGAAAATACTGATAATCTTGAGACCTTATATATTTATCTAAGGAATGAAAGAAGTTACTTAAAAGCATCTAAGATTATGAATTTACATCGTAATTCCATCGTGTATCGTATAAACAGAATTCAAGAGATAGCGGGATGGGATTTAGATGATGAAAAAATGAGAGCGTATATTATGTTTTCTTATGAATTGTTAAAATATATGGAAAAATATGGGGTTATATAAGTAAGTAAGGCGGGTGATACAGTGAAAGTTCATCTGATAGATAGTTCTATCCGGAAGGCTTTATCTTTAGAAACAGGTACAATTTTACTGGACAATTTACTTAGCGAAGCGACAAGATTAAGGGCAAGTGATATTCACATTGAACCTTATCAAAAAAATTTTAGAGTGCGTTTTCGTATTCATGGTGATTTATACACAGTTCTTGAGGTAGATATCGCCTATTTTCCTGTGCTTATAACTCATGCCAAAATCAGATCGGGTATGGATATAGGACAGCGTAGACTGCCTCAAGATGGTCGATTTAGTTATGAAGTAAACAATAGAACAATAGATTCAAGGACATCAACAGTACCAACGGCATTTGGAGAAAAGATGGTATTGCGATTGTTGGATCCTTTGACTTTTCAATTGAAGGTGGATACTCTTGGAATTGAGGAAGAGGAGAGACGACGCATTAATCATATTCTTCAAAAAAACGTTGGTATTTTTTTAATGTCTGGCGTAACAGGATGCGGTAAAAGTACTACTCTATATTCTATATTACAGGAAATGGAAAAGAATAAAAAGAATATAATGACTATTGAAGAACCAATTGAATACAGGATTGAAGGAGTTAGTCAAGTAGCGGTTAATACTAAATCAGGATTACGTTTTGATAATGCATTGCGAGCATTTTTAAGGCAAGACCCAGATGTTATTATGGTAGGGGAAATTAGAGATAAAGAAACTGCCCAGATGGCTATTAGAGCTGCCATAACAGGACATATGATTTTAGGGACTATTCATTCTAAAGATTCCATTTCGGCAATTACAAGATTGCGTGACTTGGGAATTGAAGATTATTTGATTGCATCATCTCTTACGGGAATTGCCTCTCAAAGATTAGTAAAGAATCTTTGTCCATATTGTAAAAAAGAATATGAGTCTTCACAGATGGAAACTAATTTTATTAATCATGTTCTAAATAAACATCATGAGTCATATCGACTTTTTAAGCCAGTGGGGTGTCCTTGTTGTATAGATGGATACCATAAGCGTCAAGGTGTATTTGAAATTTTTGAGTTGAATTTAAAAATAACCCATCAACTTGCCAAAGGTGTTGGTGAAATAGAGTTAATTCAAGAAATTCAATCTATGGGGTATAATAACATGCTTCAAAATGCAATTAAGTTAGTTGTTAAAGGTGAAGTTGATTTTTGGGAGGTGATGGAGAAAATTTATGATGAGGAAATATCTTTTTAGAGAAATAATTACAAAAAAAAGTAAACGACTTTTTTACATAAGGTTTTTAACTCAATTGTCCGCTCTTTTATCAACAGGGATGAATTTGAAAAATAGTTTGGATATATTGAGACAGCAGTATAAAGGTCGATTCCAAAGTGAAATATCAGCGTTATTGGAGCAGATAAGTCAAGGCCATTTGTTATCTGATGCAATGAAAGTTCAAAAATTTTACCCAAAAATGTTAGAAGGTGTAGTTGAAGCTGGGGAAAATACAGGTCAACTCGTGACCGTTTTAGAACGAATAAGTATTTTTTATAAAAAAGAATTTGAGAAAAATGAAAAAATTAAGAACGCAATGATTTATCCTGTTGTGTTAATATGTATTATTCCAATTGTAGTAGCATTTTTATTAACTTTTGTATTACCTACTTTCATGCAACTTTTTGCTCAAGCGGAAGAATTATTGCCTCTACCTACACTATTTCTTATCAATTTTGCAACATGGATAGAAAATCAAGGGAAATATGTATTCATTATATTCATAGTAATATATATTATTTATAGAATTTTAACGTGGAGAGGAAAAGGAAAATATTTTAGAGATTTTATAAAATTACAGAGCTTGTTTGGAAAGATAAGACGAGAAAATTTCTTAATCCAATTTTCGTCTGGTCTAGCACTACTGTTAGAATACGGCGTGCCTATTCTCAATGCTATGGATATCTTGGAAAGGGGAATTGAAAATTTATATTTAAGAAAAAAAATAGGGGCTATTAAAAGAAAATTGGAAAAAGGTAGTGAACTTTGGAAAGCAACAGAAAATGAAAACATATTTCCCTTGACCTTTGTATCAATGCTCAGAGTAGGGGAGGAAAGCGGGAAAATACCTCGTTTATTGAAGGGTATTTTTTTCTACTACGAGGGCGAAGTAGAGCGGAAAGTTAATCAAATTATTAAATTGATAGAGCCTGCTATGATTTTACTTTTAGCTATAGTAGTAGGATTTGTAGTCTTAGCGGTTGCAATACCTATGTTTGATTTAGTTAATATTATCAGTTATTAGGAGGAAAATTATGGAAACTAGGAAAGGTTTTACTCTTGTGGAATTGGTTATTGTGTTAGCAATTTTAGCATTATTGATTGCAATTGCAATACCAAAATATAATCAATCCCAAAGAAAAGCGGCTATCACGGCTCATAAAGCAAATGTTTCAACTTTAGAAACGGCTGCAAATTTATATTTCGCTGAAAAACATAAGTCCGGAAATTGGACGGGGCAAAAAGGTGAAGGGTGGGAAGAATATCTTCAACATTATCCGAAAGTTCCAAAACAGTTACAGGAAAAAAATCAAAATTACACGGTGAACATTAAAAAAAACGGAGAAATTCAAGTTTCGCCAGGATTGGAAAGCTTAGATAACGAAGGGAATTAAATTTTGGAAATCATAATTTTTATTATAGGGGCTTGTATTGGTTCTTTTATATTACTCGTTGCAGAAAGATATGCACACTCGGAATCAATTATAAAACCGAATTCCCATTGCTTTTCTTGTCATAAGGAATTGAAATGGTTCGATAAAATTCCTCTTGTAAGTTACCTTGTTTTACAAGGGAAGTCCAGATGTTGTCAAAGAAAAATTCCAATTTTTTATTTTTTCATTGAAATTTTTACGGGAGTTATATATTTATACATTTTTATATTTAAAATTAATTTTTTACCATATTTCATTTTTGTGATGTTTTTCTTAATCGTAGTCTTGCAGGATTTACTTACGATGACTTTTGATACAAAGATTTTAGTTTTATTGTTTTTATCGACATTATTTATTTTAATAGAAGATTTTTCTGTATTTGCTATAAAAGAAAATTTGCCGTTTGCGTTATTTACATTAGTATTTTTCTTTTGTATTTCAAAGTTAACAAAAGGCATGGGAAATGGAGATTGTTATATATTCTCTTTATGCAGTATCCTGTTAGGATATAGGACTACTTGGTTTTTGTGTATTACATTTATAATGGCTGGAATATATGCTGTTTTACTACTATTGTCGGGAAAAAATAAAAAAACTCCTATTCCGATGTTGCCTTGGATTTTTATTGCTTTTTGTATGATGGAGTATATAGATATATGAAAAAAAGAGCATTTACTTTACTTGAAATGGTAGTGGTATTAGCAATTTTAGCCACAGTAATAGGAATTGTTGCGTTAAAGGGACAATTATTTAAAAATTTTCATGAAAGAAAAGAATTAAAAAACATTGTTCAATTGATAGAAACAGGAAAGAAGATTGCTGTTTCAGGAAATATTCGTACGCAGGTAGTATTTGATTATGACCGGCAGAAAATTACATTATTTCAAATGCAAGAAGTGGTGTTTATACCATATGATAGCATTGAACTTGAGAAAGTTAAGCTCAGTCGGCATAAAACTCCGCTGGAAACTCTTGACTTTACGGAAAATGGAACTCCTGTTAAAGGAGGAACTTTTTTTCTTAAATTTTCAGATAAGAACTTTAAAATTACAATAAGACCTGTGACGGGAAAGGTGAGTATCTATGATGAAACGACGACAGAAGGGGCTAACTCTCGTTGAAGTTGTTGTGGCTTTAGCTATTTTAGGGATAATGGTTATCAGTTTAATTCCTGGAATTTCAAATTTTATAAAGATGCGAAAAAGGAATAGAGAATTTACCTATTTAAGGTGGAAGGCTCAATCGATTATCGAATTGGAAAAAAGCGGAACTGCTTTTACTGATAACAATATAATAATATATGATAAAAATTATAGGATAAACCGAGAAATTATTTCAAGGGGAGAAAGTCAGGAAATTTATTTAATTTTTTATAGTGAAAATGGAGATGAATTGCTTGAATTATCAACAATATTACCATAAGAAAGGTGGATTTACTTTAATTGAATTAGTCAGCGCTTTAGCTATTGCTGCTGTACTGTGTATTTGTATAGCGGCCATCTTTATGTCTGCTTTTAATATGGAAATGGTTATAGAAAGAGATTCGGAGATGTTTTCGGAGTCTTATTTTTTAATGGAATATATTGGCAATGAAATTAGAAAATCGGAAAACATTATTTCTACTTCTGAATTTATTCTCCCGTCAGGGAAAGGAGAGTACCTTCCTTTTGTTTTATATTTGCAGGAGAAAAATACCAAACAAATCGTGGCTTATGCGATTCATAATGATAAGTGTTATAGATATTCTTATCGTAGTAAAGAAAAGCAAATTCCATATAAAATATTAAAATGGGATATTTCCGATAGTAATCTTATTGCAGAACATGTTCGCCTAGCTGAAAATTGTAATTTTAATTCATCTAGCAAAATTATTCATTTGTCATTTCAATTAAAAGATTTGGAAATTATTGAAACCGATTATTATATCTATGGAGAATAAAAATGAAAAATAAAGGTTTTATCCTTATTTATGTATTAATATTTTTAGCTTTGAGTTTTTTAGTTATAACAGGTTTAATTTACAATCAAAAATTGGACAATGGTCTTAGAAGAAGCGAAGATAAAGGTATGAAAGATTATTACATGGGAGAAGCAGCGATACTTTATTATTATCAATCCGGCAATGGCTTTAAGAAGGATTTTGAGACATGGAAGAATTCGGTGAAGAAGTTAATCCCTAAAGAAATCTATCATACAACAATTGAAAATTATGTGACGAATGCGGATAAAGCAAGTCTTACGGTTGATTTTTCAGAAAAAACTTTATTAAGAGATTTTGGGAAAGCCATAATAAAAGATGAAACACATAAGATTGTATGTAAAGTGCAGTTAATTCATTCATTTTTTCTTGAAGATTCAAAATTAACTTCAGAACAAAAACAGGAATACTATCGTTATTTCAGCACATTGCCTGTAAATCAAGAAGGTAATTTTGAAACATATAATATTCATGGAGAACAAAAAGTTATTTCAAAGAATGGAAATAATTACCTTGTACAAACAGTTGACGAAAGAAAACCAGAAAGTGGGGAAGAGTCTATCGGTAGAGAAACAGAAAATGTATTTATAAAAAGTGGAGAAGAATCTGTTAAAGCAACTGAAAAATTAAAAAAAATACAATCAAGAGTGCGTTTTATTTTGAATGACGGATGTGTTTTGACTATGGCAGGAAATCAATCCATTTCTTTGCAAGGGATTTTTGTTCTGCGAGGGCGTATTAAATTAAATACAGAGTGTGTATTACGAGGAATTGTATTTATGGATAAAGATTGTGTAATTGAAGGAGACACGTTAATGATAGACGGGGCATTGATTAAAGAAGGAGATAAAATACAAATATCCAAATTGTCTGCAAGAATTAATTATATGTTGATTTTTGGTGCTTGGATAAAAAATTTCTTTGATCCTAAATTAATAAGCATTCATAAAATATAAGCTTTTCAGTAAAAAGCCTTGTTAACTTTTATAAGGATTGTTATAATAAATGATGAATAGCAAGTTTTAAGGGAGGAATACTATGATTTCAGCAGGAGATTTCAGAAAAGGGGTTACATTTGAAATGGATGGAGATGTATATGAAATTCTTGACTTTCAACATGTAAAGCCGGGAAAGGGCGCAGCTTTTGTTCGCACAAAAATTCGTTCAGTAATGGCGGGAGGCTCCAAAGAATTAACGTTTAACCCGAATGATCGTTATCCGGCAGCTCGCATTGATACAAAAGAAATGCAATATTTATATAATGATGGAGAGTTATATTATTTTATGGATCAAGAGAGTTATGAGCAAATTCCTCTTGATCAAGAAGCAGTGGAAGAGGCGATTAAATACTTAAAAGAGAATGATTTTGCTACGATTCGATTTTATCGCGGCACTCCATTTAGTGTTGCGGCTCCAAATTTTGTTGAATTGGAAGTGACTGAAACCGAACCGGGAGTAAAGGGCGATACGGCTTCCGGGGCGAGCAAACCGGCTACAGTGGAAACAGGCGCTGTTGTAACGGTTCCTTTATTTGTTAATATTGGAGATAAAATTAAAATTGATACCCGTACAAATGAGTACTTATCAAGAGTATAAAGGAGGATTTTAATGGACTATTTATTTCAACGCGTTTCTTATTTAAAAGGCTTGGTAGAAGGATTAAAAATTGAAGAAAATACGGATGAAGGAAAAGTTTTATTAGCGATTATTGATACTCTTGAAGATTTTGCTGAAGCCATGAATGGACTTGCAGAAGATCAAGAAGAACTGGAAAATTACGTGTCTTTTATCGACGAAGACTTAACCGATGTGGAAGAAGAACTATATGGTGTTACAGATGATGATCTTGAAGATTTTGAAGATTATGATGAGTTTTTTGAAGATGATGGAGAAGAATCATCTGAAGAATAAACAAGAACAGGAGGTATGTAATGAGTAAAAAAAATTCTTTTTCTTTAGGAAATGTTAGAATTTCAAATGATATCATTGCAACCATTGCTATCAAAGCAGCTGCACAAGTGGAGGGTGTATCAGATGTTGCTGTCAGTCAAACGATTTGCCATGATTTCAAAGCAAACAGAAAACGCGTAAAAGGAAAACTCAGTTTGCATCTGCGTGATTCATTTATTTATATTGATATCCCTGTAATTTTATATCATGAGGTTAAGGTACAAGAGGTTTGCGAAGAGATACAACGGAAAGTAAAAGAGCAAATTGAAATCATGACGGGATTATATGTTGTAGAAGTAAATGTGTTTGTTGAAGATTTGGAAATTAGCGAGTGATTGATAAGTGGCCCTCAACATTGAGGGCTTTTTTGTGCAAGGAGTTCATATGACAAGAAGAGAAGCACGAGAGTGGATAGTTCGTTATCTTTTTCAATATAGTTTTTTCGATGAAAATGATGATTGTGAAAAAATAGAAAACTTTATTGAATATCACTCTTTAAAGGGGAAGGAAGTTGAATTTATTAAAAGATCTGTTTTTGGAATACTCAAAAATAGAGAGATTATTGATCAAATAATTCATGATAATTTAGTGAATTGGACACAAGAACGTATTCCAAAAACAGATCTTTCTATTTTAAGAATGGCTATTTATGAGATTAAATATGTAGAGGAAATCCCTCAAAAAGTTTCTATTAACGAGGCTGTTGAGATTTCAAAGAAATATGGTACGGACGAATCATTTCGATTTGTTAATGGCTTATTGGGAGCTTTTGTAAGAAAAGAAGTGGATTATGTCGGCAATTAGCGTTACTCAATTAAGCGAGTATATAAAAAAAATTATTAAAGAAGATTATATTTTAAAAAAAGTGAAGGTAGAGGGGGAAATTTCGAATATATCCAGACGCGGTAACGGTCATTGTTATTTTACTTTAAAAGATGATAAATCAACTTTAAAGTGTGTTGTATGGAGATATTCAGAAACTGACACAGAGCTTCTCAAGGAAGGAGTTTTATTACAAGTTTCCGGTAATATTACCGTATATCCTTCCAGCAGCAGTTATCAAATGATTGTATCTCATATCGAACAAAAGGATATGGGCTCTATTTATTTAGAATTAGAAAAAAGAAAAAAAACACTTCAACAAGAAGGCTTATTTGAGCGAACGCATAAAAAAAGTCTTCCAAAATATCCTTTTAAAATCGGTGTTGTAACCAGTGAACATGGTGCAGCTATAAGGGATATTATTAAAACGATAAAAAGGCGATATCCCGTAGCGGATATTTTTTTAGCTCCTTGTTCTGTTCAAGGAGTGGATGCGCCTTCTGAAATTATTCGAGGAATAAAAGAACTGGATAAGATGGATATGGATATCTTAATTATTGGTCGAGGAGGAGGTTCTTTTGAGGAGCTTAATGCTTTTAATGATGAAGAAGTAGTGCGTGCAGTGTATGAATGCAAGACGCCTATTATTTCGGCTGTTGGGCACGAGGTGGATACTTTACTTACGGATTTTGCTGCAGATATAAGAGCGGCAACACCTACAGCAGGAGCAGAATTGTCAACTCCAAATATTTTAGATATCTTAAAACAACTGGAAAATTATAAGAAATTTATGGAAGATAATTTTTCTTATTTTATTTTTGGTGAATCAAAACAATTAGCTTATTTATTTGAACAGTTAAATTTTCACAATCCTATAAAAAACCTACAAAGACAAAAAGAAAAGTTAAGTCAGCTAAAAGTTCGTTTTATATCTAAATTTGATTTATGGATTAAATCGGAAAAACATAAAATGGCATCTTTGAAATTGAAATTAGATTTATTAAATCCTAAAGCGATATTAGATAAAGGTTATAGTATGGTTTTTGACATGAACAACTCATTAGTAAAAGATGTTCGAGAAATTAGTTTAGAGCAAAAATTAAATGTTCAACTGTCAAGTGGAAATATTTCTGTTGTTGTAACGGGTGTGGAGGAAGTAAAAAATGGCATCGAACTCTGAAAGCTATGAAATGAAAATGGAGAAACTTGCCCAAATTGTTAAAAAATTAGAACATGGGGAACTTAGTTTGGAAGAAAATCTAAAATCTTATGAAGAAGGAATGAATCTATATAAAGAATTAAAAATTATTTTAGAAGAAAAAGAAGGGGTCATTCGTAAGCTGTTGTTTGACTCTGGAGAAACTGAAGTATTTGAAAATGTGGAGGAGGAAGAAGATGATTTTTCTTGATGAATTAAATAAAAAAAGAGAGCTTATTGAGGAAAATTTAAATCAAACTTTGATTCATCAATTATCAGATAATAGTGAATTATTAGATATTGCTCGATATGCGGTTTTAAATGGAGGTAAAAGGATTCGCCCTATATTATTAATGGAAACATTCCAAATTTTCAAAAAAAATAACGATAAAGAAGCGCTACCTTTTGCAATTGCTATAGAATTGATTCATAATTATTCTTTAATCCATGATGATTTACCTTGTATGGATGATGATGATTATCGTAGAGGTCAATTTACGGTTCATAAAAAATACGGCGAAGCAAATGGTGTTCTGGCAGGGGATTTATTGCTTAACTTGGCTTATGAAATTATTGCCAAAGAACTTTTTTGTTTTTCAATGAAAAATAAAATAAAAGCATTTCAAATCATAGCTAAAGCAGCAGGAATAGCCGGAATGGTAGGTGGCCAATTTTTAGACATTAATAAAAATGTTGATACGTATGAAGAGTTAGAAATGATTTATCACAAAAAAACAGGGGCTTTAATCCAAGCTGCTGTATTGGCGGGAGCATATTTGGGTGGAGCAAATGAAAGTGATATTAAAAAAATGGAGAAGTTCGGTCAGTGCTTAGGGATGGCTTTTCAACTTAGAGATGATATGCTGGATTGGAAAACTGGAGATAAATTGAATGCAGATTTATTTTTATCCAAAGAAGAATGTGAAAAATTAGTGGAAAAATACTCAAAAACAGCAATAGAATCTATTTTTTCGTTGGAAAATAAAGAAATCTCGTTTTTACATAAATTTACAGAATTTTTAATAAATAGAGCAGTATAGCTTGAATGTATGCATAATTCCATGGTATAATGAATTAATAACGATACAGTATTCTAGTCAATCCATTATATCTGGAGGACGGGGCTAAAAATCCGTCGAAGGGCATATCGATGAAGTTCTTTGTATGAGCCCTGAGCGCCCAGCTTGGGGTTTATGCAGGGAGTAAAGAAAGATGGGGCGATCTACAATGGCATGTAGGCGTTGACCCTGCTTTCGTGGAGGCTTGCATTTTGTTTGCGAGAATAACCTGTTTCTTATTAAACAGAGTAGCCTGCCTTGAGTGAGATGCGGAGATGATAAGGTGAGAGTAATTTTTATGGGCCCATAGAAAATATTCTTTGTTATCGAAACGTATTTTGCAAAAGAGGCTAAGGATATCCTTTGGATTGTATAGGAAAACTTCTAGACTGTTGGTATTAGGTATGTTTTGGATTACAGTGCGGACTAAGTGGCGATCCAGCTCTGCTTATGGCAACAAAGCGGCACTTTAATGAAAGGGAAACCGCTATATTGGCAACAAATAGTTTGAAGTGGGGAAAGCCTGCTGGACCTATGCCGTAAGATTTACAAGATATATCATCGTTATTGCTGATGGCAATGCCATCAGCTTAATTTTTTTAGGAGATTTTTATTTTTTTAGGAGATTTTTATGAAAAATGTGTTGAAGACAAGCAGTTCAAAATGGTTAATTGTTATAATAGTGTGGACTTTTTTTATTACATTTTTTATTGGAGTATTTTCGAAAAAAATTTCCGATTCTTTGCCTGTCATTATTGCATTTTTTATATTATTTTTCATTATAGGATTAGGTATATTTTTTGATTTATTAGGAGTATCGGTTAATGTAGTTGACATTCGAATATTTCATGCTATGGCAGCCAATAAGAACGAACAAGGAAAATATGCTGTATTTCTTTGTAAGAACGCAGAAAAGGTGTCTAATTTTTGTAATGATGTTATCGGTGATATATGTGGAATAATTTCAGGGGCGATAGGAAGTGGAATTATATATCGATTAGCAACCAATCTTAGTTTTACGAATTTGGCAATAATATCTGCACTATTTACAGCCTTAATTTCTTCGTTTACAATTGCCGGAAAAGCAATTGGGAAAATGATTGCTATGGAATCATCAAGAGATATTGTATTGTTCATGAGTAAATTTATTCAGTTTTTTCAAGAACGATTAAAAATTAATATATTGGGAAAGAAGGCTTAAGGATGCGCTTGGATATTGTTTTGGTAGAGAAGGGTCTGGCTGTTTCCAGGCAAAAGGCAAAGGAGTATATTTTATCTGGAAAGGTTAGTGTGAATCAAAAAGTTATTGAGAAACCATCTTTTGATTATGAAATGGGAGAAATTTTAGTAAATATGGAATATCAGTATGTTGGTCGGGGAGCATACAAATTATTACATGCCTTTAAGATATGGAATATTGATGTAAAAAATAAAATTTGTTTGGATATAGGGGCATCTACTGGAGGATTTACTGAGATTTTACTGCAAAATGAGGCAAGAAAGATATATGCTGTAGATGTAGGGACTAATCAAATAGCTCCAAAAATAGCTCAGAATTGTCGGGTTACCTCCATTGAACAAATGGACATCCGGAATTTGGATGAAAAAGAATTACAGGAAAAAATTAATTTTTTTTGTATAGATATTTCTTTTATATCTCTTGTGACGGTAATACCATATCTTCAAAAATTTCTTATGGAGTACGGTGAATTTGTTACACTAATTAAACCTCAATTTGAATTGGGCAAAGGCGCGGTGTCTAAAACAGGAATAGTGAAATCTCAACGCGATAGAGAAAAAGCTATTGAAAAAGTTCGTTTATCTTTTCAAAATGAAGGTTATCATATAATTGGCGTTACACCATCACCTATACAAGGGAAGGATGGTAATATAGAGTATTTGATTCATGGAACTTGGGAAAAAAGGAAAGGGGCATAACAAGTGAAGAAATACACTAGACAAAGAATGATTCTCGATTTAATCGAAGAGCATGATATGCAAACACAAGAAGAATTATCTGAATTCTTAAAAGAAAAAGGTGTTCGGGCCACTCAAGCAACAATTTCGAGAGATATTAAAGAGCTGAGAATTTCAAAAGTTCAAACAACAGATGGTATTTACAAATATGCACTTATTGATACGGTACATGATTCATTAAATGAACGATTAGACAAGATTTTCAGATCGGCTGTATTATCAATTAAACATAATGGTGACATGATACTTATAAAAACAATTTCTCATACTGCAGTGGTAGCTGGAATGACTATAACAAATGCAAAAATTCCTGGAATTGGAGGAATTTTATGTGGAAATGATACAATATTTATCACTGTAGACGAGAAAAAAGATTTAGACAATATTACGGAACAAATTAAACGTATTATTAGATAGGAGTTATTATGCTCAAAGAACTGCTAGTTCAAAATTTTTCAATAATAGAAAATACTCGAATTGACTTTGAAGAAGGTTTCAATATTTTAACAGGTGAATCCGGTTCAGGAAAATCTGTTTTGATTCAATCCATTGCTTTTTTGGCAGGGGGGCGCGGTAATAAAAAGCTACTTAGACAAGGAGCAGACAAAGCTTTTATCCAAGGAACATTTTTGGTGGATTTTGCTTTAAAAAATGATATAGAGAATATAGTGTCTGAACAGGGTTTTGAAGTGTCGGATGAAGAAAGTTTTATTATATCTAGAGAATTATATGAAAATGGAAGAACTCTATCTCGATTAAATGGTAGGATAATTTCGTTGCAATTGCTTAAAGTACTAGGAGAAAAATTATTAAATATTTATGGGCAACATAGCAATCAAGGTTTATTGCATAAAGAAAATTATCTACCGATGTTGGATTCATTTATTTCTGAAAGCTCACAATTAAAAAGTGATATACAAAAAATTTTACAAAAAATATCATTTCTACAAGAAAAACAAACTACTTTGCCTTGTGGAAAGGAAAAAGAAAGAGAGATTGAATTATTAAATTATCAGATCGAAGAAATTGAAGCAATGGATTTACAAAATTTTTCAGAAGATAAAGTGTTTGAAGAGTATAAAAAATTATCATCGGTCAATAAAATTGTGGAGATTTTAGAAAAAATAAATAAATTATTAGAAGGAGATACTTTTTATATAGATGGATTATTGACGCTGTCATCGAAGATAACACAGAATTTATCACATTTGGCAGACTATGGCTCCCAATTCGATTCTTTATACAGTGAATTTATCGGCATCAACTCATTATTATCAGATTTTTCCACATCTTTAAGAAATGAGATAGCGCAAGTAGAAGAAAACCCAGATAGAATGAGTTTTCTTGAAAGGCAATTATCGCAATTTTCAGATTTAAAAAGAAAATATGGACCGAGTTTGGAAAATATTTTGAGTTACTACGATTCTTCTATATCCAGGAAAGAAGAATTAATTTCCAGTGAATTGAAATTAAAACAAATTAAAATTGAATTGAAAAAAAATAAAGATAATTTGTCGATATTATCAGAAAAATTATCAAGGCTCAGAAAATTGACTGCCCAAGATTTTCAAATCAATATTGAAAACGAGCTTAAACAATTTAATATGCCATATGTTCAATTTTCAATATTGTTTCATGAAAAAGAGATTAGTAGAGATGGAAAAGATGATCTTGACTTTTATTTTTCGGCTAATAAAGGAGAACTTCAAAAACCTCTTAGTGAAATTATTTCGGGTGGCGAGTTATCAAGATTAATGTTAGCATTTAAAGCCGTATTGCAGAATTATAATTTAGTTCATACATTGATTTTTGATGAAATCGATACAGGTTTAAGCGGTCGTGCGGCACAAATCATTGGGGAAAAGTTATTTTCATTAGGAAGAGATTATCAAATAATTGCAATATCTCATTTACCGCAAGTAGCGGCAATGGCAGACTCACATTATATGATAGAAAAACAGATTGATTCTAATCGCACCTATAGCTATATATATGATTTAAATGAAGATTATAGGATAAGAGAATTAGCAAGACTTGTAGGCGGGGTAAATATTACAGAAAAAACTTTAGAACATGCTAAAGAGATGTTGGCATTATCTGATGAATTAAAGAAAGGTTTGAGATAAGATGATTTTAGAAGAAAAAACGATGAAAACGGAGAAGTTATATGAGGGGCGAATATTGAATTTACGTGTTGATACTGTAGAGTTGTCAAATAAAAAATATTCTAAGAGAGAAATCATTGAACAAAAGCCGGCTGTTGTAATTATTGCGTTGGATGAAGAAGAAAATGTATTATTGGTTCGACAATATCGAAAAGCAGTCGATAAAGTGTTGGTAGAATTGCCGGCAGGAAAAATGGAAGTGGGAGAAGATCCCTTGACATCGGCTCATCGTGAACTTAGAGAAGAGACAAAATTTGATGCAAGAGAAATGGAATTTTTATTTGATTCTTTTGCCTCTCCGGGTTATACAGACGAAGTGATGAATTATTTTTTGGCTACGGATTTATATTTTTCACCATTAGAACAAGATGCGGATGAAAATGTGGAAATGATAAAAGTACCATTAAAAACAATTATAAATGAGATAGATACATATCAAATTATGGACAATAAATCTATAGCGGGTTTGATGTATGTATATTTAAAAAGGAGAGAAAAATGAGGGCATATGATATTATCTGTAAAAAACGAGATAAAGAAGAGCTAACATTTGAAGAACTTGATTTTATGATTAACGGATATATCAATCAAAAAGTTCCTGATTATCAGGTATCCGCTTTACTAATGGCTATTTATTTAAACGGAATGACTAAAAAAGAATTGTTCTCATTGACAAAACTGATGACTGATTCAGGAGAAATATTAGATTTATCAAGTATTGAAGGAGTAACAATCGATAAACATTCTACAGGAGGTGTTGGAGATACAACAACTCTTATTATAGGACCAATCTTAGCAGCTTGTGGAATTCCTTGTGCTAAAATGTCCGGACGAGGTTTAGGTCATACTGGCGGAACTTTAGATAAATTAGAAGCAATTCCTGGATTTAACGTATTTGTTCGAAAAGAAGATTTCATTCAACAGGTTAATAAAATTAAACTTTGCATTTGTGGTCAAACAGCAAATATAGCGCCCGCAGACAAACTTTTATATGCTTTGAGAGATGTAACAGGAACGGTGGAAAGTATTCCTTTAATTGCAAGCAGCATTATGTCAAAAAAACTGGCCGTTAGTTGCGACAAGATTATTTTAGATGTAAAAGTAGGAAGTGGCGCATTTATGAAAGACATTGATCAAGCGGAGATGTTAGCAAAATTGATGGTTGAAATAGGGACCGATGCAGGCAAAGAAACAATCGCTTTAATTACCAATATGGATGAACCTTTAGGAGCGTCCATAGGAAATACGATTGAAGTTTCTGAAGTAATAGAAATGTTGAAAGGAGAAAAAGAGGGACCTTTGTTGGATTTAAGTAAATATATTTCTTCTATAGCTTTGGAGTTAACGGGAATATATTCAAAGCAGGAAGCTAGGAAGAAAATAGAGGAAGTTCTAGCTTCAGGGGAGGCGTTTAATGCCTTTTGTGAAATGGTTCAATGGCAGAAAGGTGATGTTCAATGTGTACGCTCCAACAACTTGCCACAAAGTAAAGGCGTGTTCGTTTTTAAAGCGGAGAAAAATGGATGGATTTCAAAAATTGATGCATTAAAAATCGGAGAAGCGGCATTAGTACTGGGAGCAGGAAGAGAAAAAAAAGAAGATTCGATTCAATCAGAAGTTGGAATTGAATTATTAGTTAGAGTTGGTTGTGAAGTTAAATCTGGTCAAGCCATAGCAAAGATTCATTATAATGATGAAAACAGCATAATATTGTCAACAGAGCATTTGAAAAGGGCGTTTTCTTATAGTGAAAATAGAATTGAACACAACCCGTTAATCTATAAAATTGTTACGAAAGATAAAATAATCAAATATCAAGGAAAATAGAAATGATGCAAAAATATATTTTAACGCTTCCGGCTTTACTTCTTGCTATTGTATTACACGAATTAGGACATGGGTATGCAGCTCTGGCATTTGGGGATGACACAGCAAAAAAAGCAGGAAGATTAACCTTAAATCCTATTAGCCACCTGGATTTACTGGGCTTGGCGTGTTTATACGTATTTCGAATCGGATGGGCCAAACCCGTTCCGATTAATCCGGCGCAATTTACCAATCAAAAAGTTGGGATGATTGTTGTTTCACTCTCCGGCGTGTTTGTTAATATGGTTTTAGCAATTATGGCTGCTTATTTAATGATACATTTAAAATTACCCGATACGTTATCTTTCTTTTTTCAAATGCTATTTATATATAATATCTCCTTTGCTGTATTTAATTTAATGCCTATTCCACCTTTGGATGGTTCTCGATTAATAATGGCAATATTACCTTTTAAGACACAAATAAAAATACAACATTTTGAAAAATATTCGTATATATTCATTTTATTTCTTTCTTTTTCGGGAATATTAAAAAATATCTTGATTCCGCTCATTGATTATTTAGCGGTTTGGATTATTCATTTGGTGACTTTATGAGTGTAATGATTTCTACAACGCAATATAGCGGTCCCATGGATTTATTGTTGCAGTTAATTGAAAAAGAAAAAATGGATATTTTTGATATTCCTATTGCTAAGATAACAAGTGAATATTTACGGGTGATGAAGTTGTTTCAGAAGGAAAAAACATCAGAAGAATTAGCGGATTTTCTCTCAATGGCAACGACTCTTATGCAAATAAAATCAAGAATGCTGCTCAAACGACCGGACGAAGAGGATGCAGAAGATCCTAGAGAAGAATTGGCTCTAAAAATTTTAGAATATAAAAAGATAAAGGAAGCAGAGAAAAAGTTGGCAGAACGCTTAATAGAAGGAGAAAAATTTCATTCAAAGTTACAAGAAGACCTATCTAAGTTTGAGTCCGAAGGTCAAATTATTGTAGAGGATGCTAAAATTCTAAAAAATTTTTTAATAAGGATACTGATTGATGAAGATACAATTGAAATGGAAGAAAAGATTATTGAACCAGATGAATTTCCATTGCAACGATATATCTTTTATCTAATGGATCTATTCAGAAGTAATGAAAGAATTTCTCTCATTAGCTTGTGTTCAAGAAGATCTAAGCTGGAAAAGATTATTATATTTTTAGCTGTTTTAGAATTAATTAAAAATGGTAAGATTCAATGCATTCAAAAGAAAAATGATATATTCATTAAGGAGCGAAAAATGAATGGATGATAAACAATTAATGGCCATTGTGGAAGGTATTTTATTTATTTGGGGAGAACCTTTAGAATTGGAAGATTTAGTAAAATGTTTAAATATGCCTGCTGAAATAATTGAATCTACGCTTGAAAAATTAGCATATGAAGCTAAAATTCAACAAAGAGGAATCCAATTGCAGAAATATGAAAATGCATATCAATGGGTTACTATTCCGGAAATTCATGAATATATGGAAAACTTTATAAAAAAAAAACCACATCATTTATCAAGTTCATCGATGGAAGTGTTATCTATTATAGCGTATAAGCAACCAATCACAAAAGTTCAAATAGAAGAAATTCGTGGTGTTAAGAGCGATAGCAGTATAGATACTTTAATGAGGAAAGGTTTAATTGAAACGAAAGGGCGATTAAATCAAATCGGTCGTCCTATGCTATTTGGAACAACAACCACATTTTTGAAATGTTTTAATTTGGGCGGACTGGAAGAATTACCCCCGTTAAGAGAGAATCAAAATGAGACTGAATAAATTCATTGCTTCTTGCGGAATCTGCTCTAGGAGAAAAGCGGATGATTTAATACAACTTGGAAAAATTAAGGTGAATGGTGTTTTAATTAACACACCTGGTGTAAATATTGATGAAGAATCGGATATTGTTGAATACGATGGGAAAAAAATCAATCTTGAAAGAATAAAAATAGTGTATTTATTCTCCAAACCTTATGGGGTTACCAGTACAAATTTTGATCTGCATGCTGAAAAAACAGTTTCAGATTATTTTGACTTTTGCGAATATCGATTATTCCCGGTTGGAAGGCTTGATAAAGAGAGTACAGGATTGATTTTGATGACCAATGATGGCAAACTGGCTCAACAACTCAGTCATCCATCCGGAGAAAAATATAAGACATATTTAGTGCTTTCAAAAGGAATATTAACACATCAAGAAATAAATTTATTAAGACATGGGATATTGCTTGAGGAAGGTTTGACTATACCTGCTAAAATCGATAAAGTAAAAATAGAAAAAGGGAATACAAAATTTGAGATTTCAATTCGAGAAGGTAAAAATAGACAAATTCGAAGGATGTTAGATAAGATAAATCATCCTGTACTGGAATTGCGAAGAGTTGCAATTGGAAAATTGAGAGACGAAAATTTAAAAGATGGTGAGTTTCGAAAATTATCTTTGAGAGAAATTAATGAACTTTTAATGGAGAAAAAAGATGAATCAAAGAGACATAGTTCAATGGATTATGAGGAAAACTATAAAAGAAAATAGCATTTGCGTGGACATGATTCTAGGGAATGGAAATGATCTTGTATATATTATGAATTTGGCGATGAATGGGAAAGTATACGGTTTCGACATACAACGCGTAGCAATTCAAAGAACAAAAGAAAAAATAAAACCTTCCCATCGAATTCAATTGATCAATGACAGCCACGAAAATATTGATTTATATATTCATGAAAATATTGATTTTGGAGTTTATAATTTAGGGTATTTACCTTCAGGAAATAGAAACATTACAACATCTGTTCATTCAACAATGTTCAGCTTAAAGGTTTTGTTAAACAAATTAAATCATGGTGGAAATATTGTTATTTCGACGTATCCGGGGCATCGTGAAGGTTATTGTGAAGATATCGAAATAAAAAAATATTTGACTACGTTAAATCAACATGAATTTGACGTCTTGCATTTTGATTATTTAAATCGCAGAAATTCACCTCCAAAAGTATATTGGATTACGAAAGTAGGTAAAGTATGAGAGTTGTTGTAATAGGAGCAGGTCCGGCAGGTGTTACAGCAGCTTGCGTTGCTGCAAGGAACGGACATTCTGTAATTTTGCTTGAGAAAAACGAGAAAATAGGGAAAAAACTCTACATTACAGGAAAAGGTCGTTGCAATATTACAAACACGGCTTCTATGGATGAATTTATTAAACATACAGTCCATAATGCAAATTTTCTCTATAGCGCATATCATAATTATACAAACGATGACTTAAGAAAGCAGTTAAACGATTTGGGAGTTCCTACGGTTATCGAAAGGGGTGGTCGTGTATTCCCGAGGAGTATGAAAAGTAGCGACGTCAATAAAGCTTTAGAGAAATGGATTAAAATAAGTGAGGTTAATTTGTTTTTATTTGAAAATGTAACTTCAATTCAAAAAAATTCATGTTTTTTTATTATTCAAACTGAAAAAAATATTTATGAAGCAGAGGCATTAGTGATCAGTACGGGCGGAAGATCATATCCTTCAACGGGAAGTACTGGTGATGGTTATGATTTCGCAACTAAATTTGGACATCGTATTATACCTCAAAGACCATCGTTGGTGTCCATTAATTTAAAATCTCCTTATCCTGAATTGGCTGGTTTGAGTTTAAGGAATGTTCAACTTATATATAAGCATAAGACAATAAAATATTGTGAATTCGGCGAGATGTTATTTACGCATAAAGGAATTAGCGGACCGATCGTTTTAAAACTTAGTGCGTTGGAACATTTTACAACCGAAAATGCCTATTTGGAGGTAGACTTAAAACCGGCTTTAACAGATGAAATTTTGGAAAAGAGAATTCTTCGAGATTTTGAAAAAAATCAGAATAAAAACATTAAGAACGCTTTAAAAGATTTGCTGTTACAAAGTCTTATCCCTATTATTTTAAAAAAAGCTGAAATTAACTCCAATAAGTCTGTCCATCAAATTACAAAAAAAGAAAGAGTGACATTGAAAGAAAAAATAAAACACTGGGATATGAAAATAGAAAGCTTAGGTTCATTTGAAGAAGCTATTATCACGCGAGGAGGAGTAGATGTGAAAAGCGTTAGTCCATCAACTATGGAATCAAAATTGGTGAAAAATTTATATTTTGCAGGGGAAGTTTTAGATGTTGATGCTCTTACCGGGGGATTTAATCTTCAGATAGCGTTTTCTACTGGTTATTTGGCAGGTAATAGTATAGGAGATAAAAAGTAATATGACAATATATTCAATTGCAATTGACGGACCATCCGGATCTGGAAAAAGTACATTAGCAAAAGCTTTAGCAGAAAAATTAAATATTGATTATTTAGATACGGGTGCTATGTATAGGGCATTTGCCTATTTTGTGATAACAGAGGGTTTTGATATTCATGACGAAAAAGCCTTAATGGAGCTTTTATCAAAGTTTTCCATTGATTTTTCACAGGGTCATATTTTGTTAAATGGTGAAAATATTGAAGGGCATATACGTACTCAAGAAATTGACATGGCGGCATCTATTGTTTCAACCTTTCGAATGGTTCGTGAAAAAATGGTTGACTTACAACAACGATTAGCAGAAAGTAAATCAATGATTTTAGATGGCAGGGATATAGGTACAGTGGTTTTACCACATGCTAAATATAAGTTTTATATTACAGCTAGACCAGAAATTAGGGCAAAAAGAAGACTCCTTCAAATGAATTCTTCTAACACAGACTACGACGAGATATATAATCAAATTCTCAAAAGAGACAATCAAGATATGACTAGAAAAAATTCGCCATTAAAAAAAGCGGAAGATGCTATTTTAATTGACACAAGTGATGAAACACCCGAAGACACCTTATATCGAATTTTAGAAATTATTCAAAGAGAGGTTTAAGTCATGAGAGCTTGTTATTCATTTATTCGTTGTTTAATATCCTTATTTTTTCGACTATTTTTTCGTATTACCATTGAAGGAACAGAGAATATCCCAGAGGAAAATATTATTTTAGTAGCTAATCATTATAAAATTTGGGATCCTTTAATAATTGTTTTAGCGATTAAACGAGAACTATCTTTCATGGCAAAAAAAGAACTTTTTGAGAATAAATTTTTTGCAAAAATATTAAAAGAGGTAAATGCTTTTCCTGTAGACAGAGAAAAAGCGGATCTTACAGCCATTCGAAATTCGGTGCAAATTATAAAATCTGGCAAGAATTTATTAATATTTCCCGAAGGAACGAGAGTCAAAGAACATAGAAGAAGTGCAATGAAAGAAGGAGTAGCGTTAATTGCAGGTTTATCTGGAAGCAATATTTTGCCTATAACAATTAACGGAAATTATAGGATATTTTCTAGAATCACTGTAAAAATAAAAAAATGTATTAATATTGATGAAATTAAAAAAAAGGAAGGAAAACATTTATTTAGAAAAAAGATATTAGATGAAATTTATTTATCTCTCTATGGTAAAGATGGTTATAATTCTTAAGCGTAAGGAAGTTTTGTAGAGAGGAGAAAAAATGAAGATAAAGAAAGCCGAGCATCTTGGGTTTTGCTTTGGAGTTAACAATGCAATTAGTCTAGCGGAGAATGCATTATCGGATGGAAAACTCATGTGTTATGGAGAGATTGTTCATAATCCACAAGAAAATGAACGCCTAAAAAAAATGGGATTGCTTATTAGTGAGAATATGAATGAACTTAGTCATCAAAACAGAATACTTGTTCGCGCGCATGGAATATTAAGAGAAGAAAAAGATTTTTTTGATGAGCATGGAGTTGAAATGCTTGATGCAACTTGTCCTATTGTTAAAAATATTCATAAAATAGTAGCGCAAAAAGAAAAAAACGGCTATAATATAGTTATTGTTGGAAATTCACAACACCCGGAAGTGAGGGGGATATCGTCTTATCTGGAGAAAAAACATTATATTGTTAATTCCATTGAGGAAGCAAAGGCAATTAACAATCAAGATTTTTTATTTGTGATATCTCAAACAACAAATCGTTTTGAAAAATTTGAGGCTATTTCTAAAACCATTTACAAAAATAATAGTCATGTAGAGATTCAAAATACAATTTGTAATGCAACACGATTGCGTCAAGAAAGTTGTAAGAGATTAGCCAAAGAAGTGGATGCTGTGATTATATTGGGTGGATATCATAGCTCAAATACTCAAAAACTTGTAGAGGTTGCAAACAAATATTGTGAAAATATATTTTTTATTGAACAATCAAGTGAAATTCCTTTGCATATTTTGAGAAAATTTAATACAATAGGAATAACCGCAGGTGCGTCCACACCAAGTTGGTTAATTGAGGAGGTTATTAGAAGAATGGATCAATTCAGTAATGAAGAACTAATGGAAGAAATGGAAGGTACATTTACAAGTGTACGGGCAAAAGAAATTGTCAAAGGTAAAATTATTTATGTGACTGACAATGAAGTTATGGTTAACATCGGCTATAAATCTGATGGAATTATTAAACAAGATGAGTTGTCCGATGAGCCGGGAGTATCACCTAAAGATCTTTTTAAAGAAGGAGAAGAAATTGAAGTTTATGTCATCAAATTAGACGATGGAGAAGGTAACGTTGTTTTATCCAGCCGAAGAGTAGCTCGTATGAAAAATTGGGAAGTATTAGCTCAAATGTTTGAGAATCATGAATTGGTAGAGGCTACTGTTGTTAAAGAAGTTAAGGGTGGTTTAATTGCAACGGTTATGGGAATTAACGGTTTTATTCCAGGATCTCAACTTGCTTCTTACTTTATTAAAGATTTAAAACCCTATATTGACCAAGTTTTAAAATGTGAAATTATTGGTGTAGATGCTCGTAAGCGTCGTCTTGTCTTGTCCAGAAAATCTGTGTTAGAAGCTGAACAAAAAGAAATTGAAGAAAAAGTTTGGGAAAATATAGAGGTTGGCTCCATGGTAACCGGTACAGTGGCTCGTATTACCGATTTTGGTGCATTTGTGAATTTAGGTGGGGTAGATGGATTGCTTCACATTTCCGATATTTCTTGGAATAGAATTGACCATCCAAAAGACGTCTTGAATATTGGTGATGAAGTAACCTTAAAAGTTTTACGGGCAAACCGTGAAAGAAATAGAATTTCTTTAGGTTTAAAACAATGTCAACCGAAACCCTTTGATGTATTTTTGGAGAACAACAAAGCTGGAGATATTGTCAAAGGAACTGTTATGAATCTTGTTCCTTTTGGTGCTTTTGTAAAATTGGCAGAAGGGGTTGAAGGTCTAGTTCATGTTTCTGAAATTAGTTACGATCGCGTTGAAAAACCATCTGATGAATTAAACATTGGACAAGAAGTTGAAGTTAAAATTTTAAGTGTTGACTCTGAAAATCAGCGAATTGCACTAAGCATCAAAGCCACTAAACCCGATGAAAGGCCGGAAGTTGAAAAGCCGAAGAAAGAAAAAAAACCGAGAAAGAAATTTGTCCAAAAGACAGTTCCTGTAGTTGCAAGTTCTCAATCTGAAGATTTTGAGAATATTGCTTTTGGAAGTAGCGTATTGGGCGATTTAGATTTTGGAGATTTAAATCTTGAATTGAGTGATGTTGAAGATAATGCATCGGAAGAAGAGTTAGAAGAAACTGGCGATAAAGAAGTTTCAGAAGAATAATTAAGTTGTTCTTTTAAGGCCCTTATTATGGGCCTTTTTTTGTATATTTTAAGTTTTACACATAAGTATTGTTGGGAGTATGTATAAAATGAAGAAGAAGTCTTTATTGTTTTTGAATTATTTAGGTTTATCAAGTCATATGATAAGAAAGATTAATAATGAAATACCACATTTTGATGAAATGGAATTTTCGGATCAAAAACATTCTTTAAAAAGCTTTTTATCGGGAACATGGCATCAAAAATTAAATGACATAGAAGAGAAGAAAATAATATCTTATGCATATGAACTTAAAGAAAGTGGAATAGATGTATTATTTTACGGACATAAAGGTTATCCGGAACCTCTTATGGAAATCAAAGAAGCACCTATGGTGTTATACATGAAAGGGGAGTATCTGACAACGGATGAGCTGGCTTTGGCAATAGTAGGATCGAGAAAGTGTACAGCTTATGGGAAAATGGTTTGTGAGTATTTTACGAAAGAATTATCGACAATTGGAATTACAACAATTTCCGGTTTAGCCGTAGGTATAGACAGTATCGTTCATAAAACTTCATTAGAACAAGCTCAAAGAACTATTGGAGTATTAGGAAATGGGATTGATATTATTTACCCTAAGAAAAATTATAAGCTTTATGAAGGGGTAGAACACTCCGGAGCGATCATGAGTGAATTTCCTTTAGGAACAAAGCCAATCCATTATAATTTTCCATTGAGAAATCGAATCATAAGCGGATTGGCAAAAGCGGTTTTAGTAATTGAAGCCCAAGAAAAAAGTGGAACTTTAATTACAGCCGGTTACGCTGCATCACAAGGAAGAGATGTTTTTGCAATACCGGGAAATATAAATCAATATTCCAGTCAGGGAACAAATCGATTGATTCAAGATGGAGCAAAATTAGTCATGGATATTGATGACATATTAAATGAAATTCAAGATTTTTTAAAACTAAAAAGAAAAGAAAAAAAGAATGAAGAGACCTTCAAATTATCTCAAGAAGAGAGGGTAATATTGGATCTTCTTCGAATGAATCCCATGTCAGCTGATGAACTAGTAGAAAAAACGGGACTTGACATAATGACGATAAACCCTTATCTTACTATTTTAGAAATAGAAGGTTATATTGAATTATCAATTGGGAATCGTTTTATTAGTAAGTTATAGGAGTGAATTGTGTGAAAAAGATACTGGTCATTGTTGAATCTCCAACAAAAGCTAAGACAATAGGAAAAATGTTAGGTAGAAATTATAAAGTTATTGCTTCAAAGGGACACCTTAGAGATTTACCAAAAAGCACTTTGGGCATTGACTTGGACAATCATTACGAACCAAAATATATTATGATTCGAGGAAAAGGTACGTTGGTAAATGAGTTGAGAAAAGAAGCAAAAAAATATAATGCTGTTTATTTAGCGACAGACCCGGATCGAGAAGGAGAGGCTATTAGCTGGCATATTGCCCATTTACTTAATTTAAATGGACAAAAAAACAGAGTAACTTTTTCTGAAATTACTAAAGATGCGGTAAAAGAGGCTGTTAAAAATCCTCGAGAGATTGATCTGGATCTTGTAGATGCACAACAAGCACGCCGAGTCGTCGATCGTTTGGTTGGTTATCAAATCAGCCCTTTATTATGGCAAAAAGTAAGAAATGGGTTAAGCGCCGGGAGGGTACAATCCGTCGTCTTAAAATTAATATGCGAAAAAGAAAATGAAATTAAAAATTTTGTTAAAGAAGAGTACTGGTCTATAAAGGCAAAACATAAAGAAGAAAGGATTAATTTTGAGTCAGAATTATTTGCGTATCTGGAAAATAAAAAAATGATCCAAATGGATAAAATCAACAACGAAACAGAAGCAAAAGAGTGGAAACAAAAAATTGATCAAAAATGTTTTGAATTAAATAGCGTTAAAAAAAGCAAAAAATCAAAAAAAGCATCGCCACCGTTTACAACCAGCACCTTACAGCAAGAGGCTTCCAAAAGATTAAATTTTACCACGAAAAAGACAATGTCAATTGCACAAATGCTCTATGAAGGTATTGATATTGGCAAAGAAGGTATCGTAGGTTTAATTACGTATATGCGTACGGATTCTACCAGAATTTCAGAACATACTGTAGCTGATGCAAAAAAATATATTTTGGATAGTTTTGGAAATGAATATTCAAATGGAGGAATTCAATATAATCTTAAAAATAAAAATTCTCAAGATGCTCATGAAGGCATTCGACCGACTTCCATTTTTCGTACTCCTGAAAGTATAAAGTCTCATTTAACTAAAGATCAATTTTTACTTTATGATTTAATTTGGAGAAGAACCATTGCTTCTCAAATGTCTTCCGCTGAATTTGAAAGTACAAAATTAATCTTTAAATCGGGTGAATTATTTTTCAAATCCAACGGTATTATCATGAAATTTGATGGATTTAGTAAAGTGTATTCATTATCTGTACAGGATTCCGTTCTCCCGGAATTGAAAGAAAAGAAGATTATTGAAGCTTATAATATAAATTTGGAACAGCATTTTACAAAACCGCCGGCAAGATATACTGAGGCTTCTTTAATTAAGTTATTGGAGAAGCTGGGAATAGGGCGTCCAAGTACTTATTCACCCACAATTTCAACTATACTCTCAAGAAAATATGCAGAATTAACTAAAAAAACTTTTGTTCCGACAGAATTAGGAGAAATAGTCAACGAGATTTTATCGGATTCTTTTAAAAATATTATAGATGTTGAATTTACAGCGCACTTGGAAGAAGAATTAGATGAAGTGGCAGATGGGAATTTGGAGTGGAAAAAAGTTGTTGATGATTTTTATCATCCTTTTTCTATAGAATTAAAAGAGGCTCAAGATCAGATTCAAAAAGTAGAAATCCCGGAGGAACCTACTGATGAAAAATGCAGCAAATGCGGCAAACCGATGGTAATCAAAACCGGAAGATATGGAAAATTTATGGCATGTAGCGGATTTCCTAAATGTACGAATACAAAATCACTGGTTGTAGATATTGGACTACCTTGTCCAATTTGTGGAAAACCGATTGTAGAGAGAATCTCTAAAAGGGGAAATGTGTTTTATGGATGTAGCGGTTTTCCTAATTGTAAATATGTATGCTGGGAAAAACCTTTGAAAAAATGTCCGGAATGCCAAGATTATTTATTTGAAAAGAAAACAAAAACAATTCATGAGTTGCGGTGTAACAATAAAGACTGCAACTATAAGGAACCAATGGAAAACATGGATGAAAGGGATAAAAAAATTGATTCTTTAGTGTAATTGTGATATAATTTCATTCGGCAAAATTACAAAATAATCACATTACTTGATGTAAGAACGTGTGCCTACAGGTTAATCTTACAAAAGATGGTAATGGAAGAAAAAACGCGGAGGTGTAATATGTCAGTTATTTCTATGAAAAATTTATTGGAAGCAGGGGTTCATTTTGGTCATCAAACCAGAAGATGGAATCCTAAAATGAAGCCGTACATTTTTACGGAAAGAAATGGTATTTATATTATTGATTTACAAAAAACGGTAAAAAAAGTTGAAGAAGCTTATTATTTTGTTCGTGATATTATCGCAGAGGGTGGTACTGTATTATTTGTAGGAACAAAAAAACAAGCTCAAGAAGCTATTGAAACTGAAGCCAAACGATGTGGAATGTATTATGTAAACCAAAGATGGTTAGGCGGAATGCTTACAAATTTCCAAACCATTTCGAAACGGGTTGAACGTCTTTTTGAATTAGAAAAAATGGAAGAAGACGGAGTTTTTGATGTATTGCCTAAAAAAGAAGTTATTAATTTGAACCGTGAAAGAGAAAGATTGGAAAAGTATCTTGGCGGTATTAAAGATATGAAAAGTTTACCGGACGTATTGTTTGTGGTGGATCCTAAGAAAGAAGATATTGCGGTTCACGAAGCAAGAATTCTTCATATTCCTGTTGTTGCCATTATTGATACAAACTGTGATCCGGATGAAGTTGATTATGCAATTCCGGGAAATGATGATGCAATTCGCGCAGTTAAACTTTTAACTGAAACTATTGCTAATGCAGTGATTGAAGCAAGACAGGGATTAGAAGAATCGACAGCAACAGAGGAAAATGTAGCGGAAGAAACGGTAGAACTTGAAGCTGTTCAAGAATCAGTGGAAGAATAAGGGGGCTAATAATGGCTATTTCAGCAGCAATGGTAAAAGAACTTAGAGAGATGACTGGCGCAGGTATGATGGATTGCAAAAAAGCCTTGACTGAAACCAATGGCGACTTTGATAAAGCGGTTGATTTTTTAAGGGAAAAAGGATTGGCCGGAGCTCAAAAAAAATCTGGACGTATTGCAGCAGAAGGTATTGTTGAGTCCTATATTCATGGTGGTCGTATTGGGGTTCTTATTGAAGTGAATTCAGAAACAGATTTTGTAGCAAAAAATGAAGAGTTTAAATCTTTTGTTAAAGATATGGCGATGCAAGTTGCAGCGTCTAAACCTAGATATGTCACTAAAGAAGAAGTGCCTCAAGAAGATATTGACAAAGAAAGAGCTTTCTTAATTCATCAAGCAATGATGGAAAATGAAGGGAAAAATATGGATGAAGCAAAATCCAGAATGATAGCGGAGAAAAAGGTTGAGGGTAGAATGGAAAAGTTTTATGAAGAGTATTGCCTACTGGATCAACCGTTTATTCGTGAGCCCAAAATGACTGTCAATGAAATTTTAACTAATTTAATTGCTAAAATTGGCGAGAATATAAAAATTCGTCGTTTCGTTCGTTTTGAAGTAGGCGAAGGTCTTGAAAAAAGAAACGAAGATTTTGCTGCAGAAGTTTCTAAGCAAATGGAGAATAAATAATAAACATATAGTAATTTATTCAGATAGGAGAACATCGATGTGTTCTCCTATCGCTGCATAAAGGGGTGTATGTATGAGTTCGATTTATCAACGAGTGATTATTAAACTAAGCGGTGAAGCATTAGCAGGAGGAAAAGGGATAGGTCTTGATTCTGATACAATTGAGCAAATTTGTATTGAAATAAAAAAATGTTATGATATGGGGGTTCAGATAGCTATTGTTGTAGGTGGAGGAAATTTCTGGAGAGGAAAAGATAACGGGATTGACCGAACGACTTCTGATTATATGGGGATGTTAGGTACTACAATGAATGCATTGCGATTACAAGCTACTCTTGAAAGCATGGATGTTTCTACTCGAGTACAATCAGCAATTGAAATGAACAGAGTATGTGAACCGTATATTCGTCGTAGAGCTATACGTCACTTAGAAAAAAACAGAATTGTAATTTTTGCAGCCGGCAGCGGAAATCCTTATTTTTCGACAGATACTACTGCAGCTCTTCGGGCAGCTGAAATTGATGCGGATGTAATATTATTAGGGAAAAATGGAGTGGATGGTGTATATGATGACGATCCGAAAAAAAATCCCAGTGCTCAAAAATTTAATACATTAAGCTATATTGATATTTTAAATAAAGGATTGGGTATAATGGATTCGACAGCTACTTCGCTTTGTATGGATAATGATATTCCTTTGGTTGTATTTGGAATAGACGATCCGAAAAATATTGTTAAAGTAATTCAAGGAGAAAATATTGGCACAAAGATAAGGAGGATTAAAAATGACGCATGAAGTAATAAAAGCATTAGAGGCGAAAGCGGGCAAAACGATTACTTATTTAAAGGAAGAATTTGCCAAAGTGAGAGCAGGAAGAGCGAATCCTAATTTATTAGACGGTATCGTTGTAGAATGTTATGGGACACAAACCCCTTTAAATCAAATAGCATCTGTTTCTGTTCCAGAAGCAAGGATGCTATTAATTCAACCTTGGGATTCAACTTTGATTAAAGATATTGAAAAGTCAATTTTGCGTTCAGATATTGGAATTACACCTTCTAATGATGGGAAAGTGATTCGTTTACCGTTTCCGCCATTAACGGAAGAGCGAAGAAAAGATCTAGTAAAATCAATTTGGTCTACGGCCGAAACAAATAAAGTAGCAATTCGAAATGCTCGAAGAGAAGCTATAGACACCGTTAAGAAATTGGAAAAAGAAGGCGAACTTAGGGAAGACGATTCTAAAACATTACAGGAAGAAGTCCAAAAATCTGTTGATAAATTAATTGAAAAAATTGAAAATATTACAAAAGAAAAAGAAAAAGAATTAATGGAAATTTAAAAATGTTTTTAAGGAACCCCAAGATGCTTTTGGGGTTCCTTTTGGAGTATAATCATGTTAGATAAAGATGAGATTCTTAAAGAAAATATACGGATTCCGAATCATCTGGCAATTATAATGGATGGAAACGGTAGGTGGGCTACACAGTTCAATAAATCTCGTTCTTTTGGACATTATGAAGGAATGAAGAGAGTTATTGACATCGTAAAAGCGAGCTCTGATATTGGGATTAAATACTTAAGTTTATATGCATTTTCTACCGAAAATTGGAAAAGACCATTAGAGGAAGTTAGTTATTTGATGGATTTAATACTTGTTTTTTTAAACAAGCAAATCAAACATTTGCATGAAAATAACGTAAAGCTTAACATCTTAGGAATATTGAATCAATTGCCTCCTAAACAAATAAAAAAAATTGAAGAAGCTTTAAAATTAACGGAAAACAACACGGGGCTGATTCTGAATATTGCATTAAATTATGGTTCTAAAGATGAAATATTTCGTGCAGTAAAAAAGATGATAAATGATGTGTGGATTGGAGCAATTGATAAAGATTCTATTACGGAAGAATTATTTTATAATCAATTGGATACAGGAAATATGCCGGATGTAGATTTATTAATTCGTCCTGGTGGAGAAAAAAGGTTAAGCAATTTTATGTTGGTGCAGAATGCTTATAGTGAAATTATTTTTACAGATGTTTTATGGCCGGATTTTAGTGAAAAAAAACTGATTCAATGTTTAGAGGAGTATACACTTAGAGAACGTCGTTTTGGAGGTTTGTGATGAAAAATTTACTAACCAGATTTATTAGCGGTTTAGTTGTGTTATTAATCATATTCTTAATGCACTTTTACTCTGAATATTTTTTACTTCCTGGAGTAATAATTTTATCAACGTTTATGTTAGTTGAACTAAAAAATGCATTTAAGAATAAGGGAATTTCTACAAGAATATGGATTGCAATATGTTTAAACTTACTATACATTGCAGCTTTTTATGCCAACTCATTACCGATTATTATATTTTTAATTTTATTTACAGTGATTTGTGGTTTTTTTCAGATTATTTTCTTGGACTCAGGAAAAATTTCAATCGGAAGCTCTCAACTTTTTATCAATATATATATTTCATTATTTATGAGTCATTTATTGTTCTTTAAAGGCTCAGTTTATGCATGGTTGATTTATATTATTGCATTCGGAACAGATACATTTTCCTATTTGCTCGGTTCTCTATTTGGAAAACATAAATTAATACCTAAAGTAAGTCCCCAAAAAACCATAGAAGGAGCTATAGGAGGAATTATAGGGTCCATATTATTGGCAATGGTATTTTCTATGCTGACAAATCAAACTCATATTCGAGAAATATTGTTGATTTCAGCTTTTGGTGCAATAGTATCTCAAATTGGAGATCTCACGGCATCACAAATTAAAAGAATGGTTGGAATTAAAGATTATGGAAAAATAATTCCGGGACATGGAGGAATATTAGATCGTTTTGACAGTGTGCTTATAGTAGCGCCGTTTCTTTACTGGATGCTTTATTTTAATCAAATCATATAGGTGGTGATATATTGATAAATATTTTATTGGTTATTTTTATTTTTTTGTTTGTGATTTTATGGCATGAATTTGGTCACTTTTCTATAGCCAAGATGGTAGGTGTAAAAGTTAACGAGTTTTCAATTGGAATGGGTCCCAGAATTTTTCATAAGAAAAGAGGAGATACTGAATATTCTTTTCGTGCAATTCCCGTTGGAGGATTTGTCTCTATGGAAGGTGAAGAAGAGAACAGTTCAGATCCAAGAGCATTTCAAAATAGTTCCATTATAAAACGAATGGCCATTGTGGTTGCAGGAGCAACTATGAATTTTATTTTGGGATTTCTTGTATTATTACTTTTATATATCATGCGTGGTGTTGACATACCAAAGATTAAATCTTTTACTCCGGAATCTAATGCACCTATTTCCGGTTTGGAAGTAGGTGATCGAATTATCAAAATGGATTCAAATACCGTTAACTCCTGGGATGATGTTTTGACATTGATGTCTAAAAATTCAGGGGAAAATGTAAAACTTCAAATTGAAAAAAAGGATGGTAGTGTTAACATTATTTCAATCAAGCCAATTGAAAAAGAAGGACGATATATGTTAGGAATATACCCGGATACAGAAGCAATAGGAATATTGTCTGCTATTCAAATGTCCGGCTATACTTTTAGGGAAATGTTTATGTCTTTAATCAATTTTTTACAATCCATATTTAGAGGTGGAGTAAAAATAAAAGATATTTCGGGGCCGTTAGGGGTTGTAAATGTTCTAGTTCAAGCTGCAAATCAAGGCATTATACAAGTTTTGTTTTGGGTTGCTTATATTAATATTAATTTAGGCGTGATAAATTTATTGCCGCTTCCAGCACTTGATGGAGGCAAGTTTATCTTTTTGATCGTCGAGGCTTTAAGAGGAAAACCCATTTCACCCAGCAAAGAAGGGTATGTTCATTTGGCAGGTTTTATGTTGTTAATGATCTTATTAATTGTTATTACTTTTCAAGATGTATTAAACCTTATTGGAGTAAAGTAAATGAGAAAAAAAACAAAAAAAATATATGTAGGGAATATAGCGATTGGAGGAAATTCACCGGTAACGATACAGAGTATGACAAATACTCCGACACAAGATGCAAAAAAAACAGTTGAACAGATTTTACAGTTAGAAAATGAAGGTTGTGAGCTTGTGCGAGTAGCTGTTTCCAATCAATTTGATTTGGCTGCAATCAAAACTATAAAAAAAAATATTCATATACCTTTGATTGTCGATATTCAATATGATCATAAATTGGCAATTGAATCTATAAAAGCAGGTGCCGATTGCTTAAGAATAAATCCTGGGAATATCGGTGATGACGAATGTGTAAAAAAAATTGTGAAAACGGCTAAAGAATATCATATATCGATGAGAATAGGAAGCAATTCAGGCTCCCTATCAAAAAAATTTTTAGAAAAATATCAAAAGGTATGTTCAGATGCAATTGTAGAAAGTGCAATAGAACAAATTCATCTTTTAGAATCAATGGAATATTATGAAATGAAATTGTCTTTAAAGTCCAGTTCTGTTCCGATGACAATGGAATGTTATGAAAAAATCAGCAAATTGTGCGATTATCCTCTTCATTTGGGAATTACCGAAGCGGGACCGGGAATAGACGGTATTATTAAATCTTCGATTGGAATAGGAGGTCTTCTCTCGCAAGGAATTGGAGATACGATAAGGGTGTCTTTAACAGATGCTCCTATTGAGGAAGTTAAGGTAGGAAAAAAAATCTTAAAATCACTAGATTTATATCACAGCGGCATCAATCTAATTTCCTGTCCTACCTGTTCCAGAACAAAAATTGATTTGATAGAAATCGTAAATAAAGCGTATTCAAAATTGGAGAAAATTGATGCAAGTCTTACGATTGCTATTATGGGGTGTCCTGTAAACGGTCCAGGGGAAGCAAGGGAAGCGGATTATGGGATTGCAGGAGAGAACGGTAAGGGTATCATTTTTAAAAAAGGGCATATTATCAGACGAGTTGATGAAGATAAGCTCTTAGACGGTTTATTAGAGGAAATTGAGAAAGGATTGTAACTGTGCTTAGTTTATATGATTTGTTAATGAATAATAAGATTGTACCTGATAAATTTGAACAGGGTGAAAGATTAAAAAAAATATTAATAGAAAAATGTGAATGGGATCGAGATGTAGATTCTCTTACGATTTATATTCAAGATTTAGATGATACTGCTGAAACTGTAAAAATATTGGATTTATTTAAAAAAGTTGATTTGTCGATAAAACGAATAAATCTTGTAAAGGTGGAAATGCCTAATAAAAATCAAGTTTTAACGATTCAATCTATTAGAGATTTTTTAAACACTCTTACAAATGAATATTCTGGATATATAGAATTTTTAACTTCTCTGGAAATTAACAAAGATAAAAAAACATTAATATTTAATATTGATAATATAATTATTTTTGAACAAATAAAAAAATCTACCCTTTCAAATGTTTTAATTGAGCATATTAAAGAAAGGTACAATACGCAATATGATGTGAAATTTCAATTGAATAAAAGTTTTTTAAAAGAGAATACTTTTTTAAATCAGTCTGATGAAAGTATTCATGAATTAGCAGAGAAAGTATCGGAAAAAGCCAAGGATAGTATAAAGAGAAAAGAATCTTCTGAGCGTTTAGAAAAAATTAGACAGAAATCTAAATTATCAATGGAGGAATTTAGAAAACTTTCACAAATTTTCGTTCGTGACCTGAATTCTGATATTACAGAATGCTTAATTATTGGAAAACTGATAAATATGTCTGAAAGAGATCTTTCTCAAGGAGTAAGCGGTTTAAATAAAACAGTTGTTGTAATGGATATTTATGATAAAACAGGGACAATATCATGTAAAACTTTTATAAAAAATAACGAACTGGAACAATTCCACAAGGAAGTCAAAGTGGGGAATTACTACAGAATTGCAGGGAAACATCAATATGATTCATACGACAAAGCGATGCAAATTCAAATAAAGCTTATTGAACCGATAAAAAGTAAAAGCTCATCAGATGATGCAAAACAAAAACGCACAGAACTTTGTGTACATACAAAAATGAGTATGGCTGATGGATTGGTCGATATAGAAGAACTAATGAAACGTTTGGTTAAATGGGAACATAAAGCTGTTGGCATAACAGATATCGATGTGGTTCAAGCTTTTCCTGAGGTGGCGGAAATATCAAAAAAATATGGGATTAAAGTTGTGTATGGACTTGACACAACCTTAATAGAAGAAAAAGAAACTATTTTCATTGGGGTAGGAGATAATAAGGCATATTCAAAATTTGTAGTATTTGATATCGAAACTACAGGCTTGTCTCCTCAATATGATAAAATTACTGAAATAGGGGCTGCAAAAATAGAAAATGGTGTAATTGTAGATACTTTTAATCAGCTTATTAACCCAGAAAAATTAATACCTAGAAAAGTTGAATCATTGACGGGCATTACAAATGAAATGGTAAAAGACAAACCACTTATTAATCAAGTTTTGCCAGAATTTATTCAATTTTGTGAAGATGCAGTTTTGGTAGCTCATAATGCAGACTTTGATACCAGTTTTATATTTAAAAATGTGAATGACTTAAATTTGAATTTCCGTCCCCCATATATTGATACATTACCCATGGCGAGGGTAATTTTAACGGATTTAAAAAGACATCGTCTGGATACATTGACTAAATATTACAAAATAACACTGGAAAATCATCATAGAGCGAAAGATGATGCGGTGGCTACTGCTCATGTTTTTATGAAATTACTTGAAACAGAAGGAATTAAACCTCCTTTTTCATTGACCAAAGATTTAAATCAAATCGGAAATCAGTTGTTATTAAAGCGATTTGGTGGGAATAGAATTAAACTATTGGCTCTTAATCAACAGGGAATTTATAATTTATATCAAATAGTAACGGAATCTCACTTAAATAGTTTTTATGGTCGGGCCAAAGTGGACGTGGAGTTTTTGCAAACTCATAAAGAAGGCCTGCTCGTTGGTTCTGGAGGTTATGGGAGTGAACTCTATAATCTATTAGAGAGAGGTGTTTCTGATAAAATATTGACGGATCAAATCAATAAATATGATTTTATTGAAATTCATCCGCCTGTGACGTTGTATTGGAGAGAAGATAAAGAGTTATCCGGTGAGATATTCCAGTACGAAAGACTAATAAAACGATTAGTCTCTCTAGGAAAAAAATGTAACAAAATAATTATCGCTACAGGGAATGTTTATTACCTGGATGCCGAAGATGCTAAGATGAGAGAAATTTTATATGTGGGAGGGCAACCACGTTATTTTGACGATTTTGCTTCTTCGTTATATTTTAGAAATACATCGGATATGTTAAATCAATTTTCTTTTTTGGGCGAATCTTTATCGAAGGAGCTGGTAATTTATAATCCTCAAAAAATAGTTGATATGGTTGAAGATGTCCATATTATTTTACCGGGAACTTATTCTCCATCTATTCCTGGTAGTGATGATATGCTAAGGGAGATGACCTATAGAAAAGCAAAATCTATTTATGGTGACGTTTTGCCTGTAGAAGTCTCCAGTCGTTTAGAAAGAGAGCTGACTTCGATTATTAGCAATGGATACTCTGTACTTTATATTATCGCACAAAAATTAGTAACCAAATCAAACAGGGATGGATATTTGGTTGGTTCAAGGGGTTCGGTAGGTTCTTCTTTTGTAGCAACTATGGCTGATATTACAGAAGTTAATCCTTTATCACCACATTATATTTGCCCGAATTGTAAATATAGTGAGTTTATAAAAGACGGAAGTTATCAATCCGGTGTGGATATGCCAGATAAACTTTGTCCGAATTGTAAAACTGAATTAAAAAAAGATGGACACGAAATTCCTTTTGAAGTGTTTTTAGGTTTTGAAGGAGACAAAGAACCTGATATTGATCTTAATTTTGCAGGAGAATATCAATCTACAGCACATAAATATATTGAAGAAATTTTTGGGAAAGCAAATGTTATTCGAGCTGGAACAATTGGTACAATTTCAGATAAAACAGCTTTTGGATATATTAAGAATTATTCTGAGAAAACGAATAAACAATTTAATAGTGCTGAATTACGCAGAATGCAAGGAATATTAAACGGAATAAAACGAACTACCGGACAACATCCCGGTGGAATCATGATTTTTCCAAAGGAGAAAAATATTTATGAATTTACACCGCTTCAACACCCTGCCGATGATATAAAGGCAGATGTTATAACAACGCATTTTAGCTATAAAGCGTTATCAGGACATGTGTTAAAATTAGATATTCTAGGACATGACGTTCCATCTATTATTAAAATGCTTTCTGATTTAACAGGAATTGATCCGCTAACAATACCTCTTGGAGATCAACAAACGATGAAGATCTTTGAAGGAGATAAGGATGCATTAATATCTACATTAGGCATTCCTGAATTTGGAACAGAATTTGTTCAAAATATGTTGGAAGAAACGCATCCCACCACTTTTTCGGAATTAGTTCGTATAAGCGGTTTATCTCATGGCACGGATGTTTGGGTGGGAAATGCAAAATCTTTAATTGAAGAAGGAGTTGCATCATTAAAGGGAGTTATCTGTACTCGTGATGATATTATGACTTATTTAATTCATGCGGGATTAGAAAAAAAGATGTCTTTTACAATTATGGAATCAGTTCGAAAAGGGAAAGGTCTTAAAACTGAACATGAAGAGGCGATGCACGAAAAAGAAGTTCCTCAGTGGTATATCGATTCTTGTAATAAGATAAAATATATGTTTCCGAAAGCACATGCTGTAGCATATGTTTTAATGAGTTATAGGATTGCATATTTTAAAGTACATTATCCTGAAGCTTTCTATGCAACATATTTTTCAACAAAAATTAATGATTTTCCCCCTTGTGTATTGCAAGGCAAAGAGAGCATTGAAAATAAAATCTTAAAATTAAAAGAAAATGAGGAGATGTCTACTAAGGAACAACTAGAATATCAAGTATTGGAAGTAGCCTTGGAAATGTATAACCGAGGAATTGTTATGGAAAATGTATCTATTGAAAAATCTTCTGCGAATCAATTTCTTGTATCGGGGAAAGGAGTTTTACTGCCTCCTTTTAGAGCGCTGGAATATGTTAGCGATGCTATTGCAAGTAATATATTTGATGAAGCAAAAAAAGGAAGTTTTTTATCTATTGAAGATTTTTCAAAAAGAACGAAAGCCAACAAAAATGCTATAGAATCAATGAAATATTCAGGCTTATTAAATGGTTTAAGTGAAACCAATCAACTGAGTTTTTTCTGATAAATTGACAATTTGTTTTGAGCGGTCTATACTGAATTTTAGGTAAATCCATATAGGGAGGGGTATTATGGGAAACATGGATGGTTTACGAAGAACACATTATTGTGGAAGTTTGAGAAAAGAACACATTGGACAAGAAGTAGTTTTAATGGGATGGGTTCAAAAACAAAGAGATCTTGGTCATTTAATTTTTATCGATATTAGAGATTATACTGGAATTTGCCAAGTCGTGATAAAAGATACAGATTCATTTTGTGATTTAACTAAAACAGTTCGCAGTGAATTTGTTATTGCAGTTCGCGGAATTGTTCGCTCAAGAGAATCTGTAAATACAGAAATTCCTACGGGAGAAATAGAATTAGAAACTAATATGTTTAAAGTCTTAGCCGAATCAAAAACTCCCCCAATATATGTAAAAAACGATGATACGGCTCAAGAGAACTTAAGATTAAAGTATAGATATTTGGATTTAAGAAAGCCTTCGATTCAAAAAAACTTAAGAATTCGTGGAAAAATGGCGAAAGCATTTCGCGATTTTTTAGACAACAATACCTTTTTGGAAGTAGAAACACCGATATTAACTAAACCTACTCCAGAAGGAGCAAGAGATTATCTGGTACCAAGTCGTGTAAATCCACATGAGTTTTACGCTTTACCTCAATCGCCTCAGTTAATGAAGCAGATGTTAATGCTTGGAGGAATTGACAGATACTATCAGATAGCTCGTTGTTTTAGGGATGAGGATTTAAGAGCTAACAGACAACCTGAATTTACTCAGGTGGATATTGAAATGTCATTTGTCGATGTTGATGATGTAATTTCGATGAATGAAAGATTAATTCAATATGTATTTAAGACAATTAAAAATATTGAGTTACCTACTCCTTTTCCGAGAATGAAATACTCTGAAGCAATAGAAAAATATGGTAGCGATAAACCGGATTTACGTTTTGACATGCAGATTCATAATGTCAACTTTCTTTCTTCTTTAATGGATTTTTCGGTATTTACAGAAGCGGCTTTAAACGGAAGAATAGGTGCAATTTGCGTAAAAAAGGCAGCTGAAAAATATTCAAGGAAAGCAATTGTTAAATTGGAAGATATTGTAAAAACTTTCGGTGCTAAAGGGCTAATTTGGATAAAAATTGAGGAAGAAGGGTTTAGTTCTTCGATTAATAAATTTTTAAATGAAAATGCATATAAAGCTTTAGTAAAAGAGATGGATGCTGAAGTTGGAGATATTATTTTTGTCGTTGCAGGTTCTTATGCGAAGACGCAAGATAGTTTAGGAGCTTTACGTGTTCATTTTGGCAAAGAAATGAATTTGTATAATCAGAATGATTTGGCGATTACCTGGATTGTAGAATTTCCATTATTTGAATATGATGAAGAAGAGCAACGGTATGTAGCTAAACATCATCCATTTACTCATCCAATGGAAGAGGATATAGCCCTCATTGAAACTCATCCTGAAAAAATGAGAGCGAAGGCCTATGATATTGTAATGAATGGAGATGAAATGGGAGGAGGCTCCATTCGAATTAACACAGTCGATTTACAAGAAAAAATGTTTAAAGCCTTAGGGTTAGATGAAGACACTGTACGTAGAAAGTTTGGATTTTTTGTAGATGCATTTCAATATGGAGCGCCACCTCATGGGGGTATTGCTTATGGATTTGATCGCCTTGCAATGTTAATGACAGGAACAGACAATATTAAAGATGTATTAGCTTTTCCAAAAACTCAATCCGCTACATGTCCATTAACGGGGGCTCCGAGTATAGTGGATGAAAAACAATTAGCAGAAGCCCATATTATGTTAAGAAATGAATAATATATTTTGGGAACGAACAATAGCATTGATAGGAGAAGAAGCTTTTCAGTTGCTTAATAAATCAACAGTAGCTATTTTCGGACTTGGAGGAGTTGGCGGATATGCATTAGAGGCAATTGTCCGAAGCGGAGTTGGAAATGTCTATATTTATGACTATGATGTGGTTAAAAAAAATAATTTTAATCGCCAAATTATTGCAACAAATTCAAATTTAGAAAAGCTTAAAATTGAAGTTTCAGAGAATAGAATGCGAGATATAAACCCTACTGTTAATATAATTGCAAATGGAGATTTTATCAATTCTACTTCAAGTATCGCTTTTGAAAAATTTGATTATGTGATAGATGCTATTGATACAGTCAGCAGTAAACTCTACTTGATACGCGAATGTATTGTGCGAAATGTCCCTATTATTTCTTCCATGGGAACGGGGAATAAAATGAAACCTGAATTATTTGAAATTACAAATATAAAAAACACTTCTGTTTGCCCCTTAGCTAGAGTAATAAGAAAAGAATTAAGGGATATAGATACTAGGAAATTAATGGTTGTATATTCAAAAGAAATTCCTAAAAAAATAACATTTGGAGAAAAAGGCAGACATATACCGGCCTCATCACCATTTGTTCCTCCGGTAGCCGGTTTTTTGCTTGCCTCATATGTAATCAGACAATTAATTCATTGGAAGGAGAGTTATGTATAAACAAGGAATTGTATGTGATGTTAACGAAAAATATGCGACTATATATTTTTTAAGGGATAGCGCATGTGGCGGAGAGTGTGTTTCTTGTAAAGGGTGTGAGGCACAAGAGATGACGGTTCAAGTTTTAAATACTCAAGGTGCTTCTATTGGGGATAGAGTGGAAGTGATTTCTGATGAAAAGCAAATGATGAAAATAAGTACTTTAATGTATTTAATTCCGTTTTCAGCTTTTTTATTAGGAATGGCTTTGGGGTATTACATTATTGGAAGTTTTTTTGAAAAACCTTATACAGAAATTTTTTCTATTATTATTGGGATTTTATTTATTATTTTGTCCAGAATTATTTTAAGAACCATGGACGATAAATGGGGGAAAAACATTCAGCATGCTTTAAGCATACAAATTATACAACGAAGAGAGGAAATGTAAATGCATCTAACTCATGTAAAAAATACAGATATTGAAGTTTTTAAAGCGATTACAGAAGAAATTAATCGGCAGAATTCTAATATAGAACTAATTGCTTCAGAAAATTTTGTATCACCTGCAGTTATGGAAGCTATGGGTTCTGAACTGACCAATAAATACGCTGAAGGGTATCCAGGAAAACGATATTATGGCGGATGTGAATATGTTGATATTGTAGAGAATATCGCGATTGATCGTTTAAAAAGATTGTTTCACGCGGATTATGCAAATGTTCAACCGCATTCCGGCTCAAATGCAAATTTAAGTGTATTTTTAGCAGCTGTTAATCCTGGCGATACAGTGCTTGGGATGAATTTATCTGAAGGAGGACATTTGTCTCATGGATCTTCTGTCAATATTTCCGGACGATATTTTAATATTGTTTCCTATGGAGTCAATCCAAAAACAGAACAAATTGATTATGACATGATATTAGAGACTGCTAAAAAAACACAGCCAAAAATGATTATTGCAGGGGCAAGTGCATACCCTAGGTTTATTGATTTTAAAAAATTTCATGATATTGCTAAAGAGGTTGGCGCATATTTAATGGTTGATATGGCTCATATTGCCGGATTAATTGCTGCAGGTTTACATCCGGATCCAATTCCTTTTGCAGATTTTGTAACAACTACTACGCATAAAACTTTGCGTGGGCCAAGGGGAGGAGCTATTCTTTGTAAAGAAGAATATGGAAAATTAATTGATAAAAATATTTTTCCAGGTTTACAAGGCGGTCCTTTAATGCATGTTATTGCGGCAAAAGCAGTATGCTTTCAAGAGGCATTACAAGATGATTTTAAAATTTATCAAAATCAAATTATCAAAAATGCTAAAGTGTTATCTGAAACGTTATCCAAAGAAGGATTACGCTTAGTTTCAAGGGGAACAGATAATCATTTAATGTTAATTGATACGAAGTCTATCGGTTTGACTGGAAAAGAAGCAGAAAAAATCTTGCATGAATGCAATATAACTGTAAATAAAAATACAATTCCAAATGACCAAGAGAGTCCTTTTATTACCAGTGGAATTAGAATTGGAACTCCGGCTGTGACTTCTTGCGGAATGAAAGAGGATGAAATGAGAATTGTAGGTGAATTAATAGCAAGTGCTTTAAAGAAAACAAAAGCAACTTCTCTTATTAAAGAAAATGTTTTAGAATTAATGAAATCTTTTGCTCCAAATAAAAAAGCGGTTTAACCGCTTTTTTATTTTCTATGAAAGGAATTTAAGTATTTAATTTTTAATTATCATATGATAGAATGCGATTAGTATTTAAGAAAGGAAACATTTGATCATGAATAAAAAAGGGTTAGTTTGTATTGTTGGAAGACCAAATGTTGGAAAGTCTACGCTATTTAATAAAATGGTTCAAAAGAGAATTGCTATTACAGAAGGTACGCCGGGAGTTACAAGGGATCGACTGTATCAAACTGTTGAATGGCAAAACAATTATTTTACATTGATTGATACAGGTGGGCTGGAGGTTAAATCAGAAGAAATTTTTTTGAAGAATATTAGATTTCAAGCTGAATTGGCAATTGAAATGGCTGATTTAGTTTTATTTGTTGTGGATGGGAAATCCGGTTTACAAACTGAAGATATTGAAATAGGAAAATTATTAAGAAAATCCGGAAAATCAACCATACTTGTTGTCAATAAAATAGATTCTTATAAAGTGCCGACAGATATTTATGAATTCTATGAATTAGGCTTTTCAAAGATGATGATTATATCTGCAGAGCAAAGCTTTGGAATAGGAGATTTGTTGGATGAAATAGTTTTACATCTTCCCAAATGCAATTACGATATGGATGAGGAGAAAAATAGAGTAGCTGTTATAGGAAAGCCTAATGTAGGAAAATCTTCTCTTATTAATAGAATTTTAGGAGAAGAAAGAATGATTGTGACGAATATTGCCGGAACAACAAGAGATGCCATTGATTCCTATGTTACACGTAACAATAAAGAATATATTTTTGTAGATACAGCCGGCCTTAGAAAAAGAGGAAAAATTAATGAGTCCTTGGAAAGATATAGCGTTATTCGCACTTTGCGTGCGATAGACAATGCGGATATTTGTCTTTTATTGATAGATGCTTCAGAAGGCGTAACAGAACAAGATAGCAAAATATTGGGTTATGCACATGATAATGGAAAGGCGTGTGGAATTTTAGTAAACAAATGGGATCTTATTGAAAAAGACAATTCTACAGTGAAGACTTTTGAACAACAAATACGAAAGGAACTTGGTTTTGCACAATATGCTCCTATTTTATTTATTAGTGCAAAAACAGGACAAAGAATTGATAAAATATTTTTAATGTTAGAAGAGATTTATGAAAACTACAACGCTAGAATTGCTACCAATGTGTTAAATAAGGTATTAAATGAAGCGATTATCTCTACACCTCCACCATCGGATAAAGGCGTAAGGTTAAAAATTTACTATATGACTCAAATAAATACATGTCCTCCGCGTTTTTTACTTTTTGTCAATCGAATGGATTTGGCTCATTTTTCTTATTTAAGATATTTGGAAAATCAGCTTAGACAAGCCTTTAACTTTTCAGGATGCCCAATTAAATTTGAAATTAAAGAAAGAGGAGAAAAATGAAGTACATTCTTTGCATTATAATATCTTATTTTCTCGGGAATCTATTATTTGCGTATATTTTTGGAAAACTCTTTAAAAAAAGAGATTTAAGAGAATTTGGGAGTCATAATCCAGGAAGTACAAATGCTGTTAGAGTTTTTGGGGTAAAAATAGGTGGTTTAGCTTTTCTTTTTGATTTTTTAAAGGGAATAATAGCCTGTTTTGTCGGGCTGAAAATTGCAGGCTATTATGGTTTGTTACTAAGTGGTCTTTTTGTTATCATTGGACATAATTGGCCGATGTTTTTTAACTTTCAAGGAGGAAAGGGAATAGCTTCTTCTTGTGGAGTTTTGCTTATGTACGATTATCGCTTATTTTTCGTTGCGATTTTGTTTTTTATGCTTGTGTTTTTTTGGAAAAAGATTGTTTCTTTAGCATCCATTACAGCTTCTTTAGCGTCAATGGTCATAGGCTGCTTTATCTTAAATAATGTGTTTGGCAAATTAATGTTAGTATGTTTGGCTCTGATGGCATTTATTCGTCATAAAGACAATATAAAGCGATTGATTCATAATGAAGAAAAGCCTATTGTGTAACTTATTCCAAAATTCATAAAAGTATTGAATTTATTGGGTGTGTTTGATATACTAAGTGTGTTGATAATGTTACTGTTTGTGAGAGTGGGCTTTGCCCACTCTCATTGTTTTGAGGGGTGAATTTATGGACAATCGCAAATTACAAGATTTTCTCTACAATTTATTTGAAGAAAGATTGAAAACTCTGGGTTTTCAATTAGTAGAAATCAAATATTTAGTAGAAAATAAGCGGAAAATTTTACGTTTCTACGTTGACTATCCTAATGGAGGGATTGATTTGGATGGTTGTGAACAAATCAGTGCAATTATTTCAAAAGAATTAGATGCCATACGTGAACTTCCGGATAATTATGATTTGGAGGTTTCTTCACCGGGTTTAGATCGACTTATTATAACAGATAAAGATTACATGAGAAATCTTAATCGTTTAGTTGAAGTTAAGCTTTATCAAAAATTAGACGGAAAGAAAGTCTATGAAGGTTTTCTTATTGATTTTAATGAAAGTTGTGTATATTTAAAAAATAACGATGTTACAGTAGAAATACAACGTTCTAATATAGCACAAAACAAACAAAAAATTATTTTTTAGGAGGATAAATGAACACTGAATTTATGCAAGCGTTAAAGGATCTTCAACGCGAAAAAGGAATATCTTCGGATTCTATTATTGATGCATTGGAAAAAGCATTGGCCAAAAGTTATGAAAAAAATTATAATGACCATCAAAATGTAAAAATTAATATTGACCCTGAAACTGGGAAATTAGATATTTTTGCTGAAAAATTAATTGTAGATAGTGTTGAGGAGCCAATTATTGAAATTTCTTTGAACGATGCCCGTAAAATAAATGCAAACTATCAAATTGGGGAAACGGTACTTCAATCTGTAACTCCTCATGATTTTGGAAGAATTGCTGCTCAAACTGCACGAAATATTGTTTTGCAAAAAATAAAAGATGCGGAGCGTGCTATTATATTTAGTGAATTTGAAGATCGAGAACATGAAATTATTACAGGAATAATTCAACGTATGGATAGAAATTATATATATATTGAATTAGGAAAGACAGAGGGAATGATACCACCTTCAGAACAGGTTTCCACTGAAAGTTATAGAGTCGGAGATCGATTAAAACTATATATATCAGAAGTGAAGAATACGGCTAAAGGGGCTCAAGTAATTCTTTCCAGAAATAATCCGGGTTTAGTTGTTCGACTTTTTGAATTAGAAATTCCGGAAATATCTGATGGGGTTGTAGAAATATTTTCTATTGCTCGAGAAGCCGGCTCCAGAACAAAAATTGCTGTATTTTCTAAAGATGAAAATGTCGATCCGGTGGGTGCCTGTGTAGGATTTAAAGGAACTCGAGTAAAGGCTATTGTTACTGAATTACGTGGAGAAAAAATAGATATCATTATTTGGGATAAAAATATCAAAACTTTTATTAAAAATAGTTTAAGTCCTGCAAATATAGTAGATGTAATTATTGACGAAGAGAACAAATCAGCGGTTGTAGTGGCTCAGGAAGAACAATTATCGTTAGCTATTGGGAAAGAAGGGCAAAATGCCAGATTGGCAGCAAAACTTACTGGATGGAAAATCGACATTAAGGATGAACATGAAGCAAAAGCACTAAATTTGAAGGATAAAATGATTGAAAAAAATATTTTTGATTCTAGAGCTGAGGAAATAGAAACTGTAGAGGATAGCATAGATGATTAAGAAAGAAAAGCGTATTCCACTTAGGAAATGTACCATATGCGGAGAACACAAAGATAAATTCAATTTGATTCGAGTTGTAAAAAATAAAGATGAAGGTATTTCGGTGGATCTAACTTATAAGAAGAATGGCAGAGGAGCATATATTTGTAAGTCAATGGAATGCTATGAGAAAGCAAAAAAAAGTAGTCGTCTTAAAAATGCTTTACAATCAAATATTGATGAAAAAATTTATGAAAAAATAAAGGAGATCATCATGAACAGTTAAGTGAATACGGAGGTGTCAATATGCAGAAAATGCGAATTTATAAGATTGCTAAACAAGCAAAAATGTCAACAAAGGAATTAATGAATATATTGGAACAATTGGACATCAAAGCTAAAAGTCATATGTCAAATTTAGAAAATAATGAATTGAATCTTATTTTAGAGTATTTAAATTTAGACAATTTAATAGAGAAAAAGCCTAGAGATGGCGGTCTAGAAGTTAAAATTCAGAAAGAAGAACAAAGCAATATACAGAAAAAATCAATACAGGATTTGGAAGAGAATAATGTCGATACAGTAAAAACTAAAGGAAACAGTTCTGTAAACAGTAAACAAAAAAAGAAAAATAAAAAGAAAAGTAAAAAAGAAAAACATGGAGTTGATGATATTAAGGTGGAGAAAGATTATAGAATCGGAGAGACAATTGTTGTAAAAGAATTAGCAGACTTATTGGATAAGGGTGCTTCGCAAATTATTTCTAAACTGATTACTCTTGGTATAATGGCCAATCAAAATCAATCAATTTCTTATGACTATGCATCTTTAGTTGCAAAAGAATTTGGGATTGATTTAATGCTTAAAGAGGACATTGTAAGTGAAGATGATCCTTTTGGTCTAGATTTTGAAGATAATGAAACTGATCTTGTTTCAAGACCTCCTGTAGTAACTGTCATGGGACACGTAGACCATGGCAAAACTTCCTTATTGGACGCAATTAGGAATACCAATGTAACGAAAAGAGAAGCAGGCGGAATTACTCAGCATATCGGAGCATATACAGTATCAATAGATAATAAAAAAATTGTATTTCTTGATACTCCCGGACACGAAGCTTTTACAGCTATGCGCTCTCGAGGAGCAATGGTTACTGATATTGCCGTTTTAGTAGTAGCTGCAGATGACGGAGTGATGCCACAAACCGTTGAGGCGATTAATCATGCCAAAGCGGCAGGAGTGCCAATTATTGTGGCTATTAACAAAATGGATAAACCGGAAGCCAATATTGATCGGGTACGACAAGAACTAATGGAGTATGATTTAGTTGCTGAAGAATGGGGCGGAAACACTATTAATGTTGGGGTTAGCGCAAAAAAAGGACAAGGCATTGATGAATTATTAGAAATGATTCTAATGGTTGCGGAAATGGAAGAATTAAAAGCAAATCCTAATCGATATGCTGTTGGCACAATTATTGAGGCGCAACTCGATAAAGGGAGAGGACCGGTAGCTACTGTTTTAATTCAAAAAGGAACACTTAAAGCCGGAGATATGGTCGTGTCTGGAACAACAAGTGGAAGAGTCAGAGCTATGTTTGATGATAAGGCTAAAAAAATCAATAAAGCTCGCCCTTCTACACCTGTGGTTGTTTTAGGTTTATCGGATGTTCCTGAGGCAGGGGATTTAATCTTTGCTGTAAAAGATGAAAAAACAGCCAGAGGAATTGCTGATGCTCAAAAGAACAAAGAACGTGAAGATATGATTCAAACAACTCAAAAAGTTTCGTTAGAAGATTTATTTAATAAAATTCAAGAAGGAAATTTAAAAGATTTAAACATTGTCATTAAAACAGATGTCAGAGGCACAATTGATGCGGTTAAACAATCTTTTGAAAAATTATCAAATGATGAAGTTAGAGTAAATATTATTCACGGAGCAGTAGGTGGTATTACAGAATCTGATGTAATGTTGGCATCAGCATCTAATGCGGTTATTATTGGATTTAATGTTAGACCTACTCAGGTTGCAATTGATATGTCCAAAAGTGAAAATGTGGATATGAGAACGTATAGAGTTATTTATGATGCTATTAATGACATTAAAGCTGCAATAGATGGAATGTTAGAGCCGGAATATAAAGAAGAAATTTTAGGGCGTGCCGAAGTCAGACAAGTTTTCAAAGTTCCTAATATAGGAAGTGTAGCTGGAGTTTATGTAAAAAGCGGTGTCATTCAAAGAAACGAAAAAGTTCGATTAATTCGAAATGATGTGGTTCTTTATGAAGGAGCTGTTTCTTCATTAAAGCGATTTAAAGATGATGCTAGGGAATTGCAAACGAATTTTGAAGGCGGAATCGGTTTAGAAAACTATAATGATATTAAAGTTGGAGATGAAATTGAAGCCTTTGCAATGAAAGAAATAAAGTAGGTACTACAAATGAAGGACACAAGAATACAGAGGATAAGTAGTGAAGTCAAAAAAGTTATTTCTCAAATTATTGCTAATGACTTAAAAAATCCACATATTTCTGAGATGACAAGTATCACCGAAGTTAGAGTTAGCAAGGATTTAATGTATGCAGATATTTATGTCAGTATATTTGGTTCGGAAAAGAAAAAACAGGAAACGATGGAAGCCTTGGAATATTCTAAAGGGTATTTGAGAAATCTTCTTGGAAAAAAATTAAAATTAAGATTGACTCCTGAGCCGCGATTTCATTTAGATCAATCTATTGAAATCGGGGTTAGAATGAGTCAATTGATTAATGAGACTATACAGGCTGATAAGGAAAAAGGTAAAAATGAATAATATATTTAAAAAAGCTATCCAGTTAATTGATAAATCCCAGGTAATAGCAATAGCTTCACATATTGGCCCTGATGGGGATAATATCGGTTCCATTATGGCAATAGGAAAATATTTAGAGGCAGCCGGGAAAGAAGTTCACTATTTAAAACATGATAACATACCGGATTATCTGTTATTTTTGCCTGGATTAGAGAAATTTGAACAATTTAATGAATTACTGGAACCGGATCTTTTTATTGCCGTTGATTGTGCAGAAAAGAAACGTCTCGGTTGGCCCGAGGATGTATTTAAAAAATCAAAAAGAACTATTAATATAGACCACCATTCTACTAATACAAATTTTGCTGAAATTAATATTGTGGATGCCGAGGTGTCTTCTACTGGAGAGTTAATCTTTGAATTATTAGAATTTTCAAATTACGTTTTTGATTCGCTTACAGCTATGTATCTATTTACGGCAATCAGTACAGATACCGGAAGATTTTTATATGAATCAACGTCAAAAAGAACATTAGAAATTGTTGCGCAATTAATAGGCACAGGATTTGACAGAGCCTTTGTTAATAAAGCATTGTGGCAGAGTAAGAAAATGAGTGAGGCCAGACTTTATATAGATGCCTTATCTAAAGTTGAATTTTTTCAAAATAATTCTCTTGCGATATCCACGATTAGTTTGAAGATGGCTTCAAAATATCATGCAGATATTGAAGGAACAGAAGATGTAATTAATTTTATACGTGATATTGATGGAATTGAACTTGCTGTTCTTATAAAAGAAAAAAAATCTGGGGTTTATAAAGTTAGTTTAAGAAGTAAAGAATATGTAGATGTTTCAAATATTGCTTTAAAATTTGGTGGTGGTGGGCATAGACGAGCTGCAGGGTTTACTTTCTATGGTAATTTAAATGAATTGCAAAAACAATTATATTCAATATTGACAGGAGTGATGTGATGGATGGGATTCTTATCGTTGATAAAGAACAGAATTGGACCAGCCATGATGTCGTTGCAAAATTAAGGGGAATTCTCGGAATAAAAAAAATTGGTCATACAGGAACTTTAGATCCGATGGCAACTGGCGTGCTTCCCATATGCATAGGAAAAGCAACGAAGCTTTGCGAGTATTTAACAAATGCTGATAAAGTATACCGATGCACCATTAAATTTGGAAAAGCGACAACAACTCAAGATGCTTGGGGAGAAGTACAAAAAATTTCTTTAAAACGACCTGATTTGAAAATGTTTCGTAATGTCTTGATGAATTTTAAGGGGGAGCAGAAGCAAGTTCCCCCGATGTATTCGGCCATAAAAATCAAGGGACAGAAGCTTTATCAACTTGCGCAACAAGGGAAAATTATTGAACGTCCCTCTAGAAATATTACTTTTTACGATTTTAAGATACTTTCTTTTACTCAAGATGTAGCGGAATTTGAGTGCCATTGTTCAAAAGGAACCTATATGAGAACCCTTTGTCATGATATAGGGGAAATTATAGGCTCATATGCCTATATGTCGGATTTAAAAAGAATAAGTTCAGGTCCCTTTTATATCCAAAACGCCATCACTATTAGTGAATTTTCAAAATTAGATATTGAATTTATGAAAAAATATTTTTTGCCTATGGATTTTGCAATTAATGATTTGTTTAAGTTGGAGTTAAAAGAAGAAGATTATCACAGAATTATTCATGGGGTAAAAATTTATACCCCATCATTGAACTGTGAGGATCAAAAACTGATTAGGCTTTATTACTTAAATAAATTTATTGGTATTGGAATCTTTGAAAATAAATTTTTGAGAATAAAAAAACTTTTAATATAGGTGAAAGTTATGCAAATTGTAGATTTAAATAAAGAATCATTTAAAGGACAGTGTATTGTTGGTTTGGGCAATTTTGATGGATTTCATTTGGGACATCAATCAATATTTAAAAACGTAAAAGCTCTTGCCAAATCAAAAGGGGTTTCTTCCGCCATATTGATTTTTAAACATCATACAAAAGTTGCGCTTGGAAAAAAGGAAAAGAGATATTTAACTAGCTTTGAAGATAAAATTGCCATCGCAGAAAAATTGAGATTAGATACAGCATTTTTATTAGAATTTGATAATTCATTTTCAAAACAAACGCCACAAGAATTTATCTCTCGTATTCTTAAGGAGAAAATGGGTGTTACAGGTGTTGTAGTTGGTGAAAATTTTCTATTCGGTTATAAAGCATCTGGCAACATTCAAACTTTAAAAGATCTTGAAAAAGAGTTTCAATATGAAACTATTATTGCAAACTCAGTATATTACCGAGACGAAATGATTAGCAGCACTCGAATTAGAAATGCCTTGTGTACGCAAAAATTAAAAACTGCAAATGCGTGTTTAGGGAGATTTTATAGAATTTATGGGAATGTCGTTCACGGAAAACACAGAGGAAGAAAATTAGGATTTCCAACTGCCAACATACAACTTAGTGATAATTATTTATTACCATCTTCGGGTGTATATTTAACGATTACTTCTTTTGAAGGTAAAAAATTTCTTTCAGTGACCAGCATAGGGGAAAATATTACTTTTAATGAACGAGATTATAAAATTGAAAGTCATTTAATAGATTTCAATAGTAATTTATACGGAAAAAAAATAAAAATAGAGTTTGTTGAATTCATACGGGACAATATAAAATTTAACTCCATTGAAGGATTAATTGAACAAATAAAAAAAGATGTAAACTATGCAAGAAAACATGAAAAAAATTTGCAAGAATAATCTTTTTTGTGATATACTAATTATAGTGCTGAGTCGTTGATATTCGAATCCTCAACGGTATCAATAGATTTGGTGAATTCATTTATAGGAGGGCAAATTATGATTAACAAAGAGATTAAAGAAGGTATTATTAAAGAGTATCAACTTTTTGAAGGAGATACAGGTTCTACCGAGGTTCAAGTAGCTATCTTAACTTACAGAATCAACGATTTAACAGAACATCTAAAAGCAAATTTAAAAGATCATCATTCTCGTCGCGGTCTTTATAAAATGATTGGTCAAAGAAGAGGACTGCTTAATTATTTACAAAAAAAGGATATTGAAAGATACCGTACACTAATCAAAAAATTAAAGATCAGGAAATAAGAGCGGATTAGCCGCTCTTTTTTATAAGTGGATAAGTAGTTCAGGAGGAACATATGACTAGAGAATTCAGTTATTTATTAAAAAATGCTCCATTAACCGTCACCGTTGGAAAGGTAGCGGAACAGGCGAACGGCGCTTGTCTTGTAAAACATGGAGATACGGTGATTTTAGTAACAGCTACTGCTGCCAAAGAACCTAGAGAAGGAATTGACTTCTTCCCATTAAGTTGTGATTTTCAAGAAAAATTGTACGCTGTTGGGAAAATTCCGGGTGGATTCATTAAAAGAGAAGGAAAACCTACAGACAAGGCAGTTCTTACTTCTAGGTTGATTGATAGACCGTTAAGGCCACTTTTCCCTGAGGGTTTTAGAAATGAAGTACAAGTTATTGCAACTGCATTTTCTGTAGAAGAAGACTATTTACCAGAGGTGCTTTCTATGATTGGCTCGTCTATTGCTTTATCTATTTCAGATATTCCTTTTATGGGACCAACAGCAGCCGTATCTGTAGGAATGATTGACGGTAAATTTATTATTAATCCAAATCAAAAAGAACGTTTATTATCCACATTACATCTTACTGTGGCTGGTACTAAAGAAGCTATTATGATGGTAGAAGCGGGTTGCCATGAATTAACAGAAAAAGAGGTTCTTGATGCAATTCTTTTCGGACATGAAGAAATTAAAAAATTGTGCACTTTTATTGAAAAAATTCGATTAGAAGTCGGAAAGGAAAAAATGCAAGTTCTTATTCCTGAGATTGATACCGAAATGCAGGAAAACGTAACTGTTTATGCGATGGGTAAAATTGTAAATGCTTTAAAAATCAATGAGAAGACAGCTAGGCAAAATGCAATTGATGAAGCAAATAAAGAGGTTTTGTCCTATTTTTCAGATGAATATCCAGAATGTCAAAAAACAATTTCAGCAATATTGGATAATCTTTTACAAAAAGAAATTCGAAGAAAGATTATACACGAAGGGATTCGCCTAGATGACAGAAAATTAACTGAAATTAGATCTATATCTTGCGAGGTTGGCTTAATGCCAAGAGTTCATGGAACAGGTTTATTCAAAAGAGGTCAAACTCAAGTTTTGACTTTTGCTACTTTAGGGGCCCCGGGAGATGCTCAGATATTAGATGGATTGTTGGAGGAAGAAGATAAAAGATATATGCATCAATATAATTTTCCTCCATTTTGCGTTGGAGATACAAAACCTTTAAGAGGTCCTGGGCGAAGAGAAGTTGGGCATGGTCATTTAGCTGAACGTGCTTTGTTACCTATGCTTCCAGACGAAAAAGACTTTCCTTATACACTTCGTTTAGTCTCCGAAGTACTAAGCTCCAACGGTTCTAGTTCTCAAGCAAGCATTTGTGGAAGCACACTGGCTTTAATGGATGCCGGTGTACCTATTAAAGCTCCTGTAGCCGGTATTGCAATGGGATTGATTGAAGATGCTGAAACTGGTGATATTGCAATTTTATCTGACATTCAAGGCTTAGAAGATCATTTTGGGGACATGGATTTTAAAGTTGCCGGAACTTCTGAGGGAATAACAGCAATTCAAATGGACATTAAAATAGCAGGGATAAGTGAAGAAATATTATCAAATGCACTTGAGCAAGCTAGACAGGGAAGGCTGTTTATTTTATCAAAGATGATGGAAGTGATTTCTAAACCTCGAACAGAACTGTCTCCATTTGCTCCCCGAATTTTAACAACACAAATTGAGCCTGACAAGGTCCGAGAGGTAATTGGACCTGGAGGAAAAGTTATTAATGGCATTATTGCAGAAACCGGAGTTAAAATTGATACAAGTGATGATGGATTCATTACTGTGACAGGTCCTGATATTTATAGTTCTCAAAAAGCAATTGATATGATTCATGACATTGTTAAAGAAATAGAGGTTGGCAAAATCTATGACGGTATTGTCCGTCGAATTATGACTTTTGGCGCTTTTGTTGAAATTGATAATGGAAAAGAAGGGCTAATTCATATATCCAATCTTGCACATGAAAGAACTAATAAAGTTGAAGATGTATTAAATATTGGTGACTCTGTCCAAGTAATTGTTACTGAAATTGATAAACAGGGTCGTATTAATTTATCAAGGAAAGCTTTATTGCCAAAACCGGGTGTTTTAGATCAAGAAACATTAAAAAATTCAAAGAAGTTTGAAGATTTTAAAGAAAAGAAATCTTTTTTTCATAAAAAATCAAGAGAAAAAAAAGAACAATAAAACTTAAAAGAGAAACATGGAAAAGTAATCTATGTTTCTCTTTATATACTTAAAAAAGGAGAAATGTAGATGGATATTAAAATAATTAATAAAGGAAAACATGCTCTTCCGAAATACGAAACCGCAGGAGCTTCTGGATTAGATATTCGAGCCAATTTAATAGACGGTTCTGTAATTTTAAATCCTCATGAAACAAAACTTATTCCTACTGGCTTATATGTAGAAATTCCAAACAACTATGAAATACAGATTCGTGCTCGAAGTGGATTAGCATTAAAACACGGTATAGGATTAGCCAATGGAATTGGGACAATCGATAGTGACTATAGAGGAGAAATTAGCGTAATTATGATTAACTTTACCAATATCCCCTATACGATTCATGATGGAGATAGAATCGCTCAAATGATTTGCGTAAAATATGAAAGAGTGAACCTGATAGAAGTAAATTCTCTTGAAAAAACGGAAAGAGGAATCGGAGGATTTGGTCATACAGGAAAATAATCAACTGTGTTATAATATAATTTAGAAAGGTGTAAATCATTTTATGAATATATTTCAGTCTTTATTTCTTGGTATTACTCAAGGAATTTCCGAGTTTTTACCAATTAGCAGTTCAGGACACTTAGCAATACTTCAGCATATCTTTAATATTAAAGAAGGAAATTTGTTTTTTTCTGAAATGCTACATTTTGGAACACTTCTTTCAATTGTTGTAGTCTTTAGGAAAAAAATTTGGAAATTAATTTTTGAATTTATTCACTTTATTGTAGATGGTGTTCATAATAAACATATTGTATTTCATAATTCATATCAAAAAGTTGCAGTATTGATTATTGTTGCCACTATTCCTGCAGCAGCTGTTGGTATGCTATTAGAAGATTTTTTTGCTGCTCTATATACAAATTTTATAGCGATAGGTTTCTTTTTTATCATCACCGGTGGATTATTATATTTAATTGATCATACTCAACAAGGATATAAAAAACCTAAAGATATGACCTTTTTTGATGCGATTATTGTTGGAATAATGCAAGCTGTTGCAATTCTGCCTGGTATTTCAAGATCAGGAAGTACAATTTCCGGATTAGTCTTATGTAAACTGGAAAGAAAATTTGCTTTTGAGTTTTCTTTTTTAATGGCTCTTCCGCCAATTTTCGGAGCATTTTTATTAGGAATTGTTAAAGTAATAAAAAATTCATCTACATTAATCGCTATTGATTTTAATCTCATTGTAGGGGTTTTGACTTCTTTTATTATTGGCGTTGTATCTATAAAACTTTTAGCAAATTTATTAAGAAAAAATAAATTATATTATTTTAGTTATTATTTGATTCCTTTAGGAATTGTAGTTATATTGTTGAGTTTATTCGGGCTTATAAAATAGGATGTGATCGTTATGGCAAATAGACGTAAGAAACTAAAAAAGAATAAAGGCTTTTCTTTTTTGAATATTTTATTATTTATTCTTTTTATCATTTTTTTATTAATAATTTTTAATGGGACCGGATATATAGGAAAAGTATTAAAGGATTTACTTTCTCCTTTATTTGGAGTTTTTTCACCAATTATAATTTTATATGCAATATGTTTAATATTGGCATTTCACTTAAAAAAACACAAACAAAAATTTTTAAAATATCTTTTATATTCAGGTATCGTATTGCTAACGGTTATGATTTTAGTTGATATTCACTTATTATCATATTCTGCATTTTCTAAAAGAATGACTGAAAGTTCTTATTTATCATCTTCCTATAAAGGAGCTGGATATCTAGGTAGTGTTTTTGGATTCTTATTTCAAAAATTTTTGGGAAATATTGGAACGATTGTCATTTTTGTAATAATATATTTTTTTATAAGTTTATCAATTTTTAATTATTCCTTTAAGGATTTTATTTCAAAAATAAAAGTATTTACAACAAGAATAATTTACACTTTAAAAAAACGAAAAGTAAAACAAACTGAAAGAAAAGAAATTTTATTTGTCAACAATAACGGTGATAATAGTTTAATCAATCAAAATAAGAAAATATCCGTTCCTGAAATATCAAATCATCAAGAATACTCCTCTGCCGGTTCAGATATACAGATGGAAGAAAATATAAAAGGAGGTGCACAATTATCCTTTGAGGATCTGAAAGTAAAAACGGATAATATTACCACTTATGAATATCCATCTATAAATCTGTTAAACAGTATTGCATCGAGTAATACTATAGACAATAAAGCACTTAAGCAAAATGCAAATAAAATCATCCAAACTTTGGCTAGTTTTGGAATTGATGGAAAAATTTCTAAAATAAATAAAGGACCTTCTGTCACTTGTTATGAACTACAACCCAGTCCAGGGGTAAAAGTTAGTCGTATTGTTAATTTAGCAGATAATATAGCTCTTAGCTTGGCTAGTTCTGGAATTCGCATTGAGGCGCCTATGCCGGGAAAAGCTGCAGTGGGCATTGAAGTTCCGAACAAAGACAAGGATATGGTCAGTATTCGTGAAATGTTAGAAAATGAATTATACACGCATTCTGAATATATGATTCCTTTTGCTATTGGGAAAAATATATTTGGAGCTCCTATTATAGCAGGGATAGAAAAAATGCCTCATTTATTAGTTGCAGGTGCCACAGGCTCAGGGAAAAGTGTCTGTATCAATACCTTAATCTTAAGCATTCTTTACTCTATGTCTCCAAAAGAGTGTAAATTGCTTTTAATCGATCCCAAAGTAGTTGAATTATCCGTATATAATGGAATTCCTCATTTAATTGCACCTGTCGTAACAAATCCGAAAAAAGCTACAAATGCATTAGGCTGGGCTGTATCTGAAATGGATCGTCGTTATAAACTTTTTGCAGAACATAAAGTTAGAGATTTTATTTCCTATCAAAAAAAAGCTAAAACTAATGGGGAAGAAGAAATTCCCTATATTGTTATTATTATTGATGAATTAGCTGACTTAATGATGGAATCTGCCGCTGATGTAGATAAGAAAATTTGTCGTATTGCTCAGCTTGCACGTGCTTGCGGAATTCATTTAGTTGTTGCAACGCAAAGACCTAGTGTAGATGTCATCACCGGTACTATTAAAGCAAATATTCCATCTAGAATTTCTTTCCAAGTATCATCTCAAGTTGATTCGAGAACAATTTTAGATATGTCAGGGGCTGAGAAATTACTTGGGAAAGGGGATATGCTGTTCTTTCCGAGTCACTTGGCAAAACCAATGAGAGTGCAAGGGGCTTTTGTTAGTGACGAAGAAGTTGAAAAGGTGGTAAATACTCTTAAATCAGATTATTCCTCAGAGTATATAAAAACAGCTCAGGAAGACATTGAAACTGGAGTTGATATTTCGGAAGGAAAAACCCTTTCTAACGAAGGAAGGGATGAACTCATACAAGAAGCCATTCAAATTGTTATTGCAGAGAAACAAGCTAGCATATCTCAAATGCAGCGTAAGCTAAAAGTTGGATATGCACGAGCTGGGAGAATTATTGATGAATTAGAGGCTATGAATATCGTGGGTCCTTATGAAGGAAGTAAGCCCAGAAAAGTATTAGTAGGGGTTGAATATTTGGAACAAAAGAATGAAATGAGGCGAGATCAAGATGAACTTACCGAATAAAATTACAATATTTAGAATTTTACTGGTACCTGTATTTGTTTCTTCAATGATTATCAACAAAACCAATAATTTATGGCCGTGTATGATTTTTATAATTGCTTCTGTTACTGATACATTAGATGGTAATATTGCAAGAAAATATAATCTAGTAACAACTTTTGGTAAATTTCTGGATCCGTTAGCAGATAAAATTTTAACAGCAGCTGCTTTTATTATGCTGGTAGAATTAGGAAAAATTCCTGCATGGATTTGTATCATTATTTTATCAAGGGAATTGATTATTACTGCTTTTCGAACCATTGCAGCTTCAGAAGGAATAACCATTGCAGCCAGTCCGTTCGGAAAATTGAAAACTATTTTTCAAATGCTTGCAATTATTCTTTTATTAGGAAATAATATGTTTTTTATCAATTATGGCATTCCAATGGATCAAATAATGGTATATATCTGTTTGTTTTTTACTGTTTTATCAGGGATAGATTATATTATCAAAAACAAAAAAGTATTAGATTTAAAAAATATTTAGCGAAAAGATTGACGTTATCAATAATATGCATTAAAATAAAGGAAGAACTTATGTTCTTTTTTAGAGGGGGATTTTATCATGGCAAATTTAATTGATGAAAATAGGCAACGTGCTCTAAATGCGGCATTCTTAAAAATTGAAAAACAATTTGGAAAAGGATCCGTTATGAAATTAGGAGATCAACCTGTCAATGCTATTCAATCTATTCCTACAGGTGCATTAAATTTAGATATCGCTCTTGGAATTGGTGGATTGCCCAGAGGCAGAATTACAGAAATTTTTGGACCTGAATCATCAGGAAAGACTACAGTAGCTTTGCATGCTATTGCTGAAGCACAAAAAAATGGCGGAGTAGCAGCTTTTGTTGATGCTGAGCATGCTTTAGATCCTATTTATGCTCGTAATCTTGGAGTTGATATTGACAACTTAATCGTTTCTCAACCGGATACAGGTGAGCAAGCACTTGAAATTACCGAAGCGCTTATTCGTAGTAATGCCGTTGATATTATCGTCATTGATTCTGTTGCTGCATTAGTTCCGAGAGCTGAAATTGAAGGTGAAATGGGAGATAGTCATGTTGGCTTGCTTGCGCGTTTAATGTCTCAAGCACTTAGAAAATTAGCGGGTATTATCAATAAAACCAATACTGTTCTTATTTTCATCAACCAATTAAGAGAAAAAGTTGGAGTTATGTTTGGAAATCCGGAAACTACTCCAGGGGGAAGGGCGTTAAAATTTTATTCTAGCGTTCGGTTAGACATTCGACGTGTCACCATGATTAAAGATGGAGAAGACACTATTGGCAATTGTACTCGTGTCAAAGTGGTAAAAAATAAAGTAGCTCCACCTTTTAAAACAGTTGAATTTGATATTATGTATGGAACGGGGATTTCAAAAGAAGGTACCGTTTTAGATATGGCCGTTGCAGAAGGGATTGTTGATAAAGCAGGTGCTTGGTATAGTTATAATAATGAACGCTTAGGACAAGGTAGAGAGCGTGTCAAGCAATATCTTACGGAACATCCGGACTTTACCGCGGAATTAGAAAAAAACATTCGTGAAAAACATCAAATTATCCCAGAAAACAATTTTGAAGAATAAAGGTCTCCTTTTAGGAGGCTTTTTATATAGGTGATAGAAATGAAATTTTTATTTATAACAGATACTCATTTCAGAAGTAATTCTCCAAGATCTAGAAGAGATGATTTTCAAATGTCCATGGTTTCAAAAATGAATGAAATAGGAGATATTATTTCAAAGGAAAAAATTGATTATGTTTTACATGGGGGAGATCTTTTTGACAGACCGGACATTCCCTTTAAAACAGCATCGCTTTTTTCTAAAATTCTATTGTCTTATAAAGTACCTATATATATTATCAGTGGAAATCATGATTCTTATGGGCAAAATCCGGTCACCATTGATCGATCCATTCTTGGGTTATTGGCTTCATTAAATATTGTAAATTTGATAGATTATAATACTGTTTTATTGAAAGAGGAAAATTTAACGGTTCAATTATACGGGACCCCATATCGATATGATTTGGATCGAAATCCATTAAATTATTCCTTTGAACGAGTCAAAGATGCAGATTTTTGCATTCAAATGGCGCATGGATTTATTTTAAGGAAGCCATTTCTTCAAGGCATAGATTATACACTGGTTGAAGACTTAAAGGATTCAAATGCAGATATTTTATTTTCAGGGCATTATCATTCAGGTTTTGAAAAGGTTAAAATCAATAAAACTCTTTTTTATAATCCCGGAAGTTTGGCTAGAATGAGTAACAGCAAGACAGAACAAAATCGAAATCCAAAAGTAGTATTAGTTGAAGTTTTGAAACTAAATAACACAGTAAAATACACCATACAAGATATTTACTTGAAATCGGCGAAACCTGGAAAAGAGGTGATTTCAAGATCTATTGTTGATCAAAACAAAATGCGAATGGAAAATTTAATCTATTTTAAACAAGCTATACACGAAAATTTGGATTTATCAAAATATAATATTTTTTCTATTTTAAACGATATATCCCCTAAAAAAGGATTTGATGCTTCTTTAATATCGGATGCTCGAACTCGAATATTGGAAGCGGCAGAAGAAATTGGAGAACATAATGTGTAAACTAAAAGAATTACGAATTAAAAACTTTCAATCTCATGAAGACACTCAACTTTCTTTTTCTGAAGAAATGACAGTTATTCTTGGAGCGTCTGATGTTGGCAAATCTTCAATTATCAGAGCTCTTAAATGGACTCTTTTTAATGAACCTTCCGGTGATTTTTTTATCCGCAAAGGGGAAAAGGATGTAAAAGTAACCATTACTTTTGATAATGGGAATATATTGATACGAGGAAGAAATGCTACTAAAAATTATTATGAATTAATCCACAAAGATGGGCAATCTAAAATTTTGGAAAACTTTGGGACGGGATTGCCGGAAATAGTTACTGAATTTACTCAGATACAAAAAATTAAAATAGATGAAGACCATGAAACTTGCTTAAATATTTCAGATCAATTAGAAGGGCCGTTTTTACTTTCTGAGCGAAATTCACTTCGAGCTAGTGCACTTGGACGAATTTCCGGTGTACATATTATAGATTATGCAGTAAAGAAGTTGAATAAAGAATTAAAAAGTGAAAAAAGTGAAAATAAATTAAGAGAAGAAAAAATCAATTTTTTATCAGAAAAATTAAAAGAATATGATAACTTACCTAATTTGCAAAAGAAGATAATGTCTCTTGAAAAAGTTTTAAAAAAAGTTGAAGAAAAACAAACAATTTTAAATCATATTGAAAAAATACAATCAAGTCTTGATACCCTGAATCAGTTAACATTAAATTTAAAAATAGAGATTGATGCATGTTATGGATTACAGCATATTCAAAAGCTATTGCCGATGTTAACTCAAAAACAACAATCTTTATGGCATGACTTCTATTTATATGAAAATCTTAAAGAAAATTATAATCGAATAAAAGAAAATGAACAAGATATAAAATTATGTCTAAATTTACATCATTACAGAACAAATATCATGTCGTTAGAAAGGAAAAAAAATCAAATTCAATCATTATTCAATATAAGACATGAATTATATGAAATAAAGCATAGCTCCGAATCTTTTAAAATGGTAAAAAAATTACCTATAGAATACTTGCTGAAAAATTTTTCTCAGTTGAACAATATTTCAAAATTTTTAATCAAATTGGTAAATTTAAATGAATTATTATTTCAAATTAATTTTAAATTAAATAAGGCAAGATATTATTATCCAATATATAGTCATTGTGATGAAGCTCATAAAAAAATATCTCTTTTATTTACAAAATTAAAGCAATTAAATTTTCTTTGGGAATTAAAAAAAGAATTATTAGTTTTTAAAGAAGACTTACAGAAAATAGATAAACAAGTAAAAATAAATACTTCCAAAATGGAAGAAGGATATAAAAAATATTACAGTCTTCTTAAAAAAATTGGAAAATGTCCATTTTGTTTTCAAGTTATTGAAAATAATGTTTTAGAGCATATTATTTCAGAAATAAAAAAGGAGCGTTAATATGAATTATGAGAAAGAATTAAATGAATTGAAAATGAACTTGGAAAAAGCAAATCGATTTAAAATTCGTGCAGAATCTAAACTTGAAGAACTTAATTCAAGAAAAGAAGAACTCTTGAAAGAATTACATCAATATGGTATTGAACCCGAAAATTTAAATGATGAAATTGAAAAACTCAAAAAAGAAATAGAAGATGGCATAAGAGAAGCAAATGAATTGTTACCATTAGAACTATTGGAGAAAATAAATGATGACTAAAGAAGAATTAGAAAATAATTTTAAAAATTTTCAAAGATATTATTTGAGAAAAAAATTGGAGAAGGAGTATTTTGAAAATGAGCTAAAGAATTTGAAAAACACTTATGAAGAGTCTGAAATTAATCAACTGAGAATGGAAAAAATTTTGGAGCTATTTCATAGTATTTCTACTTTTTCAAGAGAACAATCTAAAATTCAAATTGAAAATATAGTAACGTCATGTTTGAAAATGATTTTTGAAGAAGACATCGATTTTAAAATAGAATTAACAGAACAAAGAGGAAGAATGAACGCTGACTTTCTTGTGTCTGATTGGATTTACGATAAAAAATATTATTATAAGCCCGAATTATCCAGAGGCGGAGGCGTTGTTGATATTATTTCAATAGCATTACGTATTGCTTTTCTTCTTAAATACGCACATGAGAAAAAAGGACCTATTATCTTAGACGAGCCTGCCAAGCATTTAAGTGAGGAATATATTTTTAATTTATCCGAATTTTTAAAACAAATCTCAAAAGAATTTAATCGACAAATCATTTTAGTAACACACAATCAACATTTATCTTCTATCGGAAATTATACTTATCGAATTGAAAAACACAACGGAAAAAGTATCGTTGCTAATTTTAATCAGCTTGACAGTACATTGGATTAGCTATAAAATGAATAAAGAAAATGTGCTGTTTTTTGCATATTTTCTCATTTTTTGTATCTTGAAAATAAAATATAAGGAGGTGTAGTGTGGAGTTTTATATTCTAATTGGCCTCTTGCTTCTTGTAATTGGTATTTTAATTGGTTTTTTAATCCGTAAGCACATTGCTGAAAATAAAATTGGAAATGCTGAAAAATTAGCGGAGAAAATTGTGAATGATGCTAACGATCATGCAGATTCCATAAAACAAAAAACTGATAACGAAGTAAAAGCGAGTCTTTTAGAAGCAAAAGACGAAGTTCACCGATTAAGAACTGAACAAGAGAAAGAAAACAAAGAGAGGCGAAGTGAAATACAACGTCAAGAAATTCGCCTTCAAAAAAGAGAAGAAAATCTGGATCGTAAAGCAGAAAATCTTGAACAAAAGGAAGAGAAGCTTTCGAAAAAGGTAGCTTTTTTGGATGAAAAAGAAAAAGAATTAGAGGAATTGCGTCAAAAAGAAAGTGAAGAATTAGAACACATTGCTGAATTATCACGAGAAGAAGCCAGAGAAACTTTGTTAAATGATGTGCGTAAGGACATTGTTCATGACACGGCTGTTATTATCAAAGAAAATGAACAACGCATAAAAGAAGATTCTGAAAAAACAGCTAGAGAAATTATTACTTCCGTTATTCAACGTTATGCGGCAAATCATGTTGCAGAAAACACGGTGTCCGTGGTTGCGTTACCAAACGAAGAAATGAAGGGTCGAATTATTGGTCGCGAAGGTAGAAATATTCGTGCTTTAGAAACATTGACCGGGATTGATCTAATTATCGATGATACTCCTGAAGCTGTTGTTTTATCTGGTTTTGACCCTGTTCGTCGTGAGATTGCAAGAATCGCCTTGGAAAAATTGATTCTTGACGGTCGTATTCACCCCGCACGTATCGAGGAAATGGTTGAAAAAGCTCGACAAGAAATGGACATTATTATAAAAGAGGCGGGAGAAGAAGCGTGTGTTGAGGTGAATGTTCATGGTTTATCCCCCGAAATCATTAAGTTATTAGGACGACTTAAGTTTAGGACTTCGTACGGACAAAATGTATTGAAACACTCCATTGAAGTAGCTACTATCGCAGGAATGTTGGCTCATGAATTGGGTGCGAATGTTCGAATTGCTCGAAGGGCCGGATTACTCCATGATATAGGAAAATCTATTGATCACGAAGTGGAAGGACCTCACGTTGATATTGGCGTTAATGTGTTAAAACGCAATAAAGAAAATAAAGAAGTCATTCACGCTGTGCATGCGCATCATGGCGATGTAGCTCCAGAAACGGCTGAAGCAATCATTGTTCAAGCTGCTGATGCAATATCGGCTGCTAGACCGGGCGCGAGACGAGAATCTTTAGAAAATTACATTAAACGCTTAGAAAACTTAGAAGAAATTGCAAATTCTTTTAATGGCGTAGAAAAATGTTTTGCTATTCAAGCTGGTCGAGAACTTCGAATTATGGTTAAGCCGGAAAGCATTCCCGAAGATGAAATGACCATTCTTGGACGCGATATAGCCAAAAGAATTGAAAATGAACTGGAATATCCCGGACAAATCAAAGTGAACATTATTAGAGAAACGAGAATTACCAGTATCGCAAAATAAGAAGAGCTTAAATTAAAAGCTCTTTTTTATTGTATTTAGCTTGTGTTTGAAAAATCTACATTCTTATGATATTATAAAAAATAACAATTGCACAAAATTATTATTTTGTGCAATTGTTTAAAAAGGAGTTGAAATGAATAAATGATGAAAAACTCTTTCCTTATTGAAGATTTCCTTGGCTATATGCGCACTGTTCGAGGAGCCTCTAAAAAAACAATCTATGAATATCGATGCGACCTTCAACGTTTTTTAAAATTTATGAAATTAAGATGTGTATTGCATGAAACTTTTGATCATCAATCCGTTGACGATGAAGAATCTTTTGATGAAATTGATATTTCAGATTTAGATGCCTCTTTTCTTAATCAAATTAAATTACAAGATTTATATGCATATCTCTCCTATTTAGATCTGCGACATCGTAATCAAGCAAATACACGTGCAAGAAAAACGGCCTCTATTCGCTCTTTTTTTGGGTTTTATTACAAGCAACTCGGATTGATTAATGAAAATATTGCCGATAAACTTGAAACACCAAAGCTGGGAAAAAAGAACCCCATTTATTTGACTTTAGACGAATGTTATAAGCTTTTAGATATCGTTATATCCTCTAAAATAAATTCGTTCGTTAAACAGCGTGATTTTTGCATTATCGTCCTTTTCCTTAATACAGGAATGCGTTTATCGGAACTTTCAAGTATTAATATGGACATGATTAAAAACGATGCACTTACAGTTATTGGAAAAGGAAACAAAGAGCGTACAATTTATCTTAATGAATCTTGCTTGGAAGCAATTCAAGATTATAAAGCTCTTCGCCCGAAAGTTGAAGATAACGCATTATTTTTAAGCACAAGAAAAAAACGTATGAGTAATCGGGCTATTCAATCAAGAATTGATTTTTATTTACAGGCTGCAGGCTTTGATATTCGTATTTATAGTACGCATAAACTTAGACATACGGCAGCCACGTTAATGTACAAATATGGTTCTGTTGATATACGAACCTTACAACAAATACTAGGACATGCTTCGGTTTCTACAACTCAAATTTACACTCACTTAGATGATGATACATTAAGAAAAGCAATTCGCAAAAATCCGTTGTCCAAGTACAAAATTTAAAATCGAAACAGAACTTTTGTTTCCTTTTTGAGTTGTTTATGCTATAATAAATTTGAAAAGGGTGATATTATGTATAAAGATTTAACTAAAAAACAAAAAGAAGTCCTTGAATGTATAAAAATTTCTATTATAGAAAATGGATTTCCACCTGCAATCCGTGAAATTTGTCAATATGTTAATCTTAAGAGTACATCAAGCGTTCATAAATATATTGAGGATTTGGTTGAAAAAGGATATTTAAGAAAACCTGCATCTAAAAAGAGAGCAATTGAGGTAGTTTCGTTATCTAATGAACCTCAAGCAAAATTGACTTATGACATTCCAATTATCGGGAGCGTAGCGGCCGGATCTCCAATTTTAGCTGAAGAAAATGTAATTGATACCTTTCCAATCCCTCTGGAATACTCTCATAAAGGAAATTTATTTATTTTACGTGTTAAGGGAGAATCTATGGTTGAAGCCGGGATTCTTGATGGAGATTCTATTATAGTTCGGCAACAAACAACAGCCGAAAATGGAGATATTGTCGTGGCGTTAATCAACGATTCTGCTACTGTAAAACGTTTTTATAAAAAAGAAGAATATTTTGAGTTAAAGCCTGAGAATGAAACAATGTCACCTATAGTTCTAAATGAAGTTGAAATTTTGGGCAAAGTCGTTGGTTTATTTCGAGAAATTTAAAAAGAGCCCATCTCGTTTTGATATGTACCCAGAATTCTGGACACATATTTATGAGCTAGGCTGAACACATGGATGTTATCCTGTATTTTACAGGTGGCATCCATTTTGTTTTCGCCTGAATTCTTTTATTGTTATAATAATCTATATACTCTGCAACAGCCTTCGAGAATTCTTCAAAAGAAGAATAGTCCTTTTCATGACCATAATACATCTCGTTTTTTAACCTTCCAAAGAATGACTCCATAATACAATTATCATAGCAATTCCCTTTTCGTGACATTGATTGGATAATTCCGTGTTTAAAATATTTCTGAAATAAGCATGTTGATATTGCCAACCTTGATCCGAATGAAATATAAGGTCTTCAACATTAGGAAACTTATCTAGAGCTCTATCCAGCATTCTTACTATCTGTTCAAGATTTGGAGTAGCTGATAAATCATATGAAACAATCTCGTTTGTATTCATGTCTAGTACTGGTGATATATAACACTTTCCCCATGAAAAATTGAACTGAGATACATCTGTTGTCCATTTCTGTAATGGTGCAGTTGTTGTGAAATCTCTATCTATTATGTTATCTGCAATCTTTCCAACTTTGCCTTTGTATGAGTGATATTTTTGCTTTGGACGTTTTCCGGACAAGCCGGCTTCATGCATAAGACGCTGAACTCGCTTATGGTTTATATTGTATCCACGATTTACAAGTTCTTGATGAACTCGTCTTACTCCGTATCTACGTTTGTTCTCTTCAAAAATACTTTTGATTTCTTCTAGTAATTCTTGATTACGTTCAGCAACAACATCTTTTCTGTTAAGTTCAAAATAATAGGTAGATTTAGCCATAGACATAGCTTTAAGGAGATACTTTAATTTGTATCCATTCTTGCGGAGTTCTTTGATGATTGCTGCTTTTTCGCCTTGAGTCGCACAGCTTCCTTTTCTTCTCTCAAGGAGATCTCTTTTTTTATTACTTCGATTTCTGCTTTCATATATTCGTTTTCAGCTCTTAATCTGATTAATTCTTCATATTCAGATTCATTTGGTTTTGGTGGTTTTCTAGTACTTATTTTTTTCATATCTCTTTTTAAATTTGAATAAATTTTTTTGAAAGAAAATCTGAAATAACCATATATGCAGCTAATTTTGTTTGGTCGTAAGTCAGCCCGCCTTGGTAATAAGCTATATAAGGTTCCCTAATTGGACCGTCTGCTGAAAGCTCAATGCTTGAACCTTCTATAATACCACCCGCCGCCATAATTACTTTATTATCATATCCGGGCATATCCCAAGGAACAGGCGTTACGTGAGCATCTACTGCAGAGGCTTTTTGAATTGATTGACAAAATTGGATTACTTTTTTTTCATCTTTAAACTCAATTGCCGTAATAATATCTGAGCGTTTATCATATGTTTTTGGCACACATCGATATCCTAAATATTCAAAAATACTTGAGAAAAGTAAGGCTCCTTTAAGAGCTTCCGAAACAATATGAGGAGCGAAATACATTCCTTGAAACAGCAAACGAGTCGTATCATACATCAAACCACATTCTTTTCCAATTCCGGGAGCGGTGATTCTATTTGCAATACGAGTAATTAAATCTCGACGCCCTACGACATATCCTCCGCCAGGAGCTATTCCCCCACCTGGATTTTTAATTAAGGAACCGGCAATAATATCTGCACCTATTTCCAGAGGCTCCTTTATATCCGTAAATTCACCATAACAATTATCGACCATGATAATAACATTTGGATATCTATTTTTAATGTGTGTAAAAATACTTTCCATTTCCTCTATAGTAAAAGCTCTCCGAAAACTGTATCCAGAAGATCTTTGTAAAACCACAAGTTTCGTGCTATCTGAAATTGTTTCTAAGATATTTTGTTTATCTAGCATATCATTTTTCAGCGGAACTTCTTTGTATTGTATTTTAGATTCAATTAAGTTCACGGGCTCATTTTTGGTTAAACCTATAACAGTTTGCATGGTGTCATAAGGAGTTCCACTAATATATATCATCTCGTCACCGGGAATTAAAATACCTTGCATAGTCAGGGCTAAAGCATGAGTTCCGGAAGCGATGGATGGTCGAACTAAAGCATCTTCTCCACAAAAAATAGTTGCATAGGTTTTTTCTATTTTTTCACGTCCTATATCACCATATCCGTATCCTGTAGACCAATGAAAATCTGTAGCTGCCAATCGCACTTGATGAAATGCATTTAAAACTTTCCACTGATTTTTTTCTCGAATTCTGTCAAATTGATAAAATCTGTCAATTAATTTATTTTCAATTTTATTGACAAACTGAATTGCATTAGAGTTTATATGAAAGTTTTCTTTCCAGTTCATTTTCATTGTTTGCTCCATTCTACGATATCTTTTAAAATACTCTCATTGATATTTCCATTTTGAATATCATACCATCGAATTCTACCATCTTTTTTAAACCACGTCCACTGTCTTTTTGCATAATTTCTGGAGTGTTGTTGAATATCCGCAATCATTTGTTCTTTAGAAATCTTACCGTCAAGATATGGGATAACTTCTTTATATCCAATCCCTTTTGAAGCAATTGTTTCTTTGAAATTTGGAAATTGACATAATATTTCTTTCACTTCCTCTACAAGTCCATCAGAAATCATTTGTTCCACCCGTATATTAATCCGATTATAAATTAATTCTCTTTCTCCAGATAGTCCGATAATAAATGGATCATATTTTTTATTAATTGCTCTAAAATTCAAATTCTGTTCACTCATTTTTCTACCGGTATCTTCGTATATTTCCAATGCCCGAATCACTCGTTTTACATTATTTTCATGAATTTTAGATGCGGTTAAAGGGTCAACTTTCTCTAAAAGTTCATGTAATTTTTTTGCTCCAAATTTTTCGACATAATTTTTATAATGCTCCCTTATTTCATAGTTTGGACTTCCTAAAAATTTTAATTCATATAGTATTGAATTCGCATATAACCCAGTTCCTCCAACGAAAATTGGAATTTTATTTTTAGCCCATAAATTTTTTATAATCTCTGAGCTCATCTTTTGAAAGTCATCAACAGTAAATAATTCATCTGGATTTACAATATCGATACAATGATGTCGTATGTTTTCTTGTTCTTTCTCTGTAACTTTCGCTGTTCCTATATTCATAAATCGATAAATTTGCATTGAATCCGTTGAAATAATTTCTGTTTCCAATGACTTTGCCAAATACAGACTTAAATTTGATTTTCCTACTCCAGTCGGTCCAATAATAAAAATTAATTTATTCATATCACTTACTTATTTATTTCTTAAAAAAATTTTTTCTAAATCAGATTGAGTCAATTCAACTAATGTTGGTCTGCCGTGAGGACAAGTATATGGATTATCTGCCCTCCCCATTTGTTCAATCAATGAATTAAGTTCCAATTTTCCTAATACATTTCCACCCTTTACTGCACTTTTACAGGACATAGAAATAATTTTACTTTCTACAAAGCCGGGATCAATAGAAACGGCAGTTTTAAAAGAATCTATAAGATCTAAGATCATCCCCTCCCCCTTTGGATAACCAAGTATCATCGGTACAGCATTTACCGCAATGCTTTGTGGACCGAATTCTCGAAGATCATATCCTAAATTTTTAAACATCTCTTGTCTGCTTAAACAAAGTTCAAACTCGTCTTGTTTTAAATTCAGTATCATGGGTGTAAGCAGCAACTGAGAATCTACACTTTTATTTTTATATTGAAAACAATATTTCTCATACATAATTCGTTCATGTGCTGCATGTTGATCAATAAATACTAATTTTTGAGGATTTCTTTGTTGACAAACGATATATGTATCAAAAACTACACCGATTATTTGAAGAGAATCGAAGAATTCTTTTTTCTTTTTTTTATTCTCCTGTTCCAAATAGTTTTCTCTGTTCTTTAAAAATGTCTCATAATAGTTGGAAGACTCTTCCTTTGTAGTCGTTAGGTCAAAATTAAACCGAATCGATTTGCTCGGTTCTGTTTGAACATTGTTTTTTACTTCATACTTTAAATTTTCTTTTTCATAAACTGAAGGAATTGTATTGATATCAGAATTAGATTTGATACTATTCTGATTATATTTTTCAATATAATCAGAAAGATTCATGATGCCTTTTTTATGTTTTTTCACATTTTCCTGTATCATATTGGGGACAGCATGTTTTTCATATAGTAAGCTATTAATCTCCTCTTTTAGCACATTAAATAATTTGTGATCAAACGAGAATTTAATTTTTTCTTTATTTGGATGAATATTGACGTCGATCAAAGAAGCATCCAAATTAATGAAAAGTTGAAATGCAGGAAATCTTCCATTGGGAATTAAACCTTGATAACACTCTTCAATTCTACTTTTAATATTATCATCTTGAATATATCGATGATTAACATAAGTGTATTGCATAGAACGATTCCCTCGATAGTATCTGGAATTTGAAATATAACCCGTTATACTAAAATGTTCATTTTGAATTTCAAATGGTAATAAATTTGAGGCATAGTCATTTCCAAATAATCGAGCTAAATTTCCACGCAGTCCGTCCTTAGGATTTGTTTGAAAAATAACTTTGTCATCTTTCACATATTGAATTTCCACATGAGGATTTCCAATCGCTAGACGATACATGATTTCCGTTACATAATTTCCTTCAGCTTGAGAACTTTTTAAAAACTTTTTGCGAACTGGAATGTTCTCAAATAAATTTTCGCATCGTACAACCGTTCCTGTATTCATTCCCAACTCAGTGTATTCAGACAACTGATTATTAATATAGACATGTTCTTGACCAATTTCTTGTTCATTCGTTTTGGAAATTACTGTTAATTGACATACCGCCTTTATGCTTGCTAATGCTTCTCCGCGAAACCCCATCGTAGTTAACACTTCTAAATCTGAAAAAGAAGAAAGTTTAGACGTACTATGTGGCAATACTGCCAATTTCATGTCTTCAGGAGTCATACCACAGCCATTATCACTCACTTGAACATAATCAATGCCTCCATTTTTTATATTCACTTGTACTCTGGAAGCTTTTGCATCAATAGAATTTTCAACCAATTCTTTTATTAAATTACCCGGTCTATGAATCACTTCTCCGGCAGATATTTTTTGTATGGTTTCTTGATCTAAAATTCGAATCACTTTACATTTACTCCTTTAATAATTGTTTTGCTTCCTCAATAATTTGACTTAATTGATTTAAAGCACTTATCGGTGTCATCTCATTGACTTCAATATTTTGAATTGTTTGTAAAAAGATATTTTTCCGATATGCCGATAGATCCAATTGCATTCCATTAGAATTTTGTTCTTTCTCCGATTTTTTATAAAATCGTTCATTTGTTTCTATTTCTATCAATATTTCTTTTGCTCGTTCTAATATTTCTTTTGGAAAATCTGCCAATTTAGCAACTTCTATCCCATAACTTTTATCGGATTTCCCATCCACAATTTTATGCAATAAAACGATATGATTTTGTTTTTCAATCACATCTACCCGTTTGTTTTTGACATTAAAAAGAGTTTCTTCTAAATCAGTTAACTCATGATAATGTGTAGCAAAAAGAGTTTTCGCCTTAATTTTTTTGCTTAAATATTCCAAAATAGACCAAGCGATACTTAAACCATCATAAGTACTTGTACCTCTTCCAATTTCATCTAAAATCAAAAAGCTGTGTTTTGTAGCTTCTGATAAGATATAGGACATTTCTTTCATTTCTACCATAAAAGTACTTTCACCTTGACTTAAATTATCCGATGCTCCAATACGTGTAAAAATTTTGTCCGTAATGGATAAAGATGCATAATCTGCAGGAATAAAAGAACCTATTTGAGCCATAATAATAAGTAATGCATTTTGCCGCATATAAGTTGATTTTCCACCCATATTTGGTCCTGTGATTAAATGAATTCGATTATCCTTATCCCCTATTTTGCAATCATTGGGGATGAATTCATTAGAATACATGGAACATTCCACAACCGGATGCCTCCCACCCAGGATTTCATAAGTATCATTCTCTTGAATCTCGGGCTGAATATAATGATTATCTCTCGCCACTTTTGCCAAATTTGTATAAACATCAATTTCTGCAATTAAAGAAGCGGTATTAAATATTCTAGCATAAGCGGTTAATATCGTATTCCGTATTTTTTGAAATATTTCATATTCTAAAAGAACAGTTTCCGACTCATTTCCTAAAATCATATCTTGTATTTCAGTTAATTTTTCACTTAAAAAACGTTCAGAATTAGTTAATGTTTGAATTTTACGATAGTCTGCAGGAACTTTTGATAAGTTATTTTTGGTTACATCAATAAAATAGCCGGTTTTCTTATTATAAACAATTTTAAGCGTTCGAATGCCTGTTTTTTCCCGTTCACTTTTTTCATATTTGATTAATTCCTCTCGCCCAACTATGCTGGCATTTCGTATTTTATCTAATTTTTCATCAAAACCAGATTTGATAATTCCGCCCTCGGTAATGGTTATTGGTGGATCATCTTCGATAGATGAGTCTAATAAAAGATAAATATCCTCTAAAGAATCAAGTTTTAATCCCATGTGTTTAATTCTTTCATGCTCATAATTTACTAAAATTTCTTTTAACACAGGTAGTTTTTCTATAGAATATTTTAAAGCGATTAAGTCTTTTCCATTTGCTCGGGCATAAGATAATTTTCCCATTATTCGTTCTAAATCATAAATTTGTTTTAATATATCACGAATTTTTTCTATTTTCATAGGAGTAAGAACAAATCCTTTTATAATCTCCTGCCGATGAACGATACTTTCTTTATTGATGAGAGGTCTTTCAAGATATTTGGATAACAATCTTGCCCCCATTGAGGTATTGGTTTTATCCAGCACAGAAATTAGTGTATTTCTTTTATCTCCTGTATTTAAATTTTGATGAATCTCCAAGTTTTTTCTACTATTTGAATCGATGGACATAAATGAATCGATAAAATAATATTTGGCCTCACGAATATGAATTAACTCTCCTTCATGAAATCGAAAAACATATTCTAACAATGTGCTTAGAGCCATAAGAGCAAAAGTTTTCTTTACTGTTGATTTTTCTAAAGGAACGGAAAGATATTTTTTAACTTCTTTATAAGAAGCTTTTTCATTTTTAGTCATTAAATTTATTACTGCATGATGTTCATGCTCTAAATAATCTAAAAATTCTTTATTATGATATAAGTCTTCAGAAAGTAATAATTCCGAAGGAGATATTTTTGATAATTCACTAATTAAAACCGAATAACTATCTCTCAAATCATTAATATATTCAGTAAAATACAATTCTCCTGTACTAATATCAATATAAGATAACCCAAAACCGAAAGCATTATAAAAAATCGCTGTCAGATAATTGTTTTTTGAAGAGTCCAACACCGTTGTGTCCGTAGTCATTCCCGGAGAATAAGTTTGAATTACTTTACGTTCAACAATTCCCTTGGCAAGAGCGGGATCTTCTATTTGTTCACATATTGCCACCTTAAATCCTTTTGCAACCAATTTGCCGATATACTCTTCAGCAACATGATATGGAATTCCACACATCGGACATTTTTTCCCATTTCCACAATCTCTTCGAGTTAAGGCAATCTCTAAGGCTTTTGAACCAACTAAAGCGTCAGCAAAAAACATTTCGTAGAAATCCCCTAAACGAAAGAAAAGTAAGGCATCTGTATATTCTTTTTTTATATTGAAATATTGTTGCATCATTGGTGTCAATTTTGATATATCCATTCTTACTCCAATCTTTCTACGAGTTCACCAAATAGTGAAAATGAATTTGCAGATAAAATTTTTATTTGTACATATTTTCCAATTAAATTTTTCTCCCCTAAAAAGTGAACTAACTTAAAAGTATCCGTTCTTCCACTTAATCTATCAGGATTATTTTTGCTAACAGATTCAACTAAAATTTCAACGGTTTTTCCAATATAGGCTTCATTTTTTTTCTTGAAAGAATCATACATATGGTCAAGCAAAAGTTGAAAACGATTCAGCTGGATATCTCTTGAAATCTTTTCAGGCATTTTTTGAGCGACGGTTCCAGGACGTTCTGAATAAATAAACATGAATCCCTGGTCATACCCAACTTCGTCAACGAGTTTTAACGTATCTTGGAAGTCCTCCTCCGTTTCTCCAGGAAATCCAACAATAATATCTGTAGATAAAGATAAATTTGGAATTTTTTCTTTCATACGACGAACTAAATCCAAATAATATTCACGGGTATATTTTCGATTCATCTTTTTTAAAATTTTATTACTTCCCGATTGTACAGGCAAATGTATATGAGTAGACAGTTTTTTACTTGCTGCTATCCAATCAATTAATTCTTGAGGACAGTCTTTGGGATGTGAGGTCATAAAACGAATTCGTTTTATACCTTCAACTTTTTCTATTTGTTTTAATAAATCTGTAAAAGTAATAGGATTTGTCAAACTTTGGCCATAAGAATTAACATTTTGCCCTAAAAGCATAATTTCCGTAAATCCTTGATCAGCTAAATACTGTACTTCTTTTAAAATTTCTATAGGTTCTCTACTGGTCTCTTTCCCTCTAACGTAAGGAACCACACAATATGTACAAAAATTTTCACAACCGTACATAATATTAATATAAGCTCTTGCCGCTTCACCATGGATCACTTCTTTTGCATCTTCCACAATTTTCATATTCTGTTCAATGGATTCGATGAATTGATTATCTCTCAAATGTTTGTAAATCATGTCCGGTAATTCATTAATATTATTAGTCCCGAAAATTAAATCTACATGAGAGTGTTTCTTTTTTATTGTGTTTCTAATATCGTTTAATTGCATCATACAACCGCAAAGTCCAATAATTAAATCCGGACGTTCTTTTTTTAGCGGTTTTAATTGACCGAGATGACCATATACTTTAACTTCAGCATTTTCTCGTATCATGCAAGTATTATATAAAATAATGTCTGCTTCGTTTTGGTTTTCTGTAGATTCATATCCTATATCTTCCAATAAAAAAGCTATTCTTTCTGAATCGTGAACATTCATTTGACAACCATAAGTCTTTATCAAATATTTTCTATTTTTATGATTTATATTTTTAAATTCTTGATTCCAATTGTTTAGTTCTGTTTTACGTGCCGTTCTCATATCTTCCTCCAATTTAATATTTAATTATATCATATTTTGATAAAATATTTTTTTGTTGAAATAATTTTTCAAGATATGATATGATACAAAAAGTGGGAGGTTTTTTTGATGAAAATAATAACTTATTCCTTTTTGCAAGATACAGAAGTATTTTTGTTGCAATTAGATAATAAACAAGTTTTCCATATTCCATATTCTGTTTTTGAAAAATATTCCTTATCAAAAAATCTGGAATTATCCAATGAGATGTATAACATCTTATACGAATATGAAAAATATTTTCAGGCAAAATCAGCTGCATTATCATACTTATCCTATGGTCTAAAAAGCAGTAAGGAAGTCAAAGATTACTTAGCTAAAAAAAAGTATTCGACTTCAATCCAAGAAAAAGTAGTTGAACAATTCATTAAAACCGGTTTAATAGATGATTTGTATTATGCCAAAGCGTTCACCAGAGATAAACTTAAGCTGAATCATTATGGACCTATAAGAATTCAAATGGAATTGAAAAAAAAGGGAATTGATGAAGCTTTTATTGATGAAACTTTAAAAGAAGTTTCAAAAGAAATTCTAATAGAAACCGCATATGAAGCATCTATAAAAAAAATTCATTCTTTAAAAAATAAATCAAATTTTCAAAAGAAGCAAAAAATATATCAATTCCTTTCGTACAAAGGTTTTGATTACGATACAATTATGAGTGCTTGGAGTAAATTACAGGAGAATGCAGATGTGTAAAGTCTATGCATTATTGTGTAAAGATGGAAGTATATATACAGGGTGGACAAAAGATGTCCAAAAACGGTTAAAGCAGCATAATGATGGAAAAGGTGCAAAATACACTAAGAGTCATGGTCCCTGTACTTTGCTTTGTACTTGGGAATGTCTTTCCCCTTCGCATGCACTGAAATTAGAATACCAAATAAAAAAATTATCTCATGAACAAAAGCTAATATTAATTGAAAATACTAAAATCAAAAAGAGTCCATCTCATTTTTGAGATGGACTCTTTTTGATACATCGTTATTTTTCAATCGTTGCATCTCTAAAATACAAACTTCCCGTGGGTGTCAAAAACCATCCTTTTACATATGGTTTCATCATAAGATTCGTTGAACGATAATATAACGGAAGGAAAGGATAATCTTTCATTAAAATATTTTCTGCCTCTCTCATTAATCCCATGGCTATCTTTGGATCACGTTCTACTTTTGCCTTTAATACTGCTTGATCATATTCTTTACTAGCATAACCTGTTTTATTAAGAGGATCGCCGGAAACAAATAATGGTAAGAAAGTCATTGGATTTAGATAATCAGCACCCCAACCCATAGCTGCAATTTCATATTTTCCTGCTTGTACATTATCATAGTAAACTTTCCACTCTTCTGTTGAAATCTCAACTTGTACTCCTAAATTTGTTTTCAGCATTTGAGCCATCGCTTCCACCAATTGTTTGACTTGTGGATTCGTATAATAAGAAAGTTGAATTGTTGGGAATCCTTCTCCATTTGGATATCCTGCTTCTGCCATTAATTTTTTTGCTTCCTCTTGATTTGCATTTGGAGATAAATCATAGGTTCCTCTACCCTCTTCATATTTTACTCCATCTACTGCATATCCAGGAGATACTAAAGAAAATGCAGGCTCAGCAACACCTTGCAAAATATTGTCAATCAACGCTTGCCTATCAATTGCTAAATTAATTGCTTTACGAATACGAACATCGTCATATGGTTTTTTCGCCGTATTAATTAAATAATATGTGGTTGCATATTGAGGTAAAGTATAAAGATCATCACTTTCCGCTTTTAGTTTGGATAAATCTGCCATCGGGATTTCTCTAAATCCGTAAATTTCTCCGCTTTGGAAAGCATTTAACGCAGTGGCTTGATCTTTAATATAACGGAATGTAATTTTATCCAGTTTTACCTTATCGGCATTATAATAATGCTCATTCTTTTCCAAGATAACAGATTCACCCATATTGATTGCAGTAATTTTATATGGTCCATTTACAATATATGCTTCCGGTGATAAAGTCCATTTTTCACCATTTGCTTCAACAGTGGCTTTTTGTACGGGACAATAAACATTCATGGATAAAATATCTAAAAAGTAAGGTGCCGGATCTTTCAGTTTAATTTCTAAAGTATTTTCATCAATAGCTTTTACACCTAATTCATCAATGGTTTTTGCTCTGTCAAATACTTCTTGTGCATTTTCAATATAATCTGTTATCATTGTTAAATATTGAGCAGTTGTTTCCGGTTTTAAAACCCGTTGAATAGAATATAAAAAGTCATTGGCATTTAATGGGGTACCGTCACTCCACTTCAAACCTTTTCTCAAGTGGAAAGTATAAATTTTACCATCTTCAGAAATATCCCAACTTTCCGCTAATCCTGGAACTAATTCCGAGTTTTCGTTATACGTTACCAGACCCTCAAAACAGTTGGTAAGAAATGGGGATGCAAAACTGTTGCTGGTAACATTTGGGTCAATTCCATCCGGTTCATTGTGAAGAACAAAGGTGATACTCTTTTCACTATCATTTTCTTTAGCTGTTTGCTCTACAGTTTGTTCTCCGGTTTTTGTAGGTTCTTCAGGCGTCTTAGCATTACCTCCACAACTTGATAGCAACATCACCGACGCTATCATCAACGCAACAAATTTTAGTGACTTTTTCATAAAAACACTCCTCTCATAGTTTTATTTATATAAATGACAAGCAACATAATGATTATCGGAGATTTCTTTAATTTCCGGTTCAATTTCTTCACATACTTTAAGCTTTTCTTTACATCTTGTATGGAAGCGACATCCTGTCGGTACATTAATCGGGCTAGCTATATCTCCAGTTATTCCAGGATGCACTTTTTCTCTTGCCAATTTTGGCGAAGGAATCGGAATACTGGATAACAATCCTTTTGTATAAGGATGTAACGGTTTTCTATAAATTTCAACCGCTTCACAAAGCTCAACCAATTTTCCTAAATACATAACACCTACATCATCCGAAACATATCGTACCATAGATAAATCATGTGCAATAAATAAATAAGTCAATCCTAAATCATTTTGAAATTGTTTCAACATATTGACAATTTGAGCTTGAATAGAAACATCTAATGCCGAAATCGGTTCGTCGCATAAAATAATATCTGGTTTTAAAATTAAAGCTCGCGCAATACAAATTCTTTGCCTTTGTCCACCGCTAAATTCATGTGCATATCGGTTAATATGCTCTTTTTGCAAGCCGACTCTTTCTAACATTTCTTCGATAAGATCTTGAGCCTCTGAAGATCTTCTTATGATATTATGTGCAATAAGAGGTTCTGCAATTAAATCTCTAACTATCATTCTGCCATTTAAAGAAGCATACGGATCCTGAAAAATCATTTGCATCTTTCGTCGAATTGATTGTAATTCTTTTTGTGATTTATTAGCAATATTTTCACCATCAATCAGTATTTCACCTGAGGTTGGTTTATGTATTCTGATGATAGTTCTGGCACAGGTTGACTTTCCGCACCCGGATTCTCCTACCAAGCCTAAAGTTTTCCCTTTTTGAATGGAAAAACTTACATTATCTACAGCATGAACCACTTGATTCTTTGAATTTTTGACAGGAAAGTATTTCACCAATTTTTTGACTTCCAATGCATTTTTCATTATTCATCACTTCCTTTATCACCATATTTTTTTGATAAATAGTCTGAAAAAGGATTATCTGTCAACGGCGCTTTTTTATTTAACAGCCAGCACATTGAACGGTGTCCTGACGCTATCGTTGTATATTCAGGCACATGTTCTAAGCATATATTTCTTGTAAAAGAACATCTTGGAGAAAAAGGACACCCTATAGGAGGATTTAACATATCCGGAGGAGATCCTTGTATAGGAATTAATGAAACCTGCTTATCCTGTTCAATATTCGGTATTGAATTCATCAATCCAATGGTATACGGATGCATCGGTTGCTCAAAGATTTCATTAACCGTTCCCTCTTCCATGACCATGCCGCCATACATAACTAGTACTCTGTGACATAATTCAGCTACAACACCCAAATCATGTGTAATAAACATCACACTTGTATTCAATTCTTTTTGCAGGTTTTTTAATAATTTTAAAATTTGGTCTTGAATCGTTACATCTAAAGCTGTAGTTGGCTCATCAGCGATTAGTAATTTCGGTTTACAAGCCAATGCCATAGCAATCATGATTCGTTGCCTCATCCCCCCTGAAAGTTCGTGAGGATACGCTGTATACCTTTTTTCAGATTCCGGAATTTTTACCATTTTCATTAACTGTAAACTTTCAGCTTTTCGTTGTTCTTTTGATAATTCTTTATGATGTATTTCCAACATTTCCGAAATTTGACGCCCGACAGTAATTAATGGGTTTAAACAAGACATCGGATCTTGAAAAATCATAGAAATTTGCTTGCCTCGAATTTTTCTTATTTCTTTTGAGGAAAAATTTGAAATTTCCTGATTTTCGAAAAATATACTTCCTTTTGTTATCTTACCTGTTGAAGATAACAGTTTTAAAATAGATAATGAGGTGACACTTTTTCCACTTCCCGATTCACCGACAATTCCCAATATTTCTCCCTCATTTAATGAAAAAGAAACTCCACGAACAGCTTTTACTTCACCATTTCCGGTATAAAAAGATGTATGTAAATCTTTTACTTGAAGCAACGTATTCATATACTCACCCTCTCTGTTTAGAAGATTATAATCATTATTTTTTTAATTTCGGATCCAAAGCATCTCGCAAACCATCCCCTACATAACTAAAACCAAACATAGTTATGCATATTAATAGAGAGGGAAGAAAAAGTTGATATGGAGCTGTTCTAAGCGTTTGGAGGGAATCATTACACATTGTCCCTAAACTTGCCATTGGAGGGGCAATACCAAGTCCTATGAAACCTAAAAAGGCTTCAATAAAAATGGCCGATGGAATAAGCATCGTTGCAGTTACTAAAATTGGTCCCATTGCATTAGGTAATAAATGCTTAAATAATATTGTTTTTGAACTTGAACCAATTGTTCGAGCTGCATAAACAAATTCACTTTCTTTTAACGAGATAATCTGTCCTCTCACAATTCTCGCCATACTTACCCAATAAACACTGGATAGAGCAATAATAATGCTTAAAAATCCATTATTTAATACAACCATTATAAGGATTACATATAATGTTAATGGTATAGTGCTAATAATATCCACAATTCTCATCATAACGGAATCTGTTAATCCGCCTTTATAACCTGAAATTCCTCCATACAATATTCCTATCGTCATATTGACAATGGTAGCTATTAAAGCAACAATTAACGATATTCTCGAGCCGTACATTAATCTTGTCAACATATCTCTGCCTAAAAAATCAGAGCCTAATAGAAAAGTTTTATTCCACTTTTTTTCAACAGCAGTAATTTTTTTCCCTTGGTTATCGACAAAAGTTGCGGGTTTTTTCAAATAACTTATGTATATATCATTTGTCCCATCTGTAAAAGTCATTGTTTTTTTCATTCCATTTTCTTCTTTCAACGAAAGTGATTGAATTAGTTTCCCATCTTCAGACACTTCAATAATTTTTAAATTGGATGATAAGTAATAATATCGATTGTTAATTTTTGTTACATGCATTCTAAAAGGTATATTGCTGAAAGCAAGGTTTTGTTCATCGTATTTAAATTTGGTAAAATGTGGTGCAATAAATGAAAATATAATCATCAATATAATAATAATTAAACCAATAACCGCTGTAAGTTTATGTCTAAACCGAAACCATACATCTCCTGAAAAAGATCTATTTTTAGTCCATATTTTTTCTTTTAATTCATCGGATGTAGTACACAAATCCCATTCGTTCATAGGTGGGTTCCCTCCTTATTCAAATTTGATTCTCGGATCAATTAAAACATAAAATATGTCAACAAGAAACACCATAGCAATTAGGAAGATAGCATAAAAAACTGTAATTCCCATGATTGCCGTATAATCTCTTTGACCGACACTATCGACAAAATAAACACCCATTCCAGGTATTGCAAATATTTTTTCTATAACAAATGAGCCTGTTAATAAACCGGCTATCGTAGGTCCTAAAATGGTTATCACAGGTATTAATGCATTTCTTAATGCATGCCTGGTAATGATTTTATTTTCAGAAAGCCCTTTTGCACGAGCTGTCCGAATGTAATCTTGCCCCATAACTTCCAATAAACTGGAACGCATTAATCGAGCTATAAATGCCATAGAATAGCCTCCCAATGCGATTACAGGAAGAATATAACTTTTCCATGAATCTAATCCAAAGGTTGGTGTCCACTTTAAACTATAACTAAAAACATACATGAGAACTGTTGCAACTACAAAAGAAGGAATCGTTACCCCTATAGTGGCTAAAGTCATAACCACCATATCTTGCCATTGATCATTCTTTATTGCTGCAAGAATACCTAGAGGAATTGCTGCAAGAAGTATAAATAAAATTGTAATTCCTCCTATTTTGGCTGAAACAGGAAAGCCCTTTTCAATAAAATCATTGACAGTTTTTCCTTGATATTTAAAAGAAGGTCCTAAATCAAATTGAATTATTCCTTTAATATAATCAAAAAATTGTTTATACAAAGGATCCTTTAAATGATACTTTTCATTTAACGCCGCTTCTACCTGTTCTGGTAATTCACGCTCTTGAGTAAATGGACCTCCCGGAACAGAATGCATTAAAACAAAAGTAATTAGGATAATAAAAAACAAGGTAACAATCATCATTAAAATTCTTTTCAATATGTATTTCGTCATTAAATCATCACCCTTTATTTCATTTTCTTTTCGTTACATTTTTATTCATTATACATAATCGTATTGTCATAGTCAAGACAAATGATTTTATTACATTTTTACATAAATGTATTATTGTGGTGTTTTAAAAAAATATTTTGCAAGGCTAAACAAATAAATAACCCTGCATTTTGTACCGACCTCCAATCGTTAGAATCTTGGTCTAACTTTTTGGGGTCACCTCAATAGCAGGTGTTTTTTTGTTTCGTACGCTTTGCGTACTCAACTAACTGGAACACAGTCCCACAATAAAAAAACCCGAAAAAAATTCGGATTCTTTGTTATTCTATAAATTATATTTTGCTCTTTCTCCACCAATTAATTTTGGTCTTGTTCTTGCTGCAGTTAAATGAGCTTTGCCTATTTTCTTGATTCCTAATCTTACAGGTACAACTACCGATTTTAAATGCATTCCAATAAAAGTATCTCCAATATCAATACCTGCATGGGCTTGAATTCTTTCAATAACTACAGGCTGTTTGAAAGATTTCATCGCAGCGGTTGCAGCCGAGCCTCCTGCATGAATTTGGGGAACAACGGAAACTTGCTCCAAATTATATTTTTCCATACATTCTTTTTCCACTACTAAAGCACGATTTAAATGCTCACAGCACTGGACTGCAAAAAACAATAAATTTTTTTCACAAACTTTCTTTATTTCAGTGACAATTAATTCTCCGATTTGAGGTACAGAACCTTTTCCAATATGTGAGCCCACAATTTCACTTGTACTACAACCCAATACAAATATATTATTTTTTTCTAACTTTGCTATTTTAAGCAACTCTTCCACAGCCTTATTAATTTCTTTACGAATTTGTTCCATAAAATCTCCTCCTTTTTCTATATTTCTATCCAATACTTTTGCCCACCTACCCGAAAACGAATCGCTTCTAATAAATGTTTCTCTTCTATAATTGCATTTTCTTCTAAGTCGGCAATTGTTAAAGTTAATTTTAAAATTTTATTTAAACTGCGTGCACTAAATTTATATCGTTCAAAAGCTAACCGGAGTATACGATCCATAGATGAACTTAATGGAACATATTTTTTTAGCATGGTATGATTTAATTGACTGTTAAAATGAATATTTTCGTTTTTATATCTTTCTCTTTGAACATTTCTCGCAGCAATAACACGAGCTCTCATTTGGGCAGAAGACATTCCTTCTGATGACTTTGCTTGTAATTCATCATAAGGGACCGCTTTTACTTCTGTATGAATGTCTATGCGATCTAATATGGGATGACTTATTTTCCCCAAATATCTTTGAATATCTGAAGCAGAACATTTACATTCATGGGTTTCATCTCCAAAATAACCACAACGACAAGGATTCATGCTCGCCACTAAAAGAAAATCACTTGGATATGTGAAACGTGCATTCGCCCTGGATATTGTAACTTCTCTATCCTCTATAGGTTGTCTTAAAGCTTCGATGACCTGTTTTTGAAATTCTGGAAATTCATCTAAAAAAAGAATTCCATTATGAGCTAATGAGACTTCACCCGGTTTTGGATATGTTCCTCCACCAATTAATGCTACAGCAGAGGAAGTATGATGAGGGCTTCGAAACGGTCTGGTTTGAACTAAGCCTTTAAGCATCCCTCCTACTGAATAAATCTTTGTGCACTCCATACTCTCTTCAAATGTTAAAGCCGGTAAAATAGTCGGCATGCGTTTTGCCGCCATAGTTTTTCCGGAACCCGGTGGACCGACAATTAAAATATTATGATGTCCAGCTGCAGCTATTTCCATTGCCCTCTTTAAAGTTTCCTGACCTCGGATATCTGAAAAATCGACATTATATTGAATTTCTTCAGAAAATACACATTCTTTATTTTTAATGGGTGTAATGTCAATGTCTTGATTTAAATATTGAACCACTTGTGTCAAATGATTCACAGGAATAATTTTTAACTTTTTCAATCCGGAACATTCTTCTGTATTATCCTCAGGCAACACTAAATATTCAAATCCCATTTCTTCTAAGGCAATTGCCATAGGTAAAGTACCTGGAACTCCTACAATTTCGCCACTTAATGCAAGCTCTCCTATAAAAGCCGTTTTAGAAGATACAGATTGAATAATAGCTCCACTTGCACTTAAAATGGAAATGGCTATAGATAAATCCAATTGAGAACCTTCTTTTCTCAAATTGGCCGGTGAAAGATTAATGGTAATCCGCGCTACAGGGAAACGAAATCCGCTATTTTGAATAGCGCTTCGTACTCTTTCCTTACTTTCTTTTATAGCTGTATCCGGTAAACCTACGATATTAAAAGCAGGTAACCCATTGGATAAATGTCCTTCTACGTCTACCGCATAACCGTTTAGCCCCTGTAGTATTGCAGTTATAATTTTGGAATACATCTTCAACACTCCTAACCGCACCAAAATGCATTTTCAATATGATCAATCTGTCCTGTATCCGTTATGATTGTTATTACATCAAAACGTTTAAATTTCATTGTATGATGCATGGAAAGATAAAACAGACACGTTTGAATTAATCGATTTTGTTTGTGAATATGCACCGCTTCTGCAGGATGTCCAAAATTTGTATTTTTTCTTGTCTTTACTTCTACAAAAACTAAATATTCATCATTTTCCACAATCAAATCTATTTCCCCAAATGCAGAATGAAAATTTTTATCTAAAAATCGATACCCTTTATTTTTTAAATACTCTAAGGCGAGTTCTTCGCCATTAAATCCAATGCTATAGCTATTCATGTTTTTCTCCATTTAATAATTTTTTTAAAAAAGTTTTTCGATGTAAAGAAGTTATCCCAAAGTTTATGATTGCTTCCCGATGTTTTTTTGTTCCATATCCTTTATTGTTAAACCAATCGTATTCCGGATACATAAGGCTTAAATTCTGCATCATTTCATCTCTAAATACTTTCGCTACAATACTAGCACAAGATATGGAATAACATAAATCGTCTCCATTAATAATTGAAATTTGAGGGATATTTAAATCTATAGTTTCGGCATCAATCAAAAGATACTCTGGAATAACTTTTTCTCCATTTTTTGATTGAATCGATAAAACTGCATCTTTCATAGCTAGACGAGTCGCCTGTTTGATATTTATTAAATCTATCACTTCCGCATCTTGAATTCCAAATCCTATCCCGAGAGCTTCTTCACGAATTAATCCACTTAACTTCTTCCGTTGTTTCTCCGATAACTTTTTCGAATCTTTTACTCCATTAATTCGACTTCCTTTTGGCATGATTACCGCACAGGCTACAACAGGACCGGCAAAACAACCCCTCCCCACCTCATCGATGCCGCATATAAAATCATAATTCTGTTCAATTTCTTCCCAAGGATTCATTGATTGCACTCTCCAATGTTATTCGCCCTAATTTGCCGTTTCGAAAATCTGAAAAAATCATTTTGGCTACTCCCAAATAATCTATTTCTCCACCCTTAAACAATTTACCGGTTTGCTTCCCAATGTTATCTAATATCATAACTGCTTCCATTTCACAATTAATCGCATAGCGCTCCTTTAGCCTTTCAGGATAAAGTTTGAGCATATCTTGAATGAAATAAAAGGATAAAGATTCAATATCCAAGATTTCATCTTTGATAGCCCCTGTATAAGCTAAAAGTCTTCTTTGCTCTTCTGTTTCTATTTTTGGCCACAAAATGCCCGGAGTATCCAGTAACTCCATATTTCCAAATGTCTTAACCCAACGATTGGATTTAGTAACTCCAGGTCTATTCCCCGTTTCAAGTTGATTCTTTTGACTGATTGCATTAATAAAAGTTGACTTTCCAACATTTGGGATTCCGGCAATCATTAATCTGGTGCGTGTGTTCTGAATGCCCTTTTTTAAATCTTTGGCAACTTTTTCGCTCATTATTTCTTGAGTTTTTTTTAGCAGTATTGAAAAAGTATTTTTATCTTTACAATTAATAGCCACTGTCGTTATACCTAGATTCTGAAAATATTCAATCCACTCCATTGTTCTTTTCTCTTCTGCCATATCCGCCTTATTTAAACAAATAATTCGAGGTGTATTCTTTAATATCTCATCCAAAATTGGATTTTTACTACTTATTGGAATTCTAGCATCGACTAATTCATAAACAATATTTACCATAGAAATTATTTTTTTTAATTGGTCTACAGTCTTTTTCATATGTCCAGGGTACCAGTTAATATTCATAAAACCCTCCTCTTTTCTTTATTATAACACAGGCGGAGTTTTATATTCCTTTAACAAAAAAGAAAGCATAAATTTATGCTTTCTTTTTTTGCTCTTTTAATTCTTCAATGGATAATAAAGAAATTTCTTTTTCTTCAATACCCAATAGTTTAACAATTTTTTGAATTTGTAAATCTTCCGATACTTCAATTTCTAAATAAGGCTCTGGATAATCCATTTCTTTCCATGTATCAAAATCCAATCGACTTCCCATTAATGAAAAAGAAATTCTATGTTTTTCAGCTTTTGCTTTAATTTGAAATCCTAATTTTCTAAGCAATTCCAATCCTGAATTTAAGTCATTGATTTCCACGGTCAACTCATTAGATTCTCTTAACTGTTTTGATTCTGTTTTTTCCTTATAAGTAAGCTCTATACGTCCTCCGTTTATTTGAGGATTGATTTGTCGAATCCTTAAATAGTCACCACTTGGAAAAGTTTTTTCAGGATTTTCTAAAACATAATTTATTTGAATTTCTTCAGAAATAAATTCAGCATTTAATTCACTTAAACGTGATTTTAACTCCATATAAGAAGTTTTTAAGACTTTAATTTCTTTTTCTTTATAATAAAAATTATCCATTATATGCCGCTTCGTCCACAATTAAAGTACAATCAGAATGTAAAAACAATAAACTTACAGGCATTTTCGTTGATAAAAATTCCTTTCCTGCAAGGCGTTTGACTACATCATGTTTTTTTACACCGCTGGCCATGATAACAATTTTTTTTGCATCCATAATAGTTTTCATTCCCATAGTAATGGCTTCTTTGGGCACTTCTTCATCAATATCAAAAAATCTTGCATTTGCATTAATTGTCGATTGAGCTAATTGCACTCTTCCCGTGCCTGTCATCAGCTCTTCGGCGGGTTCATTAAAACCGATATGACCATTTTCACCGATGCCAAGCAATTGAATATCAATACCACCTGCAAATTGTATCCATTCATCATATTGTTTTGCGAACAAATCAATATCTTCCGCATTTCCATCAGGAATATGAATATTTTTTAGGTCAACATTGATATGCTGAAATAATTCATTATTCATAAAATAATGATAACTATTTGCATCAGATTCTGAAATTCCGATATATTCATCCAAATTAAAAGTTGTTATTTTTGAAAAATCCAAATTCTCTTCTTTATGCATTCTCGCAAGTTCTTGATAACATGGAATTGGAGTTGACCCCGTAGCTAAACCTAATACACTGTCAGGTTTACTCCTAATTTGTTCCGCAAAAATCTTTGCACCTTCCTTCCCCATTTCTTGTGCATTTTTAGTTATAATAATTTTCATCATTATACCTCCTTAAAAATAAGTTTAGGTCTAAAAGATAAATAATCGCCGGAAACACAATGAAATTCTACCCCGTCTATGAAACCCTCACGTATATATTTATGTCCTTGACCGTGTAAGTGCCCATATATACAACAATTAATATTATATTCTTTCATTAACGCTGCAAATTCGTTCAACTTTCCATCTCGATTAAAAGGTGGATAATGTAACATAGCAATATTAAAACTTGATTTTAATTTTGTCAATTCTTTTAAACTTAATTCTAATCGAATCAGCTCTCTCTTGAAAATTTTTTTCTCATGTTCTGTAATCTTTTCATGTTCAAGATCTGTATTTGACCAAGCTCTTGTCCCTGCAATTCCTACACAGCCAAATTGATATGCTGTATTTTGAAGAAATCTTAATGTTTTAAACTGGCAAGAGTTTATTTTTGATAGGCTTTGCCACCAATAATCATGATTTCCTTTCATTAATATTTTTTGACCAGGTAAAGACTCAATTAAATTTAAATCTTTTAATGCATCTTCTAATTTCATTGCCCAAGAAATATCTCCGGGAATAAGTACCAAATCATCATCACAAATCACATTTTCCCAATAATCTTTAATTTTTCCTTGGTAATTTTTCCAAGCTTTCCCAAAAACTTCCATACTCTTTTTACCAGTATGGTCCAAATGTAAATCTGCAATGGCATAAATCATTTTCTGCTCCTTAAATATTGATTACATTAATATTACTCTCTAATTTTGAAATTTCTTCGATATCTCTTTGTTTTGAAGTAAAAAACACAACTTGCTTTTTTTTAGAAATTTTCTTTAATATTGAGAATATATTAAAAAGTCTTTGCTCATCATATTCAACAAAACTTTCATCCAAAAATAAAGGATAATTATTCTCTGTACACGCTTCTGACACAGCCAATCTTAATAGAAAATAAATTTGTTCTTGTGTTCCAATACTTAATTGAGAAATTGAAAAACACTCACCTGTTTTTTCGTCTTTTAAAGAAATGTCAAAATTATTATTTAATAAAAGTTTTTTATACTTCCCATTCGTCATTATTTCCAATAAAGGTGATGCATCATCTATTATTTTCGGAATGAACTTATTTTCCAACTCTCTCGCCGATTCATTGAGAAAATCAATGGTTTGATTACTTATTTCTAATTTATGCCTTAAATCGCTTTGTTCTTCTTCAATGATTTCTATATCCGATTCAATCTTTTCCAATTCAGTAAAAACAACAGTAGAAATATCCAATTTTCCTTTTACATTCTCCAATAATAATTCTTTTTCTTTCAACTGTTCCTTAAGAAATTCCTTTTTCTCTTCAAGATGATCAGAATTCAACATATCGAATAATGGAGAAACTATTATTTTATTTGTTTGTTCTACTTCTGTAAGCAAATTGTTGATATATCCCCATTCCTTTTTTAAATTTTTGATTTCATCTTCTATTTTTGGAAGATTTTTAATTTCAGAAAAAATACAAATCAAATCTTCCTCCGTTTGAACTTGATATTTAGAATATAAAAAAGAAATATCCATCCGTTGCTGATCTAAGGCCTCCTGATTCTTTATTAATAAACTCTCTATCTGTGCATGTTCTTTTTTTAGATCTTCAACATATGATGCTTTTTGATTCATTTCAAAAAAAGCTTTTAATTGTTCTTCCGCTGTTACTCCTTGTGTAAAATTAATTTCATATTTCTCCAATAGTTCTTTTTCTTCTTTATAAAAGGCTTCGTCAAATAAAGCTTTACATCTCTTTTTTCTAAAAATAATATAAAGTGCAAAAAATAAAAAAAGTATATTTAATACAATAACCGGAATAATAAATATTTTATGTTGACTAAAAAAATAGAGGACAAATAATATATTACAAATGAAAAACAAAGTGATAAATAATATATCCAATTTTTTAATCGATTTTTTGAGTAAAATTTGTTCTTCTTTTTTTTGTTGAAACATATTAAATTTTTGGAAATCCATTAATAATTCCTTTGTACTAAAATTATTCCCGTTGTTTTTGATCATAGTATTTAATTGAGTTAACCTCTGATTAATCACGAATCCTTTTTCTTCCAAACGTAAAATATGTTCTTTCGCATCTGATAGTATGATTTCATCCTTTATATCTAATGAATATTGTTTAATTCGATTGCTTGTATCCGTCTTTAATTTTATTTGGGATTCTAATCTGTTTTTTTCTTGAACAAGTAAATTACGCTGAGATTCTCTTAATTTTTCAAGTTTAATATTTGTAGCACTTAATTGTTCCGATATTTTATTAATTTCATCTTCTAAAGATAATTTTTCAATAAAAAAATTGCTTTGATTAGAGATGTTATTTTCTAAATTAACCTTTTGCAATAATAAATTTTTCTTTTTATTTTCTAAATATCCATATTTTTTCATTGGATTATTTTTTGAACCAATTTCTTTTTGTTTTTCTTGAATATAGGATATTGCTTTCTCTAAAGATATCCCCTCACCATTCATTAAATTTATTGTCCTAATTTGATGTTGAACGCCTTTCCAATCTTCTGAAAGCATCTTTCTATGATTTTGCTCTATGAAAATTAAATTTCTAAATGAATTGTAATCCATGTTAAAAAAATAATTTCCAGGGGCGTCTTGACCCTGAATTATCGATGAAAGTTTTAGTGTTAAATTTTCATTGGTTAAATCGTTAAACAATAAATAATTTCTATTTGAAAAATCACGGACTAATCGATATGTTTTACCGTCACAATTAAAGATAATATACCCTCTATATTCACTCCCCTCCATAGGTTTATATTGTTCCAATTCATTGAAGAATCGTGTTGATTTAAGATTAGGTTTAATAAATCCATAAAAAACTGCCCCTACAAATTGATGCAAAGTACTTTTTCCTGATTCATTTTTTCCAAAAATAATATTAAAACCGGGAGATAAATTTATGAACCTATCCCTTAATTTTCCAAAACCATTTATTTTTAATTGCTCAATTATTAATTTCATATCTTTTCTCTCAATAAAGCTTCTAATCCTAACGCAAGAATCTCTTCTCTATTTATAAAGCTATCTCTTTCTACAGTTTTTATAAATTGTCCTACAATATCATTTTCATGAAGCTTTTTTAATAAATCATAATCAAAAGCAATTTGGCAATTATTGATAAATTCCAAATAAGCATATTTATAATGGCTGTTCATTTGAAATTTTTCAATATAATCATACAATACTTTCTCCACCATACCTCGAAATATTATTCTAAGATAATGGTTTTTTGAATAGTTGTTAATTTCTTTCTCAATGATAGAATCCAATTGATCTATTTGCATGTTTTCTGATAAATCAATGATTTTTTGAACATATTCAACTTTGGACATTTGAATGAAATCCAACTTATTTTTATTCTTCTTGATTACACCTAATATAATCCCGTGTTTTCCTGTTTCTCTAAAACTTAAAGGTTCAGGACTTCCTGAAAATATCATATTTTCATATAATGCAATCGGTTGATGTACATGTCCTAATGCATAATAATCATAACCGTAATTTAAAAGTTCCTTTTTATGAATAGGCATATAAGCATCCTTTTTCTCTTCTAGGGATGAATGTAGCATCAATATATTCGTATAGGAAGAATCCAAAACGTTTTTCTTTAATTCGTCACTTAAGACAACATTACTATTCCATTTTATGCCATAAATTCTAACTTTTATTTCATCAATCTCATAAAATGATAATTCTGCAGTTTGAAAAGTATGAATTTGAGTTTGCGAACCTTTTAATTGCTCTAACTTGTTTACGAAACCCTGGTCATGATTTCCTTCAATAATGTATACCGGCACTTCGGGATATTTTCCTGTACAATTTAAAAAATGAATAACTTCGTGTACTTCAGGAGTATGATCAAAAGTATCTCCGCATAATAAAAGAGTAGCATGATTATTTTTAGAAAAAGATAGAATATTTTCGAAAGTATTCCAAAGCGATTCTTTTCTTTTTTGACTCATTTCGTAATCATACCTTTGATTTAAAAAGTTTCTTCCTAAATGTAAATCGGCAGAATGAACAATTGGAAACATAAGCACCTCTTTATATTTAATCCTTTATTTCTTGAACATCTCTTTGTTTTAAAAACTCGGTTTTCCAATAATCTGAATAGTTTCCAAGACCAAATTCAATCATAATTATTTTTTCTGTTCCCTCTATATGGATTTGAAGCCCGGAATTATCTAAAATTTTTCCATTTTTAATAGAGCGTAAAGAAAAATATCGAGGATTTTGAATTAAAACAAATTCTCCTGAAAAAGATACTGCCGCATCAATGGCTGTAGGATCATAATTTTTAATTTCTTTCCAAGGTATCAAATTTTGATTTGCATGAAAAAACTTAAGCCTTGGAATCAAGTTTACCTTATATTCCTCAAAAATTTGACCTTGATTTCCATTTGCTTGAATAATCGTATTAAAATTCCAAACGCCCTGTTGATGTATAATTCCTATTTCATCTGATTTGGGGAAAATCATATCAGATAAGTTAATTCCTAAATTGCCAATATCATTTTCAGCTTTACTTAAGACGTCTTCTAAAGCGTTCAAACCGGCTTTACCGGCAAACTCTTGAATATCTAAAGATTGAAAATAATCTAACTCATTTAAATTGTAAAGCCCCATTTTCATTTCTTTATTTACAGATAATGTATATTTATTTACTGTTGAAATATAACTTTGTCCTACATAAGTAATATTTTTTAATAAACTATTTTCAACAAAAATACCTTCCTGTTCAAGATTTGATTCAACAGGATGTGCAAATAACCGATCGACAAAAACTTCATTTTTATGATAACCTTCATTGCCAATAATCCAAAAGCCAGATTTACGCGGAACAAATAATTGAGAAGATTTTGCGACAAGAGGTTTTGTCTCTTGATGTCCATTCCAATAAACTAAATATGTTGAATAATCAGCAGAAGTAAACTCTGTGCCTTTCGTAGAATTATTCCTAACCCCAATCAACATAGATATCGGTTCTTTTTGATATTCTTTTGTAATTACCGTTTCCTTTTTTTTCGATAAAATTTCATCTGATTGTTGTATCACTGCAGAGTCAATTTTTTCGGAAATTTTTTCAAAGAATAAGAAATAGCCTTTATATGGAAAAATTATTTCTTTTGAATTAAGTTTTATAATATTGTGATATAATCCTTGCTCTTCATCAGAAATGATAATAACATCGTATTGCGTATTATTTAACCCTATACTTTCTCTGTATCTTGAGTAATTCTTGAGCAGAAAGTCTTGAATGTTGAGGCGAACACCTTTATACGAAGGTGTTAATGTTATATAATCCGAAAAACGAAATAATTTTGTCGAAATATACAGTTCATCACCTATTGCAGATTCACTTTCTTCTGAAGTTCCGTCTGATTTTATCGGTACTATTTTTTTTATTTTCCATGTTCCTTGCAAAGGCGCCTCTTCAATCTTCGGTGCTGATATGTCTTCTAATGTATTTTCGCTTCCAAATAAATTGTATGGAATACAGGAAGAACACAACAAAACAACAATACAGAAAAAAAACAATAGTTTTTTATTCACGGAATAAACCTCCCTTTGGGAGAATAACCTTAAACGAAGTTCCTTCTCCTTCCCTACTTTTTATTTCCATATAACCGCCATGAAGTTCAACAATTTCTTCTGAGATACTAAGCCCTAATCCCGTATGAGAATGACTGTTTGAGCCCTTGTAAAATCTTTCTGTAACCAATTCAATTTCTTCCTGAGTAATACCTATTCCCGTATCTATTACTTCTAAAGTTACTTCTTCACCTACATCCAAAATATTAATGACCACGGTTCCGCCACTTTCGGTAAATTTTAGGGCATTATCTAAAAAATTAATCAAAACTTGTTTAATTCGATTTTTGTCGGCTAAAATCATAATTGGATCTCTATCATAATTTACAATTAAATCGATTTTCTCATTATTAGCTCGAATTTTAAACTGTGTGCTTAAGGATTTTGCTAAGGAAACCAAATTAAGAGGTTCTTTCTGCAATGTTATTCTTCCTGACACAAATCTTGAAAAATCTAATAATTCTTCAACCATTCCGGATAATCGGTCACTTTCTTTTTCAATAATATCCAATCCGTCAGACATTAGTTGATTCATTCCATAATCCTCGCTTTGCAATGTAATAGCCCAACCTTTTATGGATGTCAGCGGTGTTCTTAATTCATGAGAAATTGAAGAAATGAAATCATTTTTTATCTGCTCTTTTTTTTGAATATTTTCTGTCATAAAGTTAATTGTTCTTGCCAATTCTCCAATCTCATCTGAACGATCGACTTTAGCTTTGATATGGAAATTTCCCTCCGCAATTTGATGCGCAATTAAAGTCAATTTCCGCAAAGGCTTTACAATAGATAAAGACATTAAAGAGCTTAGCAATAAAGATAGTAAACTGACAGCTATACCGAAAATAATCAGTTTAATAATAATGCTTTGAATAACAGCATCAATTTTTTCTAAAGATACACTTAATCTGATAATTCCAATTTGCTGTCCTCTCGATTTTAACGGTGCAGACAAAGACATAACATTGATATTGTTAAAATTTCTTTTATAAATATATTTGCCCATATTCCCATTCTGCGCGCTAATGATATCTTCAGATTCAAGTTTTTTCCCTAAATCCGAACTTCCTATAGAATCCATTAATACAATCCCTGTATTATCCATCAGTTGTACTTGCGCTTCTGTTCGTTTATAAAATACATCATAATCTTGCAAAACAATATTATTTAAATCATCATTTAGATATGCTTCAAATAAATCAGCAGATAATTTTATTTCATTGGTTAAAATGCCCTCCATAGAAGAATAATAAAAATAATGAACGAAATGTATTACAGCTAATTCAAAAACCAAAATTGTAATTAATATTACAACAAAAAAATTACTGATAATTTTCGTTCGAATGTTTTTATTCTTCATTTTAAACATATCCCTCTACTTTAATCTGTATCCAACTCCCCAAACTGTTTCCAAATATCTGGGCTTACTTGGTTCATCTTCTATTTTTGAACGTAATCTTCGTATATTTACATCAACAATTTTTGTCTCTCCAATATAATCTTTCCCCCAGTTTTCATCCAATAACTCATTTCTGGAAAAAGCCCTTCCCGGATTATTTAAAAAAACTATCATTATAGATAATTCTGTTGGAGTTAACTCAATCAATTCATTATTTTTGTAAAATTCTCTAGAATATAAATCGAGCTTAAATGGAGGGTATTCAATAACTTTCTCCGATTCTTCCGAAGGCATAACCCTTCTTTTTAAAGATTCAATTCGTAATATCAATTCCTTTGGATTAAACGGTTTTACCATATAATCATCCGCTCCGTGCTCCAAACCAAGAATTTTATCAACGTCTTGGGTTTTTGCAGTAAGCATAATAATTCCGATATTGGGTTGTTCATTACGAAGAATACTACAAACCTGATATCCATCCATTTTTGGGAGCATGATATCCAAGATTACGATATGCGGTTTGTCTCTTCTGGCAATCTCAACCCCTTCTTCTCCGTTTTCTGCTTCCAATACTGTAAAACCACTTCGAATAAGATTAACTTTTGTAAATTTTCGAATACTTTCTTCATCCTCAACCAACAATACTTTACAGTGAATATTCATATTTTCAATAGCCTTTCTTTTGTTGTTCAAAAACAAATTTTCCTGCACCGATCATGCCTGCATCATTTTTTAATTGTCCTGGGACAATATTTATTTGATTTTTAAAATTACTCTCATTCTTCACAACATTTAACATTTTTTCCCACCAAACATCTTTTGAATCAATTAATCCGCCGCCCAGGACAATAGCTTCCGGGTCAAAAATATTTTGAAGATTAACTAAATATAATCCTAAATAATTACTGAATTCATTAACTACTTTTTTAGCAATTTCATCAAACTCCAATCTTGAAAATATTTCTTGCCCTGTTAAAAGCAAACCCGTCTTTTCCTCATATGAAATGCTAATAGCAGAACCTGCGGCGTATTTTTCAATGCAACCTCGTTGACCACAAGAGCAAGCTCTTCCTCCTTGAACAATAATGACATGACCGAATTCGCCTCCTTGAAAATGATGTCCTAGAAGTACACCTGTCTCTTTTTGAAAAATAGCCCCTCCTATTCCTGTGCCAAGGGTAAGCATTAAAAAATAATTATAATTCTCTGCTGCACCACACCATTTTTCCCCTAATAATGCAGCGTTGGCATCATTTAAAATGTAAAACTTATCGTCTGGAAAAAAAGATTGCATTTCAGACTTTAAATTACAATAACTCCAGTCATTAATATTACCACCCACATCTAATATTTGTCCTTGCAACACATCTACCGTACCTGGAGTTCCTATTCCTATGCCTTCAATTTTTTCAGGATGAAGTTGAAATATACATTGTTGTAATTGATGAATAACAGCTTCTTTTCCTTGTCCTCCATAGGAAGGCATTGATATCTTATCAAAAATGTTTCCTTGTTCATCGATTATGGCTGCGTTTATCTTAGTGCCTCCCAAGTCTATACCTATAACATATTTCATATTCTATTCTCCTTATTCCAATTAAAAACTTTTATGAAATTATCCGGCAAAGGACAACCTATTTCCATGCCTTTTAAATAAGATAATCCTTCTATATGATTAAATTTAATTCTGTTACTTTGCAATAGTTGAAATTCAATCCCCAACTTTTCTTTTAATATTTTATTTTTTTGTAAATTTCCATATTTTGGATCCCCCATTAAAGGAAGGTTGATAGAGGACAAATGTGCTCTAATTTGATGTGTCCTGCCTGTAATTAAGTGTACTTCTACGTCTGTAAAACCATTATATCTTTTTATCGGTTTAATATTTGTAAGTATTTTTTTCCCTATTTCCTCCTTTACAATTCGTACTTTATTATCATCTTTATTTTTTATTAAAAAATTACTTAACTCTATCGGTTGATTAATTCTTCCAAATACCAATGCTCTATAATACTTTTCTACCTGATGTTCTCTAAAAGCTTTTGTAAGGTTTTGCAATGCTATTAAATTTTTTGCTCCAAGGATCAACCCGCATGTATTTCTATCTAACCGATTAACTACGGCAGGTGTAAATGTTTTCTCAAGTCTTGGAATGTATTCCTTTTTCCTAATTAAATAAGAGATTAAGAAATCAATTAAAGTCCTTCCGTAATCTTTAGGTGATGCTGCATGTACCAATATCCCAACCGGTTTGTTTATTACGATAATATTTTCGTCTTCAAAAACAATATTTAATTTTTCTAATGATTCATAGATAGTTTTTTCTTCTATCCATTTTTGAATCATTTCATCAGCAATATAAATATCTAATTGATCTTTACTTTCTAACATATATTGTGCAGAAACATGTTTTCCGTTTACTCGAATCATTTTTTTTCGAATTATTTTTTGAATGGTTGATAAAGGTGCCCTTTTAAAATATTTTTTTAAAAAACGATCTAATCGTTGTTGTGAATCGTTTTTTTCGATGATTACGGTATGCATTATTTCCTCCTTACTTTATTATACACAATTTGAAGAATTTCGCATAAAAAAACGGTCTTATGACCGTTATTTCATAAGAACATCTATAATTTCATCAATAGACATTCCTTTTTCAATTTTCTTTGTACCTGCTTTTATTTTTCCTTCAACTTTTCGTTCTTTTACTCTGTCTACAAAATCATAGATATTTTGAATTAATTCCCGATCCTTTAATTCTTTTGCAACTATAAACATATCACTGACATCCGTAAAATTAATCGTATATGTTTCAATAGTATGATTTTCACCTGTATCTTCAACATGAACAGTATGTTTTGTAATTTCATCTGAAGTTGCCAATTCTTCCATATTCGGATTTTTGGTCTCATGAATAACCGCTTCTTTATTTTCATCCGTTCCTTCATTCGTTGCAATTGTAACAGGAGTTCCTTGAGATTTAAATAAATCTTTTGCTCCAAACATTTTATTTAATCTCCAATAAATTAAAATGCCTATACCAGCAATTATAAATAATATAAATACATATCGTATTAAATCATAAAAAACATCTTTTGTTTTCTCCCAAGAATTATTCATCATCTTCCCCCTTCTTACATCTATTATAATCAGTAGAAAATAAATGTGCAAATAAAAAGGACATTCTTTAAATGCCCTATAAAAATTGGTCGGGATGACAGGATTCGAACCTGCGACCCCAAGTACCCCATACTTGTACGCTACCGGACTGCGCCACATCCCGACGAGATACATGTTATAAATACATGTATCAAAGCTTTTAATAATTTTTAAGTTCTTTAACTTTTGCAGCCTTACCTTGTCTATCTCGTAAATAGAATAATTTTGCTCTGCGGACTTTACCTCGGCGAGTAACCTTTATTCCTTTAATACGCGGAGAATGATATGGAAAAGTTCTTTCCACACCAATTCCATAAGACAATCTACGAACGGTAAAAGTCTTTCTGGCTCCACTGTTTTGCATTTTGATAACAGTTCCTTCAAATACTTGAATTCTTTCTCTTGTGCCTTCCTTAATCAAATAAGAAACAGCGATAGTGTCACCTACATGGAAGTCAAATTCTTCTGTTCGTAATTGTTGTTGTTCAATTTCCTTAATAATATCCATTTTTATTATCCTCCTAAGTCATAGATGTTCATGTCATTTATACAGAGGACCATCCGTCTTCGCAATTATTGAGTATATCATATCACTTAATATTTTTCAATTGTTTTATTAAATCCGGTCGTTTTCTTTCCGTTTTTTCCAAAGATTGTTGTTTTTGCCATTTTTCAATATTAGCATGATGTCCAGATAGCAATACATCCGGAACTTGCAATCCCATAAAGTCTCTCGGTCTTGTGTATTGTGGATATTTCAACAACCCATTGGATAAAGAGTCTTCTAAAACGCTGTTATCATTTCCTAAAGCACCATCCAGCCGACGCACAATACCGTCAATTAACACCATAGCAGGCAATTCTCCGCCGCTTAATACATAATCGCCTATAGATATTTCTTCATCTACATCTAATTCTATTATTCTTTCATCAATTCCTTCATAATGTCCGCATAATAAAACCAAATGTTTTTTTTTCGATAATTCTATAAGTTTTTCTTGTGTCAATACCTGTCCTTGGGGAGATAAAAAAATTACATACCCGTCTTTCTTTTTTGCCCAAGAAATTGCATCATGAAGCGGTTGTGGTGTCATCAACATTCCACAACCTCCTCCATATAACTCATCATCAACTTTACGGTGTTTTTCTTTAGAAAAATCTCTTATATTAATGCTATTTAGTGAAAAAATTTCTTTTTCAATTGCTCTTCCTATTACCCCATAAGAATTTAAAACATCAACTACTTCCGGAAATAATGTTAATACATCAATCTCCATCTTGCATCCCCTCAATTAAGCGGACGATTAATTTATTATGTTCAAAATCTCTTATTTTAATGAATGCATCTACCGCTGGAAGTAATATTTCTTTTCCATTTTTATTTCGAACAACATAAATATCATTCACCGCTCCTTGAATAATATCATCTAAAGTTCCAAGATATTGCTCTGATTCGGTAAAAACCTCTAATCCTAAAAGTTGAAAAAAATAATACTTTCCATTTTCTAATTTAGGTAATTGATCTTCATCAATTCTTAAAATCACTTTTCTCATTAATTCGGCATCATTCATTGATAAGATTCCGTCCAAAGAAATTAAAAAGACACTTTTAAATGGTCGAATAAAATTGACTTTTGTCTTCTTTAAATTCTCACCAAGGTACAAGTAGTCTATATTATCAAAGAAATTTTTTTCATTAACATACGGCCACATTTTCATCTCTCCCTTAATTCCATGGGGAGAAATAATTTCACCTACTTGAAATTTTCTCATTTTATTCAACAATTTCTACATAAACTTTTTCATTATTTTTTATAGCTGCCGCTTTAACTACAAGCCGAATAGCTTTTGCGATTCTACCTTGTTTACCGATGATTTTCCCCATATCACTTTCATGTGCATGAATTTGGACTGTTGAGGAATCTTCTTCGGTAACCACTTCAACTCTAAGTTGATCGGGATATTCTACAAGTGCCTCGCAAATGCTCCTTACCAAATCTTCAATGGCTATTTTGTTGTCCATTTATTATTCTGCACTTTCTTCCACAACCGTATCCACTGTCTTAGTTTCATAAACTCCATTGACTTTAAATAATTTGTCAACTGTGATAGTAGGTTGGGCACCGTTTTTTAACCAATATAATGCACGTTCATTATTGATTTTAAATAATTTTTCCTTAGTAAGAGGGTTATAATACCCTAATTCTTCAATTGAACGTCCATCTCTAGCTACACGAGAATCAGCAACAACTACACGATAAAATGGATTTTTCTTTGATCCCATTCTTTTTAATCTGATTTTTACTGCCATTATTTACTCCTCCTTAAAATATTGTTCTTTTTTATCTAAAAAATGGAAATTTAAACTTTCCTTTTTTCTTAGCTTTTTTACCAAAACTACTAAATTGTTTCATCATTTTCTTCATATCTTTAAATTGTTTTAATAATTTGTTCAATTCAACAATTGTCGTACCCGATCCTTTTGCTATTCGCTCTTTTCTGCTAGTATTTATAATGTCGGGTTTTTCTCTTTCCTCAGGAGTCATAGCTTGAATCATAGCTTCAACCCTTTGAATCTCTTTTTCATCAATACTTATCCCCTTTAGAGCCTTTGAATTCATTCCAGGCATCATGGAAAGCAAATCCTCTAAAGGACCTATATTACGCACTTGCTGCAATTGATCCAAAAAATCATTAAAAGTAAAACTTTGATTTCGAAGTTTTTCTTGCAAAGCACGCGCTTTTTTCTCGTCTAATGCATCTTCCGCCTTCTCAATAAGGGATAATACATCTCCCATCCCAAGAATTCTGGATGCCATGCGATCCGGATGAAAAACTTGTAAATCCTCCAATTTTTCACCCACACCGATAAATTTAATCGGTTTTTGCGTTACTGAACGAATGGATAAAGCCGCTCCGCCTCTTGCATCACCATCCAATTTTGTTAATACCACACCTGTAATATCCAAGCTTTCATTAAATGTTTCTGATACATTAACAGCATCTTGCCCTGTCATAGCATCGACCACCAATAAAATTTCATCCGGCTTAATAGCATCTTTAATGTTCTTAAGTTCACCCATTAAATTTTCATCAATATGCAAACGTCCGGCAGTATCAACAATAACCAAATCTCTACCGGTTCTCTTCGCTTCTTCTACTCCGGCTTTTGCAATGTCTACCGGATTTACTTGTGTCCCCATAGAAAATACAGGAACATCTACTTGTTTTCCCACAATCTGCAATTGTTGAATCGCCGCCGGTCTATAAATATCACAGGCAACTAGTAATGGAGTTCTATGCCTCTTTTTTATAATATTCGCTAACTTTCCTGCATGAGTAGTTTTACCGGCACCTTGCAATCCACACAACAATATTATGGAAGGTCTTTTCCCTTCAATATTAAGCTTGGACTCTTCCTCACCCATCATTTGAGTCAACTCTTGATTTACGATCTTGACTACCATTTGCCCCGGGGTTAAGCTCTCCATCACTTCTTGTCCCAAGCAACGCTCTTTAACCACTTTAATAAAATTACGAGTCACTTTAAAGTTGACATCCGCTTCTAATAAAGCCAATCTCACCTCACGCATTGCCGTATCTATGTCTTGCTCGTTTAATTTTCCTTTTCCTGTAAGCTTAGAAAGCGCTCCCTGTATTTTATCTGATAAACTTTCAAACATTTTTTCTCTCCATCATTATTGTAATTCTTCTATCATTTTTCGAACGGATTGAAGTCTCGCCCGATTTTCTTCATTCGTCTCTATTTTATCAATCCATTCTATACATTGCTTAATTTTTTTCTCTACCGAATAATACTTTTCTACAAGATGTAAAGCTTTTTCCATCTCTACTAATTTTTTCTCCGAGCGTTGCAATGTTTCAAAAACTGCCTGTTTACTCACTCCAATATTATCGGCTATTTCATTCAAAGAATAATCTTCCAAATAAAAGCCCTCAATCACTGTTGCTTGCTTTTTGTTTAGTAAAGCTCCATAAAACTCATATAATATTCCAATTTCCAAAAGCTTATCCATTATACCCCACCATTCAAAAAGGTGTCAAGTTTTTTGCTTGACATCTTTAATTATATCATATCTCTTTTATTTCTCAAATTTTTCTGTTGAAAATATAGCTTCTACAAATTCTCTGGCTTCAAAAGGCTTTAAGTCATCAATCCCTTCCCCAATGCCAATCATCTTAATGGGTATTCCATACTCTGATTGCAAAGGAAATACCATCCCTCCTTTTGCGCTTCCATCTAATTTTGTAATAATTAACCCGTTTAACTCAGTAAAACTGTTAAATTCCTTAGCCTGAGATAATGCATTTTGCCCGGTTGTTGCATCTAAAACCAACAATGTCTGTAAATATGCTTCCGGATATTCTCTTTGAATGACACGATATATTTTATTTAATTCATTCATAAGATTTTTCTTATTATGCAATCTCCCTGCCGTATCACATAAAATCACATCTTTATTTTTCGATTTTGCACTGGCAATGCCGTCGAAAATTACTGAAGCAGGATCCGAGCCCTCTGCTTGTGCTATGATATCTACATCTGAACGAAGCGCCCATTCTTTTAATTGATCTACCGCTGCAGCTCTAAAAGTATCTGCTGCAACCATCAAAACGGATTTTTCTTTCGATTTAAAATAATGAGCCATCTTTCCAATCGTGGTTGTTTTTCCAACTCCATTCACCCCAACAATTAAAATAATCGTGGGTGTTTTTTCAACTAAAGAAATTTCATTGCCATATTTTTCAAGTCTTGCCAATAATATTTCGGCTAATATATTTTTAATTACCGATGGATCCGTTATCCCTTTTGTCCTAACTTCTTCCCTAAGAGTATCCACAACGTTCATTGTGGTGTCCATTCCCATATCTGCACCAATTAATAAATCTTCAATATCCATAAATAAATCTTCATCAATTTTTGCATAGCCTTTGAGAACTTCATCCATTTTGTCGGTAAAATTTTTACCTGTTTTTTGTAGACCTTCTTTTAACCTTTGAAACCAAGATTTCTTTGGTGCATCTAAATTCTTAGCTCTTTCACTTAAATTAGTCTGATCGTTAATCATAATCGTATCCCCTACTTTCCTCAACATATAAATCGTTTTCTCGTTCCGATAATTCTAAACTTAGAACCTTACTGATCCCGTCATCATCCATAGTAACGCCGTATAATTGATCAGCCATCTCCATGGTTCTTTTTCTGTGTGTGATGACAATAAATTGAATCTCTTTATGAAACTCAGTTAAATAATCAACATATCTGCCAATGTTAGTTTCATCCAAAGATGCATCAATTTCATCTAAAATACAAAATGGAGTCGGTCGAATTGAAAAAATGGCAAATAATAAGGCTATTGCCGTAAGTGTTTTTTCTCCTCCAGACAAAAGACTCAAATTTTGAAGATTTTTGCCTGGAGGTTGAGCTTTGATTTCAATAATCGGCTTCAATGAACATACTTCTTCGATAACCAGCTCCGCTTGCCCACCTCCGAAAAGACTGTGGAAAACTTCTTGAAACCTCAGTTTTATTTGTGAAGTTTCTTTTTCAAATTGGAATATGATCCTATTTTCCAGGTCAGTAATGATTTCTGTAATATCTTCTTTCGACTGATTTAAATCATTGAGTTGTATTTCAGTGAACTCTTTTTCTTTTAATACCTCTTGAAACTCATGAATACTTGCTATACTGAAATACCCTATCTCTTTAACCGTATCTCGTATTGATTTAAGTTTTGCTTTAGATACGGTCGATGGACTCTTGCCGGAAAAAATTTTTTCCAAATCTTCTACAGAATAAGAATATGCTGAAAACAGTTCTACTGTCAATTCTTCAAGTTTTTCCTCATAGCCGCTAACTTGAATGGCAGAAATCTCCATTCTATGCCTAATATCTAAAAGATCATTATTTATTTTCTCAGACTCATTTGTTTTTTGAACAATTATTTCTTCAATTTCATTACATTTTTTTTGATTTCCTTCCAATTCGGTACGTGCAATATTTAAACTCTTTTCCAATTCATCTTTTTCTGACTTGCTTTTTATTAAATCATTCTCTAAAATCTTGTTATCTTCTATTAATTTTTTCATTAATTGCATTGAATTGGTATGACTTTGAAATAGGGTTTGAATAGAATCTTCTAAGCTTCCAATATCATTTTTTAAAAGAGAGATATCTCTGTTCCCAATTTCAAGCTCATTGACTTTCTGATAAAATCTTTTTAAAGTTTCATCCGATTTCACTTTAATTTCAAGATTCTTTTCTTCAAGTAAATTTAAAAATTCTTTATCTTTCTGAATAATATCTTTTTGATTATCCACATCTTGAAGTAAATCCTTTTCAGGCTCAATTTTCTTTTCTTCCCATTTTTTCTTTAATTGTAATAAATTATCAGATAGTAAAGCGTATTTCAAATTTAAGGTATCTTCTTCTTTTTTTCTATTTTCGATTGATACATTGATATTTCTCAAAGCATCTGTCAAATCTGATAATTTCTCTTTTTCCAACTTTATTTTTTTCCCTGTTTCCTCAAAACTTCTACGTTTTTCCACTAACTTGTGTTCAATATCTTCTAATTCTTTTTTTAAAATATCCAACGAATGCTTACGATTAATTAAACTACTCTTTCCAGATTTAGAATAACCGCCAATAATTGAACCTATAGGGTTAAAGACCTCTCCATCCAATGTAATAAAACGTAAGTTTTGTTTATCAGAATTCCTTAATCTTATCGCTAAATCCATATTGCCGACAAGGATGGTCCTTCCCAAAAAAGATTCAACAATCTCTTTAATTTGATTATCAAATTGAACCACTGATGATGCTACAACACCTTCTAAATTCCACGAAATCTTTTTTCCTTTTATCTTACTAATCGGTAAAAAGGTCATTCTTCCTATTTTGTTTTTTTTCAAATAATCAATAATTGTTTTTGCCGCATCCTCATCTTTTACAATAATATTTTGAACAGCTGAGCCCAAAGCAGCATCAATGGCTCTCTGGTACTTAATATCTGTATGAATTAAATCTCCCAATACCCCTAAAAAAAGTTCCTTAACTTCCTTTCTTTTCTTAGACTCCTGCATTAGCTGCTGTACTGAATAATAATACCCTTCATAATTTTTATACATATTATCCAGAATAGAATAATTTGATCTTTTCTCTTGTGATAATGCCTCTGTTTTAGAAATTTCAATTTGTAAAGAATGTGCTACTTCTTCGGTTTTAATAATTCTTCGCTTGATTTCTTCAATGTGCTGCTTTAATCGATTTGCTTTTTCGATTTCAATTTCAGCGGATTCTTGAATATTTTCTATTTCTATACCGATTTGTGCAAGACTTTTTTCTATCTTGTCTTGCTCTTGTTTAATCTGAATCTGATTATTTAAAATATTTTGAGTGATTTCATGGCGTGTCGTCTGCCGAACAATTAAGTCATTAAGTTTTTCAGTTCCTTTAGAGATTTTATTTTCCTGTTGTTTTATTTGTTTTTCAATTTCATTGACTTGTATAATGTAATTGTCTTTATACTTTTCTATTTCTTCTTTTTCTAACCGTATGATATTCACTTTCTGAATTAGTTTAATGAAAGATTCTTTTTTTTCAGATAAATTTTTTTCTAAATTTTCCATTCGAATAGAAAATTCTTCAGATTCACGTTGTAATCGTTTCAACTCAGTTTGTAAATAATTCTCTTTTTCTGTTAAAACCAATATTCTTTTATCTGCAACTATAGACTCTTGACTCATTTCATTGCATGAGCTTAACAATATGTCCTTTTTCTTTTTTAAGTTGTCTTTTTCATTCTTTAAAGGAGAAAGATCTTGTTTTTTTATTTTAAGCAATTTTTCCAACTCGTTTACTTGCTCTTTCATTAACTCTGTTGTGCTTTTTTTATCATGCAAATTATTTTTCATCTGCATGATATGACAATAATAATTTTCTAATTCTAATTCCTCTAATTCTTTTGAAGCCTCTATTCCCTTTTGAGCTTTTTCCGCTTCTGTTTTTAAATAATCATATCGTTCATTTAACTGAAAAAGAATATCTTCAATTCTTTGAATATCATCTTTTGTTTTTTCTAATTTTCGAATGGAATTTTCCAATTTATATTTATATTTTGTAACTCCGGACGCCTCTTCAAAAATTTCTCGTCGAACATCACTGTTGCCACTAATAATTTCATCAATCTTACCTTGCCCGATTAGAGAATATCCTTCTTTACCTATTCCTGTATCCATAAAGAGTTCTCTTATGTCCTTTAAGCGCACTTGAGATTTATTAATATAGTATTCAGATTCACCGTTCCTAAATAATTTTCTTGTAATACTGATTTCTTTATACTCTAATGGTATATCACCTGTTTCATTGTCAAAAGTGATAGTTACTCTGGCGTAATTCAAAGCCTGTTTTTTTTCTGTGCCGGCAAAAATAATATCTTGCATGGTTCCTCCACGAAGATTCTTTGCACTTTGTTCTCCCAATACCCACCATACTGCATCAGAAATATTACTTTTCCCACTACCGTTTGGTCCCACAATTATGGATACCGGTTGATTAAAATTTAATTGTATCGGTTCTGCAAAAGATTTAAAGCCATATATCTCAATCGATTTTAATTTCATATTTATTTCTCCATAATCCATTAGATACAAATTTTCAGAACATTAATCATTAATAATACTAAAATTTTTTAATGCATTTTTCGCCGCCATTTGTTCTGCGCTTTTTTTATTTTTTCCTTCTCCTTTGCCGCATACTTCACCATTAAGTATCACAGACATGAAGAAATGTGGACTGTGATCCGGTCCTGTTACTTTATCAACAATATATTCAATTTCAAGATTTTGTTTTGACTTTTGTAAAATACTTTTATAATCTTTGATATTTTCCTGATAGGTAAATGAAATATTACTTAAACGATATAGCTCGAATACAAAAGTTTGAGCCGTTAAATAATCTGAATCTAGAAAAACAGCAGCGCATAATGCCTCTACGCTATCTGCTAAAACTGACGGTTTCGTTCTTCCGCCTGTCAATTCTTCTCCTTTTCCCATCACCAAAAAATCACCCAGATGTAATGTTTCGCCTATGACAGATAGAGTATCTTCACAAACCAAACCGGAACGCAATTTGGTTAAATTGCCTTCCGGTTCATTGGGATACATGGTATATATTTTTTGACTTACCGAAAGACTTAAGACGCTGTCCCCCAAAAACTCTAATCTTTCATTACTATATACTTTCTCTCTTTTATTTTCATTTACATAAGAACTGTGAATTAGTGCAGATTCCAATAAAGAGTCATCTTTAAACGTATAATGTATATTTTTTTCAAGAGATTTTTTTATTTCAAAATTAAGCATTATTCTTTCGAACGCCCTTCAATATAATCAACCGCATCTTTAATTGTAATAATTTCATCCAATTTATCGTCTTCAATCGTTTGACCAAATTCTTCCTCCATTGCCATGACAAATTCTAAAATTCCAATTGAATCTAAATTTAAATCTTCACGAATAACAGTATCTAGATCCACATTTTCAATTTCAAATTGTTCTGATAAAATTTTTTTTATTCTTTCATAAATCATTTTTTTCCTCCTTGTTAACAAACTGATTCTTTATATTTTCTATTATATTGTTTTTCATGAAATTATGCATCAAATAAATGCCTTGTTCGATTCCTTCCGCAGATGAACTTCCATGGGCTTTAAATATAGGCTTTTTAGTCCCTAATAAAGGAGCCGCTCCATACTGATCAGAATCAAAAGCCTGCTTTAATTTGCTGAAAGCCGGCTTAATAAAGGCACCTCCAATTTTCATTCTTGTTGAAGAATAAATTTCTTTTTTTAATAATCCTCCAATTGCAAGAGCCGTGCCCTCAATTGTTTTTATAGCTATATTACCTGCAAATCCATCACAAATAACTACTTGAGCTTTGGAATACAAAATATCCCTAGCTTCAATATTTCCTATGAAATTAAATTTTGAATCTTTAAATAATTGATAGGTTTCTTTTACAATTTCATTTCCTTTTCCCTCTTCTGCTCCAATATTTAATAAACCTAACCGAATAATTTCATTTTGAAAAATAAGCTTTGCGTATTCCACTCCCATCACCCCAAAAGAATAAAGCAGCTTTGCCTGAGTATCTACATTTGCACCCACATCCAATAAAATTGTAGCTGACCCATAATCAGAAAAATTAGGCAACACAACGCATAATGCCGGTCTTGCAACCCCACTTATCCTGCCAATATATAATGTCCCCCCGGCTAAAAGTGCTCCTGTACTTCCTGCTGACAACATGGCATCCGCATCTCCGTTTTTTAGAGACATAAATGCTTTGACCATACTGGAATCTTTTTTTCGTCGAATAGCCAGAACTGGCTCTTCCGTGTTTTCAATTACCTCAACAGCATTAATATATTCATAACAATTAATGTTTCCTTCAAATTTTTCTATTGAATCTTTTATTTGATCTTCCGGTCCGACAAAAATAAATTCCAATCCCTTATTTTTTTTTTGAGCTTTTAATGCTCCTTGAATAAAAATATCAATACCTTTATCCGCGCCTAATGTATCTATGACAAATTTCATTAATCCTTCCCCCAATGACTATCATTTTATCATAAAATTAATTTCTTTACAGTATTTTTATATGAAAAAAACAGGCACGAAGCCTGCTTTAAACATTAATCTTCCACTTTGATAATTTCTTTACCATCATAATATCCACAAGCTTTACATACTCTATGAGGTAATTTTGGCTCATGGCAATTTGGACATTCCTGAATTGTTACCTTGTTTAAACGATAAGAAGATGCTCTTCTTTGATCTCTTCTTGCTTTCGAAGTTTTCCTTTTCGGTACTGCCATTTTTACACCTCCCTATGATCTAATTCATTTCAACGCCAAGCTCAACAGGTTAATACTTTTTTTAATATCCACTGTTGATAAACACACCTATTCATGTTGAATTACGAAAACATTATATACATAATAATGCTTTATGTCAACAAAACTTCAACTCTCAACCTTAAAGGAAACGTAAGGTATCTCTTGCAATCATTAACTCTTCATTTGTTGGAACAACATAGATTTTAATTTTAGATTCATCCGTAGAAATTAATGCTTCTTCTCCTCGCATATCATTCTTTTTAATGTCTAAAACTAAACCTAATTCTTCCATGCCTGCCACAATATCTGCGCGCATAGTCTTGGAATTTTCTCCGATGCCTCCTGTAAATACAATCGCATCCACTCGACCTAATTGAGCCATATAAGCTCCTAAATATTTTTTTACTCGTCCAACAAACATGTCTAATGCTAATTGGGCTTGTTTGTTGCCTTCATTTGCTGCATTTTCTAAATCTCTAAAATCGCTAGATAATTGTGAAACACCTAAAACACCAGATTTTTTATTTAATATATTATTTATTTCTGCAGGAGATAAATTTTCTTTTTCTTGTAAAAAAGTTACTACAGTTGCATCCAGGTCACCACTACGCGTTCCCATAACTAATCCTTCCAAAGTGGTTAGTCCCATTGTCGTGTCATAGCATTTTCCGGATTTAATAGCAGCCAAACTTGAACCGTTTCCTAGATGTAATGTTACAATATTTATTTCCGATTTCTCTTTCTTCAAGATTTCAGCCATGCGATTGGTAATAAAATTATGACTGGTTCCATGGAATCCATATTTTCTTAGTCCATATTTTTCATAGTATTCATATGGGATAGCATACATATAATTACTTGCAGGCATAGTTTGGTGGAAAGCGGTATCAAAAACTGCCACATTAGGCTTTCCCGGTGCAATTTCTTCACAAGCTTTAATTCCAAGTAAGTTGGCCGGATTATGTAAAGGAGCAAATACAAAACAATCTTCAATAATGGATTTTACCTCTTCGTCAACTAAGGTAGATTCCGTGATTTTTTCTCCGCCATGTACCACGCGATGTCCGATGGCTCCAATTTCATCTAAAGATTTCACAGCTCCGAATTTTTCATCTGTCAAAGCAGTAAAAACTAATTCAATCGCTTTCTTATGGTCCTTCATCTCTGTTTCAACAATATATTTTTCTTTTCCCGGAGTCTTTTGCTCCAGCTTAGCCCCATCAATTCCAATACGTTCAACAAGTCCTTTTGTTAATACGGATTCATTGTTCATATCAATCAGTTGGTACTTCAATGAAGAGCTTCCACAGTTAATTACTAAAATTTTCACAAAAACAACCTCCTTATTTTCTTCTTTCATTATTATATCAGTTTTTTTTGAAAATTACAGTTTAATTAGATTATAATATAAAAAGAGGTGATATTATGAAAATTGCAGCAATCATTGCCGAATACAACCCCTTCCACTCCGGTCATGCTTATCATATC
>KI259810.1:0-1948 GCA_000467935.1 Peptostreptococcaceae bacterium oral taxon 113 str. W5053
GTTTTTTGATGCTCCGCTTCCCAAGAGAGGGGAAGAAAGAATTTTTTAAAGGATTTGCTATGTATAAACTACTCCAAAGGATTTACTGTACAAAAAAGGCGGACTTAATCGTCCACATCGCCGAATCCCATAGATTTTACACACTGTGATCTCTATAAGTATTTGACATGATAATGAAAAAGAGATATGCTTTACATATTAAAATTCATCAAAGAGGGTACACATGGAAATCAAAAGAGACGATTATTTGGAAAAATTAAAGAACAGAATGCACAACGGCATGATTAAAGTGATTACCGGAATCAGAAGAAGCGGAAAATCCTATTTGATCTTTGAATTGTTTAGGAGATATTTGCTTGAAAACCATGCGAATGCGGATCATATTATCGCGATTGAACTGGAAGGACTGGAAAATAGGGAATATCGAAATCCGGAATATGCGTTAAGATACATTAAGTCGAGAATACGGGATGATCAAAAATATTATATATTATTTGACGAAATTCAAATGCTCAATCATTTTGCAGAAGTTTTAAATTCGTTATTACATATCAAAAATGTCGACATTTATGTGACAGGAAGCAATTCCAAATTTTTATCCGAGGACATTTTGACGGAATTTCGCGGACGGGGAGATGAAGTGCATCTATATCCCCTTCGTTTTCAGGAAATCATGAGCATATCCGATAAGGATCGATATCGAGAATGGGCGGATTATTCCACCTATGGAGGGTTGCCCCTGATACAATTTATGAAAACGGAAGAACAGAAGATAAATTATTTGACAAGATTATTTGAAAAAACCTATATTCAGGATATTGTTGAAAGAAATAAAGTGGAAAAGGTACAGGAACTGGATGATTTAATCAATGTATTGGCATCGTCAGCAGGTTCTTTAACCAATCCTTCAAAGATTCAAGCTACATTTAAAAGTTCCATAAAATCGGATATAAGCTTAAATACAATCAGAAAATATATCGATTATCTAAAGAATGCCTTTGTTATCAGTGAAGCGAATCGATACGATGTAAAGGGAAGAAAATATATCGGAACACCGCTCAAGTATTATTTTGAAGATGTGGGCTTAAGAAATGCCAGACTCGGCTTTAGACAGGTGGAAGAAACGCACTTAATGGAAAATATCATATATAATGAACTTAGAGTGCGAGGTTTTCAAGTGGATGTGGGCATGGTATCAACGCAAAAAACGAACCGGGAAGGAAAACGGGAGACAAAAAGGTTGGAGGTCGACTTTATCGCCAATTTGGGAAGCAGGCGTTATTATATTCAATCCGCCTTCAGTCTTGCCGGTGAAGAAAAAATAAAACAGGAAAAAGCGTCTCTTTTGTCAATTAACGATTCCTTTAAAAAAATTATTTTGGTAAAAGATATTATCAATGTTAAACGAGATGAACATGGGATCACAACGATAAGCATCTTTGATTTTTTATTAAAAGAAAACAGTTTGGATTTATGATTGTTTAAAAGGACGGATTCAAACTTTTTCTTTTTTATTGAAGAAAACTTCGATAAATTGTAAAAAGACTGGCAGAATACGTGAAAATGGGATATAATGTATGTGCAGTATAAAAATATTTACAAACAGAAAGGACTGATAAACAATGAGTAAAACGACAACAAAACGTTGTATGGGTTTGTTGCTGGCATTGGTGATGGTGTTCACCATGCTGCCCCTGCCCGCATTGGCGGCGAATGATCCGGAACCGCCGATTCCGGGAGATCATCCCGCCACACCGGGCGAAGTCAAAACCTATAAAACGGCAACACCGGTAGATGGAAAGGTGAACGTCTTTGACGTAACCTTGCGCATGGAGGCAAAAGCCAAAGAGGGAGAAAGCAGTGATATCGTATTGGTTATCGACCGATCCGGCAGCATGGGCGGAGACAGAATAAGAAAAGCAAAAGAAGCCGCCTGTGCCTTTGCCGA
>KI259810.1:2048-2486 GCA_000467935.1 Peptostreptococcaceae bacterium oral taxon 113 str. W5053
ACCCTATTGGCGGACGGAGATCAAAGCAAAACGTCAATTGCATTGATTTCTTATGCCAGTCCGGGAGATGTCACGGAAGATATTGGCTTTACCAAGGACAAAGAGGCATTAAAACAGAAGATTAATGCTTTGTCTGCAGGTGGAAATACAAATACAGGGGAAGCCATAACGAGGGCACATGAGTTGGCAAAAACAGGTCAATCGAAAAAGAAATATATTGTGCTTTTATCCGACGGGGCACCTACGGATGGACCTGATGCAGGTATTAATGCAGCAGCAGCGGCAAAGAAAGATGGAATCGTAATTTATTCCATCGGTTTGGAAACAAATACGACGACCTTTAATTATTTAAGCCAAATCGCCAATCCGGGCAATGCCTATGAAGCAAATCCTCAAAATCTGCAAACGGTATTCCAACAAATCGCAGGGTCTATCGGC
>KI259811.1 GCA_000467935.1 Peptostreptococcaceae bacterium oral taxon 113 str. W5053
CTTGTACTATTTCTTGACATAAGACCAATTACCGTCTTCTACTTTCCTACCTATTTCAACTTCCCGCTTCTTAATCACACCAATAACCAATTCTTTTTTCTCTGTTTTTTCCTTACCGGGATAATCATCAATTGGAGCATCGATTTCTCCACTTTGCCACAAGCTAATAAATCTCGACAATACGTTCTGAATCAGCTTGAAATTCATCATCAAATTTTACGAAAAAATATACTTCCCCTACCGGAGATTCACCTATTTTTATCTCCATCTCCTTGTATAATCATAATAGTTTACCTTTACTTTATTTTTCTTGAGTTGCTTTTGCATTTCGATCATCTCACCTTCAGTTCTGTTGGATTTTCCTACCAGGAAGGCTTTGTTTCTTCCCTTCTTAAGCTCTAACTCTATATGATATCTATCGCCACCGCTCGCCCTGCCACGCAGCAAATGAATGGTAACTTGATTTATATTCTTGAGCAAAATTTTTCGATTTCCGGGAACAATTCCGCTGTGAATATAAAAAAACCCCTTTGCGATTTTATGGGATGAGCAAAAACTACCGCCACTTTGAATCGTCATCGATAGCCTTCGATAAATAATCATCCATGCCAAGAGCGTAAATATAAGCACTGTTATTCGAACTATACCGTATGAAAAGCTCTCTTTCATGCCGACTAAAAAATAATGCACTACCATTAGTGTACCACCTCAAATATTATATCTATTTGTTCCTTTATATGTACTATCAATATTTATCGTTCCCATTTCAAGGAATTCTCTTCCAAATATACCGCTTTTGATTCCATTTTTTTAATCTTCTCATCCTCTATAAATCCAATATAAAAATTTTTAGGCAAGAACAATGTAGATGCTCGATAATAATTTCATCAGTCCTCAAAAAGGATGTATTCATCTTAGACAGTATAAAATATCTCTTTATTCAAAATCCTTCTTAATAAAAACACTGAATTTCTATTGTATTATTGTAGAACCTGTAAATAGAATAAGCTTTAACCAATTATCGACCTTTAAATTAACCATTCCCATATCAAGATGTGGAAACATATTCTCTAAAACATTTGTACATATAAAAGCAAGACCAAAGAACAATATCGTCAACATAACTTGCTTCCAAAAAGTGTTTCCCCTCTTTACGGAATCCAACCATTCTTTAATAGAAAAATCTTTTCTTAAACGGAAATACATTGCTAATACTATATAAAACAAAAAATTTATGTATATATAATATCCTTGAAACAACAAGCACGCTAACACAAATAACCCCTCTACAATCATTGGAAAGATATTTAATTTTACATATTTATTACTCATACTCCCAACTCCGGCGTTCTCGAATACCAACTTCCGGCAATTTGCCTAACTTCATTTGATACCACACTCCTATTTACGATACCAGTCCGGCATCATCTAAATCAATTCTAAAACCATGAATATGAACTAAATCCCAACAAAGACTTCCACAATCTTTCGTATCTTTTCCAATACCGATTCTTTTTTCTTTTCCCTTGCTCCCTGTCTACGTGAAGTTGGTGGAATCATACGATCCAACTCATCCCCTGCATATTCGACATAGCCCTTGCTGATAGCCTTTTCTATAAACCGTTTTGAATCTGCTTTCAGCTTTTCTTCTTCAATTAGACCTTTAATCTTTTTGTCTTTTTCTTTTCTTGCAAATCCGTAAAATGACTCTAAAATATCATCGGTATTTCTTAATTCGGACAATCTTGTGCTGTTTATAAAATCCATAATCAATTCTTCTTTTGCTCTTGTGCCGAGGCTTGATCTGATTACCCTGCGAACTTCCGCTTTTAAACTTTCCACATCATCATTTTCTTTTGACTTTTCCAATATCAACGCCAAGATATAATCCAAATTTATTTCATCCGTTTTAAGCAAATCAATTTGAAACTCCACATCCGAAAAATCAATTTGTTCACCTTCGAATTTTTCATTCCTTTTAAAGTTTACAATACTTTCTCTAATATCAACATAGACACTTTTCATGTCCTGCATCTGCCTGTCGGAGATAATTTTTTCAAAGCTTTCAAACTCATCAAAATTTCTTAAGATATTCTCTGCTTTCAGTAGGTCTCCAAAAAGCTGTGCAAATTCTTTTTTATCCCTTTCCAATACCATTTCGGTCGGTTCCGGAAATTTAGATATAATCTCATTACAAATATCTATGTACCCCTTGATGAGCGTTCCTGTTTCTTCGTCCTTAAAACCATGCATATACTCTTCATAGCTCTTTTCCAAAATAATATTTACACTGTTTTCATCGCCAAATGTCTTGATTGCATCCTGCGTAGCTTTTTCCAAATCTCTGAAACAAACGATATTGCCGAATGTTTTTACCTTATTCAATATGCGGTTTGTTCTTGAAAACGCTTGAATAAGACCATGATATCTTAAGTTTTTATCCACAAATAGTGTGTTTAATGTAGGTGCATCAAAGCCTGTCAAAAACATTCCTACTACAATAAGTAAATCAACTTGTTTTTCTTTTACTTTAAGTGATAAATCCTTGTAATAATTTTGAAATTCATTACCATTGGTAGAAAAATTGGTCTTAAAGTAACTATTATAGTCAGTGATTACCTTATCTAAAAATTCTTTTGCGGTTAATTCCATAGCAGAAACATCAAAATCCTCTTCTGATATTTCTCCGATTGCTCTTTGTTCCTCATTGGCTGCAAAGCTGTAGATAGTAGCTACTTTTAATCTTTTTTCTTCAGGTAAACTTTTCTGTTGTCTTTCGAACTCTTCATAATATAATTTTGCAGCCTCAACACTTTGCACAGCAAACATTGCATTAAATCCATTAAGTCTTCTACGCTTCAAATCATAAAACTCATTACGATGTGTTTTTGTATCAAAAATCTTAAGAATATGCTTTGTAATCTCAGTAATTCTCTCAGGGTGGAGCAGCATTTTATTTTCCAGTTTAGCTAATTTTTTTTCATCTTCCTCTTTCTCGGCCGTTTTGAACTTCGGTGTGATATTATTATAGTCAACCTTAAATTTTAAAACTTTGCCATCACGAATCGCATCCGTAATCACATAACTGTGAAGCTGCGCTCCGAATATACCGGAAGTCGTATCTCCTTTAAGAGAATTTTCCGAAAAAATTGGCGTTCCTGTAAATCCGAACTGGTAATATTTCTTAAACGATTTTCTTATATTCTTCTGTGCATCTCCAAACTGAGAGCGATGACATTCGTCAAATATAAGAACACAATGCTTATCATAAATTTCATGAACCGGATTCTTCTTTACAAATTCATTCAATTTTTGTATTGTGGTAACTACAATACGATTATCATCTCTTTCAATACATCTTTTCAGTTCCCTTGTATCCTTACTTCCGTTTACACTATCCGGCTGAAATCTTTGATATTCTTTCATTGTTTGGTAGTCTAAGTCTTTTCTGTCTACCACAAAAAATACTTTATCAATAAAATCTAATGCTGTAGCAAGTCTTGCTGCTTTAAAAGAGGTGAGCGTCTTCCCGGAACCTGTCGTATGCCAAATAAAACCTCCTGCTTCGGGTCTACCGGCTTTTTTCGCCTCATAACTTGACTTTATCTTCCATAAAATTCGTTCGGTTGCCGCAATTTGATAGGGACGCATAATCAGCAATGTGTTATTCACATCAAAAACACAGTATTTTGTAAGCACTTCAAGAAGGACACGCTTTTCAAAAAACGTCTTCGTAAAATCCTCCAAATCACAAATCACCTTGTTTTTAGCATCTGCCCATTCACAGGTGAATTCATAATTATTTTTATTCTGTGCTGTTGCATTGGCAAAATATCTGGTATAAGTTCCATTGGAAATAACAAATATCTGAACATATTTGTATAAGGAATTTTCACTATTAAAACTCTCTTTGCTGTATCTGTGAATTTGATTAAAGGCTTCATGTAAATTCATGCCTCTTTTTTTCAGTTCTATATGCACAAGCGGTAATCCGTTTACCAAAATTGTCACATCATAACGATTTCGGCTTTTCCCTTCGCCGTACACTTGATTGGTGACTTGCAGAAAATTATTGTGGATATTTTTCTTATCGATAATCTTAATATTTTTCAAATGTCCATCGTCAAAAATAAAATCATGGATATGATTTTCTTGCACTTTTCGTGTTTTTTCAATCATCCCATCATTCGGAGCATCCAAATATTCAATTAAAAATCTAGACCATTCCTCGTCTGAAAAAGAAACTTTATTTAATTTTTCAATTTGATTTTTTAAGTTTAAATATAAATCATCATTTGACTTTACTATAAACCTCTCATAACCCTGTGAAATCAAGTTTTCAATCATTTGTCTTTCAAGTTCCGCTTCACTTTGATAGGAAGTTTCTCTAACTTGAAAATCTTTTTCAAAATTAGCTAAAATGATTCCACCCGTCATTTCGGCAATCGTAGATGTATTATACTTTACTTTTTCTTCCGACATCTAAATTACTCCTTCCATTTATATTTTTTTAATTATTTCTTGGAAAATTCAACAACTTCTCTCTATAGTATTCATATTGCTTTTGTCTTAATTCAATTTCTTTTGGTAGCCCTTTAGAAATATCATTTACAAGAACATCAAATTTATCAAGAATAGATACAATATATTCTTGAACCGAGAGAGATGGAATACAAAATCTTAATTTTGGAATTTCTCCTAAATTTATTTTGATTGGATTAGCCATGTGTAATGTCCTTTTATCCAACTCTTTTTTTCCATGATTACTTTCAATCATATATTTTAGGAACTTACTCAAAATAATATTTTGATTTGGTCTTAATAAAGTTAAAGTTACATAATAAGCTAAATCTTTATTATTTTCTACCAATGCACAGGTCCCGATATCTCCTATTCTGGTCATAAATAAATCATTTTTTTCCGGTTTAACTTTATACTCTTCAAATGCTTCAATTGAAATAAATTTATCTGTTCCATAAATATTTTTTATATTTTGCACGCTTACAAATGGAATCCCTCCATTAGTATATTTAGGTGTTTGATGTGTACCATCATAGCATTCGCAAATTTCCCCTAAACTCTTCCATTCACCACCAAACAGTTTTATTCCAACAATATCCGCAGCTTCTTTTAATAATACAAAAAATTTATAAGATATTACTCGTGTGTGTGTGTGTGTGTGTTATCACTTTCCACACCAAATGTCAAGAGTTTTTCACGATAATATTTATATTGTTTTTGCCTTTGTTCAATTTCCTGTGGCAACAATCCTTTTGTATCCGCAAGCAAAGATTGGAACTTGTCAAGGATTTCAACTACTTTTTCTTGAATTTCTACTGGAGGGATTGGTATTGAGAACTTCTCCATATCATCTCCATGTATACGAATTAATTTTGTTCCGGTCACTTTCTTTTCTTTTTGTTTTTGAAATTCTGCTGTTTGAAAATAATATGCAAGGTACTTAGAATTTTCAACGGTTCTATAGCTATACATATCTCCCGAAAATCCAATTTCTTCACTTCCAAGCCAAACCACGCTTTTCCCCACATCTTCTATATTTTCAGAAGTCGTAGCAATTAAAATATCATTAAACTTTGCTTTTTTTAATTTAGAAAAAATATCATCACTTACAAAGGAAATTGTTCTATCAGTTTCAAACCCATACTGAGTGTATATTTGTCCATAATGAATTACAGGTTTCCCTTTTGAAATGAAGTCTTTTTTTTGCAGACCATTACCTCTGGTAAATACACCGATTTCACCTAGAGTAGTAAATCTTACTTGATACCCTTTGTTTTCCAATCCGTCTATTTTTTCTGAAATCTTATTTAAATAGTCCTCACTTAAAAGCATATCTCTATAATACTCATACTGTTTCGTTCTATCCTGTAATTCAGCCTGTAATTCAGTAACATAATTTGTAAATTTGTCAAGTGTTTTTACAATTTTTTCTTGAGTTTCGATGGAGGGAATTGGAAAATCAAGTTCAAATAAAGCATCCATATTTACTGCTGGAAAACTTGAAACTTTAGTATGATGTTTACACCATTCATCTATTACATCAAAATAGTAAAACACATATTTAGGAAGCAATTTATTCTTCAGCGATTTACAAATGTTAAAATTTGTAAATCGCTGATTCGCTAGTGAATCAGCAATTAGCATTGCATGCTCCCCAATAGTGGCTGTAGTGGCTAAAATAATACTTCCACTTTGAAATAAACCCTTACCTTTAATAGCTTTTTCTGTTATATGCTGCTTGGAATCCCTTAATATTTTTCCCTGTTTTCTTAAATCATCCATTCTAAACCAAGAAATAGTGCCGTTTTCCCAAAACTCTTTGTTCTTTTTTGATGGAGTATATCCATTTCTTATCTCAAAAACATCTTTGATTTTCTTCCATTCAACTTTTTCATTTTTTAACAGTTCGTCTATCTTACTCATTTTCTTTTCCACCCTTTTTTGCGATTTTCTCTATATTTTTAATTTCTGCAAGATAGTCCTTTTCAACAGGGGAAAGATTTTCAGTCTGATACTTTCGGTATTCGAAAAGAGCTTTTTCCATTGCTTGTTTATGACTGATCTTACCGGCATCTTTTAACACATTTTCCCCTGTAGATTTAAGAATGTTATCCAGAGTTTCTACATAATCACTCATATACATAGGCTTATGTTTCATGGCTTGCATTTCTGCAATTTCAAAGTATCCTGATACAAGTCTGTTTAATATTTTTAATTCATCTTCCGTAAGATAGTTTTTTGCAATACTTATATCTTTCTTTGTTGGAAAATCCCCAGTAAAAGTAGTAAGACCCATGAATTCTTTTTCACTGTCTGCTCTTTTATAAATTACTTCTGCCGCTGTTTGTCCGTGAACTGTATAATGTAATTTATTTTGTACCATTTTGAAAAAGGCTATGGATTCTCTACTTTTAGGATTATAATCTATGCTTGTTGCATATAAGTCCAAAATCTGTCTGTACATGACTTTTTCTGATGAACGAATATCGCGAATTCTCTCTAATAGTTCTTTCCAATATGAACCTCCGCCCAAATTTTTCAGGCGTTTATCATCCATTGTAAAGCCTTTGATTATATATTCTTTCAGCCTTTCGGTCGCCCACTTTCTGAAGTCAGTAGCAATTTTGGATTTTACCCTATAGCCAAGTGATATTATCATATCCAAATTATAGAATGGAATATCTCTTGAAACATTACGATTTCCCTCTTTTCGAACCTGTCGGAAATCCCGACAGGTTGAGTTTTTATCCAGCTCACCTTCATCATAAATATTTCCTATATGTTCTACAATATTTGTCCTTGATGTTTTGAATAACTCTGCCATCTGCTGTTGTGATAACCATACCGTTTCATCAATAAAATTAACATCTATCTTAGTATTTCCATCAGCAGCAGTATATATGACAACCTCTCCATGCATCTTTTCTGTTTCTTCACTCATCTTCAAGCTCCTTTACAATTTCATTTATGGAAGCTCTAAGCTTATCTATTTTCTTAACCGTTTCTTCAATTTCTTTATTCAAAACCTTTATGTCAATAACTTCTCTTGTATCTTCTTTTTCCACATAAGTGGAAACGGAAAGGTTATAGTCATTCTCTACAATTTCTGCTCTATCCACATATCTTGAAAAATATTCTTTTTCTGTTCTGTTTCTGAATTCTTCTACTATTGCACTTATATTTTTTTCTTCCAAAATATTATTGTTTGTTTCTTTCTTGAATTCTTTACTTGCATCGATAAACAGGATCTTGTTTTCTGTTTTATTTTTTGCCATCACTAAAATACAAGTTGCAATGGACGTTCCGAAGAAAAGATTTTCCGGAAGTTGAATAACGCAATCAATAAAATTATTCTCTATAAGATATTGTCTAATCGTTTTTTCAGCACCTTTTCTATAAAAGATACCCGGAAAACACACGATAGCCGCTCTCCCTTTGCTCGAGAGATACGATAATGAATGCATAATAAAGGCATAGTCCGCATAGGATTTCGGTGCCAATTTTCCCGCCGGCGCAAATCGCTCATCATTGATCAAAGTCGGATCCGCATCTCCCACCCATTTGATTGAATACGGAGGATTTGAAACAATGGCATCAAAAGGCTTTTCATCTCTATGTAAAGGACTGATTAAGGTATCTCCTCTTTTAATCGAAAAATTATTGTAATTCACATTATGAAGAAACATATTCATACGAGCTAAGTTAAAGTTGGTCATATTGATTTCCTGCCCAAAAAATCCTTCGTCTATAATATGTTCATCAAATTGCTTTTTCATCTGTAGTAACAAACTTCCGCTGCCGCAAGTCGGGTCATAGACCTTGTTAATATTTGT
>KI259812.1:0-49123 GCA_000467935.1 Peptostreptococcaceae bacterium oral taxon 113 str. W5053
GCCATTTAGTCCGCTCAGATTCATGGTATTCGCTTCCTTTTGCAGTCGGGCAAGCGGATAGAAATTTTTCTTTCACACCCCCTCAACAATGGAGAGCTGAAAGCTGCCAAAGAAAAGTGAATTTTTTGAAAAGAGTTTTTGAAAGTACAAAAAAACCCGGCTATACAAGGCAGTCGGGATCGGACATGAAAAGATAGTTATATGGATATAAATTAACGATTCATCTATAAAAGTATGGAAACCCGGAAACAGAATGTAGCTCGAATTTAAGATAGCAAAAAATAAACACGAGGAAACCTCCTTTGATACCGTATTTTCACAAACCATGATTGAATTAGACGATCCACATCTTTATCTATGAAATAAAAACGGCGGTTTTATATACTTTGCTTCGCACACCTTTATTCCTACATAGAAGGAACCGGCGATTACAGTTTTATGACTGTGAATCACCGGCTCTGTGTCTTTGCGTCTGACTCTTTGATGACTGATACATTAAATTGTTTGACATTGATTAAAATTTCCTGTTTATATTTCGGGCAGAACGGTGGGAAGTTTTTTAACTCCGTATCTTTTCTAAGTTGTAATTGTGTTTTTCTGCAGATAGGGCAGAGTAACCATTGTCTTTTATTTATCTTTATATCATCTCAAAACACACGTTATAAAATTAACTTCACTTATTCATAGCTACATATTATTTAGACAATAGTTAGAAATCCAAGAGAATATGCCGAAAAAAGCTGAGTAATAAATACTGACAACAATCCGAAATTTTTGAAGTTTTTTTCTTTGAAATACGTGTATACTCCGCATAAAATTCCTATGATACAAAAACACCATCCAGCGATAGCAATAAACATAAGTTCATGAGCAAGAATCTCATATATTGAAAACCAATGGATTATTCCTACAATTCCGGATGTCCCAAGTATAGTTCCGGAAATGTATAGCAACATACGAGGTTGCGTGCAATTCTTCCGCTTTCGTAAAATTGAAATAGATTGCACTATCAGTAATATTAAAAACAATATTGTTGCTAAAACATAAATTCCAAAACTGATTACGAATCCTACTTTTCCCTGTGTCTTAGTAGCAGGAATATAATCATGAGCTAATCTAAAACTCATGGAATATACTTTGCCGTCAGTTATCTTAAAGGCAAGTATTTTTTCTTCCGGATTCGCATCCTTACAAAAGAAAATATTAGAACCTATTTGTTCATAATATTGTTTTTTATCTCCAAATGGCATAGTGAGACAAAGTTGATTGTTATCTGTCATCTTAATGGAAATCATTTGCATTTTTCCCTGTATTTTTCCGACATTTTTCAATGCAGAACGTGCAGGAAGATAGTCTCCTTCTAACATATTGAGATTTGAAGACACTTCTGTTTTACTTTTAGTATTTTCTTTATATGCAATTTTTTTCATTACTTCTGAGCAAAACTCGGTTTCCATTACATTTGTCAATATTAAAACCGCTCTTTCGTTTTGGGGTTCTACCCATATTTGTGTTTTGAATCCATATGTTCCGCCTTCATGCCCTATCATTTCCGAATTATTTGCATATTGCCAGAATCCGTGAGACAAGCCGGAATCTGCACCATAGGAGCGGTATGTTTCTGTAAACATTTCTTTTTTAGTGTGTGGATTATCAAACAATAGATTACTTTCTTTATGATTTTTAGCCAGTTCTTGTGCGTAATTCAATAAATCCTTTGCTGAGCCGTTCATTCCACCGGCAGGATACATTCTTAAATACATGTCCGGCTCCTTTTTAAACCCCTTTTCAGAAAAAGAATAGCCCATTGCTTTTCTTTCCAGAATCTTAGGATTATCATTCTGAAATGGACCTATCGATGTATTGTTCATACCCAAAGGTTTCAAAATGTGTTCATTTACATACTCTTTGTAATTTTGACCGCTTACTCTTTCTACAATAAACCCAGCTAATGCAGCACCCCAATTAGAATATGCACTGATCTCTCCCGGTAAAAATATCTGTTCAGGTTGATGTGAGGATAAGACTTCAGCTAATGGAAGCTCCTGCTCTTTCTTGAAATAACGAAGGTTAATAAGCTGTTCCTCAAAACCTGCCGTATGATTCATGAGGTGAAGCATTGTAACAGGTTTATGATAATGCAAATTTTTCAAAAAATCTTTTGGTAAATAGTTGCGGATGTCTGCATTCAAATCAATTTTTCCTTCTTCAGTTAGTTGCATTACGCTGACCCATATAAAAGTTTTCGATATTGAGCCCCATTCAAAAACTGTATTTTCAGGGTCCATAGGTATATTGTTTTCCAAATCGGCATATCCATAGGCTTTTGAAAACACAATTTCTCCGTGCTCAGATATAATAACACATGCTCCCGGAACACTTTTACCCACATATGCCTCCGCAACCTGATCAATAATACATTCATAAGCGGGCGGCGCTTCCGAAGCAAAAACAAAGGAGTGCGGAAACAAAATGACAAAGGCAAGAGAAATGCAACAACTCAAAATGAAAATTTTCTTCATGACAGTTCTCCGTCTCCTATTTTTCTTATTCCTTGTGAAAGCTGAATAAGGTGCTTGTATTCACCAATCAGCAACATCATTGCAATTAAAATAATAATGATGTCATTTAAAGGCAATGCCAGCCATACTCCGAGAACATTTCCATTTAGTAAACGAGGCAATATCAGCACTAAAGGAACTATAAGTGCAAGTTGCCTTAGTACAACCAATATTCCTGCCTGTTTTGCTTTCCCGATAGCCTGAAAATAAGTAACTGTCATTATGAGTACTCCATAAGTAGGGAATATGCAGTACATAAGTCGAAAATTAGATAGACCTAAACTTATAATAGATGAATCGGTAATAAATGCAGATAATATTTGCGCTGAAAAAAATTCGATTATCGCAAAGAAAAATCCGGCAAGACAAGTAGAACCTACAATAAATACATTCGTAAGCTTTTTAACTCGTATATATTTTTTTGCTCCGAAATTTGTTCCGACAGCCGGCTGCATTCCTTGACTCATGCCCCATATCGGAACAAATGCAAGCTGCATAACTCTTTGAGCGGCTCCCATAAGAGCTATTTGCTTTTCTCCGCCAAAATGCACCGCCGTATTGTATACAACTGTCATTTGAACCAGCATCATAAGCTGCATAAGCATAGCACTCATTCCCACAGAAAAGATTTCAGGTAATAAATCTTTTGCAGGTTTTACCCCATGAAAGCGAACCACCGGGCTTTTCTTCAAGAAGTATAGTAAAGTGACCAAAGCCTGAATGATTTGAGAAACTACAGTTGCGATTGCAACGGCTTGCGGTCCTCGAGATGGCATAAGCAAAATGAATATCGGATCCAATATAATATTCAGAATGGCACCAGCCGCCATGATTCCCATTGCAATTCCCATGCGACCCTCTGCCCGAATTACCATATTTGCGCCTTGCATAAAATTTACGAATATGGATCCAAGATATACTGTTCTTAAATAAGAAATACCCATTTCTAAAATATCGCCACCGGCACCGGATAAACGCAAAAATTCAGGAGCGAATACAATACCGATAACCATAACTGCTGATGATAAAATAATTACCAAGAAAGTAAGATTTCCTATAATCTTATCAACGGTTTCTTGATCTTTTTTTCCGATTGCTCGAGAAAGTACAGAGCCCGAGCCTATCCCCAACAGAACTGCAATCGCATTATTTATCAATACAAACGGAGAGGCCGCAGAAACTGCACTCATGGCATCCGTTCCCACCATTTGTCCAACATAGATGGAATCAACGAAGGCATATAAGCCTACGATTAGTTGACCTAAAATTGCAGGTAAGCTAAGACAAATCATTAATTTCCAAGGGTTTTCCAAAAGTAATTTATCACGAACATCCATTATAAAACTCTCCTTAATCTTTCGTTCTATATTTTGTCTATATTTATTCTGTATTCACAGCAAGCATTCATAAATTCCTCATCATGAGTGATTACCAAAATTGTTTTTCCTTTTTTTGCAGCATTTTTTAATGCCTTTGCAATCAAAAACATGTTTTCGGCATCCAAACCACTGGTCGGTTCATCAAGGATCAAAATATTTTTACTTGATAGCAGCGCACAGCATACTGCAAGTCGTTGCTTTTGTCCCCCTGATAATGAAGCCGGATGGGAATCTTTATAGTCGTACAGATGCATATTCTTGAGCAAATTTTTTGTCATTTCTAAATTTTCTACACCGTATTCTGTTCCTAGCAAAAGTTCCTTTGAAATACTTTCAGTGAAAAATTGTGTACCTGTGTCATTTGAGCAGTAATAAATATTATTGCTAAGCTTTCTGTGACCTACGTTTTCACCATGAAGATAAATACTGCCTTCTTTTAATTTCTCAAGTCCGCTCAAGATTAAAGCTAGGCTGGTTTTTCCGGTACCGTTACTTCCTGTAATAGCAGTGATGCTTTTCTCATTCGCAAAAATATCCACATTTTTTAATATTTGCTTTTTATTTTTTTTGAGAGATATCTTTTCTCCTTGAATTGCAATACTATCTGTTTGAGACGGGGCAATCAGTTTTGAAAAAGGTATATCTGCAATACAACGAAGTCCCTTTGAAATGCGTTCACAGTTATTCATTGCACTAAACTCCGAGGGCGAATATTGCCTCTGTATTTGCCCGTCTTCCATATATAAATACCTGTCGGCAAGTTCCCCTATCCAACTGATACGATGCTCGGCAATGAGCAATGTGTATCCCGATTTCTTTAATTCCACAAGAATATTTTTCATTTGAATGATACCGTTCTTATCCAAATTTGCGGTCGGTTCATCAAACACAAAAACCTGCGGATACATAGCATATACGGAAGCTACTGCTGTTCGTTGTTTTTCACCACTTGAAAGTAAATCCAAGGATATATTTCCTATGCTTTCCAAACCCATCCTATGAATTGCATCCTTTGTTCTCTTTTGAATGTCAAATTTTGAGAAACCGTAATTTTCACAGCCAAACGCTATCTCGCCCTCAAGCTCCGACGAAAAGAACTGTCTTTGCGGGTCTTGAAATATGCTGCCGACAGCTCTGCCGATATCATAGGACGGCATTATTTCAATATCTTTTCCTGCAATTCGTATACTGCCTGTTTTTGTTCCCTTGTAATATTTTGGAGCAAGACCGTTGACAAGTCTTGTAATGGTTGTTTTTCCGCATCCGGATTTTCCTGTAAGAACCACGCATTCACCGGATTCTATCGTTAAATTTATATTCGTCACGCCGTGGTTGCTGTCAGAATATCGAAAGGAAACATTCTTTAATTCGATCATATCTTGCTGCCTCCGATCCACAAATAACCCAATACCGAAGCTGTCCATAAAATCATTATCGATATATCCGTTATTTTAACCTTGCTTTCATAGTAGCTGCTTCTTATTCCCGGCGATTCTCCGCCTCTTGCAATAGCTGAAACGGAAAGCTGATCGGCTAACATCAAAATTCTGACGAGAAGGGGGATCAGTACATATTCGCAGCTTCTTGCAGGTGCTTTCAATATCTGTTTAATACCTGTCAAATTTCTATTTTTCATAGATAGGTACACATTCCTTAGCTCCGATTTCATGGTAGGAAAAAATCTGAATACTACAAGTACACCCAGAATAATAGATGTCGGAATGTGAATGCCGCTTAGGAACGCTGAAATTTTTCCGGGCGGTGTTGTAATCAAATCCCACGATATTAAAATGACAGGTGAAAGGTTCCAAAGCATCAGTACATAAAATTCCGAAAAAATCACCATATGAAGTCCGCGGTGTTGTATGGCGTAGAGCAAAATCCACAGCAATATATAGAATATGCCGTAATTAAATACCATTTTCCATTTTCCTTGTATAACAAGATGTAAAAAAGCGGTAATCGTAAGGATACAACTGAGGATGACATCTTTTCCCAGAGAAACGGCTATCAGCACACAAAAGAATCCCCAGATTTTAGTGATGACAGCAAATGAAACTTCTTTTATCATAAAAGTCCCGCTTTTTTGAAGTGCTTTCCAATGATTTTTTTGCCTATCAGACTGCCCATAAGCCCGCATACCGTGGTAAAAATGATAATGAAGAGAATCCATCCGGGAGTCTTATAGTAGTGGATATACGAGTCTATATAATTTTGATCCATTCCACTGTTTTTTGCAAAGCTGTAATAGGTTTCCCAGAAAAACCAGATCGGCAGTAAATTGACACCGTTATATAAAAGACTGGAAATTACCCACGCCACTGTAATTTGTTTTGGATTTCTTTCAGAGCAATCTTTCCACAAGACAGCTTCGCATATTATACCGACAGCAACAAAATAGGGGAGAAGATACCAGTTCCCCATCAGCATATAAATCATACCTACGATGCTCATATAAATAAGGGTAACAAAATGTTTTCTTACCCGACACAAAAGCAGATAATAGATCGGTGCGCATAAGAGCATGGTAAAGCCGATTGACAAAACCATACTGACAAAATGATTTGCCATACATACCATATTTACAAGAAATTGGATAAGAATAAGAAAGAAACTCAACAGAACCACAGTAATTACATCTTTTATTTCCCATTTTAATATTTTGTTTTTTTTATTGTTCATTTGTTTTCCTCCACAAGTATTACTTTTTTGCTTTAACGAAAAAGGTTGGCATCGTTCGATACCTAAGCATCATAAGGAGATTCCAATACTTCTCTTGAGTAAGCATCTCGGTTTAGACAGCCTTAAATCCTGTTTCTCTACATATTTTCAAAAGAGTACCGCATCAAAGGTATTATCAGTAAAATCCATTGACTTTGCGTCTTGAAGCATAATAGTGATTTTATTTGAAAAACCCAAGCCCTCAGATGTTTTTCAGCCTTATTCATTTAATTCTTTCCTTTCTCATTTATAAAACAAAAATCACATTTTTCGCCGTTCATTCCCAGTGTCTGACTTCGCTCAAATACAAATCCTTCTATATTTCCGAATACAATATGATCACATAGACAGAATATTTCACAAAGCTCCGGGCATTCAAAAAATTCACAGGTATCCGCCCAAAGACATTTAAGCACATCAACGCGATAGTATCTACCGCCATCCGATAGGATGTTGCTTTCCCAAATTTCATCACCCGACATCCCTTTTTTCATAAACAAACGGAACAGACCGAAAAAACCGGGGATACGAAAAAATGTTTTCAAAAGCTTATGTGCCTTTTCAGCAATATAAAATGAATACTCCTTTACCAATTCTTTTGCTTCGTTTTTTGAAAAACCTTTAGCTATGAAGCATCGGTACAAGGCTATATTGGAGATTATGCTGTTTTTTTGTCTTTTTTTTTGTTTTTCTGTCCATGTCCCTCGATTGATTTCTTTCATAAGGAACTTCATTTTTGTTTTATGCTCTGCATCGATATCCTTTAATATGTGCGCATCCAACTTCCCAAAGTAAAATCTTTTGTATGTCATGTCCGACCTCCTAATTTCCATCCGATTGCATTTTCTCGGATTTCCACAAATCGCCGGTAAAGTCCTTCTTGCTGTATCAGCTCCTGATGTTTCCCTTTTTGTACGATCCGTCCATCCTCAAGAACAAGAATCTGATCTGCTCCCCGCACCGTATTTAAGCGATGAGCGATCATCAAAAGCGTTTTATTTTTTGTCAGCTCCGCAATCGCCTGTTGCAATTCCCGTTCATTTTCAGGATCTACACTTGCCGTAGCTTCATCTAAAATGACAACGGGCGCATCCTTTAAAATCGCTCGTGCGATAGATATTCGCTGCTTCTCACCGCCGGAAAGGGTTGCACCTCCTTCTCCAATCTTTGTTTGGTATCCTTCGGGAAGTGCGGATATGAAATCGTGACAGCATGCTTTCTTTGCCGCTGAAACCATTTCTTCTCTTGTTGCCTGCGGTTTTCCAAAAAGAATATTGTTTTCGATGGTATCTTCAAAAAGGTAAACCCTTTGAAACACGATGGAAAAATTCCTAAGAAGGCTGTCGCAGGTATAATCTTTCACATTAACGCCACCTAAAAGAATTTCACCATTTTTTACATCCCAAAAGCGTGCAATTAAACTACAAAGGGTTGTCTTTCCTGAACCTGAGGGGCCTACAATGGCACAGCTTGTCCCTTGAGGAACAGAAAAGCTCACATCGTGTATGATTTCCTTTTCATCATATGCAAAGGAAATGTTTGAAATAGTAATGTCGTATGCCTTTGGAGTAATGTCTGTTCCGTGTTCGTCCAGAAGCGGCATTTTTGATACCGTTTCCAATCTGTCTAAAGAAGCATCCACAACTCTCGCAACGGCAGCGGTACTTCCTGCAAGCTCTACGGTCGTGTAAATCATAAAGCTTGCGACAATAAGGAGCAGGCATTTTTCGGGAGATGTTTCTCCGTTCATAAGCAGGTACGGCGCAACAACGAGGATCGCAAATCTGGCAAACTTGAATACCATTTGAAAGACGGCCGCCAAACCGGAAAAAACTTTTTCTAATGCAATGTTTGCTTCTGCACTTTCGCTGATGGCAGCGTCTACAGATTTACCTGAACGATCGGCAAGTCCGAATGCCTTGACCACAGTCATCCCTTGTATATATTCTAAAATACCTGTAACAAGTCCGGCTTGTGCAGATTGCCTGCGCGGAGAATACTTCATGCCGGCTTTCTGTGTTTTTGCATATATCAGAAGGGAAATAATAAGTCCGAGAAACATCAGAACACCTATTTTCCATTCATAAAACAAAAGCCATATTCCTATTACTATGGCATGGATAAATCCTCCGGCCACCGCTTCCATAACGGTAACTGCACTGGTTTCCAGATCCCCGAGCGTTGTAGTAACTGCCGCTGTAATATCTCCAAGTCGGTGCTCGTTAAAATATCCCATGGGTACGCGTTTTAGTTTTTCCCCAAGTTCCATGCGCCATTTGGAACACATAGAAAAACTTCCAAGGGTTCTTTTTACAGAGGAAAAATTCGTAAAGAGAATGCGCCCGAAAACACTTAAAAGCATAATTCCAAAGGATATCCATATCGTTTCAACCGGCATGAAACCACTTGAGAGCGACAACAGTATTCCGTTTAGCACCGTAAGTACAGCCATAATAGGAAGCATCTCAAATACGGAATTACACATATGAAAGATAAACGATAAAATCAATTTTTTTCTTTCCGTTCCGGAAAAATCCAAAAGTCGTTTGAACATCTGAATCATGCGGACACCTCCTTCGTATCAATCGTGCTGATATGTGCATCCCAAAGTTCTCTGTATAAAGCACAATTTTGGATAAGCTCCATATGTTTTCCTTCAGCTTCTATATTTCCTTCATTCATGACGATAATCTTATCGGCGGATATAATAGTAGAGAGACGGTGTGCAATTACAATCAGCGTTTTTCCCGTTACAAGTTTGCTTATAGAGTGCTGAATGACCGACTCATTTTCAGGATCTGTAAATGCTGTGGCTTCATCTAAAATGACAACGGGGCTGTCCTTTAATATGGCTCTTGCAATAGCGATGCGCTGCTTTTCTCCTCCGGAAAGATTGCTTCCGCTGTCTCCCGCGACGGTATCATACCCATTTGGAAGTGATGTAATAAAATCATGGCATGCCGCTTTTTTTGCTGCATTTTCGATTTCTCTGTTCGTAGCGTCAGGCTTCCCGATTCTTATATTTTCTCGTATAGAAAGATGAAACAGGTAATTGTCCTGCGAAACATACGCAATATGTCCCATAATCTGTGAAAAAGAGATGTTCCGTACATCCATACCGCCTATTTTCACGGTTCCGCTTCCTGCTTCCCAGAAAGATGCGATTAATCGTGCAACAGTGGACTTGCCTGATCCCGACGGTCCGACCAAAGCTGTCATTTCATTTGCGTAAGCCGTAAACGAAATGTTGTGCAAAACCTCTACATTGTTGTAAGAGAAGGAGACATTTGAAAACTCTATGTTCTCTCCATCAAGCCGCACCCGTTCTTCCGGGCGTTTCATTTCTTCCGTATCCAAAAGGCTGCCGATTTCTTTAACGGTGGCGTCTACCATAGCAAGGCTGTCTGTGTATCGCAATGCCTGAATAAGCGGAGCGATCAGCCCTAAGGATAAAATAATGCAGGATATAAAACTGCCTGCGCTTATGCTTCCGTTTATGTAGAATAAGCTTCCGACAGGAAGAACTCCGATCAGACTGGAGGGGGCTATTGCAATACCTGCCGCATAGTATGGATTTGTTTTTTTGAACCATTCCGATTTAGAATTTTCATTCTCCTTTACCGCTTCTGTATATTTGCGGTAAGAATCGTTGCTTTGATTAAAAGCTTTGATTACTTCTATCCCCCCTATATATTCAACCGTAGCGGCATCCATAGCTTTGGCAGCTTTAATGACTCTGGCATAACGCTTCTCATAATCTTTCATCATTCCCATATAACAGAGCATTCCGATAGGAAAGGTTGCAAGAGCAATAAGCGCAAGTCTCCAATCAAGAAACATAAAATAAATCAACATGAAGACAGGAATCATAATATTAGCCGTCAACTCCGGTATCATGTGAGCAAGCGGCAGCTCCAATTTCTCAACGGTGTCGACGATTATAGTTTTGAATTTCCCGGAAGGCGTATCTAAGACAAATCCCATAGGTACTCGTGATAATTTTTTTGTAAGTGCAGTACGAATATTTTTTAATATAGTAAATGCGGCTTTGTGAGATCGTACAGTAGATATGGTTGACAGGTATAGCTGCAGAAGATAACCCAAAAGAGCAATGACCGCCATTGGTATGATTGATTTCAAGCTATAGTCGCCGGAACATATTTGAATAATAATGCGTGAAACTGCAATATACGGAATGATTCCAAAACCTGCACCAAGAACAGCAAAGACAACTGAACCTGTCAGCAGACCTTTGCAAGACTCGGCAAATTCAAATAGGCGATGTAATGTTTTTTTATTATTCATTCCGATACCCTCCTGTTAAAATATAATTTTCGATATTTTCTTTTTCTTTATCCTTCAAATCAGCAATCATTTTACCGCCTGACAGAAGCAAAACTCTGGAACATATCGTTTTTATAAATTCAATATCGTGTGTAATGACGAGAAGGATTTTTCCTTGTTCGGAAAGTCGCTCTATCATCGTTCCCACTTCTCGCATGCTTTTTAAGTCAAGCCCGCTGGTCGGTTCATCGAAAATAAGAATTTCTTTATCACAGAGCAAGCTGATTGCCACTGCAAGTCGTTGTTTTTGTCCTCCTGAGAGTGCTAGAGGGTGCCTATTTTTCAATTCAGAAAGGGATAACATCGATAAAATTTCATCAATATAAGACTCATTTTTCGTTTTCGTTCCAAGTGTGCATTCGGTTTTTACACTATCTGTAAAAAGTTGATGTCCGACATCCTGCATTACCATGTAAGATTTTTTAATGCGTGCTTTTGCAGTTAAATTTTTACCGTTTATAAATATATTTCCCGATTTTTGTTTTAACAGTCCGCATATAGTACGTGCCAGTGTCGTTTTTCCTGCTCCGTTTGCACCGGTAATTGCGACGATTTCTCCGCCATTTGCGGTGAAAGAAATATTTCGCAAGACGATATGATTTCCATATTTGACATGAATATCCTTCAGCTCTAAGGTGTGTTCAGAAAATTTTTTACCATTGATATTTGTTTCGATTTCAGAAAAATTTCGACACCTAAGTCCCATATTTTGTATCTGTTTAATAGGAAGACTGCAAAAATCCTGCATACTCATATCCTTGAGAATTTGACCGTCCTCCATTAAGATGACTCTATCCGCAATATCTATTAAGTACCACAGGCGGTGTTCGGCAATGATAATCGTTTTTCCCTGCCGCTTTATTTTTTCTATCAGATTTTTCAGCTCGAGCACGGAATGAAAATCCAGATTGGATGAGGGTTCATCCAACACAAAAATATCCGGATTTGCAGCATATACAGATGCAAATGCAATTTTTTGTTTTTCTCCTCCGGAAAGGTCAAAAATACTGCAGCCTCTTAATTTTTCTATATGCAAATCTGTAACAACCCTTTCAAGCTGCTGTTTTAATTCTTCAGGCTCAAGCATTCTGTTTTCCAGCCCGAAAACAATTTCACTGTCTGTATCCGTATTAAAAAATTGCGTTCTGGGATTTTGAAAAACCGTACCGACGCTATCGGAAAGAGTTGAAATTTCAGTCTCGGCAACATTCATTCCTTTGATAGTTACTTTGCCTGAAATCTTTCCTTCAAAAAAATGGGGAATCAGTCCATTCACTAACCTTGTAAGAGTCGTTTTTCCACATCCGGATGCACCGCATAGAAGAACGCATTGCCCCTTTGGAATCTTTAAGTGTAATTTCCGCAGGGAGCCTTTTTCCAGATCCTTGTAGGAAAAAGAGAGCTGTATAAATTCAATCACGGAAATACACCTCCTCGTAGAAAATCAAAAAATAGCATACAAATAATCCCTATATATATCACTATAATCAGAGCATCCCAAATTGAAAAAGAAACTTTCTCTATACAACTGCGTTTTCCTACATGATCAATGCCCCTTGTGATAGCGGCCTGTGTGATTTCATCAGAGATTTTGGAAGCAGATACCAGCATCGGTACATACACATATTCCATTATTCTTACAGGATGACGTAAGGTCCCCGAAAAAGAAGCGCTTATCCCGCGAAGTGCCATGGCATCCTTAATATAACCCCATTCCTCGGTCATTGTCGGAAAGTATCGCAACGTGACGGAAAGTGCAATCGTAAAACCTTTAGACAGATGCAATCGACTGAGTGCAGAGAGAAAAGCACTTACCTTTGTCGTGCGTATTAAAAATGCGCCAAGCATAAAACAAGGAATCAGTTTTCTTATATAGACATCAAACATATATATGACGCCTCCGATCGTAACGGGTAATTTTAATATCACAAACAGTTGTACCATCAATAACACGATAAAGAGAATTCCGTATTTTGAAGCAGTCCGAAACTCTTTTGCCTGTAAGAGTAAGAATACGGGGATTGCTGTAAAAAGGCATTCTATGACGATACTTTCATTCAGGAAAACAGAAATACTGGTTATTGACAAGATTAGCAGCTTTGTTCTAGGATCGAAAACCATCTATATAATCCCCACTTTTTCAAAATGCTTTTTCAATAACTTTTTACCGATAAAACCTCCAATGATAGAACAAATAATTGTTCCCAAAATCATTAGAGGGATAACCCACCAATTTACCCTGATAGCATTGATGATTCCTTCAAAAGAAGAAACATCTCCTTTTTTGCGCATAAATTCATCAAACTGTGCAGGCATTATAACCATAGGGATATAAGCACCCATTGGAGACAGTGCAAATATACAATATGCAAGTAAATTTCTTCTGAATGATTTGAAATTTCCTGCCTGGCAAATGAAATCCGCAATAAATCCGAATACGATGAAGAATACCGACATCATCCAAAACATACCGGTAACAAATAACAAGATCCCGGCAAGTATACCAAGGATAGAGAGCGAACCTCGCTTCGGTATTTTAGCGGTATATAACATAAAAACGCTGCCTGCAAATAAAGCGACTATCATTGGCATAAACGGGAAAGTGACAGGCGTCATCTGTGCGATACCGCCGATCACAAAGGCAATAACAAAGTAAATGAGTGAAAAAACACCTATAGAAATATAATCTCTTGTCAGTAATACATTTTCATTCTTTTTCATAATCAGGTACATCCTTTCTAAACAAAAGTGTTAGATTCAACTAACCGAAATGCAAAAATTTTTAAGGTTTATGTAAGACTTAAAAGTCCGTCCCATCCGGAATTAAAAAAAATGGCAAGTTCTTCAACATATTCAATGGCTTGTTCTCTCGTCATATCATGAACGACTGTTTCAAATGCAGCTGTAAAATATGCACTGGTAATCATGTGATGAAGCTCATGACTGACATTTCCTGTCATTTTCCCTTTTTCTTTGAGGAGAGCATAGTATTTTTCTGTACGAGATACATCCAATTCTACAAGTTCGTGAATATAATCTGTATATTTCGTACCTTCGGAGCAACAAATGACAAGTTTGAATTCTTCAAAATGATCATAAATATAATTCACAAAATGCAGAAGATATTTTGTAGATAACTTCCGGCTCTCATCAGTCTTATTTTCAGAGATTAAATCAAAATGTGCATCCTGAGCAGCTCTGAATTGCTCGATTAAGCCGTCTGCTGCATCGGAAACAAGTGCTTCAAACAAAGCAGCCTTGTCCGGGTAATATCCGTAAAAAGCTCCCTTTGTAAATCCCGCTTCCGCTACAATTTTTCTAAGGGACGCATCCTTAAAGCCTTTTTCCAAAAACTCCCGTTTGCCGACTTTTAATATTTTTTGTTGTGTTTCTGATATTTTCATTAAATCCCTCCATATCTATATACCATCGGTATATACCAATGGTATATTATCATGAATTTTAATTTTAGTCAACAGGTTTTAAGTGAATAAAATAGTTTATATCTAGGGTTGCCAAACATATGTGACAAAGCCATCCGATTTAAGTCTAAGCTACATTCTTAAAATAATTTTCTACCATTTCATTTGGTGTTCTAAATCCTAATACCCTTCTTGTTCTATCTCCATCATTGACAAATTCTGTCCCGTTGTCGAGTTGTATCATACGTATCGGAAATCCCATTTTTCGCTCCAGTTCTTTAGGTATTTGTCGGTTTCGTAGGTGCTCTTTTCTTTGACTATTTTCAGGACTCGCTTTTCTGCTATATTCTGATCATATCTGTTCATAGAGAAAGGAAATTGAGCACACTCATCCGGGATATATTTTATATCTATCTGCACCTTATCTTATAGATATGTTCCATACGATTCGGTGATAGCTCATAGAACTCTTTTTGTGTTTTACTTTGCCTTATTTGTCTTTCACATGCTTTCAAAACTACGCTTATACTCATTCCTATTTTTGGCATCTTCCATACACTTCAAACCATAGTTTCCGTTCCTTTTTAGCATACGTTTTATCAAATCCAGTTCTGCTTTTGTATGTGCAGTTGAGCTGTTTTTCTCAGGTCTTCTTAATTTCAGAACCGAACTTCGTACTGTTCCATCCTATTTTTTCAGTTGCCTATATATAAACCGCCTGTAGGCATGATATTTCTTTGCGGCTCTTGTTATTCTGTTTTTTAGTGTATATTCTAACCTTTGCCGAACTTTTATTTCTTCTGCTAGGATTTTCATGAAGGAGCTTCTTTTTGATGGATACTTGTTTTTTCGTTGAAACCATTGTATCAAAGGCTCTCTCTTTCTTTTATTGTTTCTGTCACGGTTGTCTTATTACATTACATTTTCGAATTGTTTATTTTACAATTCGAACAGAACAGGTATTAAAATTAAGGTATAATGAATTTAATAAAATACAATTAGGGAGGGAAATGATGAGATATCAAAAATTTCAAAGGTATAAAAACGGAGATGAATATAGGATAAATGAGATGACCCGCTTTAAAATTTTTTACAAAATATTTTAAGCATGTCGTAAAAAATAATTAAAATTCCAAAATTAAGATGGTATTCAATATTAGGTGATCACATATTTTTATAGCGTAAGTAATTTTACCGGATATCTTGGTGAGGAGACTGTAAGTTATATCGTAGAGTATACGCATTAAAATAAAAAAAGGGGAATGATGAATGAAAGAGAAAAGATATCTTTTGCTCTTTTTCATTCTCAGCGAACTGTGGTGGATAAGTTTAGTCATTTTTTATAGACAGGAAAAATTGGTCTATTCAGCGATTATCCTTTTTCTCTTCCTTCCGCTGTTGATTTGGGAACGGTTAAAAGTCTTTCAATCAAAAAAGAGAATAACCTCTATAGGGGAACGATGGCTCGGCTTTATTTTCAATATCGACCTGGTCCTGTTCATGGCCGCGTTCAGAAGGACTCCGACCCTGAAACGGTGTATTTATCCTTGCCTTTTATGCATGATGGGATTTTCGATATCTAAAAAATAAAATGAATATCATTGAAATAGAATTAAAGGCGGATACAAAAGAATTTTTAAAGCAAGAATCCTTATATTCCGATAAGAATTCTTGCTTTTTTTTTGATAAATAATAAAGTTGAAGGATTTCCTCCAACTCTGCTATTTTTGTTTTTGATAAATACAATAAAAGGTTTCCAGCGCCAGATGAATTTCATTTTTTTCACCGAAGGCGGTAAGGCTTTCGCCTTGTGCATAGTCGCCAATACTTTCCGAGGTGTCCTGTCCGTAGAGAACCACGTTGTTTAAGATGGATGCACAGCATATTTTACGTAGGCGTCCTATGGTATAAAGGGTGGCTGTTTCCATGTCCGCTCCCAGAACGCCTTTGGAAGACCAATAGGCGCTTTCTTCCACTTCCGTATCCATATAGAAGCTGTCATGACTTAAAATAATGCCTAAACGATGGGGGCAACCAAGCTCTTCAGCGGTTTGTTTCATAGTGGATAATAAATTTAAGTTTGCGACGGCGGGAAAGTTTTCTCGGACATACATTTTTGGGGTACCTTCTTCTCTTACGGCGCCTTCCGCCAAGATGAGTTCTCCCAAGGGAATGTCCTTTTGCAGTGCGCCGCAGCTGCCGATGCGAATGGCGTATCGGACGCCGATATTTTTTAATTCTTCAAGGGCAATACCCGCGGAAGGACCTCCGATACCTGTAGATAAAGCCAAGACGGGCATCTCTTTATATTTTCCTCGGAGGCTGCGGTATTCACGATGGTAAGCCAATTCTTCCACATCGGTTAAAAATTTTTTTATATGCTCCAAACGTCCCGGGTCACCGGGCAGAAGGGCATAGGGAATATTTAAATTTTCTAAATGTAAATGTGCTTGCATAATGATCCTTTCGAATATCGATTCATCATCTCTAAAAATAATTGAGCAAAATCCTCGCGGCGAACTACTAAAGCCACTTGTGTATTTTTCGGTTCCATTTGTTTGTCGCTATAAAGATCCGTAACGGTTTTGCCCCGGGTGATTTCTCCCCCGGTTTCCACGCGAACCCAAGCTTTTTTGAAAGAAAAAAGTTTCGGCTTTTCCAAATACAGAAGGGTGCAAACATCATGGAGGGGAACGCCTTTGAGATTCTTTGTTTTGGCAAATTCTTTGGAGAGCTGTAAACAGTCCACCATAAATTTAGCTTGGGGGGAGGACTGATTTTCCAAGGCATCTAAGTCTTCCTCCGTCAAATAACTTTGCAAGGTGACGTCCAAGCCGAACATGAAAATCGGAATACCAGACATAAAAACTTTTTCCGCCGCCTCCGGATCCACATAAATATTGAATTCCGCTGCGGGAGTGTAATTTCCGCCCTTAGCGGCACCGCCCATGATGATAAGTCGTTTTAATCTTTGAGCGAAATCCGGATATTTGGCTAAAGCGATGGCGATATTGGTCAACGGACCGATTGCCAAAACTTCCAAATCGTCGCCGTACCGACAAAGGGCTTCGTAAAGAGCATCCCATGCTTTTTTAGATTCGGTGGTTTTTTCGGATTCGGACGCAGGCAGTTGGATTCCGCCTAGACTGTCCACGCCGTGAACATAAGGCGCTGTGGTTAATTCTCGTATCAGTGGTTTTTCCGCTCCGGGATAAACTGGTGTATCGGCAGGAATAAGATGAACCAAACGTCTTGCATTGTCGAAGGTGTGTCGATGAGTGGCATTGCCTGCCACGGTACTGATGCCTATGGGTTGAAATTTTTGAGATTGATGCGCTAAAAGAATGGTAGCCGCATCATCTACACCCGGGTCACAGTCTATCCAGAGATATTTACTCATGCTTTCACCTCCCCGTAGCTGCCGCAGGCACGGGCAATATAGTTTACAAAATTTTCTCGATGAATCCCCATGAGCACTTTTGTATTGGGAGCTTTTCCCGTAACTCGATGAATATCTCCAACGGTTGCCCCCACACAGTATTTGCCTTTCGTTTCCACTTCTACATAGAGTTCTCGGATATCCATCCACTCAGGATGGGTTAAGGCTGTGACTGCTACGGCATCGTGAACCGGCGCGCCTTCATAACCGAGATTTAGGTGAAATTCATAGAAAAATTCCAGCCATTGTGCCACAATTTGGGCGACTTCATTATGATGAGAACGAATCAGTTCCACATCTTCCGGTTTAATGAAGGCTTTTTCGGTTACATCCAATCCGGACATGATAATGGGAATGCCGCTTCGAAAGACAATGTCCGCAGCTTCCGGGTCTACAAGAATATTAAATTCTGCCGCCGGAGTCCAGTTGCCCAGTTCGATACCTCCGCCCATCAAAGAAATTTGTTCAATTCTATTTTTCAGTTCCGGATGGGCTAACAGAAATGCGGCGATATTGGTCAACGGACCTGTAGGAACTAAAGTGACTTTATCTTTGCATTCTCGAACTTTTTCGGCAATCAGCTCCACGGCGGATAAATCGGAGAGGGGGAAGGCAGGTTCCGGCAGTGCAGGTCCATCCAATCCGGAGTCGCCATGGACACTGGGAGCATTCATAGGTTCGCGAATTAAGGGTGTGGAGCCTCCTTTTCCGATAGGGACATCCAGTCCGATGAGTGTACAGATCCGTTGTGCATTATAGCTGGTTTTTTCAATCGTTTGATTTCCGCTGACCGTGGTGACGGCGAGAATATCCAAATTCGGATCTGCATTTGCCAAGACCCAGGCTATGGCATCGTCATGACCCGGGTCTCCGTCTAAGATAATTGGTATTTTTTTGGTCATTTGGTTATTTTTTCCTTTTCTTTTTCTACTTTTTTCTTCTTAACTCGGCGATATGTGCTTGCCGCATAGATGAACAGACCTAAAATAGTGACTACATAGGGAATGGAGGACACTAAATAGGAGCTGACACCTTGTATACCGGATACCTTGGTGCGAAGGGCTTGAGCCAAACCGAAAAGCAAACTGGACCACATGGCTCCGACAGGCTCTCCCCGTCCCATGGCTTCCGCGGCCAAAGCGATAAATCCACGACCGGCTACCATATTTGCATTCCAGCTTTGAGAATAATACATAGACATGAAAGCGCCGCCTAAACCGGAAAGGGCTCCGGAAAGCGCTAAAGCGATATATTTAATTTTATTCACACTGACGCCGACAGATTGGGCTGCGTTGGGGTCTTCTCCCACGGCGCGAATATTTAATCCCAAAGGTGTTTTATAAAGTAATACCCATGTCATATACACTAAGAAAAAGGCGATATAAGTGAGTACGGCATGTCCGCTTAAAATCTGTCCGATAAAGGGAATACTTTTTAACAGAGGAATATTTACGGTGGGAATCAAAATATTCGGCGAACTTAGAGAGGCGGTGTTTCCTCTCATACCTGTGAAAAGATACAAAAGGAACACGGTTCCACCGGCACCCAACATATTGACGGCAATACCGGTTAAGATAATATTTGTTTTTAAATTTAAACTGAAGAAAGCCATCATCAAAGCGATTAAAATACCGATGAAAAGGGCGCAGAGAACACCGACAAACCAGGATTGTGCCCAATAGGCGCTCAATGTCCCGAAAAGTGCGGAAATCATCATAATGCCTTCCAGTCCGATATTGGTCACACCGGCTTTTTGCGCGATTAAGGCTGCCAAAGTCGCAAATAAAATCGGTGCAGTAATACGTAAGATGGAGAAAAGAAAATCCGCTCGAAATAGAGTGGGAAGAATTTCTTTTATCATGCTTTTGCACCTCCTTTTTCTTTTGCGGAAAGATTTTTCAGCTCTTCCACCGTGGTTTTAACAACCAGTTTTTGACGATATCTTGCCAAGAAATGTTCCGCGGCAAAGAATAAGAAGATAACCGCTTGAATAATATCAATCATTTCCGAGGGAACATCGCAATAAGTACTCATCAGCTGACAACCTTTATTCAGATAGGCAATGAAAAAGGCTGCCAAGGGAACAAAGGCGGGATTATTCTTTGCCAGGATTGCAATGGTGATCCCCTCCCAACCGTATCCGGGAAGATCCAACCAGGAAAAGGTAGTAAAACGTCCTAACACTTCGATGGCTCCGCCGAAACCGGACAGGATACCGCCGATAACCTGAGAAAGAACAACAATGGCGCCGACTTTCATACCGGAGTATTTGGCAAAATCTTTATTGATACCAATCATGCGAATTTGATAACCCCACTTGGTACGGAACATAAAGAGTGTCACCAAAACCGTAAAAACCAAAGCGATAACAAATCCCCAAGTCAAGTGGGAATTGCCGCTGACCAAATCCGGAATCTTCGATGTGGGCGATACAGGATAAGTCATCAAAGAACCTTTGCTTCGATCGGCAAAAATAGAACTTAAAAAGTGCAAAATAACGAACAAGATAACATAGTTTAACATCAAAGAGGAAACCATTTCGCTGGCACCCAGCTTTACTTTACCTAAAGCGGGAACCAACATGACGATACCACAGACCAAACCTGCAATCAGAACGGCAAGCACCGCGTCAAAGCCTGTTCCGGTGACGAAATAGATTCCGCTTAAAGTACCTACGAAACCGCCTAACATAACGCCGCCTTCTCCGCCTAAATTGAATTCATTGGCTGAGAACATAACGCATACACCCAAACCGGTAAAAATCGTAGGAATCATAGCCGCTAAGATGGTATAAAAGCTGGTTAAATTGAAACTTGAGCTTCCTGTGCGGAAAGAAACCAACGGGCTGATTAAAAGATAGCGTAAGGCTTCCCAGGGCTTATCGGATGTGATGAAGATAAAGACGGCGGCAACGGCAAGAGATACTAAGATAGCTGCAAATCCGCGAAAAATTTCAAACATCCATAAACGTTTATTCTTCATGACATACCTCCCGAATCGTTTCAGGACTTTGTTGTTTCAGTCCCAGCATATACTCTCCCAGCATCACATCGTTTAATCCTGTCATTTCCGGGAAATAAGCCGCAATGTGTCCGTTATTAAAGACCATTAGGCTGTCGCTTAATTGCATAACTTCGTTTAAATCGGCGGAAACCAATAATACGGCGGCGCCTTCTCGACTTAACTCCACCAATTTTTTATGGATAAATTCCGCTGCACCCACATCGATTCCTCGTGTCGGCTGGTCGGCAATAATGAGTTTCGGATTTGAGGAGAACTCTCGTGCAACAACGACTTTTTGAATATTTCCGCCGGAAAGCATTTTTACCTGTTGTTTTCCGGACTTGCAAAGAACTTGATATTCTTCAATAAGTCGATCACTCTCCGATTCAATAGCCTTCATATTGAAAAGAGGACCTTTGTTCAGTTCTTTTTTATCAAAACGGTCGGAAATGACATTTTCGGAAATTGTTCCCGATCCTGCGATTCCATAGGTCATACGATCCTCGGGAATCAGAGAAATTCCGGATTTTCTTAATTTTTTATGAGAAAAATGCAAAGTATTTTGACCGTTGACTTCTACAGTGCCTGCTTCTGCCGGAGCTAAATTAAATAGAATATCCACCAATTCCCGCTGACCGTTTCCTTCTACACCGGCAATACCCAAAATTTCGCCGGAGCGTAAGGAGAAAGAGACCTTATCCAACATTTTTTTATTCCACTCATTGGTATATTCCAAATTGCGAACTTTAAGAACGACTTCCCCCGGGGTTGGAATATTTTTGTTTAAAGTCAAATCAACATTTCGCCCCACCATCAAACGGGAGATTTCTTCTTCAGAGATATCGGATGTATTATAAATTCCTTGGGAAGCGCCGTCGCGCATAATGGTTAAGCGATCGGTTAAGGCTTTGATTTCACGGAGTTTATGAGAAATAAAGATAATGGTATAGTTCTGTTTTTTTAAATTTTTCAGCTCATAAAAAAGTTCTTCCGTTTCCTGTGTAGTCAACACAGCGGTAGGTTCGTCCAAAATTAAAATTTTTGCGCCTCGAACCAAGGCTTTTAAAATCTCCACCTTTTGTTTCATTCCGACAGGGATATCCGCCACCTTGGCATGAGGATCCACGTGGAGATTGTATTTTTTTGCATTTTCTTCAGTAAGCTCAACCGCTTTTTGATAATCGATAAAAAGTCCTTTTTTGGTGGGAACCATACCCAGGACCATATTTTCCGCAACGGTTAAACTGGGAACCAGCATAAAATGTTGATGAACCATTCCGATGCCTTTGGAAATAGCCGCATCGGGAGAACTTAATTTTACAGTTTCTCCATTGACCTTGATTTCGCCGGATGTGGGTTGTTCCATCCCGAAGAGCATTTTCACCAAGGTGGATTTACCGGCTCCGTTTTCTCCCATCAAAGCGTGGATTTCTCCTTTACGAACATTGAAATTGACTCCCTTGTTGGCGGCAACGCCGTTGGGATAAATTTTTTCAATATGTTTCATTTCCACAACATAGTTTGTTTCGGGCATTATATCGCCTCCTTTCTTATTTTACAGAAAAAAGGGGAAGAACAACGAGTCTTCCCCTTTGTGTTTACAAGCCGAGTGGATCGTTCACAAAACTTAAGGTTGTAAAGAATCGCGAAGGATTTCCAAACCGGTTTTGTCTTTGCCCTCAGCTTTTTCTTCACCGATAGCAGTCGGAACAACAACTTTTCCGTCAATGACATCTTGAATAGCTTTGTTTACAAGTTCTTTTACATCGGCAGGCACAACTTTATCAAAGTTTTTGTCTGTGATAATGCCGATTCCGTTTTCCGGAAGTCCAAGCAGAACAAGTTCGCCATAATGTTCTTTTCCTGCATCCAATTCATCAAAGAACCAAACCAAGGAAGTTCCTACATTTTTCAAGCCGGAAGTAATGGTAACACCTGCCAATTCTTTGGAAAGTGTTAATTCTTGGTCGGAGTCAACGCCGATGAACCAAGCTTTTTTGGTTTCCAAAGCAGCTTCTGCAGCGCCATTTCCTGCCAAACCGGCAACCCCCCAAATGACGTCGCATTTCTTGTCATTAATCATGGAAAGCGCAAATTCTTTGGAAGCGGCGGTGTCATAGAAATTACCCACATAGCGAGTGTCCACCTTTACATCAGGATTTGCTGTTTGAGCTCCAAGAAGGAAACCGTATAAGAAGTCGTTGATGACCGGAATATCTACACCGCCGACGAAACCGATGGTGTTTTCCGGATTAATGTTTTCAACGCCTTGCGTTTTTGTTAAAGCGCCGGCTAAAGTTCCGATGATATAGCCTAATTCATTTTGTTTGTAGTTGATATTGCAAACATTGGGAGCGTCGATGCTGGAATCGTAAATGATGTATTTTTGATTCGGATGTGCTTTTGCTGCGGACTCAAGAAATTCATTCATTTGATACGTTCCGCATACGATAACATCGTATTCTCCGGAGGAGGAAACTTCATTTAAAGTTTCTTCCCATTTGGGTTTATCTGCGTCCGTTGCACCCATTTCAATGGTCTTTAAAGTGATGCGCCCTGCTGCTTCCAATTCTTTCAAACCGGCTTGGGCAGAGTCGAAGAAGGATTTGTCTCCTAAATTTCCGTTGACAAGATTTGCAACATTGTAAACTTTGTGTTCAGCGGTATTTTCCGAGGTTGCATTGTTTTGCTCTTTGCTTGCATCATCTTTGGAAGCGGGTTGTCCGCCACCGCATGCAACTAAGGATAGAATCATGACGGCTGCCAACAAAAGAGCCAAAACTTTTTTTGTTTTCATTTCTTTCACCAATTCCTTTCATGTATAAAGTTTTGATACTGTATTACCTCACATCAATCATAGTACATTTATCCGAAAAAGTCAAAGGGAAACGATTTCCGGCGTAGGATGGAAAAATATAAAAAATATTGATTTAATGAATATTCTATGATAATTTAGGAAGGGGAAGGAAACTACGGTAAAGGAGAATATTTTAATGAAAATATGTAATTTCGGGTCTTTGAACTTGGATTTTGTATATCGTGTGGATTTTTTTGTCAAGCCGGGAGAAACCAAGTCGGCAAAAAACTATTCTATGTATGCAGGAGGAAAAGGTTTAAACCAATCCATAGCTTTGGCAAAAGCGGGAGCGGAAATTTATCACGGCTCTATGCTTGGTGAAGATGGACAATTTTTAAAAGAAACTTTGGAAAAATATGGAGTGGATACCCGTTATATTAAATCCTGTCACGAAAAATCCGGTCATGCCGTCATTCAGGTGGAAGATGGGGGTCAAAACAGTATTTTGCTTTATGGAGGTGCCAATCAGGTGATGACTGAAGAATATGTGGATGAAGTGTTGAAGAATTTTGCCGGAGAAATGCTTCTCTTACAAAATGAAATCAATGAAATGCCATATATTATGCGAAAAGCAAAAGAATTAGGCTGTCAAGTGTATTTTAATGCGGCGCCGATGAACAAAAAAGTTTTTGACTATCCTTTGGAATGTGTGGATTTTTTAATTGTCAATGAAGTGGAAGGGAAGGAACTTGCCGCTTGTGACAAGGAGGAAGAGATTATTCCGGAACTTCGAAAAAAATATCCGAAAATGTCTTTTTTGTTGACATTGGGCAAACGAGGCTCCATGGTGTATCATAAGAACCGTTTCATTCGGTGCGGTGCACATCACGTTCCCGTGGTGGACACTACCGGAGCAGGAGATACCTTTATCGGCTTCTTTATGGCAACCTATCTAAAAAGAGGGTCTATTCGCGAAGCTTTGGAAATCGCGACAACGGCAAGCGCCTTAGCAGTAGGGAAAGAAGGAGCCTCAGACAGTATTCCGGACATGGAACGAGTGCGAAAGGTTATTGAAAAGAAATGTTTGGGACCATTAAAGGTGGAGGAAATATGAAAAAAATCTTATTTATTGACGCCTGTATTCGTGGAGAAAACTCTCGAACCAAAACATTGGCGGAATCCTTTTTGGCGGATTATGGACAAGAAGTGGATCGATTGAATTTGATGGAGGAGGGACTTCATTATTTCTCCGGTGAATTTTTTTGGCAAAGAGAACGTTTATTGGAGGAAAAAAATCTGAATCATCCTCGCTTCAGATACGCACATCAATTTGCAAAGGCGGATAAGATTGTGATCGCCGCTCCCTTTTGGGATTTAAGTTTTCCGGCAATTTTAAAAGTCTACTTGGAAAATATTTCCGTAGACTCGATTACGTTCGCCGTGAATGAAAAAGGGATTTTCGGTTTATGCAAGGCGGAAAAAATGCTTTTTATCACCACAAGAGGCGGAAGTTATGAAAACGACGAAATGGAAATGGGGGTTCGTACTTTAAAAGCCATGGCAAAATTTTTCGGCATCAAAAAATTTATCGCTTACGGTGTGGACGGCATGGACGAAGGGAAAGTACCGGTGGAAGAATTGTTGAACAAAGCCAAAAGAGAACTAAAAGAATTGGCAAAGAATTTTTAGAAGAAATTAAGGAAACCGGCTCTAAAGGAAAAGCTTTTTTATTTAGAAAAAAATCTTATTTTTGATGTGTTTATTAAGGAGGGGGATTATGTCGGCACAAAAAGGACTTTGGATGTGTGCAGTTTTAGAGCTTGTTATCGGGACGGTGTTTGTAATGATTGCATGTTGGACACAGAGAGTCTATGAAAATAAATTGGAACGAATGAACGGCACGGTACAGGGAAAGGTTTTGGACGTGATAAAGGGTTGGACACAAGGGGTGGGCGGAAAAATGACCGATCGGTTTTTAGTTTATGAATATACAGTGAACGGACACAGCTATCTGGTCAAACCGTATGTGTTAAAAAACTGTGAATTAAACCGAGTATATTTTGATACGAACCTTCGTACCTGCATTCCGTATATAGGACCGCACAGCGGCTCGCGTCAAACAAAATATCATGTCGGCGAAAGGATAGAGATAAGATACGATATTCAAAAACCTGCAGAACATATCATTATGGATGATAAAGACAGAGTGTCTTTAAAAAAGGGGTTTTTGATTGCTGGTTTTATCAGTCTAAGCATCGCAACAGTGCTTTTTGTCATTTCGTTTTGTGTACAATAAAAAAATACACCAAAAAATCGGGAGATTAAGGCATCTGATTTTTTGGTGTATTTTTTTCGTCCAGTTGAAAGAAAAGGCAATTATAAATCGGAAGAGAATTTTTCCACAAACGAAAGAATTCTTCGGTTTCGTAACTTTTATTCATCACGGTACCCGGATTTTCACCGCAAAGAGAGTCCACGGTATAAATAAACTCTTTATCATAGCCGGTGAGGAGGATATAATGTTGCCAGGCAAAACCCTGACCGATCACCACAAGAACAGGATGGTTTTTGGTCAATTCATTTTTTAATGCATTTAAATTTCCTCTGCATAAACGCAGGGAATACCCATGTTGTTTAAACAGCTTGATGAGGGCTTGAGGCATCAAATATCCATTGCGCATTTTCGGCTCCATATTTGGATAAAGTTCTTCTCCATAGACCTCTACCCCTAAATTTCGTAAAAGATAAGCGGAAGAAAAAGCTCCGCAGTCCGATTTGCCTTGGAGGAAAATTCGCTGATCCTCCGGAGAAAGAAAATATTCTTCCATGATTTGAGTTTTGTCATATTTAGGGAAAGGCAAAGGTAAGCCGATGAGTTGCTTTGGACCGATCTGCCAAGGACCGAAAGCCAGAAAAGAGGCAATTGCGCCTAAAATAAGCAGGAGTAAAATCAATATTCTTTTGAAAAATTTTTTCATAAAACCCCCCATTATACAAATATAACTATCACTTAGTATACCAAAGGAAACTATTTTTGCAACAAAGCCACAGACGGGATAGGTCTTTAAAGCTCAAAAAAAGACCGGCAAATTTTACTTTAAACTGGTCAACATTCAGTATAGCGGTCAAAGTCCAGACAATACCGAGGCGAAGAATTATTCCGCGAAAAAGTTTTTCACATTGTCAACTCTGTTCACCTTTCATTTATTATTTGTAGTATATCGAAAGCGTCTTGGATACACAATGTAATTGTTATTTTAAAAAGTAAATTTTGGGTATACATGTTTCAGAAATATTTAAAGGAGGAAATAATGAATAAAAAAGGAACCTATCATTATAATACGGAAGCACTCTATGACGCTACAGTGGAGGCGTTAAAACGTCGAGGCGTTGCACTTAAAGATATTGCGGAAATCGTATATACTTTACAAAAATCTTATAGAGATGATCTTACAATGGAGATGTGTATGGAAAATGTAGACATGGTTCTTAAAAAAAGAGAATGCATTCACGGGATTTTGACCGGAATTTCCATTGATGAAGCCGTTGAGAAGGGATTATTTCCCGAACCCATTCAGAGCATTATTGCCAATGACGAAGGATTATACGGAGTCGATGAAATTCTTCCCTTATCCATTACCAATCTTTACGGATCCATCGGATTGACCAATTTCGGTTATTTAGACAAGGAAAAAATTGGAATTATTCGTCAGTTGGATCGTTCCAAAGAAAAGGTCGTCAATACTTTTCTGGATGACATTGTCGCAGCCATTGCCGCCGCTGCAGCCAGTCGTATCGCTCACTATATTCCCGGAGACATTCGTCCGGAAGAGAAGGATAAATAAAAATAAAAAACATAAAAAATCAAATTTCCGATATGTATCCGAAAAACCGGACACATGGATTGATTTGATGATACGCTCGAAAGGATGCTTTTGTTGTACTTTACAAAGGGCATCCTTTTTAATTTCAACAGTCGGCAGAACAAGTTTTTTGCAAATCAATATCCTGTTTTTCAAGTGGAAAAAACTTCTGTATGTGAAAACGACCTTTTTTACTACATTAATTAAAGTTTATACGTCCAATAACACCGTTACCAATATTGGCGTTTAGTGCATTTTCAGCATATTCAAATTTTTTAAGAAGAGCAGTTATGGCTGTTTTCATATGAGAAGAACAGGAAGGTTGTATATTGGATAAGGTTTCTTTGTTTGTGGCAGAACCGTTATTTTTTTTAATCAAGTGCACCATTATAAGTTACCCAAAAATTTTTCTTTATCTATAAAAAAAGCTGCAAGTCTTTATAAGGTTTGCAGCGGTGTTTGCTGGCGTCCTCGGGCGGATTCGAACCGCCGGCCTTTCGCTTAGGAGGCGAATGCTCTATCCTGCTGAGCTACGAAGACAAGAGGAAAGGGCGAAAAAATCCACCCTTTTATGAGTTGTGCACACAGTTCCATAAGAAGATAAATTGTTCTTTTATATTTTTAATAAAACGTTTAAATCGGGTTTTCATATCGGCAGGTCCGATGTCTTCTCCGGCTAACAGAGGGATTTGTGAAATTTCTTTTCCATCTTTGAAGATATGAATTTGTCCCACAATTTGTCCTTTAGTGATGGGAACCGGAGGAACGTTTAACTCTTCCGAAAAGCTGATTCTGCATTCAGGCATTATAATTTGGCTGAATGCTTTTTCGGGGAAAAGAGAAAGTTCTTCTTTATCACCACGGTTTATAGGTATGGTCATATATACTTGATCTGGGCTCAAAAGATTTTCATTGATATAGTTTTTTTTGGCATAATCCATTAATTCTCTGGTCAGGTCATTACGCGCCGCTTCGGTTTTGGCACCCATCACGATGGTGATTAGGCGGTAGTCATCTTTCTCGGAATTGGGATCTTGATTCATGTCCACAGAGTTTACCAAACAGAATCCAGCATCTTCCGTATAGCCGGTTTTCAATCCGTCAACGCCCGGGTAATCTCCAAAAAGCTTCATTGTACTTTCCAAATCTAAATTTCGCTCCGGAATGGTGAGGCGAGTACGATTTTTATATTCCAAAACTTCCGGGTAATCTTGAATTAAGTGGGAAGAAAGTATGAACAGACCTTTGACAGTCATTCTGTTTTCATCTTCCCGCTCGTCGGGAAGTCCGGATCCGTTGATAAAGTGAAATTTTGTAATGCCTAAACTTTCCGCTTTTTTCGCCATCAATTGTGCAAAACCGAGATCGTTGCCGCCTAAAAGTTCACCTAAAACTGTGGCGGCATCATTTCCGCTGATAATCATCATGCCATCCAACAGTTCTTGTACGTTTACTTTATCGCCTTCTTTTAAATACATAGAACTGCCGCCTACATCCGCTGCATGTTTGCTGACGGTCGTTCGAGTTTCTAAAGTGAGATCTCCCTTGACGATGGCATCTTTGGTAATATAATAGGTCAACAGTTTGCTGATGCTGGCGATTTGAAGTAAATCGTCGGTGTTATGAGAAGCTAAAATATCTCCGGTTAAAGGGTTTCCAACTAAAAATGCGGTGCATTTGTTGGGGAGGGTATGGATAAATTCTTCCGCCATGGCACCGGTGGGTATCCAAAGTAAAAGTAGGACCAGGCAGAGAGCATAGAATTTTTTTTTCATGGAGCACTCCTTTTTCTTTTTAATTCAATCAATGCCGTTTCACATTAGAATGATTATAGCATAGCTGTTTTTTAAACTCAATTTTTAGGAAAAAAAGTTAAAAAATTCTTTGCATAAAATATGTGGAAAAAACCATGCAGAGAAAGTAAATTATGTTATAATGAAAGTATCAACAAAAAGGAGTGTGCTATTTTTGGAACGCAATCATCAAAGACCGACACAAAGGTCTTCTAATCATAAAAAAAATATTCCCGAGAACAGAAAAAAAAATACAATCAAAACGAAATCCTCATCTCAAGGGAAGAAATCTTCTGAAAAAACGGTTCGCAGTTCTATGGAGAAGGGAAGAAAACCGACTACCAGACGACGTCCCGTAGGGCCGAGAGATCCTCGTGCCGCACGTAGAGCGGCGATGCGTAGAAAGAGACGAAGGGCGAATTTTGTATTTATCATTATCTTATTATTCTTATTGTTTCTCTTAATACGTTGGGCTTTTGCTCGCAAGGGAACGAAAAGAACGGCTACTTCCGATATGGGTACGCCGGCGGCGACAACGGATGCAACTGCAAGACGAAATAAAGTGTTGTTCCGCAAACCGTCTGAAATTCTCTATGCGATTGGAGAAACAAAACCGGTCGTTCCGACACCGAGCGGAAAACCGGAAAATTACGGTCAAGAGGGGGATACGCCCACCGGAAGAACGTATCAGGAAGATTTTCGTAAAGATATTTTTATGGGCAATTCCATATTGGATGAGTTGCAATATTATCGTTATATTTATCCGGATAACAGCATCGCTAAAATCGGATTAAATGTAGAGACGGCAATGGAGCATATTGACGAAGCTGTTCGCCGCAGACCGGAAAGGGTTTTTTTATATTTTGGTACGAATGAAGCGAACGGTCTGTGGGAAACGGAAACTTATATCAATGGTTATCGAGCTTTGGTGACAAAGCTCCGTCAGGAATTGCCAAAGTCCAAAATCTATGTGATGTCTATTTTACCTGTGGATGAAAGTTTGGCGGCAGCGTATCCCGAGACGAAAAATTTGAAAAACGAGACCATTCGGGGTTATAATGAGGCATTGCAGACTATGGCTCAAGAAGAAGGTATTGAATATATTGATTTGTATAAAATTGAAAATGTAAGTCAATATCATGAAGAGGATGGAATTCATTTTCAAGCTGCTTTCGCAGGCGTTTGGCTACAATATATTTTAGAGACCATTGCTTCTTAAGCACAATAATTGAGGAGGGTGTAAATAAAAATGAGAAAAATAGTTGCTTTAATTTTAATGACCGTTTTACTATTGGCATCTTGTACGGGAGGTGCCAAAGCATCAACTTTTGAGGATGTAAAGAAAATCGTAGAGGAAAATATTAATTTGGAATCCTTCAGCCAGGAGGGAAATCAAGGCTTGGCGTATAATTATGAGATTAAAGATACGGATGTTGAGAAATATTTGTATTATGCGCCGAGGACCAATATCCAAACCAATGAAATTTTGATTTTGCAAGCCAAGTCTAAAGAGGATATTCCGGCCTTGGAAGATAAAATTAATAAGCGTTTGGAAAATTTAAAGAAAGACTTTGAAGGCTATCTTCCTCAACAAGCGGAATTAATCGATAAGAAGTTTTATAAAGTTCAGGATAATCTGATTATTTTGGTTGTAGCCAATGATGTGGACAAATTAAGCGGCATATTATAAATTTGAGGTGAGCATTTTTGGTTTTTAGCAGTTTAATTTTTATTTTTCTGTTCTTACCGATTACATGGATTTTGTATTATTCATGTCCAAAGAGAGGGCGAAATTTCGTCCTCTTTTTTACGAGTCTGATTTTTTACAGCTGGGGAGAACCGAAATATATTTGGATTATGCTTTTTACCGTTTCCTACGGTTATCTGTCCGGTTTGATGCTGGTTCGCTCCAAGACGGAAAAAGGCAGGAAATTTTGGCTGATTCTTTCTTTGATAATCAATTTGTCTATTTTAGGTTTTTTTAAATATACCGGATTTTTTGTGGAAAATATGAGAAATTTTTTTGGGCTTCAATTATCGCTTCCTATTTTGGCATTGCCTTTGGGTATTTCATTTTATACTTTTCAAACTTTAAGTTATACCATTGATGTGTATCGACGCAAAGTGAACGCCAGACATCACTTTATACCTTTTGCTACCTATGTCACTATGTTTCCTCAGCTGGTGGCAGGCCCGATTGTTCGTTACGCGGATATTGATGTGCAACTGGATCACCGAAAAGAAAGTCTCTCGCTCTTTGGGGAGGGTGTAGAGGTATTTTTGATGGGGTTGGCAAAAAAAGTACTTTTAGCCAATACCATCGGTCTTATTTGGGATAAAATTAAGATAATGCCTTCTTCCGAGATGAGTGTGTCTTTGGCATGGATTGGAATTATAGCTTTTACTTTTCAAATTTATTTTGATTTTTCCGCCTATTCGGATATGGCTGTCGGTCTGGGTAAAATGTTCGGTTTTGACTTAATGCGCAATTTCGACTATCCCTATCTGTCCAAAAGCGTTACGGAGTTTTGGCGCAGATGGCATATTTCTTTGGGCAATTGGTTTCGGGAATATGTATATATTCCCTTGGGAGGAAATAAAAAAGGAATTGCCGGACAGATCATCAATCTTTTTGTGGTTTGGTTTTTGACCGGTTTGTGGCACGGCGCCAGCTGGAATTTTGTTTATTGGGGTCTATATTACGGCGTATTATTGATGTTTGAAAAACTGTTTTTAAAAAAATTCTTGGATAGACATCCAATGATCGGACATGGATACACTTTAATTGCCGTCATCATTGGGTGGGCTCTTTTTGAACATACGGACAGCGGCAGCCTGTATGCTTTTTTTGCCGTTTTATTCGGAAAAGGCGTGTTGTGGAATTTGACCGCTGCATATTATTTAAGAAGCTATGGGGTGCTTTTTATCTTGGCGATTCTTTTTTCTACCCGTTTGCCCCTTGCTTCGGCTCAAAAGATTCGAGAAAAAGTTCCGGCGGCTTACCTTTTCATTTTGGGCGGATTGTTTCTTTTGACTTTGGTATTTTTGGTCAATGAAAGCTATAATCCTTTCCTTTATTTTCGATTTTAGGTGATAGAAATGAAGAAAAGACTGACAACTTTATTGGCAATTTTGTTTTTATTGGCAATATCTGCCATTGTTATCGCGTTTATTTTGGTGAAGGATATTTCTTTCTCGGAAAATGAAAATCGGCCCTTGCAGACAATGCCGAAAGTAGGTTTTTCCGAATTTATTTCCGGAAAATTGGGGAAAGAGATGGATGCCTATATGGCGGATCAATTCCCCTTTAGAGAATATTTTGTCGGCTGGAAAACTCGAATTCAAGGGTTGATAGGTATTCGGGAAAACAACGGTGTGTATCTGGGAGACGAAGGGATGCTCTTTCAAGCTTACGAAGAAAGGGATTTGTCAGAAAATCTGGAGGGCATTAACCGTTTTATGGAAAAATATAAAATTCCTACGGAATGCATAATTATTCCAACCAAGGGGGCGGTTTATCCGTCACGTCTTCCCAAAGATGCACCTTTGCCCGACGAAAGAAAAATCATAGGTGAGATTCAAAAAAAATTAAAATGTTCCGTATTTTCACTCTTGGAGATTTTTAAAGAAAATCGGGATTCGGAACTTTATTATTTTACAGATCATCATTGGAACGGGGAAGGAACCGTTTTAGCTTATGAAAAGTGGTGTGGAATAAAAGGCTTTACGCCTTTAAGTCGAGAGGACATTCAAAGGGAAACCGTTCCGAATTTTTACGGTGCTCTCTATTCTTCGGGAGGCTATCGAAACGTTCCGGCCGATGAATTTCACTTGATTCATCCGCGAAAAAGATTATGGGTGGACTATGGAAAAGCCAAAAAGACCCATGACTTTATCGACGAAGGGAAAGTAAACGAAAAAGATAAATATGCCGCCTATTTAGGGGGAAATTTTGATTATCTCCTTATTCGCACGGGAAATCCGGGGAAGCGGCTGTTGCTGATTAAAGACAGTTTTGCCAATGCATTGATTCCTCTTTTGGCGGAGCACTACAGCGAAATTCATGTGGTGGATTTGCGTTATGTGCGAAAGAGTATCGGCGAAAAAATGAAAGATGTGGATGAAGTATTGATTTTGTATAATTTGAAAAATTTTATGGAAGATGATCATTTGCGTAAATTGGATCTGTAGGAAGGAGCGGCATGGTGAAAGTAGAAGGAAGTATCGCTCAAATTCGATATAAAAACGAAGACAATCAATATACCGTGGCTTTAATGGAAACGGAAGACGGAGATATTACGATTGTAGGCATTCTTCCTGCGCTGCGTGAAGGAGATTATGTTCAGGTGGAGGGAGAATTTGTTTTTCACCATACTTTCGGGGAACAGATTGATGTTAGAAACATATCGTATCTTCCGCCGAATACACCGGAGGCGATTGAAGTCTATTTGTCTTCGGGCGCTTTTACCGGCATCGGTCCGGTGACGGCTAAGCGAATTGTCGCCGCTTTCGGTAAAAAAACGTTAAAAATCATGGAAGAAAATCCGAGAAGGCTCTTGGAGGTGCCGGGTATCGGAGAAAAAACTTTGGAGAAAATCTTGGAGGGGATTGAAGAGCAGAGAGATATTCGCGATATTCTCATTTATTTGCAAAATATGGGAATTTCATTAAATCAGTCCTATCGAATTATCAAGGAATATGGGGAGCGGACACCTTGGATTCTTTCCAACAATCCCTATAAAATGATAGAGGATATTCGAGGAATCGGTTTTCGCACGGCGGACGCCATTGCTCTGAAGAACAATATCGCTCAGGACAGTATTTTTCGCATTGAGGCGGGGCTTCGTTATGTTTTGCAAGAGGCTTCGGAAACCGATGGACATTGTTTCTTGCCGAAAGAGATTTTGGCAAAAAAAACAGCGGAGCTTTTAAATATTCACCCTAATCAGGCGACGGATGTTATGTTTCAAATGGTCATACAAAAAGATTTATTGGTCAAAGAATATGGCAGTGTAAACGGTGTGTATTTTATGCCTTTATATCGAGCGGAGAATAATGTGGCAGGTCGTTTGGCGAAAAAAATCATTTTGGCAAAAGAGAAAGCGGAAGAGGAAACGGACAGTCAAATTTTGGAATATGAACATAGAGAAGGGATTTCCTTAGGCGAGGAACAGAAGGAAGCGGTACATTTGGCTATGAGCTGTCCTGTTTTGGTGATTACTGGCGGACCGGGAACGGGGAAAACCACAATTTTAAAATGTATTCTGAATCTTTTGGAACAAAAAGGAGAACGTGCCGTACTCTGCGCACCGACGGGACGGGCGGCGAAAAGGATGGAAGAATCCACCGGACATGAAGCCAAAACCGTTCATCGGCTTTTAGGATATCGTCCGGGAGAAAAATTTTCTTTTGAATACGATGAAGACAATCCTCTGCTTACCGATGTGTTAATTGTGGATGAAGCCTCGATGATGGATATCTATTTAATGAACAATCTTACGGCGGCTATGGATGAGAGCACGCGGATGATTTTTGTCGGGGACATGGATCAGTTGCCCAGCGTCGGACCGGGAAATGTTTTGGGAGATTTAATTGCCTCCCGTTTATTTTCCACGGTATATCTTCATAAAATCTATCGTCAACAGGAAGAGTCCAATATCGTTATAAATGCCCATCGAATCAATCGGGGGCTGAAACCCTATTTAAATCAGGAGGGCAAGGATTTTTTTCTGATACGCAGCAAAAGCTCCGAAGACAGTCTTCAGACCATTGTAGATTTGGTCAGCCGACGTCTGCCCAAATCTTACGCTATTGACCCGATTGGAGACATTCAAATTCTTTCCCCGGTAAAAAAAGGCGAGACGGGAGTCAACCACATGAATGAAGCATTACAGGAGTCTTTGAATCCTCCGGAAAAAGGCAAAAAAGAAATTCGGCACTACGGTATCCTCTACAGAGAGGGGGATAAGGTTATGCAGATGAAAAATGACTATCAGATGGAGTGGGAAGCTTACGGACAAAAGGGAAGCGGTATATATAACGGAGAGTTGGGCAGAATAAGTGCAATCGACACGGAGACGGATAGAGTCTATATCGAGTTTGATGAAGGTCGAGTGGTAGCCATGGAGAAAAAGGATTTGGACGGGGTGTCTTTAGCCTATGCAGGAACCATTCACAAGTCTCAGGGTTCCGAATATCCGGTAGTGGTTATTCCTCTTCACGGATGGAATCCGCTTTTGTATACACGAAATTTAATTTACACCGCCATCACTCGCGCTCAGAAATTGGTTGTTTTGGTAGGAGAAGAAAAGGTATTGTCACTTATGGTGGAAAATAATCGAATTGCCATGCGCTATAGCGGTTTAGCCAATCAGATTTTTCAGATGACGAAAAACTTGCGAGGTAAATAAAATGGGGACGATGTTTTTCTCCGAAAGGGGAAACTGTTCGTTATGCGGACAGGAAAAAATGAAAAGTCAAGGTCTTTGCGTATATTGTTTGGAACGTTTGGAATTTGTTTACGGGAGAGAAAAGACGGGACAGGTATATACCGACTATTTTCTCTTTGCCAATGATTTTTTCAGGAGATATTTTTATTCGTTTAAATTTTTTTCAAAAACCTATTTGGCTGTCGCTTTTGCACGGATTTTGGTGACGGAAGGAGAAAAGCGAAATCTTTTTGAGAATGTGGATGCCATCATCCCCATTCCCATGTATCCGGCGGAGCAAAGACAAAGAGGATACAATCAAGTGCTTCTTTTAGCGGAAGAAGTATATAAAATGACAGGCATTCCCGTGTATCGGACTTTGGAAAAAATTCGGGAAACGAAAAAACAACACCATCTAAGTCTACGGAATAGAAGAGAAAATTTAAAAGATGCCTTTTATTTTAAAGGAGAAAGCGACGGAAAGCGCTTCTTGCTTTTGGACGATTTTGTCACCACCGGAAGCACCATGAAAGAAGCGGCAGAAGCGGTTTTGAAAGGGAACGGAAGGATAGCGGGCGCTATGGCATTGGCATCGACGATGCACCCTATGTTTCCGTAAATATTATACGAAAGGAGAAGAGAAAAATGGATTACAAGAGAATGAAAGATATCCTGGTCATTCGTGTGGATCGGGGAGAGGAATTAATTCGAAATATCGAAGAGGTTTGCAAAAAGGAGAACGTTCAGTCGGGGATAATCTTTGGACTGGGAGCCGTCTCCAAATGCATCATGGGTGTTTTTCATGTCGAAGAACAAAAATATTACAAGAATGAGATGGAAGGAGTTTTTGAAATCACCAATCTCACAGGCAATGTGAGCAGAAAAGACGGAGAAGTTTACCTTCATCTTCACATCACCTTGGGAGATGAAAAAGGAAATGCCTTTGGAGGACATTGTAACGAAGCTTGGATTAGCGCCACTTCCGAAATCTTTATTATAACCTCGGAGGAAGTTTTGGATAGAGAATTTAACTCAAAAGTGGGCTTAAACACATTGAAATTTTCATAAGAAAAAAAGCATTTTAACCATCGGAAAACGAAACGAAGATGTTTTTTGTTTTTTAAGTACCGCTTTATTGTACTGTTATGGACATTTCTCATAAGAAGAAGTATAATGCAAGGGAGTTATTTTTGTTGAAAGAGGTGTTTTAAATGCTGAATCATTTGATGATGCTTTATGAGGATGCTTTTGAAAAAATGAAGCGGGGAACGAAGACTATTGAGATCCGTTTAAGTGATGAAAAGAGAAGAAAAGTTGCCGTAGGAGATTTGATTACTTTCAGAAAAAGCCCCAAGGGGCAGGAAAGTCTTACGGTTATCGTCAGGGATTTATATCCAAGAGAAAGTTTTAGACAGTTGTTTACTGACTTTAATCGTGAGGAATTGGGATTTTCTTACGATAAGATGGAAGATGCTTTGGAAGAGATGGGACATATCTATTCCCGGACTCGAGAAAGAAAAGAAGGCGTATTAGGCATACGTGTTCAGGTTGTAGCGTAAAAAGAAGAAATAAGCTTCTTTATAATTCAAGTGAACTTGTCAACATAAAGTGGACAGTGCAAAAAGGTTATAAAAGCCCATTTCAGTTTTATACTGAAGTGGGCTTTTATAGTTCAAAGCGTATGCCGGTTGCTCACAGTTATAATACTGAACAAAGGCTTCTAACATCTTTTCGTAAGCATCATAACGTTTGTGCCAACCTTCGGCGGCATATATTAGCCGATGAATACATCTTAGAGGCTTTACTTTGATTTTGAGGTATCCATTCTTGACCCATTTACAATAGGTATTGATAAACTGACTTTCTGACATTTTAATTATATTGTCATAGTCCCAATAATTATTGAAAAATCGTCTTAAATTGTTTGTTTTAAATTTTCATCTTTACAAAAACCGGGACTTGTTAATTTTTCTTATGCAGAGAAAAACAATCCTCTTAATTACTTTCTTTTCCATTTATTATAGATAATCAATATTACCACAAATGATAGCAATTGACCGATTAGTATTCTAACAATCTGCATATTGTCTATTTCATGGTTAGATACAACATGAAGTAAATTTATAATAGCATTGTTAAAGAAGTGATCCCCCAGCCCTATCCATAGAAAGCCTGTCATTTTATAAAGCAGCGACCATTTAATGCTCATAATTCCGGCAAAAACCACATAGCCAATTCCCATTACCAAAAGATTTGCGAAGGATGAATTGCCTTGAATGAAATCTCTAAAAGGCATAACCAAATGCCAAACACCGAATAAAAAGGCTATTAAAAACAGACTGCTACCATAGGAAATATCTTCAAGTATTTTTGTGAAAAGCCCTCGAAAAACACCTTCCTCCATCCATACATTTATGATATTAAAAAAAATACACAGGAAAATAAAAAGAACACCGGTTTGTTGTTCCATATTGTTATTCAAAGAGAACCCGTTTGCATAAAATGACAACGTTACGTTACCGTTCATGCTATATAAAATAATCCCTTCTATTGCATATGCAAATATGAAACATACAAATCCCAAAAATAACCCTTTGCCGGTACCCTTAATCATATCCGTATGAGAAAAACCGATGTCTTTCCATTTTAAATGTGTATTAAAAAGTATTATCCATAACAAAACAATTCCAAAAACCTTATGCAAAAAGTTTTCTGATAAAAGAGTTTCATCCGTTCTAATTATGAAATACTCAATTATCCTTGCTACTACACAAATCAAAAAAATAGCGGTACAACTTAATATAGGTTTTTTCTTTAAGATATTCATTGTATCCTCCTTTGACATCCTCACAAATAAAATTTATTTATCTAAACTATTTGTAATTATAGTATTTTTCTCTCCGACAAATATCTTATCAAATATACTCTCAAGCACATTTACAATAATACTGTCGCCGGCTTGCTGACAGGGTATGATACCTGTAAATATGCTAGATTGAATTTTTTAATTTTGTCTATAAAGCGGTAATTGCAGCGATGGCACCAAATATTACACCTGGTAAATTCGCTACCACAATAGGCCAGTCTTTTTTCTCTTGAAAAAAACCATAGCTAACCCATAAAGTACAATTTATTGCCGCAACCATAGGCTGCAAGAAACCACTTTTTGCCCCATGTATGTTGTTAATTATTTGAGGAAAATAGGATATATACATAAGCATAGCGGTGCATGTTGCTATCCATCCCATAATTTTTAGTGTTTTCTGATTCATAATTTTTCCTTCTTTCTACTAGAATATATTTTATATACTAAGTGTAGCATTTTCAATCTATTTTGTATATCCGACAAATGTCTTATCAAATGTGCTCTTAAGCACATTTACAATAATACTGTTGCCACAGGATTGATGATGTGGTGCCTTTTCTTTGAGGAACAATGAGGATAGATTGTCCTTCATTTATCCAATTTTGCATCATCAAAATCCATTAACTTAAACTATTCTTGCACTGTTAGATTTTGTCAAAGGTGTTTAAAAATTCTTCATCTTTTTTGTAACCCATATCTTCACATTCTGTCTGAATAAATCTATTTATTTTATCTGTGATTGTTTCATCACTTGTTTCGCCGAAATGTACTGTAACTTTATAATTTGTTTTGCCTATCTTTATTATTAAAAAATGAATTCTTATATTTATTTTTTCTATTCTCCATCATTATCATCTCCTTTGCATTTTAGACAAAGAAAAAACAGTAAACCATTTTGATTTACTGTTTTCAAATCATATACTCTTGTACTATTTAATTTTTATTTTCCATATTTAATAATTGAAAACAATGACTTGTTTACATACATTCACTTTTGCATCAACTCCAAATGGAATAATGCATCTAGGTGTTGCATGACCGATATTCAAGTTATAAACAATCGCTAAATCTTTATTCGTAAGCTCCTCTAACAAAATTTTCTTATACTCATCATAATATGTTTCGTTTTGAGGTTTGCCAACTAAAACACCTGAAAGCACATCAAATAGTCCATACTTTTTTAGAGTGTGAATCATTTTTCTAAATAAGTTCGGATGAGGTTTCTCCTCACTAGTCTCTAACAACAAAATGTTATCTTTCCAATCTTCAAGTTTTGGAAATAAATGATATTGATTGCAAACAGATACTGTATCATCAAATCTGGTGTTGTCAAACATATCATATATCGACTCTAGGCAACCTCCTAAAATCTTACCTTGAAATACTGGCTTGCCACTCAATAATTCAAATCCGGTGTTTGTGTGCTTTGGCATATCAGTTCCGATAGCATTCTTACTGAAATCTTCTCTTTCTTGATACCAAACATCACTAGGGCGTACCTCTTTTATTTTCTCTGTTGTAATTAGCTCTTCAAAGTATTTTTTTGTATATGGTAACATTTCATTAGAGAGTTCACATACGTCTGGCAAAAAGGCCTGTCCATAAAATGTTTTAATACCGACTTTATTCAACATAAAATGATTCATGGTTGTATCAGAGAATCCCAAAAATACTTTTTGCTTAACAATGTTTTCTAATTCATTATTTTCAAACAAATAAGGCAACAACCTATAGGTATCTTCTCCTCCTATCGCACATAAAATCATGTCAATTGAATTATCCTTAAAAGCCGTTAACAGATCATCAGCTCTACTTTTGGGATGATTTTTTATAAAGTCAACACCTTTTAGCGCATTAGGTAAAAACTCAATCTCTATACCATATTTACTTAATCTTTCTTTGCCTATTTCAAGTTCATGTTCGATAAAACTTTCTCCTAAAATTCCACTAGATAAGCTAACTATACCTATTTTATTTATCATAAACACCACACCCCTTTTTTATATTCGGAGTAAATTAACAAATTCCAATTTATCTCTCTCAATATTTGCCTACATTATATCATTTTTAAAACTGCTACGCTAAAAAAGTCTAACTTTTTGGGGCCACCTCATTATGAGTGTGGATTATTTATAGTATAAACACAAAGAGAAAACTCATTATGTCCCCTTTTAACCAATATGATAAGCAATTTTTTTCCATCTGTTTTCATTTGCATTGCTCCTTTCTGCTCAAATAAGATAAGTGTGGCAAGTAGAGAGTACCCTCTGTCTGCTACACTTCTATGTGTACTAAAAAGTAAGCATGCTTTTTTACATGTCTACTTTAAATTTACCGGTCCTTTTACTTCAAGGGGGGCTTTTTTGTATTCATCAAGTGCAATAGATCAAGAAGTTTTTCTATTTGCCGTATTTACGAAAATATTTTATTTTGATGTTTGACAAATGGGTTTTAGGGGCATATACTTATCATAGTAAGGCACACCTAACATACAATATATTGATATATTTTAGGAGGGAAAATGAAAAAAAATTTATGGGTGATATTTTTAGTAGCGGTTATGGTATTGACATCGGCATGCGGTAAACAAGGAGGGGTAAGCGGTGAGACAAGTGCCGAAGGGAATGTTTCCGGAGGCAAAAAGGTTGTAACGGTAACCACGTCCTTTTTATACGATATGGTAAAAAGTCTTGCAGGGGATAAGGTGGATATGGAATTGATTATTCCGGCGGGAGAAGATCCTCATTTGTATTTGGCAAAGTCTGCGGATTTGCAAAAGATTCAAAAAGCGGATTTGCTTTTATACCATGGAATTCATTTTGAAGGAAAGATGCAGGAAGCTTTGGAGTCCAAAGGGTATGCGGTAAGCGAAACGTTTGACGTCGCTAAAATCGGAACGATGGATGAGGACGGACACAGTATTCAAGACCCTCATTTTTGGTTCGATATTGATTTGTATAAAGAAGCGGTAAAAAATGCGGCGGCGAAACTTCAAGAATTATTGCCTGAAGAGAAAGAGGAAATCGGGAAAAACTTGGATGCTTATTTGGAAAAATTGACGGAACTTGATGAAGAAAATAAAAAGATGTTGGCGGAGATTCCGGAAGGCGGACGATATTTAATTACACCTCACGATGCCTTTAACTACTTTTCCAGACGTTATAATATCCCCGTTATGGCACCGCAAGGGGTCAGTACGGATAGTGAAGTGGCGAATAAAGATATCGAAAACACGGTGAATTTTATTGTGGAGCATAAAGTCAAAGCGATTTTTGCCGAATCCACCACGGATCCGGCTCGGATGGAAAAATTAAGAGAAGCATGCAAAGAGAAAGGCTTTGAAGTAAAGGTGGTCAAGGGAGATGGAAAGGAATTGTTTTCCGATTCTTTGGCTCCTCAAGGAGAATTTGGCGATACTTATTTGGATATGTATCGTCATAATGTAAAGTTGATTGTTGAAAATTTGAAATAGAGGTCTTTGCCCCTTCGGGGGCTTTTTTATACCGAAATCCATTGACAAAAGAAAGCTTTCCTACGCTTCTTTTGTACAATGGAACCCTATCAGAAAGGAAAGAAAAATGATAAAAAACATTGTAAGAGTTGAAGATATGACCATGGCTTATCATGACAAACCGGTATTGTGGGATGTGGACATGGATATTGAAGAAGGGTCTCGAACGGCCATTATCGGACCGAACGGAGCCGGGAAATCCACCTTGCTAAAAGGTGTGTTGGGCTTGCAGAAAACTCTTTCCGGAAAGGTTTTGATTTTTGGTGAACCGGTAAAAAAAGTTTTAAAGCGCATTGCATATATTCCCCAAACCGGATCGGTCAATTGGAATTTTCCGACCACGGTATTGGATGTGGTGCTTATGGGTCGTTACAGTCACTTGGGGTGGATTAAGAGACCGGGGAAACAGGATAAAAAAATTGCCATGGAAGCTTTATCCATGATGGGCATGGAGGAATTTTACAATCGACAGATTTCTCAACTAAGCGGAGGACAAAGACAGCGGGTCTTTATTGCCCGTGCTATTGCCCAAGAGGCACAGCTTTATTTTATGGATGAGCCTTTAGCCGGTGTGGACAAGAAAACGGAAGGAATTATCATCGATTTTTTGAAAAAAATTCAGGAAGAAGGCAGAACTTCCGTAGTGGTTCATCATGATTTGAATACTTTGCGGGAATATTTTGACCATGTGGTGATTTTAAACAAACGTATGATTGCTCAAGGAGAAGTAAAAAGTGTTTTTACGTCGGACAATTTGGGAAAAGCCATGATGATCGGGGGAAATTATGTTTAACTCGGGAGTTCTAAACAGTTATTCTTTTTTCATTGTTTCGGCGGGAACCTTTTTATTGTCCATGGCAGCCGGCGCCGTGGGTTGTATCAGCGTATTGAAAGGGGAGTCTTTAATCGGAGATGCTATCGGACACTCTTCTTTTCCCGGCGTGGTTTTGGCGTTTATGCTCTTTATGCAGCGAAGTCCTCTGGTGCTTTTGTTGGGCGCCATCGTCTCGGGCAGCGTGGCATTTTTTCTGATTCAAACCCTTAAAGCCAAATCCAAACTGGATTTGGATGCTATTTTGGCAATCATCCTATCCGCTTTTTTCGGGCTTGGCATGGTGCTTAAAAGTTATATTCAAGGAAATGCGGCTTACAAAGGAGCGTCTCAATCGGGACTTCAAAATTATATTTTCGGACAAGCGGCCTATATTATGAAAGAGGATGTAAAAATTATTTTTGCGGTCGCGCTGATTTCTCTCTTCTTATTGATTTTATTTTATAAAGAAATTAAAGTTTTTATTTTTGACAAAGAATATGCCAAGGTAATGGGGATGAACTCCACGCTGATGTATGTGGTTATCGTCTTTATGACCATGAGCCTTATTGCCACGGGGTTGAAATTGGTGGGATCCATTTTAATTGCTTCATTGCTTATCATTCCGGCGATTACCGCATTGCAATGGAGTCATCATTTTGACCGGGTGATGTTCATTGCAGCATGGACCGGAGGAATATCGGCGCTTGTGGGAACCTATATTTCCACAGCTTACGAAGGCATGTCCACCGGACCGACGATTATTACCGTCATGAGTCTATTCGCCTTTTTATCTTTGATTGTGGGGCCTCACGGCATGATTGCCAATATAAAAATGAGAAGGAGGTTTCAAGAATGAGTTGGAATACACTATGGGAACTAATTCAAAGCTCTTATGAATCTTTGGGTGTTTTGTTGATTACCGCCATTACTTGCGCTTTAATCGGAAATTTCCTGGTCTTGAGAAAACTGTCCATGGTCTCCGATGCGATTTCTCATTCAGTGCTTTTAGGCATTGTGTTGGCTTTTTTTATCGTCCGGGATGTCAGTTCCCCGTGGCTGATTGCGGGCGCGGCGCTCTTTGGAGTTTTAACCGTCTTTTCCGTGGAAATGTTGTCGGAAACGGGCTTAGTAAAAAGTGACGATGCGGTAGGCATCGTTTTTCCCCTGTTCTTCTCTCTAGCAGTCATTTTAATCACCAAATACGCTCGTAATGTCCATTTGGATACGGATATGGTTTTAATGGGAGAAGTCATTATGGCGCCTCTATATCGCATGAGCGTCTTCGGTATTTCTTTGCCTCGCGCCTTTGTTCAGATGTGTGTCATCTTTTTATTCAATATGGTCTTTATGGTAACTTTTTTCAAAGAATTGAAACTCTCCACCTTTGACGAAAATTTTGCTGCAACTATCGGCTTTTCGTCGGTCATCTTGTATTATGCTCTGATGAGTTTATCCTCTTTGACAGCCGTGGTCGCTTTTGATGCGGTAGGCGCCATTCTTGTGGTCAGCTTTTTGATTGCTCCGGGAGCCTGTGCCTATCTTGTTACCAAAGATTTGAAACAGATGCTTTGGGTAAGTGTACTTTACGCCGTCGCAAACTCGGTGATCGGCTATATTTTGGCTCTATACTTTCAAGTGTCCATGTCCGGCATGGCGGCGACAGCGGCGGGTGTAACGTTCTTTTTTACTTTCCTGTTTCATCGGGAGGGGCTTATCACCCTATTGATTCTTCAACAACGACGAAAAAAAGAATTTTATTTGGACTTGATGATGATGCATATCGGCAATCATATGCACCATTTTGACGAACAAAGGGAACTTGGACTGACCAGCATTCAAAAACATTTAAACTGGAAACAGGAAATTTTGGAAAAACGTGGGAGAGAATTGATGAAACGGGGTATCATCTATGTAGACCGGGAGAAAAAACTTTATCGTTTGACTCAAAAGGGTGTCAAAAAATATGAAATGATAAAATCGGAATACGGGATGTGAATACAATGAATTCAAATAGAGAGGACTATTTACAAGCGATTTATCGACTGTCCCAGGAGAAGGGGTACACCAACAACAAAAATATCGCCGAATTTTTAGGCATATCCAAAGCCTCGGTCAGCGAGATGGTTCGGAAATTGATCGAAGACGGCATGATTGATTTAAACGGAACTAAGATATTACTGACGGAGGAAGGGAATATAAGAGCTCAGGACTTGTTGTCCGACCACAGACTTTGGGAATATTTTCTTTGCAATATATTGGGTATGGACAGTGAAAAGATTCATGAACAGGCGGATTTGCTGGAACATGTTACCGGAGACGAATTAAGAGAATCCCTAAATCGTTTCTTAAACTATCCCACGAAAAGTCCAAAGGGAAAGACAATTTATAAAAACATAGAGGAATAAAAAAGCGGAAGCATCTTATCTTTGCTGATGAGATTCTCCCGCTTCTTTTTTATGCTTTTTCGATAACAATACTTGCATTGGTTGTAGAAAGGACGAAATCAATGCCCTCTTCTCCTTCCTTAAAACCTGCCGTTGCTCCTTGGATATGTTTATTTTTCACAAAAGTTTCTTTCGTGAAATCCGCATTGATATCCACCGGAATATTCAAACTCACATTCCCGCTGGTCGTGGATAAATCAAAACGCGCTTCCCTGTCCAATTCATTTAAGGAAAGATAAAGTCCGCCGTTACTGCTTTGTAAATGCACTTTAGACAACGTTTTCGTAGACAACTTTTCCAAATGAATGGCTCCGTTGGAGGTGGACAGAGACAATTTCTCCATATCCAAAACCTCACCGTGAATTCGCCCATTGGAAGTGTGTACATTCAAAGACTTAAATTGATTGTCCTCCAAATGAATTTTACCGTTGGACGATTGCAAAGAGGCATTTTCGCCTTGAGCGTTCTCCATAGTGATGGAACTGTTCGCTGTGGAAAGAAATACATTTTGCGCTAAAAAGTCGTGAACTTCGATTTTACCGTTAACTGTGGAAAGCTCCAAATGTTCCGTTTCGAAATTCTTTCCGTAAATCGGTGCATTGGAAGTCTTCACGGAAAGAGATTTAAACTTCTTGTTCGGCAATTTCACCAAAACTTCCAGATAATATTGATGCTGAGCATCCGGAACCGGGGCGGCACGGTAAATATACTTTCCGTTTTCTTCATCCAAAGAAAAGAAATGATACCCCTCCGTCACCGTCATATTCTTATAATAAACAGTGGTTTGAATACTAAGTTCATCCGAATCCGTCTCTTCCAAACGGACAAAACCGTTTTCGTTGACAATCTCAAGCGCAGGGTTTTCCACATCCTTTAAAGAGCGGGTTTGCAATTTTTGAAAATGGTCGAAATTTCCCCTGATTTGAAAATTAAAGTCCCGGTCGAAAAGATCCGAAAAAGTTTCCGATACAAAATTTCCCACCGATTTTCCAAGACCCGATAAACCCTCTATAGCTTTATCCACATCGATAAAAAAAGTGTTTTTCTTTTTTCTTTGAGGCGCTTCATAGTCCAAAGCGTCCAAAAGTTCTTTAGCCTGTGCAACAGTGATGGTACCCTTGGCAAGCATCTCTAAAATTTGTTCTTTTTCTCTCATTTTAAGTCCTCCTTTTCTTCAAAAGCTCGACCGCTTCTTCGGAAGTGATTTTTCCTTTTTCCAAATGTTCCAGAATTTCCGAGCGACTTAAACCGATCTCCTGATCGGCAGGATAACCTAAAGCCACCACAATCTCCTCCAATTTATTACGCACGGTGGGATAAGAGATGTTCATCAAACGTTCCATTTCTTTGATATTGCCTCGACTGACCAGGAAAAGCTCAATCATCTTTAATTGCTCCTGCGTCAATTCGGAAAATTTGGATAATGAAAATTCTCCCTCCATGGTAATATGACAGTGTTTGCATTCAACACGAGTGGCAACTGTGGGCTTGCCGCAAAAAGGACAGATTCCGGGTATCAATTTTGCCATCATCTTCACTCCTTTCAATATTATAGAATAAGTATAAAATAAAATTAAGAATTAGTCAATAAAAAATAAATAAACTTAATTTAAAAATTAAAAATATTTATTTAAGATTTAAAAAGAACAAAAAAATTCAAAATTCGGTATAATAGAAAAGGGAAAGACCATGACTTTATATAACGGTAGGAGGGATTGCTTTGAACACCGTGACTGAATTTTTAAAAGAACATCCTTACGGTCCTTTGATTCGGAAGGGATTCTATATTCTATTCGTGCTGCTGACCGCTTTGCTTATCTTTCATGTGGTCAAAAGATTTTTTGAACATTTGCGCAAGCGTCGGGAAAGAGACAAAGGAGTTAACACCATCGTCATGCTTCTTGACAAAGTCCTGCGGGGCATCGTATTTTTTGTGGCATTGCTTTTAATTTTGGATAGACTGGGTGTGAACACCAATTCCATTTTGGCGACGGCGGGCATCGGAACTCTGATTGTGGGATTGGGCGCCCAAAGCCTGGTCAAAGATTTTATCAATGGTTTTTTTATCTTAACCGAACGACAATATGTGGCGGGAGAATATATTAAAGTGGGAAACTTGGAAGGCTATGTGGAAGATGTCGGTCTTCGGATGACAAGACTTCGAAATTATAACGGAGAAATTCAATTTGTTCCTAACGGAATGATGCAGGGAGTTATCAATACCAGTCGCACCTCCATGCGTGCTACAGCCACGGTGGTGGTATCCTACGAAGCGGATATCAAGCGGACGATGGAATCCTTAAAAAGTTTAGTTTCTCTGATGGAAGAAGAACAACAAGCGATTTTACAAGCACCCATAGAATTTTTGGGCATTACCGCTTCCAAAGAACGGGGCATGGAACTAACATATCGCACTTTCACCAAACCGGAACAACAATGGACAGTGGAACGCTATCTGTTAGAAAAAGCCCTTCAGAAACTTCAGGAAGAAAAAATTCCCTTGCCCGGTACTCATAAGGAGGAAAGCAATGCTGTCTTATAAAATCGGAGATCGAATCACCCTGAAAAAAGGGCACCCTTGCGGTGAAAACTGTTGGGAAATTCTACGCACCGGCGTAGATATGAAGCTTAAGTGCTTAGGCTGCGATCATGTGATTTGGATGAAACGAATGGAATTTGAACGACGTGTCCGCAAAATATTGGTCGGTGAAAAATGGATTGCCATCGTTCACCATCATCCGGAAGAGGCATCCGAATAAACAAAACAAAGAAGAATTTCAACTTTTCTTCTTTATTTCGTTTCATCCTTTTCTTATTTCATCAGACGAGCAAAGGCGATTGTGCCGTGATCCGTTTCTTCAAAAGTGGCGACTACGCCACCGACAGTCCGTTTGAAGGGCGCTTTCATCCCTTCCGGAACAGGCAGTCTCACAAAGACAGAACCGTTGGAGCATAGTTCTTATCATTGCTGTCGAAGAGATGACATTGGAAAATATTCTTTGCCTTCTTTTCAGGAACCGGTTTCACATCACCGTTTAAGGCATCTTTGGTCGCTTCCAATCTGTTAAATTTGCGGTATGGTTTGTGGAGAAAATATTTTCTTTGATAGAAATATTTGCTGCCGTTCCATAAAGGTTCCCTTTTTGATTTTCCCTTGAATTATCGAGCTTTCAATTAAACATCAGGATAACTTCCCGATGAATCACCGGCTATTTCAATATCGCCTGGGAGGGTACTCTTTATAACTGCAACGTTTGCACCTGGATAAATTGAAAATCCATAAACATCAAAAGTGGATTGACCTTCCTTTGGGTTGCATACTATTAACTGAACAGGAGTGATATATAGATACAAAAAAAGGAGGATAACGCCATGATAGAATATACGAATAAAATTACTGCGCTATACTCCCGCCTTTCAGTTGGTGACGAGGACAGGGACACAGTATCGTAAATCAAAAGGTATTCTTAGAACGGTATGCAAGAGGGCATAATCCAAATGCGCATAGTGAGAAAGAACTTGCTTTGATACGCCGAATACTCAAGCGTAACGGAGTGTATGGGCTGGCAGAAGTATACCTTCAAAGCAGAAAATGCGGCTATACAAGAGGCTTTGCAAGTATGTGCAGACAAATTACGTAAAAAAGGATATAGAAAGCCAATAATCCACAGAAAGAGTTACTGTAAATACGACCATATGGAAGGCAAGTATCCGGGAGATAAAGTTCAAATAGACATC
>KI259812.1:49223-158816 GCA_000467935.1 Peptostreptococcaceae bacterium oral taxon 113 str. W5053
CCGGGAGATAAAGTTCAAATAGACATCAAGCATGTGCCGGATGAATGGATTCGTTTTCCAGAGAGTGTTTTGTCAAGTACCTTTTTTAATTTATTGACGTTTTTATTATGAAAATTGAGTAAGAAAAAAACAGCAAACCTATTTTGATTTACTGTTTCTCAAATTGTTATATTCAATTAGACAAACTGGAATTTACCTTTCTTCTATCATTTTCAAAGCGTTATTTTTACATATATCCTCTGCTTCATCCAGTGAAAAATCCATTTCATCAAGTATTTCAAAATATTTATCATAAATTTCAGTTGGCTTTAAACATCTGCTATCCGGATAATCTGTTGCAAAAACCAGCTTCTCAACACCTATTGAACGTAAAATCTCATTTGTTTTCTTTATTCCAAATCTATTGACATAATCAGGTAAAATAGCTGAAATATTAAAGTATGCATTCATTCCGTATAATTCTTCAAATTGAAATCCGCCTAAATGAGCTATTGATAATTTTGCTTTAGGATATTTATTTAACATTTTTTTAATTCTGCCCGGTGAACATACATCATCTTTTAAATGTTCTCTTGGATATGAATGAATTTCAAGTAAAATGTTTTTATCACTTACATATTCAAATATTTTATCATAATAGTAAGCATCAATAGGATATCCTGTATTTGTAGGATGAAGTTTAATACCTATGAATTCATCCTTAACAAGTACTTTATTTAATTCGTCCAATGTATCATTAATGTTTTTTCTAATATCAACATCAGAAAAACAGCACAGTTTTTCGGGTATTCCTGCTGCTATATCAAGCATATTAGAATGTACTGTTTCAACATTAAAATCCATAGAAAGCATGTACGGATCGTTAAAAGGCATGACAAAAGCCATTTCAATATTATACTGTTCCATAATCTTTCTATAATCATTTACACTTCCATAGTCTGCAAATGGAGAGTTATATCCACTGTTAGCTTTAATAACATCCTCCGGCATTAAGTGGATATGTGCATCTACTTTAAGTATTTCTTTCCAATTAACCATAGTTACCACCTTTTATTATAAATTTCTACGCAAATAAATCATATCAACCAATTTAACTCCGTCTTCATATATTGGATGATTATAATTATCTGTAAAAAAATTTTTGATAATATGTGAATGAGAAAATCCACACTTTATATAAAAACCAATAGTTGCAGGGCTATCCCCTGTACCCACTTGTAATATAGAAAATTTATTTTTATATTTATTAGCAATAAAATCAATCAGACTTTTACCATAACCCATTCCCTGAAACTTCGGATTAGTAGCAATATTTTTTATTTCAAGAATCCCGTTCCCTTCATCTGTGACTACACACTCAGATTTAACACCGTTATCATCTAAAATATACATTGTTCCCCTATTGATATATTTATCAATCATATCTTCCTGTTCATCAGCAAGAAACAGAAGCTCCATATATTGTTTTTTATTTTTACTAATTTCCAATATTTTCATAATTCTATCCTACAATATTTCATTTTTAACTTTTATAAACTGAAAGTTGTCAATTTATTCTCTTTAGTAAAAAGTATTCAGAATAGCCATCTTCTGCATTTTCGTAACAACCGACACATTGGTAACCCAATGCGTCGTAAAACTCTTTTCCCTGCCAGTCGAAAGTATCCAGCCGGATGGTATTGATGCCCATTGCAGCTGCCCTTTTTTCCATCTCGCAGATTAACTGGGCACCTATGCCTCTTCTCCTGTATTCTTCATCAACAAATACAGTGGATACATAGAGGATTTTGAATGCCGTAATACAGGCATCCAATCCGGCGATTAATTTACCCTTATCTTCAACTCCAATCTGGATATATCCACCCATTTTATAAGTGATGTAGTTTTCGTCAAATGAACTCAGTCGCATTTCAATGTCCTCAACTTGCTCTTCATTCAAATCTATGATTTCCATATAAGCGTATCTCCTTACAAATTCTAATTTACCTATCACTGATTTCTTTAGCTAATCTACCCTTTGGCAGTTTCCTATTTTTAATCCGTCTCAATAAAACTAAAGGATTATAACTGTAAGACAATCGTATTTTGTAATAGTTTATCCACTCAATTACCGCAAATGCCAGGATGAAAATTGCAGAAATCATAACAGTAACATTAACATAATTAAGTATAATTATTGGAATACCAAGGCATAATAAAATAAAATCAACAATTTTAAGTATGCTGTATATCTTTTTTGTATTTGTTACGGCAAATTGTGGAGTGGATAACCTCTTTAACAAAATTAACCAGTATATTGAGCCTTGTATAAGAATTAAACTCAATACAGCCAACTGATATATCACAGAAATTAACATTTTTGTACTTATAAGCCACTTTTTGAAAATAAAAAGACATATCCAAAATGATATAACAGCCACAAGTTCACCTGTCCATAATTTTGTAAGTTCGTGTTTTATCTTATTTTTTGGTGTTTTCATGTTCTTCCTCTGTAAATTTGTTAAAGATTGCTTTTAATCCAGTTATCTAAAAAATCCATTTGTTCCTTTGTATGAAACCAATGTTCTCCACCACTCATAATTGTTATATTTGCATTTATTTTTTTAGAAAAATCAGTTATTGTACTAATTGATGTTATAGTATCTTTTTCAGCATAAAGAATTTCAGTAGGTATATTCCAATGTATAGGATTTTTTCTTACATACGACAGATATTCCCAAGATAATGTTTCTCCAAAAGAAGTTTCTATTTCTTTTTTTATGTTAAGTTTTTCTTCTGACACATTTGCCCAAATCATCATATCTAAAATCAATCTTTCCATATCTACAATTGGAGATATTAACATGGTTTTTTCAATTTTTTTGTCGGCTAAAGAAATTAATGAAAAATATGCCCCTATGCTGTTTGCAATTAGGATTGTTTTATTATATTCAGATATAATCGAATCAAAATAATTGGAAAACTCAACTTTGGCATCCCACGGACTTCCTGATTTATAATCAAATCCTATAATATCAAAATCATCATTAAAAAATTTTCTATAATAATTAGCTTCTTCTGCATTTCCACCTTTTCCATGGACATAAACAATTGCATTTTTCATTTATTACCTCGTCAAATTAGAAGTTGTCGGGCTAATGTGCTTGCTTAATAAACTCAGTCACGCCTGCGCTGATAAATGTCCAGACTCACTCCGGTTCTTCTGTAAGATGCTGTTATGTTTTGGCTCTGTTGACGAAAAACCTAATGCGCTCACTTAGGTATTATCAGCTTTGGCTGTTTAACTTATGGATAATAATAATAAACAAACACATCAGCACATTGGGTGTGTGAGGGTAGCTGTCTTAAATTTGGTATTTGAGTTATCAATTACAATAAAATTTATTTATTCTTAAAATTCGCTCTTATCTCACATTTCAAAACTCTTTGTAAAGCTTTATGATGCCAGCTCCGAATGATAAATTCTAATTTGTTTCATTCCATATTTATGATATTATACCATTTTGCCACTTAATTTTATAGCACTAACTCGTGCTTCTTTACCTGTGTTATCTAGTGTTGTCAAACATATGTGATAAGAAAACCATCCAGTAGTATTTCTAAAAGGGCATACTTGCCATTTACAAACAATGCATATTTCTGTTAAGGAGGAAAGCGAAGCGTACCTTGACTGGTGTGGTAAAGTTCAACGAGGGTTCGTTTGAAATCCTCGTCGTAATGATTTCTTGTGGACATAAAGATACCTCCTTGTGGTGTATAAAAGAATAGTATATCTATTCAGTTAATGTGTCCACTTTTATAAGTATAGTGCATATCGGATGGCTTTGTCACATATGTTTGACAATCCTAGAAATAATATAGAGTCAAATAAGAATTAGACTTATAAAATTGGGCTAAAGTATGCTATAATGTTACGAATATTGAGTGAAACAAATTAGAATTTGCGAAAGCAATAATGTATGAAATTGATCGTATCTGTTTGGGTGTTAAAGATATGGAAAGAACAATGGAGGTAATAATGAAAAAAATCTGGAATAGCTGGCTAAAAGAGGCTGTATTTATTTACAGTATTATCTATACAATTGCAACAATTGTTAATAGTATCGCATATCTGATTCAGGGGATCAGATATGATCCAAGTGGTAATTGGCATGAACTCACAAGAGCATTGATTGTTCTTATTGGTGTTATTGCGTATGAACTGGCGATGCATTTGCCTATAAAAAATATATTTTTCAGAACAGTGATTGTGTATGTAGTTACTTTAGCGTGTGCATTTTTTACTGTATGGTCAACTCAATTTATTGAGCCACTGGCAAAAAGTGCATATAAAGATATTTTTATGAATTATACAGGTTTGTTTCTAGTTATTGCTATAATCATAGTCATATTTCAAAAGATAAGGCATAAAAAATGAACACAATGGAAGCTTGATCAGATAATTTAATTTTTTATTTTGTTACTGAATATAAATAATCATACAAATCCCAGCTTGTCTGATTCAAACAATTAAATAAAAGCTATAACATAGCAACTTACGAAACAGCAAATCAAATGATGTGTACAAAAAAGCTGGACACAATATTAAATAGTTTATGCCATGGATGCTTTCCTGTTTTCTGTCCTCGGTCTTTTCACATGGAGTAATCCATCCTTTTTGTAAGGTAGTCAATGCTTCATGCAACGTTCCTGCGCCAAGCATTAAACGCCCATGGGTTATTTCATCAATAAACTGCATAATTGCATATCCATGCCTCGGAGCATATAAGGATAGTAATATATAGAAAGTCACTTCTGTTAGCGCATCGCCTTTCATATGATCTCTCAATGCAGTCGTCCCTTCCTTCGTATACCATATGACGTCTACTGTATTTAGACATCACTAACCGTTATATTCGTCAATAGGCGTACTTGATTTTTATTTTTGTTAGTTCCTGTTTATTGAAGCTCTTGCCCCGTCAAAGAAAAAGCGTCAATAAAACAGAAATAGCACTTGACAAAACGCATCATGCTTTGATTGTCATTATTTTTAATGACAGCATTTCCGGTGTTGTTCAATAGAGTTTATGCGGATTGAATGTTTTTTAAGGAACGGAGAGCGATAACAACATTTGGGCTGTTGTTATTTCAGAGAGGTGAAATTTCTTGGGAAGATCATCTTCGACGATGGGTATTTTGAGAGGCATGGATATGGAAAAAGGAAAGGGCGGAAAGAGGATGGTTTATAGGAAAAGATGGAGTGCTATCCTTTGTTTTTGCGGAATATAAAAGTATCTCTTCCCTTTACTTTATGGTAAAATATAGAGAAAGATTTATTGTGAGGGATAGTATGAGAAAAGTTATGTTGATTCACAATTCCGTGGCCGGAATGGAGAAGCGTTTTATACGACAAAGAGAGGATATATTAACGTATCTTTCCAAATATTTTGATGCGATTGAAATCAAATCGGAGGAGGAGCTAAGTACCGATTGTGCCAGAAGGGCTTGCAGAGAGGGTTTTGATTCCGTTGTGGCTATCGGCGGTGACGGAACTTTGGATGCGGTCGTAGCGGGAATGGCGGAGGAGGAATTTCGTCCGAAGCTTTGTTTTCTTCCCGGGGGGACGTTTAATCTCATTTGTCGTATGATGGGGCTTCCTATGAATTTGAAGCGGGCGCTTCATCGTTATAATTTTGAAAAAACGGTTAAGATGCATGTGGGTAAGGCCAATGACCGTTATTTTTCTTTTATTTTAAGTATCGGTGTGTTAAGTGAAGAGATTCACAATGTGAGTCGCAAGGATAAAAAGACCTATGGCGCTTTGGCTTATGCGGTGAATGTTTTAAAGGCTTTGCCGGCCATTCATACCAAGGAGATTCTTGTTTCTTCCAAAGATTTGGAGTATCACGGCGAGGTGGGTCATTTGGCGTATATTCTAAATCAAAATTATATTTATTTTCGGGATGGAATTTTCAACAAAGAGGATTATTCCGGCGGGCTTTTGATGTTGACGAAGGATAAGAGTGTATTGACGGCTTTGCCGGTGCTGGCCACCGTGCTGGCTAAGCAAAAGAAGATGGAGCGAAATACATATATGATTGCCCGTGTGGATGATTTTGATTTTGAGACGCCCGAAAGTGAGACGGAGTTTGATTTGGATGGAGATTTGGCGGGTAAAACGCCGGTTCATGTTCAGGTTTTAAGAGAGCATTTGGATGTGTATTTGCCGAAAAAACAGGGCTTGTTTGCTTTCTTTGGGAAAAAATCATGAAAAATCAAATTTTGTTCTTGTTGATGGATTTTCCGGTGATTCCGGCTATGTAAGAATAAAGTTTCTTTCCGTGGAGGTTTTGAAGGAGAATAATTCGGAAATTTTTTTCGTTTTTTCCGAAATTGTCTATGATTGCCGGGGGATTACACAGCAGAGAGAAATGTATGGATTGAACATGGAGGCTCGGGGATTTTTACCACGGATAAAGATTTGTGGAAGGCATGAATTTCTTGACTTTTTTCGTTTCCGCGGCATTCTCTAATAAAAAAAGAGAAGATAAAAGTTGACGAGGAAAGAGAGTCCATAAGGTTACTCTCTTTTTGTGTTTTAAAAGGAGGTATACAGTGAAACGGTATATTTTAGCTTTTGATCAGGGAACGACCAGTTCCAGGGCAATACTGTTTAATCGGGAAGGGGGAATTGTAGGAGTTTCTCAAAAAGAATTTCGACAGTTTTTCCCGAAGAATGGATGGGTGGAGCACGATGCTATGGAGATTTGGGGAAGTCAGAGCGGTGTGGCCCGTGAAGTCTTGGAGATGAGTAGTATCGGCGTGGATGAAATTGCCGCCATCGGAATTACCAACCAAAGGGAGACGACTGTGGTTTGGGATAAAAACACGGGTCGCCCTGTTTATAATGCCATTGTGTGGCAGTGCAGAAGGACGGCTAAGCTTTGCGATGATTTAAAAGCTGCAGGCTGGACGGAAAAAATCAGGATGAAGACGGGTTTGATTTTGGATGCTTATTTCTCCGCTACGAAGATTCAGTGGATTTTGGATAATGTGGAGGGAGCAAGAGAAAAGGCACAGGCGGGGGATCTTCTTTTCGGAACGATCGATACCTGGCTTTTATGGAACTTGACCAGAGGCAAGGTGCATGCGACGGATGTGAGTAATGCGGCCAGAACGATGCTGTTTAATATTCACGATTTAAAATGGGATGAGGAAATTTTGGAGCTTTTGGATATTCCTCGGTCTATGTTGCCTGAAGTAAAGTCTTCCAGCGAGATTTACGGTTATACCGACGAACGAACTTATGGGGGAGCGAAAATTCCCATTGCCGGGATGGCGGGAGATCAACAGGCGGCGCTTTTCGGGCAAAACTGTTTTGAAGCGGGGATGGCAAAAAATACATATGGAACCGGATGTTTTATGTTAATGAATACAGGAGAAAAACCGATTGATTCTCAATCGGGACTGTTGACGACCGTTGCCTGGTCCAGAGAGGGTAAGGTGAACTACGCTTTGGAAGGGAGTATTTTCATCGCCGGTGCGGCTATTCAATGGCTTAGAGATGAGTTGAAATTGGTCTATGACGCACCTCAGTCCGAGTATTATGCCAATTTGGTAGAGGACTGCGGAGGGGTTTATGTGGTGCCTGCCTTTACCGGCTTGGGAGCGCCGTATTGGGATATGTATGCTCGCGGTGCTATTTTCGGTTTGACTCGAGGAACCAAACGGGAGCATTTGGTTCGGGCGACTTTGGAGGCTTTGGCTTATCAGGTCAAAGATGTATTGGAAGCGATGCAAAAGGATAGCGGGATTCACCTTCAATCTTTACGTGTGGATGGCGGAGCGGCTGCCAATAATTTTTTGATGCAGTTCCAGGCGGATATGTTAAGTGTACCGGTGATTCGACCGAAGGCTTTGGAGACGACAGCTATGGGAGCTGCCTTTCTGGCGGGTTTGGCTGTAGGATTTTGGAAAGATGAGGAGGAGATTCAGAATATTTGGAGCAAAGATCGAAGTTTTGAGCCTCTTATGGATGAAAAGCATCGGGAGATGCTGTATAAAGGTTGGAAAAAAGCGGTCATTCGCTCTATGAATTGGGAAGAAGACTAAGCATCGATGTTGGGTCGTTGAACACGGAGAGACTTTTTTTCGTACTCTTTTTAGGACTGGAATTACAGAAAGGATGTAGAGAATGTTTGACGTGATTGTCATTGGGGCCGGTGTGGTGGGAGCGGCTATCGCTCGGGAATTGTCCCAATATGATTTGAAGATTTTGGTTTTGGAAAAGTCCGTTGAACCCGGGCAGGGAACGACGAAGGCCAACAGTGCCGTTGTTCATGCAGGTTATGACTGTAAGGCAGGCAGCTTGAAGGCGAAGATGAATGTGTTGGGGAATAAGCTTTATCCGGAGTTGGCGAAAAAGCTGAAATTTCCCTTTATGCAAAACGGTTCTTTTGTCATTGCTTTTGACGACGAGGAGATGGAAACCTTAAAGGCACTTTATCAGCAGGGTTTGGAGAACGGCTGTGAACAATTGGAACTTTGGAGCAGGGAAAAGACTTTACAGGAGGAGCCGGCTTTGTCTTCTCAGGTGAGAGGGTCTTTGTATTCCGCTCTTGCCGGGGTGACGGATCCTTTCCTGGCTTGTTATGCTTTTTTGGATCAAGGGATTTTAAACGGCGTCGAGCTGAAATGTGAAGAGAAGGTTATCGCTTTGGAGAAAAGGGGACAAGGGCTTCGAGTACTTACCCGGAAGGGCAGTTACGAAAGTCGATATGTCATCAACGCTGCCGGTTTGTATTCGGATAAAATCGCCAATATGGCGGGGGATTTCGATTTTGTGATTCATCCGACCAAAGGGGAATATCGTATGATAGAGAGTAAAGACAATCCGGTGGTCAAACGAACGATTTTTCAAACGCCGACCAAAAAGGGAAAAGGGGTTTTGGTGGCTATGACGACCCATGGAAACTATATCACAGGTCCTACGTCAAGAGTGGTGGATAATCCGGAGTGTAGCGATGTGGATGATGAAGGTCTTGCCGTATTGGATGAGTGTTCCAAAAAAAGTGTACCCGGTCTTAATTTTATGCGCAGTATACGTGTGTTTAGCGGTGTGCGTGCAAAGCCGGATACAGGGGATTTTATGATTTATGCATCAAAAAATATGCAAGGTGTAATTCATGTTGGAGGGATTGAGTCTCCGGGTTTGGCGTCGGCGCCTGCTATCGGGCTCTATGTCAAAGAGCTTTTGGAAAAGTCCGGCTGTGTATTGCATCAAAAAGAAAATTTTATTGACGAGTTGCCGGAACCGGTGATTATGCATCGTTTAAGCTTTCAAGAACAGGAGAAAAAAATCAGAGAAAATCCAAAATACGGCAAAATGATTTGCCGTTGTGAGTCGGTTAGTGAAGGAGAAATTGTGGATGCTTTGCATTATCCCTGTCCTTCACGAACTTTGGACGGTGTGAAACGTCGGGTGCGGGCCGGCATGGGGCGATGTCAAGGAGGTTTTTGTGCTCCCAGGGTTTTGGAAATTTTATGTCGTGAACTTCATTTGGAACCGACGGAAATTTTGAAGGAAGATCAAGGCTCTTTTTTGGTGACGGGAAAATTAAAGGAGGACGCATAATGAATGTGGATGTGGCAATTATCGGCGGCGGCCCGGCAGGGCTTGGCGCCGCTTTGGAAGCAAAAAAAATGACTTCTTCCGTTTTGGTGATCGAAAGAGACAGAGAGCTTGGGGGAATTTTGAATCAATGCATTCATAACGGTTTCGGCTTGCATGAATTTAAGGAGGAATTGACGGGACCCGAATATGCAGGAAGGTTTATTCAACAGGCAAAAGAAGCAAACATTGACTTTATGTTAAACACTATGGTACTTCATGTGGATGAGAAGAAACATATTGTGGCGGTAAGCGAAGAAGGGGTTCATCATATCCGGGCTAAAGCCGTTGTCTTTGCCATGGGATGCAGAGAGCGTACCGCGGGAGCCATTGCCATGAACGGTTATCGCCCGGCGGGAGTTATGACGGCGGGCATGGCGCAACGTATGATGAATATGGAAGGTCTTCAGGTAGGCAAGGAAGTGGTGATTTACGGCAGTGGAGACATTGGATTGATTATGGCACGTCGGATGACTTTGGAAGGCGCAAAAGTGAAAGCGGTGGTGGAGATTATGCCTTTTTCCAGCGGATTAAATCGAAATATCGCTCAGTGTTTGGAGGATTATGAGATTCCTTTGCTTTTGCATCATAAGATTGTACGGGTTCACGGCAAAAATCGAGTGGAAGCGGTAGATATTTGTGCGTTAGATGAACAGGGCAAGGAGATTCCGAAGACGAAAGAAACCGTGTCTTGTGATACTTTACTTTTGTCCATCGGTTTGATTCCGGAAAACGAATTATCCGAACAGGCAGGAGTAGTCTTGGATAAAATTACCAAGGGAGCTGTGGTCAGCGAAGATATGCAAACGGAAATTTCGGGAATTTTCGCCTGCGGCAATGTGCTTCATGTTCATGATATTGTAGATTTTGTCACGGCGGAGTCAAGGATTGCAGGAGCAAGTGCCGCCCGATACGCTTTGGGCAATCGGGAAAAAGAAGAATTCTATGCGACTCATGCGGGGGAAGGTGTACGTTATGTATTGCCTCAAAAAATTCACAAAGAAGGGAAGCATACGCTAAAACTGTCTTTTCGTACGGACGGGATTTATCATCGGGAAAAAGTGATTGTAAAATGTGGGGATAAAATTTTGGCGCGTAAGGCGATGAATGTGATGGTGCCAAGCGAGATGGTGATTATTTCTTTGGATAAGGAACAAATCGGGAAAATCAATGGGGATGTAAGCGTATATTTGGAGGGAAAGGCATGAAAAAAGAAATGACATGTATCTCCTGCCCTGTAGGTTGTCGTCTGACGGCTTACGAAAAGGACGGAAAGATTATTATTGAAGGAAACGCCTGTAAGCGGGGAGAAGTTTACGGAATCAGTGAAATAACCAACCCTTCCCGTATGGTTTGTTCTACGGTAAAAATTCAAGGAGCTTTTTTGCCTTCTTTGCCGGTCAAAACGGATGAACCGGTTCCAAAAGAAAAAATATTTGAAGTGATGGAGGAAATTAATAAAATAACAGTACAAGCTCCGGTGCATACGGGACAAATTCTTATTCCCCATGTGGCAGGAACGAAAAGCAATATTGTAGCGACCAGAGAAATGTAAGCATGCAGAGCAAAAATCTCCACTTTATTAGCACCGTAAAAGTGTAGCCAAAAGAAATCCTTCTTTAGTAGGTTGCACTTATTTTTATCAGGTAAACAGAGCAGAAAAAAATTTAAAAAATGAACCGGGAGAACAAAAAACGGGAGCGATTTCGTCGGCTTTAAATAATGAAAAAATATGTCGAAAAAACGAAAAAGTTTTACATTTAAATGGGATGTTGAAGAAAATTTTATCTGTATACTGTCGCCTATGGAACTTTAACGGAATGAATGATTACTCGATACTTTCGATAAACTTACAAAGTACTGTAGGCTGTAAATTTATTGTCAAAAAATTTTTTATGCAAGATACAAGGGAAATAATTGGAAAAAATACATATTATACAAAAAATATGAAAGGAAAAAGGTTTTCACATATAGATTATTCAAAAAGCAGTCGAGTGTATGTTTATTAAAACTATTGACTATTCTCTGATAAAGTGGTAGATTATTAAAAAAGTAGCAAGGTAAATTGCTTTTTTGGTAACGTAATGGAATTTTATAAAAACCATGGTTACACCATCAAGAAGGAATAAGAAGAAAAGGAGTGAAGCGTATGACTTTGTATATCATACGACGTGTAGCGCTGGCTTTGGTGGTATTGCTTTTTGTATCGATGCTTACGTTTTTTCTGATGAACACGGTACCGGGCAGTCCATTTATGAACGAAAAGGCTCAGTCGCCGGAAGTTATTGAGGCATTAAAGGCAAAATTCGGTTTGGATAAACCGAAGCATATTCAATTTATGAATTATATAAAGAATATGCTTCATTGGGATTTTGGCGTATCTTTAAAAATGCAAAAGAACAGACCCGTAGCGGAGATTATCGGAGAGATGTTTCCAACATCTGCCAAAATTGGCGTTATTGCTTTGATTATAGCCGTTGTTATCGGTATTCCTTTAGGTTCTATAGCGGCCTATAATCGGGGGAATAAGTTGGACAGTTTTCTTAGGATTGTCACCACTTTGGGGATATCCGTTCCCGGCTTTGTAGTCGCTACGGTGCTTCTGGTTATTTTCAGCGTAAAATTAAAATGGTTACCGGCCATTGGATTAAAAGGTTGGACCAGCTATTTGATGCCGTGTTTTTCTATGGCTTTTTATCCTATGTGTTATATCGGAAGGCTGTCTCGCGCCAGCATGCTTGACGCAATTAATCAGGATTATGTGCGTACGGCGGTGGCAAAGGGTGTCGGCTCCAATAAAGTGCTCTTCAAACATGCGCTTCGTAATGCATTTATTCCCGTACTGACTTATTTGGGACCTTTAACTGCGGGGATTTTAACGGGCAGCTTAGTTGTAGAATATGTTTTCGGTATCCCGGGGATGGGAAGGTATTTTGTTCAATCTATTTTGAATCGTGATTATCCTATTATTATGGCGACAACGATTCTCTATGCATCACTTTTAATTATTATGAATTTAGTGGTGGATATATTATATCGATTTGTCGATCCCAGAATTGATATTACAAAGGGGGCAGGCGCATGAGTTTCTTAGGTATCGAAAAGGAAAATATTTTATCCATGCAGCCGAATCCCAAATATTTTAAAGAAGTCGGGTTCTCCATTGATTTAAAAGATTTGCAACCGGCGACCGAAGAAGAAAAAGAAGGTTTTATCCAACGCCCGGAGAGTATGGGGTATTGGGCGGATGCCATGCGCAGGTTTAAAGAAAATAAAGTGGCTATGATATCCCTTTGTTTTTTGTTTATTGTTGTTCTTTTTGCTTTTATCGGACCTTTCTTTGTGCAAGGCGATTATTCAACGCAATTTAGAGGGATGGAAAATTTAAGCCCTTCAATTCGTTTTCCTTTTGGAACGGATAAACTGGGACGGGATTTAATGGTTCGTGCCATGTACGGAACCAGAGTTTCCATTATTGTCGGTGTTTTCGCCAGCTTGATTGTCTTGGTTATCGGAACGGTTTATGGCTCCATTTCCGGTTATCTTGGAGGAAATGTGGACAATGTGATGATGAGATTCTTGGACTTAATTTACTCCGTACCGGATGTACTGGTTGTTATTCTCTTGGGAATTGTGATAAAAACGCCTTTAAAGGATTGGGTAAACAGCAGTCAATCCGAGTTTGCTCGAAATTTACAGATTTTAGGTCCCGGATTGATTTCCATTTTTATTGCATTCGGTCTTTTGTATTGGGTCGGCATGGCTCGGATTATCCGGGGGCAGGTTTTAACATTAAAACAAAATGAATATATTACAGCGGTTGTTGCCTTGGGAGGCAGCAAAAAAAGAATTATTCGCAAGCATTTATATCCCAATTGCATTGGACAAATTATCGTTATGACAGCGATGCAAATCCCATCTGCAATTTTTCTTGAAAGCTTCTTATCCTTTCTTGGTATCGGAGTTGAGGCGCCGATGACCAGTCTCGGCGCCATGGCTTCCGATGCGTTGGGCGGAATTTATTCCTATCCTTATCGATTGATTATTCCGTCCATCTTACTAAGTTTGATTATTTTAAGTTTGAATTTAATTGGCGACGGTCTTCGCGATGCCTTAGATCCGAGATTGAAAAAGTAGGAGGTGGCTTAAAATGACAGAAGAAAAAGCCCTCTTGCAGGTTAAAGATTTGAAAGTTTCGTTTTTTACCCCGGCAGGAGAAGTTAAAGCGGTCGGTGGAATCAATTATGATTTAGGCTACAATGAAGTGATGGGCATTGTCGGAGAATCCGGTTCAGGGAAAAGCGTGGAAGCGTATTCCATTATGGGACTTTTGGCATCCCCGGGAAAGGTGATGGGGGGAGAAATCCTCTTTGAAGGGGATGATGTTCTCAAATACGATAAGAAACAAATGGAAGATTTTCGCGGCAATAAAGTCGGTATGATTTTTCAAAATCCTATGACTTGTTTAAATCCGGTATATACCATCGGGAATCAATTGATGGAAGCGATTTTGTGTCACAAGAAGATTTCCAAGGAAGAAGCTTATAAAAAGGCGGTTTCCATGTTGGAATTGGTCGGTATATCCAATCCGGAAAAACGAATGAGGCAATATCCTCATGAATTATCCGGCGGGATGCGCCAAAGGGTTATGATCGGTATGGGTTTAATCTGTGAACCGAAGCTCTTAATTGCCGATGAACCGACGACGGCGCTGGATGTAACCATTCAAGCACAGATTCTGGAGCTGATGAAGGATATTCAGGAAAAAACAAAGATGAGTATTATCTTTATCACCCACAATTTAGGGGTGGTTGCAAAGATATGTGACCGAGTCAGTGTAATGTATGCGGGAAAAATCGTGGAGCAGGGAACGGTGGATGATATTTTCTACAATCCGTCTCATCCGTACACGATGGGATTAATGCGTTCTATGCCTCGTATTGATGCCGAAGAACACGAAGCTTTAATTTCTATTGAAGGAACTCCGGTAGATATGCTTAATCCTCCGGAAGGATGCGGATTTGGAACACGCTGTGAGTATTGTATGAAGCTTTGTTTAAAAGCACAACCCCCGGTGGTGGATCTTGGCAACGGACATTTTTCCAAGTGCTGGCTTCTCACCTTGAAAGAAAAAGGAGGGGAGACGGATGGAGAATAAGGTTTTATTGAAGATAGAAAATTTAAGAAAGTTTTTTGCAATTAAATCCGGATTTCGAAAAAAATATGTGCAAGCGGTAGATGACGTCAGTTTTGAAATCCGTAAAGGGGAAACTTTAGGTTTGGTAGGAGAGTCCGGTTGCGGGAAGACTACTTTGGGGCGTACTGTCTTAAGACTTCATGAGCCCACTGCCGGACGGATTATCTATGACGGGGAAGTCATCTTCGACGGAAAGAATGTAAAACAAAATAAAAACATGAAGGATTACAGACATAAGATGCAAATTATCTTCCAAGATCCTTCCGCTTCTTTGGATCCGCGTATGACTGTTGGAGAAATCGTGGCGGAGGCGCTGGATATTCACAATCTGTATCCGGATAAAGGAAAACGAAAAAATCGGGTAGCTGAGCTGTTGGATATGGTAGGATTAAACCGAGAACATGCAAATCGTTATCCTCACGAGTTTTCCGGAGGACAACAACAACGTATCGGAATTGCCAGAGCATTGGCGGTAGAGCCTGAATTTATCGTCTGTGACGAACCGATTTCCGCATTGGATGTGTCTATTCAGGCGCAAATCGTCAATATGTTGGAAGAAATGCAAAATCGTTTGGGTTTAACCTATTTGTTTATTGCTCACGACTTGTCGGTGGTGCGTCATATTTCTAGCCGTATCGGCGTGATGTATTTGGGAAATATGGTAGAATTGGTCGATGCAAAGGAGCTTTATAAAAATCCGCTGCATCCGTATACAAAGACACTTTTGTCCGCTGTACCCATTCCGGATCCGGAAGTCAATCGCAATAGTCAGCGTATTATGTTGGAAGGAGAAATTCCAAGTGCCATCAATCCGCCAAGCGGATGTCGTTTTCACACCCGATGCCCTGTCGCAACGGAAAACTGCAAAACGCAAGTGCCGGAATTTCGAGAAATTGAGCAGGGTCATTTTGTGGCCTGCCATTTGGTATAGAGTTTGATCCTTCGGGAATAAACTATATAAGAACATAAAGAAAAAATGTTAGGAGGATTTAAAAGAATGAAAAGAAAAATTTGGCTGGTATTGGCACTTGTCATGGTACTTAGTGCTCTTGTAGGCTGTGGCGGAAAACCTGCTCCTGCACCGAGCGGAGATGCAACTTCCGACCAAGGCAAAGCCCCGGCTCCTGCTCCGGCAAATGAAGAAGCGGGAAAAACGGACGGTGTATTGGATGTAGTTCACGCTTCCGAGCCGGACTCCATCGATCCCGCATTGAACACGTCTGTCGATGGAGCAATTATGCTTCAACATGCTTTTGAAGGGCTTGTAAAGTGGGTTGATGACGGCAACGGAACAGCAAAATTAGCTCCGGGTATGGCTGAAAGCTGGGATGTATCCGAAGACGGATTGGAATGGACTTTCCATTTGCGTGATGGAATCAAATGGAGTGACGGAAAACCGGTAACGGCTGCGGACTTTAAATTTTCTTGGGATCGTTTGGTAGATATTAAAACTGCGGCTGACTATGAATATATGCTGGACATGGTTAAAGGTTACAACGAAATCAGAGAAGAAGACGAAAAAGTCGGTAAAAAGGAATTGAAAGATGAAGAAAGAACTGCTAAATTGGCGATTGAAGCGGTCGATGAAAAAACCTTTAAGGTTACTTTGAATAACAGATGTCCATATTTTGAAGAAATCTGTGCATTTCCTGCAACTTTTCCTATTCGTGAGGATATGGTGAAGAATGAAAAATGGACATTCGATCCGGCAACGTATATTTCCAACGGACCCTTTAAAATGAAAAGCTGGGAACATAATTCCAAGATTACTTTTGTAAAGAATCCGGAATATTATGGCGCAGCAGATATTACGGCGGAAACAATCGTATTTCATTTGATGGATGATGCCAATGCGATGTTGGCAGGTTATCGTTCCGGCGAATTGGATATGATTACTGAAGTGCCGCAGGACGAAATCCCCGGACTTTTAAGCTCCGGCGAATTGAAGACCAAACCTTATGTCGGAACTTATTTTGTATGCTTTAATACACAAAAAGCACCTTTTGACGATCCGAAAGTAAGAGAAGCATTCTCTTTGGCTATTGACCGTAATTTTATCGTCAGTCAAGTTACCGGACGAGGAGAGGTTCCGGCAGCCGGATTTGTACCGGCAGGGGTATATGATGCAAAAGGCTCGGCAGGTGATGACTTCCGTACCGTTGGCGGTGGATTTTACAGCATAAACGATGCGGATTACAAAGCAAATTGTGACAAAGCTCGTGAACTTTTGAAAGAAGCGGGCTATGAAGATGGCAAAGGTTTCCCGGTGGTAGAATATTTGTATAATACCAATGACAATCACAGAGCGATCGGAGAAGCTTTACAGAATATGTGGCAAACGGAGCTTGGTGTAACTGTGAATCTTCAAAATCAAGACTGGGCAGTATTCCTCCAAGAACGTAAAAACGGAAACTTCTCTATTGCACGCCATGGTTGGATTGCAGACTATAACGATCCGATGACCTTCATCGATATGTGGATGACCGGCGGCGGAAATAACGATGCTCAATATAAAAATCCGGAATTTGATAATTTGTTGAAAGACGCAAAGAAAGAAGCGGATCCCGAAAAACGTATGGAACTGTTGCACAAGGCAGAAAATTTGGCCATTAAAGAAGATAAAATTGTTGCACCGCTTTATTTCTATGTCAACCCATATATGATAAAACCCAATGTAGAAGGAGTGTACTATACACCTCTTGGATATTTCTTCTATGGATATACAAAAGGTTTCTAATCGGAATGATTCAAAGAAAAAATTCGAGTCCATTGGACTCGGATTTTTTTCTTTGAATAAATCTTTGAATAAAGAAAAAAATAACGAATATTTTGCAAATTGTCCTATAGGCTATGCTATACTATGAGCGGAGGGATATGTGATGTTTGAGGGAAAGTTTGTTTCTCTGATTGTGACGGCTGCGGGAAGCGGCAGCCGCATGGCGGGACATGAAAATAAATTATGGATTTCTATCGGGGGAAAAAGTGTTTTGGAAAGAACATTGGATAATCTTCTTTTCGCCGATATTTTTGATGAAATGATTTTGGTGATTAGTAAAAGTTTATTGGGAAAGATTCAAGCGAATTTGCTTCCTCGAATACAAGAAAGGCTTCCGGTGAAACTGGTTTTTGGGGGAAAGGAAAGACAGGATTCCATTGCCAACGGTTTGAACGTTTTGTCGAAAGAATCCGATTATGTTTTAACCCACGACGGAGCCAGACCTTTTGTGACGAAAAGGATTGTTATGGATGTCTTGTCGGCACTTAGAACCTATTCCGTTGCCGTGCCCGGTGTAGCTTGTAAAGATACGATTAAGGTGGCATGGGAAAATATGGAAGTTGTGGCTACTCCGAGAAGAGAGTTTCTTTATCAAATTCAAACACCTCAAGCTTTTCATAAACAGACACTGTTAAAGGCTTATGAGAAAACGAAGCAAGAACAGCTTTACGGAACGGATGATGCTTCTTTAGCGGAAAAAATTGGAGAAAAGATTAAAATTGTTCCGGGGTCATATAACAATATTAAAATCACAACTTTGGAAGATATTTTATTAGGGGAATTAATTGTGAAGGAGGAAAAAGGTGCGAATCGGAAGCGGTTTTGATGTTCATCGTTTGGTAGAAGGAAGAAAACTGATTTTAGGGGGTGTGGAAATTCCCTATGAAAAAGGGCTGTTGGGTCATAGTGATGCGGATGTGTTGGTTCATGCGGTTATGGATGCTATTTTAGGAGCGTTGGGGAAAAGAGATATTGGCGTTCATTTTCCCGATACGGATGCTCAATATAAAGATATTTCTTCATTGGTTTTACTGACAAAAGTAGTGGATTTAATGAAACAACAGGGCTATAGGATAGGGAATTTGGATGTGACTGTCATGGCACAGAAACCGAAATTAAAAGATTATATTCCAAGGATGTTAAAAAACTTGGCCGATGTTCTGGAGTGTGAAATTTCTAAACTCAATATCAAAGCGACCACTACGGAAGGCTTAGGCTTTGAAGGAAAAGGCGAAGGCATCAGCGCCGGCTGCGTATGTCTTATCGAAAAACTTTGACAAAGAAAAGAACAAGTGATACAATAAAAATACTTATTAAGAGAGGTGGAGGGAATAGGTCCGATGAAGCCCGGCAACCGATTGGATTCGGTGCTACATCCTACAGGAAAGTCCTGAAAGATAAGTGTTAAGTGTATTGCTTAACCTCGCATTCGGGCGAGGTTTTTTTATTGACAGAAAGGATATAGAGAAAAATGAAAAAAATGTTTTTTACGTCTGAATCCGTTACCGAAGGTCATCCGGATAAAGTCTGCGATCAAATCAGTGACGGGATTTTAGATGCGATTTTAGAGCAGGATCCCAATGCACGTTGTGCAATCGAAACTGCGGCGACAACAGGAATGATTTTGGTGATGGGGGAAATTACCACCAATTGTTATGTGGATATTTCCAAAAAGGTTCGTGAAATTTTGAGAGATATCGGATACACGGGAAATATGTCGGGATTTGATGCGGATTCCTGTGCCGTTCTGGTGGCCTTGGATGAACAGAGTGAAGATATTGCTATGGGGGTGGACAGCGCTCAAGAGGAAAAATCCGGAAACAGAGAGGACTATAATAAAATCGGTGCCGGAGACCAGGGGATTATTTTCGGTTATGCGACCAATGAGACGGAAGAATATTTATCCTTGCCCATTGTGCTGGCGCATAAATTGACCCGACGTTTGGCGACTTTACGAAAAAACGGAGAACTATCTTATTTGCGACCGGACGGGAAGAGCCAAGTGACCGTGGAATATCATGACGGAAAAGCAGTGCATATCGACACGGTGGTCATCTCCGCTCAACACACGGCGGAAGTCGGTTTGGAGCAAATTCGCAGAGAGATTATCGAAAAGGTTATTACGCCGGTGATGTTGAAAGATTTATTTGATGAAAACACCAAAATTTACGTCAATCCCACAGGGCGTTTTGTAGTCGGAGGACCTCAAGGAGACAGCGGACTGACCGGACGGAAGATTATCGTGGATACGTATGGCGGACTTGCGCATCACGGCGGCGGGGCTTTTTCGGGGAAAGACCCCACAAAGGTGGATCGCAGTGCCGCCTATGCAGCCCGTTATGTGGCAAAAAATTTGGTGGCCGCAGGACTTTGCGACCGCGTGGAAATCGGCTTATCTTATGGAATCGGGATTGCGCATCCTTTAAGCATTTATGTGGAAAGTTTCGGAACGGCGAAAATTTCGGAAGAAAAACTGGAAGAACTGGTCAAAGAGCATTTCGATTTGCGCCCGGCAGCCATTATCGATAAGTTAAACTTACGCCGAGCGATTTATCGACAAACGGCCGCTTATGGGCATTTCGGTCGAAATGATTTGGATTTACCCTGGGAAAGAACGGACAAAGCGAAGGAACTAAAGAAAGCTTTATAAGAATGAAAAAAGAGAGCGGGATTCCTGATACGATAAGGAGTCCCGCTTTTAAAAAGTTTTTTCTGATTTATTTTTATTTTAAACTTTAATTTCTCTGAGCTTCCAATTTTTTCAAAGCTCGAAAATCCTGCCATCCGTAAAGGGCAAGAATAAATACGCCATAGAACATCAAAAAGTAAAACATCTTCAGAGTCGGTGTCCTTCTGAATGCAGCCATGGAAACGATCAAACCGATGTTGAAAATAAAGCCGAGCCATCGTTCATTTGTGGAAACCACCTTCTTTTTCGATTTGAAGATTTTTAACCGTTTCCAAATCAACAGCGGCAGGAAGAGAAGAAGGATAATCGCTGAATAGACAAAGTTTTCCTGTCTATAAAAAAGGACTAAACTTATCCACCACAGCTCGCTGAGAATAATGAAAAGCAGAAGCATTTTTTTCTCTTTCATTATAAGCCCCTCCTTTTTATTTTAATGCGTATAATCTACGATATAACTTACAGCCTGATTTCCGATATAACCCGTAAAATTACTTACGCTATAGAAATATGTGGTCACCTGATATTGAACAAGCAAGGGATTGCTTGTATCGGCACGATGCCATTGCTTTCGAATATAATACACTTGTGTTAATTTCGCTGATATTATTGAGATTGCAGTACTAATAAAAAGTGAAACAAACTCACCAAGTCCTAGGGTAATTGCGATAAGACCTGCAAGTACGCCAACACTAATGCCATTGTTAACGGTAATATTTCCACTTGTTGTTCCTTCACTATGCCAAGATCCCCAACCTAAAGGCTGCATAAAATTTGTTGGAGAATATTTTTTATCAAAAAACATTTGAGATTGATTAACTTTTGAAACAGTCTGAAGAAGTTTTTCCTCTTCATAAACATATACATTATTTCTATCTTGTTTAATGAAAGTTGTCGTGTTGTTCTCTTTATTCGTCACAACAAAATAATCCAACCCGTCTTTCCCAATAAAACGTTCAATAACAGATGTACTGCCGTCAAGTTCCTGAACTTCTGTTTTGGTTTGAACTTTTTTTAAATCATCTGTTACATCCACTCTTTGATTTACAGCATATGCATGATAAATCGGATGAACAAAAACAATTGTGGCAAGCAAAATAGAATACCATTTTAATTTTATTTTTAACATTGTCTCCTCCTTAATTTTGGAATTTTAACTATTTTTTGTGATGTACTTAAAATATTTTATAAAAATTTTAAGCGAGTCATCTCACTGATTTAATATTCGTCTCCGTTTTTATACCTTTGAAAATTTTGATATTTCATTATTTTCCCTCCCTGATGTATTTTATTAAACTTATTATAGCATAATTTTAACACCTGTTCTACTCGAATTGAAAAAAAACAATCCGAAAATAAATATTTTTTATACAAGGCGACAAAACCGATTTTACATTTTTCATCCTTATTATATTAAAAGTTATGAATGATTATTTATTACACGCATATTGTAGAAAAAAGATTTAAAATTTGTCGTTTTTTGATAGAATATAAGAAATGGAGGTGTTTCCTATGTGTTGGGAGCTGTTTATCAGTTTTGCCCGAATCGGATTATTTACTTTTGGCGGGGGTTATGCCATGCTTCCGATGTTGGAGCGGGAAGTGGTGCAAAAAAAAGCCTGGGTGAGCATGGAAGAATTGATGGACTATTATGCTATCGGGCAATGTACTCCCGGAGTCATTGCGGTGAACACGGCAACCTTTATCGGATATAAAAAGAAAAAACTCCTAGGAGCGGTATCGGCAACTTTAGGGGTGATTTTTCCGTCCGTTCTTCTTATCACTTTAATTGCCGGTCTTTTGCAATCTTTTGCTCATGTGGCATGGATTGCTCATGCGTTTGCCGGAATTCGTATTGCGGTTTGCGCTTTGGTATTTCATACCGTTTGGAAATTATTTCAGCGAAATGTAAAAGGGACTTTTCCCGTCGTGATATTTTTATTGGCTTATATTGCTGTGGGTTTTGTGAAATTATCTCCTCTATGGATTGTATTGGCCGGCATTATTTTGAGTTTTGCACGAGGTGAAAAACATGTTTAGACTTTGTTTTGAATTTTTTAAAATCGGACTTTTCGCTATGGGCGGCGGTTTGGCAACGTTACCTTTTTTACAGGAATTAGGGGAGAGGACAGGCTGGTTCACTTCGTTGGAATTGGCGGATATGATTGCGGTAAGTGAATCCACACCGGGTCCCATTGGGGTAAACATGGCCACCTATGCAGGCTATCGAGGATATGGAATCATGGGGGGAATTTTAGCTACACTGTTTTTGGTACTGCCTTCGCTGATGATTATCCTTATGATTTCTCAGGCTATGTATGCTTTTCAAAACAGCGCCATTGTAAACAGAGCGTTTAAAACCTTACGTCCCGCAACGGCGGGTTTGATTTTGGCGGCGGTTCAAAATGTAGCTGTTGTGACTTTGCTCAATTTGCCCGCTTATCAAAAGACGAACGACGTATTAAGCTTATTTCGCCCTTTGCCCCTGGTCTTCTTTGTCGGATGTTTTATTTTGATTCATAAATTTGACAAACTGCACCCGGGAGTTTTTCTTTTTGCAGGAGCGGTTTTGGGCGTGATTTTTCAGTTGTAAGCGTGTTATTTGTAAAACTTTTTTGGGTATAATGGGAAAATAGAGGAGTATACTCTTGTAAAAAGTGACGATTGCTTTTTATGAAGAGAATTTTTTTGATTGAGTTTATGCTTTTGGAAATTTCGATAAATCGGAATAAAAAATTTTTCAGGATAAAGAATGAAGAAAGGGGGATAAACGTGAATTATCGGGAAAAAGCGGAGCGGATGGAAGAACTTTATTTATCTCCTTATGCCTGCAAAAGCAGTCAAACCAAAGGACGCTTGGAAGATGAAATAGAATGCGATGTGCGCACGGCTTTTCAAAGGGACAGAGATCGGGTGATTCATTCCAAGGCGTTTCGTCGATTAAAACATAAAACTCAAGTTTATATTGCGCCGAAAAAGGATCATTATCGAACCCGATTGACCCATACTTTGGAAGTTGCTCAAATCGCCAGAACCATGGCAAAAGCATTAAGACTTAATGATTCTTTGGTCGAGGCCATTGCTTTAGCTCATGATTTGGGACATACACCTTTCGGTCATATCGGAGAAAAAGTCCTCAATTCCCTTCATTCCAAAGGATTTCGTCATTATGAGCAATCCATTCGAGTGGTGGAGTTTTTGGAACCTCACGGTCATCTGTGGGGGATGAATTTGACCCATGAAGTCAAAGACGGCATACGAAATCATACAGGCAATTTAAAAGGAGAGACGGCGGAAGCCGCCCTTATAAAGTATGCAGATCGAATTGCCTATATCAATCATGATATTGACGATTCCATTCGGGCGGGAATTTTGGAGGAGTCGGATTTACCTAAAGAGTATACGGAGGTTTTGGGACACTCTCATGGAGAACGTATCAATACCCTGGTTTTGGATGTTATTCGAAACAGTGAGGATAAAGCGGAGCCGATCATGTCCCAAAGGATTAACCAGGCGATGATGGGGCTTCGAAGCTTCTTATTTCAAGAAGTGTATGACAATAAAAATGTACGAACGGATCAGCCCAAGGCTGAATTTGTTCTTTATAATCTCTATGAATATTATCGAAAAGATTTAAAGCGCCTGCCCGAGGCACATTTGGCTTTATACAGTCCCAAAAATCCTTATGCGAAAGACGCTTCCGATGAGGATAAAATTTGTGATTATATTGCGGGTATGACCGACGGCTATGTCGTCAATTTATTTAAGGAATTGTTTTTACCGAAAGAGTGGAACGCTTAGATTTTAGATGAAGGAAGTGAACAGAATGGGACGTATACCGGAATCGGTGATTGAAGAAATCAAACATGCCGTGGATATTGTAGAGATTATCGGACGCAGTGTAAAGCTGAAATCCGCCGGGCGTAATTATCTGGGTTTATGTCCTTTTCACAATGAAAAGACTCCGAGTTTTACCATTTCTCCGGATAAAGGGATTTTTCATTGCTTTGGATGCGGTGAGGGAGGCGATGTGATTTCCTTTGTGATGAAGCATCGGAATATGAGCTATCCGGAGGCGATTCGTTTTTTGGCTCAAGAAGCGGGAATCCGAATTGAGGGAGATGCGGAAAGTGATAAATCTTTTGAACGACGGAAGCGATTTTATGAAATCAACTCTTTGGCGGGACGTTATTATTTTTCAGAACTCTATCAATCGGCAGAAGCGTTGGCATATCTGAAACGTCGAGGGATTTCGCCGAATACGGCAAAAAAATTCGGCTTAGGTTATGCACCGAGAGATTGGGACGGGCTTTTAAAAGCCATGGAAAAAGAAAAAGTCGCTCCGGAGGAGCTGGCTACGTTGGGTTTGGTCATTGCCAACAAACAAAAAGGATATTTTGACCGTTTTCGCCATCGGATTATGTTCCCCATCCTCAATCGAAGCGGTAAGATTATCGGTTTCGGAGGACGAGCTTTGGGGGATGATCCGGCAAAATATTTAAACAGTCCGGAAAGTGAACTCTTTCATAAGGGACAGCACTTATATGCATTGAATTTTTTGGAAAATAAAGAGATGAAAATCCTGTTGGTGGAAGGATACATGGATGTAATTTCTCTGCATCAACACGACCTTCCTTTTGCCGTAGCCAGCTTAGGGACGGCGCTTACACAGGAACAGGCTATATTGCTTGCCAAATACAAAAAAGAAATCTATATTTGTTATGATTCGGATAAGGCGGGGATTCTGGCAGCCAAAAGAGCTATTGAAGTTTTTCGGGAAATTGATTGTACTCCTCAGATTATGCGTTTGGAACAGGGCATGGATCCGGATGATTTTATTCGACATTATGGGAAAGAGGCTTTTCAAAAAGCCATGGATAATGCTCTATTGCCGGTGGAATTTGAGTTAAGTTTGAACAAAGAGGGCTTAAATTTCAATCTGCCGAAAGATCGGATTCTATATCTTGAAAAAGCAAAAAGATTATTTATAAAAATCAATAGAAAACTTATCCGTGATGAGTATATCAAACGATTTGCTAAAGAAATGGATTTAGATGAAGAAACTTTCAAAAATGAAGTGGAAAGTTTGATGGGGCGAAAAGTGAGAAAAAATATTCCTATGCGCAAAAAAGAACGCAAAAGGGAATTAAAAGCGGGACTGGAGGAAGATGTACTTCGTTATGCCATGGAATCGAGAGCCATTTTTGATAAAATCAAAGGATATTTCACCCAAGATATTTTGAAAAAAGATGAGGCGATGGAACTTGCAGATTTTATAACTTGTCTGTATGATGAGAAGGATCGACAAAAAATCAATATGGATGAAATAATTGAACATTATCGTTTGCGAGGAGAGATGAGCGCTATAATCGATTCTATCGCTCGAAAACGTGAGAGGGAAAAAGGTGTTCCCGAAAAAGCGGTGGATGAAATGATTATGCGCTTCAATCGAGCCGTTTTGGAAGGAAAGAAACAACATTTGCTCTGTGAGATAGAATTATTAAGCGATGCGCAGATGGAAGAAGAGGAGAAAAAACGATTGATGAAAGAATTGTTGACCAAAATGCATCAATTGGATATCGAACTTAAGATATAAAGAAGAAGGGGTATTGCGATGACAGACCATATACAAAGAGAAAAATACGAAATAAATAAGGCGCAGGTTTTTGAAGACATTTTTCGTTTAGCTAAGGAGAATGAGGTGCTAAGTTACGAAGAATTGGAAGAGATTCCCTTCTTTGAAGAGTTGGAAGAAGACGATTTGGAAGAATTATACCAACAACTATCCGACATGGAAATTGAAATTAAAGGAGAGCCGGAAGTGGTTGCGATTGAAGATGAAGAAGAGCCCATCGAAAAAGATGACGAAGAAGTGATTATCGACAAAGAAGAAGACATTCCTGAAGGTCTTCAAGAGGAAGACTTGGAGAAAATGGAAGGCATTGAAAAAGAAGACACCTCTACTCTTTTGTTGGATATGAAAGATATCAATGTAGACGATCCGGTCAAAATGTATTTAAAAGAAATCGGACGCATTCCTCTGTTGAATGCGGACGAGGAAGTGGAATTGGCTGTCAAAATGGAAAAGGGTGATATTCATTCCAAACAAAAACTGGCGGAAGCTAATTTAAGATTGGTTGTCTCCATCGCAAAACGTTATGTGGGCAGAGGAATGCACTTCTTGGACTTGATTCAAGAGGGAAATATGGGATTGATGAAAGCCGTGGAAAAATTTGATTACACTCGAGGCTTTAAATTTTCCACCTATGCCACATGGTGGATTCGTCAAGCCATTACCCGTGCCATTGCCGATCAAGCCAGAACCATTCGTATTCCCGTACATATGGTGGAAACCATCAACAAACTGGTTCGAGTTCAAAGACAATTGATTCAAGAACTGGGGCGTGAACCGACCAATGAAGAAATTGCGGAAGAAATGGGCATCGATATTGAAAAAGTTCAAGACGTACGCAAAATCGCCCAGGAACCGATTTCCTTGGAAACCCCCATTGGAGAAGAAGAAGATAGTCATTTAGGTGATTTTATTGAAGACGATACGGCGATAGCTCCCGATGATGCGGCGGATTTTACTATGCTGCGTGAACAACTGGATGAAATTTTGGACACACTGACTTCCCGTGAACGCAAAGTATTGGAGTTGCGCTTCGGCTTAATCGACGGAACCCCTCGTACTTTGGAGGAAGTAGGCAAAGAATTCGACGTCACCCGTGAGCGAATTCGTCAAATTGAAGCCAAAGCGTTAAGAAAGTTAAAACACCCGAGCCGCAGTCAAAAATTAAAAGACTTTTTGGAATAATCGGCATAAACGAAAACTTGAAAGGAAACTACTTTGGATAATCGCATGGAACGAATCTATTCTCTTATCCCTGACGGAAAAATCGTAGCGGATATCGGAACGGATCACGGGCAACTTGCCGTTGCCTTAGCGGAAAGACAAAAAGCAAAAAAAATCATTGCCACCGATATCAGCGCTTCCAGCCTTCAAAAGTTGATTCTTCGAATCCAAGGGACACCTTTGGAAAAACGGATAAAAACCTTCGTGACCGACGGACTTGAGGGCTTGGGAAAAGAAGGAATACAAGTGGCGGTTATTGCCGGCATGGGCGGTGTACTTATCGGAAAAATCTTGGAGAAAGCCGGAACAATTCCAAACTTGGAAAGCTTGGTTCTCTGTCCCCATGTGGGCGTCGAAGAACTTCGCCCAAAATTAACCGACCTCGGCTTTGCCGTGAAAAAAGAAGATTTTGTAGAAGAAGAAGGAAAACTCTATCCCCTTCTCTTTGCCTCGAAAGGAGAAGAGGCTTATACCACCTTCGGGGAGAAAAAATTCGGACACTATATGCCGGAACATCCCAATGAGGCGTTTCAAAAGTTTGTATACAAGGAAAAAAAAACAAGACAAAAACTTTTACAAAATAATTCAAAACTTCCCGAAAAAAGAAGAGATGAGCTGAAACGGGAACTCATAGAAATCGGAAAGGTGGAAAAAACGATTGAAACTCATAGAAATTTATAACTATCTGGAAAGCTTCGCCCCGTTGGAGTTTCAGGAATCTTACGACAACAGCGGACTCCAGATGGGAGACTTGGAAAAAGACGTCAAAAAAGGACTCTTAAGTTTAGACTTAACGCAACAGGCGGTAAAACGTGCGTTAAAAGAAAATTTTGATTTCATTTTAACCCATCATCCCATTTTATTTCATCCTCTAAAATCCTTGGACAGAAATCAACGCCCGGGCAAATTGTTGTTGCCCCTGGCGGAAAAAGGCATCTCGGTGATCGCCTGGCATACCAATTTGGACCGAGCCCTTGGCGGAGTCAACGATGTGCTGGCGAAAGCTTTAAGTATTCATGTGGACGGCGATTTGGTGGAAGAAGAGAATAAGCCGGGCATGGGCAGAGTGGGAAGCATAAAAGAGCAAAGGGGCGAAGAACTGGCGGAACAGGTGCGTCGGACACTGGAAGCGCCCTATATCATCACCTACGGAAATGCATCGAAAAAAATCGAAAGAGTTGCCCTCTTGGGCGGCAGCGGAGCGGATTTTATTTCCAATGCCATCGAAAAAAAGGTGGACGCCTATATTACCGCAGACATCAGATATCACGACACGGAGGAAGCTTTGGATAAGGATTTATTCTTAATCGACGCCGGACATTACTATTCGGAACAAGTGATGATGGAAGAATTAAAAAAGCTTTTGGAAAAAGAATTCCCCACAGTGGAATTTCAGGTGGAAAAAAGAAATTTTCAAAATCAGGTATACTAAGGAGGAGAAAAACTCCTTCTTTATTTGACGAAAGCGTACTTTGCGAGAGGGGGAACATTCCACCGAATAAGTTGTTAAAGATAAAGGACAAATCGCTTTTATTGCTATATTTTTTGTGATTTAGAGTGTGTTTTACAGTATTTTTATTGTGTTTTTGAAAAAAATTTGTTATACTATGACCGGACATAAGTAAATCAGATGATCGCGTGTGTTTACACGAGGAAAGTCCGTGCACCGCAGAGCAGGATACCGGATAACGTCCGGTGGGGGCGACCCTAAGGAAAGTGCAACAGAGAGATACCGCTTTGCGTGAGCGAAGTAAGGGTGGAAAGGTGAGGTAAGAGCTCACCAGCGTATAAGCGATTATGACGGCTATGTAAACCCTATCCGGTGCAAGATCGAATGGACCATAACAGCGGCTGCTCGTCGCTACTACATGGTGGATTGCTTGAGCTTATCGGTAACGATAAGACTAGATAGATGATCATCAAATACAGAACACGGCTTATAGATTTGCTTTTGACCCTTGAATTTTGCGACTCTTTAAAAGAGTCGTTTTTTATATGTAGGCTTATAGGACAAAAAGCAGGGGTCTGTTTTTTTGATAATATTTTGATATTCATATATTTTGATAATATTTTGATATTCATATATAATAAAAATATTATAGTGTTTATGTATTTTCTGAAGAAAACGAACAGGGATTGACAGAGAAAACTTTTATAATGGAAATGTATCTGCAAAGATAAATTGTGGAAATATTTACGGTATGAAATATCCGAATTTGTATTTTTTATATATGGGAAGTAAAAAATGCAAAAAGTCTTAAAGAGGGATAAAACAGCGAAGTGACGGGAGGCTCCTATGAGCAGTTCAAAAGGAGATTTGAATAAAAAACATCTTGATACACGTCTTATGCACGAAAAATTGAAGGGGGATTTTTTTCCGGAGGATTGGAAAGAATTTCTTGAAGATGATGTTCGGGATTTTTTTGATGCTTTATTGATTGAAACGAAGCAAAGGAAAAGCGATATTATTCGAAAAGCAAATCTTTCTCGCGTCTACGGGTATCAATTGATGGAGGGAAGACGGCGGGGAAAGCGGGATTATTATCTTTTGATTGCATTGGCGATGTCTCTTGATTTAAAGACTACGCAAAGGATGTTGTCGATTACGCAAAGCGGAGCATTGCATCCGCTTATTAAAAGAGATGCCGCTGTTATTTTTGCCATCAATCATGGATATGACTGTTTCAAAACATATGATTTTATGTGTTCTCTGGGGCTTGTTCCTTTGGATGACGGTTCGGAAAATGAATAAAGAAAAGTTTTGTATGCAGAGCGCAGACAACTGTTAAAAAGAGAAGGTTTATACTAAGTATAGTCTCAGAAGATTATAATCTTGAAAGAATTGTAAAGTTTGATGTAAATAAGGAGGAATGGAGGTTCATGCGGAGGTTAAAATGGTCAAAACCACAAAAACGGTAAAACTTGTCTTGTGTGTGTTTATTTTTTTTATCATGATGTTGTTCGGTTGCCGTTCGGATGTGAAAATTGAACCTGCGGCCGAAGATGTATTCAAGCATTGGGCGGCTGCAGGTTTTCTTGCTCAAAAGGTGGAGGAGAGTAAAGGATTTATTGCCGGGACGAATCAAAAGACAAACGGATCGGACTATGCTTATTTATACGATAATGCGGTAGCGGCGATTGCCCTGTCTTATGCAGGAGCTGACTGGCATGCACAAAAAATTGCAGATGCTATGGTGTTTGCACAAGGACACGACAGAAAATTTCATGACGGAAGACTTCGAAATGCATATATCGGTGGTGATGCTAAAAGCGATTCAGGTCGATCCCTTATGGCTGAAAAAGTGACGATACGGCTTCCCGGATTTTGGCAGGACGGTCGCTGGCAAGAGGATTCTTATACCGTTTCCACTTCGACGGGAAATATGGCTTGGTCGATTATAGCTCTTTGTACGGTGGCAAAGAATGCACCGGAAATGCAACGGGAACAATATCTTGCAGCTGCAATTTCCGCAGCGGATTTTGTGATGAGTTTAAAGTCCGATCATGGCGGATTCACGGCAGGCTATGAAGGATGGGATGATGCTCAGACAAAAGTGACGTATCTGTCTACGGAACACAATATCGATCTTGTAGTTGCCTTTTCTTCTCTTGCGGATGCCATAGAAGAAAAGGATTCGGTCAAGGCTATGGAGTATAGAAATGCAGCAAAATATGCCAAAGATTTTGTTTTTTCCATGTACGATAAAGATCTTTGCTGTTTTTATACCGGAACGGAAATTGACGAAAAGACTGTGAGTAAAGGTGTTATTCCTTTGGATGCCAATACGCTTGCAATTCTTGCCTTTTCCGAAGATTTAAAGGATGTCTATAAGGTTATTTCTTTTGTTGAGAAACGAATGACGGTGGGAGAGGGCTTTGATTTTAGTGCCGGTGATTTGGACGGTATTTGGAATGAAGGTACGGCACAAATGGCGGTTTGTTATAGCGTGTTGGGAAGCTCGGATAAGTATCAAAAGATGATGGATTATTTAAAAACACAGGTCGATGTGGACGGAAGTATTCCCGCTGCCGACAGAGACGGGGTTTCTACGGGTTTTGTCATTATCGGTTCGGATATCTTGTGGGAGTATCACAACACACAGAGTATCGGGGCGACGGGATGGCTTGCTTTTGCTCAGATGAATAGAAATCCCTTGGGGAAAAATCCGGAGTAGGTGAAGATGATGCAAAGAGTGCAAGGACAGAAAAAAATTCCGGAAAATCTTGGGAACGGTCTATGCGGTATCTGGCCGTATGTTCTTGTGCTTGTCTTTAATGGGGCGGTACATATTTTTCTTTTCTTTTTTTACGGGCAAACGTTTCAAAGTTTTTTTCGATTGTTTTTTTCATGTATTTTTTTTATCTACCCTTTATATTATGTGACAGATACATTGTGGTCTTTGCGCCCGTCCGTATGTGATGTTCTCTCCGGAAGGCTTGAAATCAATCGGAAGTATTATATGAATGTAGCTCAAAAAGAAGTAGAAGAAGAGAATCTTTTACCGGTTACGGTGAGCGTTCCCGTTTATATGGAAGACAATCAAGTTATTTTTAAAACCTTAAGAGAAAGTCTTTTGGCGGCTAAGCGATATGAAAAGTATAGCGGAAAAAGGACAAATATTATTGTTTCCGATGACGGTCTTGCTCCGATGTTGGGTGGGATTTGTACGAAAGAAAGAGTCTTGAAACTGATTCGTGATTTTTCCGATAATGCTTCGCTATTGACGGAACAAGAGAAAAAAGCGGTTTGTCGTATTTTGTTTTACAGAGAAAAGGGAATATCCTTTGTTGTTCGTCCTCAAGAAGGGCGGACGGGTCTGTTTAAAAAATCATCCAATTTAAACTATACTTTGCGTTTGGGAAATGAACTGTCCGAAGGGAAAAAGCTGGAGGATCTTATTGGAGAGGGCGGTTTTTTTGAAGGAGCTTATGCGGAAGGGGATATTATAACCAATGAAATTATTCTTCTTTTGGACAAAGATTCCGGCGTAAAAGAGAGGATTATGGAAGCGATTCTTCCCGAATTTGCTACAGACGAAAAACTTGCTTATGTGCAGTGCGCCACCAATGCAGGAAATCTGTACGAAAACTACTACACCTATGCTACGGGACATCAAGTCAATAATTTATTTCATAATATTTGGCCATGCAAAGCATTGCAAGGTTTCTTTGTGCCTCTTGTCGGACATAATGTTTTTCTTCGAAAAAGTATTTTGGAAAAAAGCGGTCTTTGGTCCGAGAATAAGGTATCTGAAGATTATGATAAGGCGATTTGTTTTTACAGTATGGGTTATCATGGAAAGTATGCTCAGATAAAAGGACTTGAATTTACAGAGTATGCCAGCCGTACTTTTACCGAAGAAACCGGGAAACAATATCGGTATGCTTACGGATTGTTTGAAATGATTTTTGACGGAACCGTTATACCCGGAAAAACACGAAACTGTGATTTGTTTTATATGTTGTTGTATTTTTGCTCCGTAATCAATTTGACAATGTTGCTTCCTACAGTGCTTTTGGAGTGTTATTTCGGAAATGTACATTTCTTATGGGCAGGTTTTCTTTTGTGCAATATATGTTTTATTTTACTCCCTCTTTTAAGAGGGTTTATTATGCGTTATCGTTTATCTGAAGAAAATTCGGAAAAATTTATTTATATCCTTCTGATTGCTCTTTCTTTTATCGGTCATTCATTTTCTTTTTTTATGGGAACTTGTCGATATTTGTTCAATAAGTTAAAGAAAAATCAGAGACCGTTCCCTTCTACAAGTGTTGATCTGTTGGAATATCGATTTATAGACGGTGTGAAATTATTTGTTGACTATATACGAAAAAATCCGTGCTTTCTTGTGATTTCTTTTTTTTGTATGGATCGGGGGATTTTTATGCTCACGAGAAAAGGAATGGAACCGTTGACGGGTTTTATCTATTGCTATATTTTATTTTGTGCTGTATTTTCCCCTGTTTTATTGACACCCCAATTATTGATGAGCTTTTTAGGAAAAAATACTATTGAGGGAAAGATGGAGATGAAGAGACTGAAATACGATCAAAAACAGAAGAGCACAGCTTGGGATATGAACAGGCAACTATCCTCTCCGAGAATTGTGAACACTTCGTTGAAAAGTGAATTGTCCGAAAGTGATATTGAAAAGTTTTTAGGCGCATATCAGGAAAACCTTCAAGCTTCGATACCGAGGGAAGGGATGCCGGAGGAATTGCTTTCCGACTATGTTTTTGAAAGTTGTCTTAGAAAAGATTCGGATGGGAAAAAGGAGATTTATTTATTGCGTCGGAAGGATAAAACAAGAGCACTTCTTAAAATTACGAAGAATTATCCGGAGGAGGATGCTTTAGAAGAAGCAAAATTATTAGGGAAATTGAATCATTCGGGAATTCCGAAAGTATATGCTTTTTATGAAAAGGAGGATAAAAAATATATTGTTCGGGAATATATTGAAGGATATTCTTTGTATGAGCTTGTAAATTCGGGGAAAAGTTTCAGTGTAAAGGATATTTTCGGTATTATGTTGAAACTCACGGATATTTTAAGTTATTTACATTCCGAAAACCCGCCGATAATTCATCGTGATATCAAACCGCAGAATATTATTGTCGGGAGAGACGGCGGCATCCATCTTATTGATTTCGGTATTGCCAGAGTACATAAAGAAGAGAGGACTCAAGATACTTCCGTGGTGTTAACCTTGGACTATGCTTCACCGGAACAATACGGATTTGAACAAACCACTCCCTTATCCGATATCTACTCTCTCGGTGTGGTCATGTTGTTTTTGGCGACGGGAAGAACGGCGAGGTCGGGATTGGAAGCACAGATTGTGAATAATCGCCTTAGAAATTTAATTGAGCGGTGTATTGCTTTTAATCCGAAAGCCAGAATACAGAGTGTAGAAGAAATTCGTGAATATATTTTAAGAGATAAGGACATAGGGAAGTCAAAAGGAAAAAGGACAGCTCTTGTCGTTGCATTTGGCTTTACGGTTATTTTCTGTCTATCCCTTCTTTTTTACGGAATGGGCTTTTTAAAAGGGAAGAATCACGCTCAAAAATCGGCTTATGAGTATGCTTATGGAATCGGATATACAGAAGGCTATGACAATATGCCGGTTTTCCAAAAGGGGGAAAGACAAAACAACCCGGAAGGTGGAAATATCTTCGGGAACATGGCTATAGACGGCGGTGCTTTTGCAGTACAGGGAGAAAATCTGGTGTTTTTCATTATGCAAGGAGACATCTATAAGATGTCTGTAAACGGTACACAGGGGGAAGCTGTTGTAAAAGGAAGCAATGCCAGAGCTCTTGGCTGTCATCAGGATTGGTTGTACTATTCCTCCGGGCGTAAGATATTGCAAACCAATATTCACACGTTACGCACAGATATTCTTTTCGAGGATTTGTTCGGGGAAATGTATATTACAGATGACTCTTATTATGTTCATACGGAGAAGGGGCTGTATTTATGGAATGAGGATAGGGGAAAAGTTATTGAAATGGATGAGCTACCCTCTTGTAAGTCGTTAAATATAGAAGGAGAAAAGTTGTTTTTTGTGGATCAAAAAACAAATGAGTTGTTTTGTCGGGATAGTTCAGGAAAGAATGTGAAAAAAGTTATAGACGGGAATTGTAAGAGTGTTTGCCTCTTTGAAGGGGAAGTGTTTTGTTCGATTTATAGTGAACATGGGGGAGCATTGGTAAAAATCGGTGAAAATGGCAAAAAGGAAGTTCTTGCTGAAGAGAATGCTCGAATGCTTAATATTGTTGAGGACGGAATTTATTTTATCGATGATTTTGACGGAAGTATAAACCTTCGTTCTTTTGACGGTCGTATCCGTAAACAAATTTCAAAAAATCGTGCAATGGATTTTAATATTGCCGGAGGGTGGATTTTTTATCATAATGAGGCGGATGGCGGACGATTGTGGTGTGTTCGATTGGATGGATCAAATAATCATCCGGTATTTTTCGAGGAGTAGATTCTATGTTGAAAAAACCGAAATTTAAGGGGCAAAATCAAAGAGAGCGTTCCGTGTTTGAAATCGTATCGGAAGAGGGACCGATGCGCCCTAAAGAAATACTTTATATCCTTGGGCAGGTATGTCTTTTATTGGAAGAAAAGAAACATAAGAGGATAGTTCAAGACCATATATATATCCATCCGAAAAATATTATCGTCAATATAGACGGGAGTATACATTTTTCCGTTAAGTTGTTGCCGTTTTCGGATCGGGAAGGATATTTTCCGCCGGAATCGGGACCGACTGACAAAAACAGTTCCGGAGCGGATGTATACGGGTTGGGGATCCTGATGATTTACATGGCTACAGGCCAGGAAAAGAAAACGAATATAGATGTATTAATCAGCAACCGCTGTCTTCGTACTTTAATTGCAGACTGTACGGCATTTAATCCCGAAGAACGTTTCCCGGATACGGGCAAATTAATGAAAGCTATCCATGAAGTAACAGGTATTCGAAAAAAAGTTTCAATTTTATTTAAGATAATCATATGTGGGTGTTTGATTGGATTTCTTGTTATCTCATGGAAAAAAGGAAAATTACGAGGAAGTGTAATCGGAGAAGAAGCCGGTTATATGGAAGGTTATGTCAGGGGTTATGAACAGGGTTTTGCCGATGCGCCGGGGATTGATATTCATAATGTGCCTTTTGATGCGAACAACGGAAATCTATCCGGAAATTTTGCGGCAAAAGATGGTGCTATTGCAGTTTGCGGTGAAGACGAAATATTTTTCTTATGGGAGAAGAATATTTATCGGATGAATCCTTATACGAAAGAAAAAAGTCTTCTTGTGAGAGGTGTTGAAAATTATGGATTGAATTATTATAACGGTTGGCTCTATTATAGTACCGATGAAAAAGTTTTTCGATTTAACCCTAAAAGGATGAAAGAAGAAGTTTTTTGTGAGAACCATACAGGTTTTTTGTACATTGTGGACGGTGTTTTTTATCTTTATGACAGTTCCGGGACAAATTATTTATATCGGATTCATCCGGAGACGGGGAAACCGACGCAGATCAATGGGGCAATGAAGTACCGTTGTTTGAATATAGTGGGAAAAAAACTCTATTATATTGATTTGGAGAGGGGAAACAGTATATATTGTTGTGATTTGGACGGTGGAAATCTAAGGCTTGTTAACAGCAATTCTTGTGAGCGTTTCTGTATTCACGGGAATAAGATATATGTCGGTATTATCGGTGATAAAAGAGATGGGCTCGGTCGATTGAAAGGGGATATAATATGTATGGATTTGGATGGCGGAAATCTTGAAAATCTTACAAATATTCCCGCATATTACCCGAATGTCACAGATAGCGGAATCTTTTATGTGGCAGGGAATCGAAGAACATTGGAATGGATGTCTTTAGACGGAAAAACTCGATATACCGTCGTCTCCACTCCCACAAGCGAGTTTAATATTGCCGGAGGATGGATTTTTTATCGTAATGAACAGGATAATGATAAGATGTGGTGTGTCCGTATAGACGGCTCGGGTAACGGAAAGCTTACAGAATAGATGTTTTTTAGCGAAGCAAGGAAAGCTAAGGCGCAAGCAGCGGGTTTATTTTAAAACCGGCTGCTTTTTGCGTTGAGAACGATTTTGTAGGGAGGAGAAAATGTATTGTTAACGAAATTTAAGATGAAATATGCTTAAAAATTTTTAATTTGTATGCATAGAGCAGACAAAATGTGAAGTCATTCGGCTTATACTGTATATAACAGCACAGCGCAAGGAGAATAAGTAGGAGAATATTAAAAAAATTCAAACTGATGTGTCGGAAGAAGAAATAATAAGGATAAGGAGGCGTTTAAAAATGAGAAAAAGGATAGGGCTTGTTGTATTGTTTCTAAGCTTGTGCATACTTGTTACAGCTTGTGGAGGACAGGTAGAAAGTAAAAAAGAAACGCAGAAACAATCGATGAAAAATATTGTAACAAAAAAAGAGGGATCTGCGGCGAAAAATGGAAGGAAAAAGCATAAAGGAGAGAAAGACAATAATATCGAGGAAGCTCAAAAGGAAGAAAGTCCGATTTTATTGACTTTGAACGATAATGTTACCATAAAGCTCATAGGAGTGAACACGGAAGTTAAACAGCAAAATCAGCCTAAAGGAAAATGGATGAAACTGGTTTTTATCGAAGTGGATTCAAAAGAAGGATGGCGTAAAATCATTGGTGAGTTGAATAAAAATATTTCTTTGCAGGATAAGAACGGAACGGTTTATACGACCAATACTTTCAATGCTGTAATTAGGGGTGGGAAAGAAACTTTCGGTATGGTTTATGATATTCCAAAGGATGTCCCTCTTGAAGATTTGATATTGACAGGGAATTATAAAGGAGAAGAAGTGAGTGTAAATCTTGGAGATCTTCCTTTAAGTAAAGAATAAGAGGGGGTCGAGTTTGTAACGGGAAGTTAAAAAAGATTGGAGGGAAGCTATGATCTGTAAACAATGCGGAAGCGAATTATCTGAACGTGCAAAGTTCTGTTCGGTATGTGGAAGTGCTGTAGAAGAAAATGATTTTGAAAGGGTTGATATATTCAACTTTGAACATTCAAGTGAAGAAGGGAAAATTGAAAAGGATGAAGCCGCAGATGTGATTGCAGATTCACTTGAATCAGAACAGGATTTGGAAAGTTCCGATGAATCATTTTCAAATAAAAATTCGGAAGAGATTTGTTCGGAGGAAAAGCCGAAAAAAAGAAAAGGACTGTTGATTGCAGGACTTATTATAGCACTTGCCGTTCTTTTGATTTTGGTTGTTCCAAGGTTTTTAAAACGTTCCAAATATAAAAAAGCTGTTCAACTTATGAACAATGAGCAGTATGCGGAAGCGGAAGAATTGTTTTCTCAATTGGACTTTTTTGAAGATGCGCAAGAACGATTAGACCTTTGTCGAAAGTATTTGCAATATGAGACCGCTCAACGGTATTTGGAAGATAAGAATTATGAAGATGCCTATAATGAGTTTGAGGCCTTAGGAGAGTTTAAAGATGCCCGAGAGCAAGCCGAATATTGTGAAAATGTCATGGATTATAATCGAGCTGAAGAGCTTTTTAAAGCGGAAAAGTATGACGAAGCAAAAGATCTGTACACGGACTTACCTTCTGAAAATTTTCCGGAGGCAAATGAGCGATATCATTATTGTGTGAACAAGATAAATTATCGGCAAGCGGATAAAGATTATAAGAACAAAAAATATTACAATGCTTATCAAGCTTTTACGAATCTCGGTTCTTTTGAAGATGCCAAAGCCCGTGCCGAACAATGTATACAGTCCTTTCCGGTGAGCGGAGAGACGTATCATAATAAAGACCATCAAAGCAAAGAGGTTTCTTTAATCATTGTGCCTCCTTCAAACGACGGAAATCAAAACTATATTAAAATTTATACCGATAAAAATCTTTTAATCAGTTGTATAACAATTAAACAGGGAGAACAGGCTAAAGTATTTTTAGCTCCGGGGAATTATAGAATAAAAACAGCTTACGGTCCTGAAAAGTCATGGTTCGGAGAAAAGGATATGTTTGGAGATAAAGGAATTTATTGGATATTGAGAAACGCAAGTGATAATAAAGATGTATTTTCCTTGCAAAGTGGGGGCATATACACGCTTACTTTGCGAAGCGGAGAGGATGTTCCGGGTGAAAAAATCAATTCGACAAAAGAAAATCGAAAAAATTTTTAGAGAAAAAAATATCACATAATAAATCAAGAGAACACAAACCGCTGAGAAAAAAGAGTATTTTTTAAACATACAGAGAAATAAATGCAAAATGTGAAGAAAAATTAACAAATTAAAAATCCCAGTATTTTAACAAATTGAACAGATTTTGTAACTATTAGTAACTTTTTTGTAACCAATTTATTGACAGTTTTTTTCATGTTTCGTAAACTATAAAGGGTGATAGGATTTTCAAGAGGAAATCTTATCGGTTAGGAGGGTTTATAATGAAAAAAACAGGACTTGGAGCAATTGCTCTCTCTGCTGTGATCGGCTTTTCAGCATTGAGTCAATGGATGATTGATCCGGCTTATGCCTATACACAACAGTTAAAGAACAATGGACAAGGAATTGCTGTTCGTGCAGAAAAAAACGAACAAAAATCTTTTCATGGGTGGACCGCTTATGTGATGAATATCAGAGCCACAAAAGATGTCAATAGTACAAAGTTGGGTCTTTTAGATGTAGGTTCGGAAATCAAAGGAATTGACGAAGGAGAATGGATCCGTTTTTCTTATAAGGGACAGGATGCGTATTTAAAGAGAGAATATTTAAGTCAAGAAATTATAGAAACGGGAAAGCCTGTTGCTGTAGAAGAAAAAGTTGCCGAACAGGCTGAAAAAACTCAAGCTTCCAAGTTTTTACTGAAAGAAACTTTAAATGTTCGCAAACTGCCCACTACGGAGTCCGAAAAGGTAGGTTTGCTTTATCAAGGACATAAGATGAACGGTATTTTGGTAGGGAATTGGGTGGAAATTCAATTTGAAGGAAAAACAGCTTATATAACAGCGCAATTTGTTGAAGAATTAAAGCCCGGGCAAGTGGACGAAAACGGAAACGAACAAGCGGTGAAAGGTGTTCGACAGGATGCTTTTGTCGGTTGGACTACAGATATTTTAAGAGTTCGTGCATTGCCTTCCGTAGACAGTGATGTTTTAGGGACGCTTCCAACCGGATTTAAAGTGGAAGGCAGTGTTCAAGAAGATTGGGTAGAATTTGATTATGAAGGCAAGCGTGCTTATGTGCATAAAAACTATCTTTCTACAAAAGAGGTAAAAGAGAAGCAAAGTCCGGAGATAGCCAACAATGTTCAAGGGATGGTGAATTTGGCCAAAAGCAAAGTGGGAAGTCCCTATGTATTCGCATCTTCCGGTCCGGACAGCTTTGACTGCAGCGGATTTGTAGCCTATTTGTATCGTGAAGTGATGGGAATTAATCTGCCCAGAAATTCAGAAGCACAATGGAACAGCGGATATGAAAAAATCGGTCTTGACAATCTTCAACCGGGGGATATTTTATATTATCCGGGTCATGTGGCTTTTTATATCGGAAACGGTCAATATATTCATGCTTCCACCTATGGAGTAGGTGTGGTATATGGCAATATGTCCGATCCCTATTCCGGGTCTTTTGTGGGAGCAATTCGCGTATTATAAGAAAAGAGCAAAAGGAGTTCGTCATGGCGGACTCTTTTTTATTGGCATAAGGGAAAGGAGCTTTAAAACGAAAGCTTGCTTTAAATGCATGGGGACATGGTGTATAATAGATGTGAATTTTAAAGTTAAGGGAGAGAGTGTAATGAGAAAAGCAATTATTTTGGCGGCCGGAGAAGGCACTCGAATGAAGTCTAAGTATTCAAAGGCGCTTTTTTCAATATTAAATAAACCTATTATTCAATATGTAACGGACGTAATCAAAGAGGCCGGTATAGAAGAATATATTTTGATTGCAGGGAAAAATTTAGAGGATTTGAAAAATTTATATGGGGATGAAGCTCGTTATGCAGTACAGGAAATCGGTCCGGGAAAGCCTTACGGAACCGGTTATGCGGCAAAGCTCGGCTTAGATTTTATCCAAGATGAAGATTCGGTTTTAATTCTTTGTGCCGATGCACCTTTGTTTCAACCGGAAGGCTTAAAGGCGCTTATGAATCATCGGGAAAAGAATAAAGAAGCGGCCAGATGTTATGCGGCCAGATTAGAAAATCCTTTCGGATATGGGCGTATGATTTATAAAGGGGATAAACTGATAAAAATTGTGGAAGAAAAAGATGCCGACCAAGAGGAAAAAAAAGTGAATTTGGTCAATTCCGGAGTTCACGCGTTTGAAGGGAAAGCTTTAAAATTCGCTTTGGGAAAACTTTCTGTGGACAATGCTCAAGGAGAATATTATTTGACGGATGCTATTGAGATCCTTTTAAAGCAAGGGGAAAAAGTCGGTTTGGATGTGTTGAAAGATTCTTCCGAGATGATGGGTGTCAACTCAAAAGTCCAACTGGCTCAAGTGGAAAATATTCTGCGTAAACGAGTGAATGAAGAATATATGCTTCAAGGTGTAATTTTGGAAAATCCGGATAGGATTTTTATCCAGCCGGGTGTGGTTATCGGTAGAGATACTCGTATTGAGGCGGGATGTCGAATAACGGGAGAAACCGTAATCGGAGAAGACTCCAGCATTGAAAGCGGCAGCATTATCTCCAATTGTAGAATCGGAAATAATGTGCGAATCAGGCAAAGTGTTTTGGAAGACTCTGTTTTGGAAGACAACGTAGATATAGGACCTTTTGCCCATTTAAGACCCAAAGCATATTTGAAGAAGAAAGTTCACGTGGGCAATTTTGTAGAAGTGAAAAATGCAACGATGGGTGAAGGTGCAAAAGCCGGACATTTGGCTTATATCGGCGATGCGGAGCTTAAAGGAGACAATAACATCGGTTGCGGCGTTATCTTCGTCAATTATGACGGCAAAAATAAGCATCGTTCTGTTGTGGAAAAAGGTGCTTTTATCGGCAGTAATGCCAATATTGTGGCGCCGGTACATATTGGAGAAGACGCTTATATTGCGGCAGGTTCCACCATTACAAAAGATGTGGAAAAGAAAGCCCTGGCATTGGAGCGTTCCGAGCAAAAAATAGTCATGGATTGGGTAGAGAGAAAAAGATAAAGATAAAGAGACAAGGGGGAAAACTTAAAATGAAAATTGAGATGGGTACGGGATTAAAGGTAGCGCCGATGAAATTATTTTGCGGAACTTCCAACATGACATTGGCGGAAGAAATTGCTTCCTATGTGGGGCAGCCCTTGGGGCAATTGGAAGCGGGTCATTTTCAAGATGGAGAAAGTTTTGTAAATATTGGTGAAACCGTTCGGGGATACGATATCTTTTTGATTCAGTCCACCTGTACGCCGGTAAATGACAATTTGATGCAAACGTTGATTATAATTGATGCCTTTAAACGTGCATCTGCAGGCAGAATCAATGTGGTTCTACCTTACTACGGCTATGCCAGACAAGACCGTAAAACTAAGGGGAGAGAACCGATTACCGCGAAATTGGTGGCAAATCTTTTGACCGTTGCGGGAGCGGACAGAGTGATTGCCATGGATTTACATGCCGGTCAAATTCAAGGCTATTTTGATATTCCTTTGGATCATTTGCAAGCGGCAGGGATCTTGGCACGTTACTTTCGAGATAAAGGGTTAACTGCCGAAGACACTGTAGTTGTTTCCCCCGACATCGGAGGTGTATCTCGTGCACGAGCTTTTGCGGAACTTTTGAATCTTCCCATTGCGATTATCGAAAAACGTCGCCCCAAACCCAATGAATCCAAAGTGATGAATATCATTGGAGATATTTCGGGTAAGCATGCCATTTTAATTGACGATATTATTGATACCGCCGGAACGATTACCAATGCGGCGAAAGCGGTTAAAGAAAATGGAGCTAAAGATGTCTTTATCTGTGCATCTCATGGCGTATTATCCGGCTCAGCGGTAGAGCGTATTGAAAACAGCGTGGTAGAAGAATGTGTTATCACCAATACCGTTCCTTTCACCGCACAAAAGAAAGATTCCAAGATTCATGTTGTTAGCGTTGCCAAAATGTTTGCGGAAGCCATCTTGGCGGTGAATATGAATCAATCCGTAAGCAAATTGTTAAATCGATTGGGGAACAAGTGATTTTGGTAGTCGGTCTGGGAAATCCGGGCAATCAATACGAAAATACCAGGCATAATGTGGGCTTTTTAACGGTGGATATTTTAGCAAAAAAATTAAACAGTTCCGTCAAAAAATTAAAGTTCAAATCTCTTTATGGAGAAACAAGATTGAATACAGAGAAATTAATTTTAATTAAACCCCAAACATTTATGAATAATTCCGGGGAAAGTGTTCGAGAATGGGTGAACTTTTACAAAGTACCGCCGGAAAATCTGATTGTCATTCAAGACGATATCGATATCCCCTTTGCCACTTTAAGACTTAGACAAAAGGGAAGTGCAGGGACACACAATGGAATGAAGTCCATCATTTATCAGATTCAAAAAGATAACTTTCCCAGAGTGAAAATCGGTGTAGGTCAAAAAAACGGACAAATGGATTTGGCGGATTTTGTCCTCTCGGGATTTGTCAAAGAGGAACAAAAAGCCATTGAAGAGGCTATTCTATTGGCGGCAGATGCGGTTTTGGATATTGTCAAAAACGGCATAGAACATGCCATGAATCGATACAACATGCGAAAGAAAAGTTCCCTTTGAGGAAAACGACAAAAAAGAAAATGAAAAAAACGATATGTAGAGCCGTAAGGGAGTACATATCGTTTTTCTTTAAACAGGTGTTATGGGAGTGTATCGGTTTTTGTCCTTTGATGAATTCGTTGAATAGAAACTTGACAGTGATGCATGAATCGGTTCACTTTGTGTAAAAAATATTTCATTGAAAATAAAAAATTCGATGAATTATGGACTTTTTTGTTAAAATTTTTTCTCGTGATATAATAGGATGCGAGAATAGACGGAGGAGTATATGAAAGAATTAAAGGAAGTACTTCCCTATCAGGAGTTGAGAGAGGGAATTCAAAAAAAACAATCGATTCATCTGCACGGATTGATTCCGGAAGCATATCCTCTTTTGTTGGCGTCTTTGTTTGAAGAAACCCGAGAAAATTTTTTGGTGCTGACGGAAAACGAGCGAAGTGCCAAAAAATTGGCGGAAGCGGTCAATTTGCTTATTCCGGGGAAGGCTTATTGGTATTCTGCACAAAGTATGAATTTTTATAATTTACGTTCTTTAGATGATGAAGGCAGGCATTTAAGATTAAAAACACTCATGGATCTTGCCAAGAAAAGGACGAGGATCGTGTTTTCTTCTATCCGTGCTTTAAGGAATAAAATCAGTACAAAGAAAGCTTTTCAGAAAGAATGCTTTCGTCTGGACTTGGATTTTGAAGGAGAAATAGAGGAGATTTCAAAGAAGCTTTTATTCCTTCGTTACAGACCGGTTCAACGGGTGGAGGCCGTTGGAGATTTTTCCGTTCGCGGGGGAATTTTGGATATTTTTCCCGCCCATGAAGAACTCCCTGTGCGAATAGAGTTTTTCGATACGCAGATTGACTCTATTCGGAAATTTTCCGTAGAAGACCAACGTTCTTTGGAAAATATTCAAGAAGTGAGCATCGGACCGGCAACAGAAATCATTTTTTCTGCCGAGGAATTGGCAGAGGCGGGCAAAGGGCTTTCCCAAGATTTATCCCAAGGGTTAAAAAAAATCGGTGTGGATTTGAATCGACTGAAGGATAAATTTTCCAATTTAATCGACGCCGTAAACACGGGAAATTATTTGGAAAATACCGAATTATTACTACCCTATTTAAAAGCAGAGTCCTATGGGATTTTGACGGATTATTTTGAAATCGTCTTTACGATGAATTTAGACAATTTATATACCATGGCTCAAGGAGAAGAACGTGCTTTTATGGAAGATGTATCCTATCAAATGGAAAAAGGGGAAGCGATGGACAGCCATCAAAGAATGGTCTTTTCCACAGAAGAAATTTTCGGGCATTTGCGAAAAAAGACTTTGGTGAATTTAGAGCTTTTGATGAAGCCGACAAAACTTTTTACACCGGAAAAATCGATTTATTTTCAAGGGATTGAGGCGGAAAAATTCCATCGAAAGCTGGATTTGTTCTTGGAACGGATAGAGGCTTATGTAAAAGAAAAATATAAAATTTATTTATATATTGGAGATTCCAGGAGACAGGAGACGATTCTCAAATTGTTGCAGGAAAAAAATTTTCCCATTTTCGGACAGGAGAAGGGTTCTATTTCTTTGTGTTCAGAAAATCTTTCCGGCGGTGTAATTTTTCCTCAAGGGAAAGTGGTCATCTTTACCATGCAGGAAATCTTCGGTCGAAGTAAAGAACAAAAGCCGGTTTCCAAAAAGAAAAAAGATAATTTTCTTCGGGCGGAGGATTTAAAACCGGGGGATTTCGTAGTGCATGAAAGTTATGGCATCGGTCGCTTTGAAAATGTAGTTCAAGAGGAAAGGCAGGGCATTCGCAAAGACTATCTTCTCATTGCTTACGGCAGTGGGGATCGATTGTATATTCCGACAGATCAACTCAATTTAATTCAAAAATATATTGGAGCGGGGGCGGATAAGGAACCGAAACTCTCTCGCTTGTCCACCGCTGAATGGACAAAAACCAAACGTCGAGCCAAGAAAATCTTGGAGGAAATTGCCGAAGATTTGGTTCGTTTATATGCGAAAAGAGAGACGGTTCAAGGGTTTGCCTTTTCTCCTGACGATGCTTGGCAAAGGGAATTTGAGGACAGCTTCCCCTATGAAGAAACTCCTTCTCAATTGGAGAGTTTGGAGGAAATCAAGAAAGATATGGAAGCTCCCAAACCCATGGATCGGGTACTTTGCGGAGATGTAGGCTATGGGAAAACGGAAGTGGCTCTTCGTGCAGCGTTTAAAGCGATTTTAGACGGTAAACAGGTGGCTTTTCTGGTTCCTACCACGATATTGGCGGAACAACATTATCGTACGGCTTTGGAACGTTTTGCCAAACAAGGGGTGGAAGTAGAAATGCTCAGTCGTTTTCGGACTCCTTCCAAACAAAAAGAGATTATGAAACGAGCGCAAGAAGGTCAAGTGGATTTGATTATCGGAACTCATCGCCTTTTATCCAAGGATATGAAATATAAGGATTTGGGACTTTTGATTATCGACGAAGAGCAGCGCTTCGGCGTAAGACATAAAGAAAAAATTAAAAGTGTTCAGGAAAAAGTCGATGTCTTGACCTTGTCCGCCACTCCTATTCCAAGGACATTACAAATGGGTTTGGTAGGGATTCGAGATATGAGTTATCTGACAGAACCGCCGGGAGAGCGATTCCCGGTAACCACCTATGTAACCGAATTTCACGAAAATCTAATTGCGCAGGCACTACGTCGGGAATTGGATCGGAAGGGGCAGGTTTATTTTGTTTATAATAATGTGGCACAGATGGAGAAAATGTATCAACGAATTTACGCGATGGTGCCCGGTGCGAAAATTGCTATCGGTCACGGTCAAATGTCGGAACGGGAACTGGAAAAAGTGATGCGTTCCTTTGTGGATGGAGAAATCGATATTTTACTTTGCTCGACCATTATCGAGACGGGCATGGACATTCATAATGTAAACACATTGGTTATTTACGAAGCGGATCGAATGGGATTAAGTCAACTCTATCAGCTAAAGGGTAGAATCGGTCGGGGAAATCGTGCAGGCTATGCGTATTTTACCTATCCTGAGGGAAAAGTTTTAACGGAAATCGCCCAAAAAAGATTATTAGCCATTCGAGATTTCACCGCTTTCGGTTCCGGATTTAAAATCGCCATGCGGGATTTGGAACTGCGCGGAGCGGGGAATCTTTTAGGTGAAAGTCAAAGCGGACATATTGAAGCCATCGGCTATGAACTGTATGTGAAATATATGGAGCAGGCTTTGAAAAAAGTCAAAGGGGAAGAGATTGTACCCGAAGAAAAAGAGTTTACCGTAGAATTGGCGGTAGATGCCTATATTCCGACAGAATATATTTCGGACATGGATCAAAAATTGGAGATGTATAAAAAAATTGCGGATATCGGAAGTGTAGAGGACAAAGAACGGCTGTACGAGGAAATGACCGACCGATTTTCCGAGGTGCCGTCCTGTGTAGTTAATTTAATGGAAATCGCCTACTTAAAGGTTTTAGGGAAAGAAGCAGGCTTTACTTCGATTAAAGGAAATAGGGATACATTGACTTTCCATTGGGATACGATTGAAGCTTGTAAACCTTTGATGGTGGCGGAACTAAATCATATCTTAAAGGATAAAATTCACTTTGCACTGACACAAAAGCCGTCGGTACAGATTAAAATAAACAAAAACGCTTTAAATACGGCATCTGATTTTTTGGGGCTGGTCAATCGGATAAAAAGTGGTATAATGAAAAAGAATTCTTAAAAAGGAGTGAATTTTATGAAGAAAAAAATTATGTTGTTGGCGTTCGTAGCGACATTGCTATTAACTTCTTGTAGCGGAAAGGGAAGTACTGCGTCAACTTCTGAACAAGTGACAGGAGAACAGGTAACGGGAGAACAGGCAACGGGAGAACAAAACCAACAGCTTCCGGAGAACATGAGTTATGCAAAACTTCCGGAAGATGTGGCTATACGTGTTGACGGCGAAGATATAAAAAAAGCGGATGTGGACTTTTTTTATAATATCGTCAGAAAACAGGCTATAGCAGACTCAGGGGGAGAAGAGGCTTTAAAGAAGATCGGACCTACCGGGGTATCCTTGGAAGATTATATTAAACAAATGGCCAATGAAAGAATGATTATGTTCCATTTGATGAAGAAAGAAAATCCTTCTTTAACCGTTAAGGATGAAGATGTGGACAAAAAGTTAAAAGAAATCGAAAAGGATGAAGGAAAGGATAAATTGGAAAAGGATCTCAAAGAAGCAGGCATCAGTTTAGACGAATGTAAATTCCTCATTAAACAAAGCCTGTATGAAGAGGCGTTTTATGCAGATTATTTTAAGAAGAATCCGATTTCCGAAGAACAGATCAAATCCGTTTTTGTAATGCGTCTTGAAGAGATGCCGACTCATCATGCAAAACATATTTTGGTTGAGACCGAGGAAGAAGCCAAGGCCATCTTAAAAGATTTGGAAGCCGGTAAAGATTTTGCAGAAATCGCGAAAGAAAAATCCAAAGATCCGGGAAGTGCAGATCGCGGAGGAGATTTAGGATTTAATGCACCTAAACTGTTTGTCCCGGAATTTGCCGACGCATTGAAAAAGTTGGAAGTAGGAAAAATCAGCGATCCTGTGAAGACTCAATTCGGATATCACATTATTAAATTGGAGGAGAAAAAAGAGAATTACGAAGACTTTAAAGAACAGATTCAAGCGCAAATGGAAAAAGAAAGTTACAATGCGTATATTTTAGGAATTTTCAAGAAAGCAAAAATTGAGTTGGCAAAATAAAATCCGTATTTTTTGATGAAAACACTTGAAAAATAGACATTTTCCTATTATAATAAAAGGGAACACAAAAGAAATCCTAAAAATGTGTATTTTAGGGAGTCTTTAAAAATGTAAGGAGGATTTTTTATCATGAACAAAGCAGAATTACTTGCAAGTATGGCAGAAAAAAGCGAATTAAGCAAAAAAGATGTTGAAAAGGCTTTAAACGCTTTCTTAGAAACAGTAGAAGAAGCATTAGTTAAAGGAGAAAAGGTTCAATTAGTGCGTTTCGGTACATTTGAAACTCGCAGCAGAAAAGCTCGTGAGGGGAGAAACCCAAGAGATCCGCAACAAGTGATTGAGATTCCGGCATCCAAAGCTCCGGTATTCAAAGCCGGTAAATCTTTAAAAGAAGCTGTTAACAAATAAGAAGTTATTAAATAGAGCCGAAAGGCTCTATTTTTTTAGGTGGTGAACAATGAGATTAGATAAGTTTTTAAAAAATGCAAGATTAATTAAACGTAGAACCATTGCAAAAGAGGCCTGCGAAAGCGGAAATATTTTTTTAAACGATAAACAGGCCAAAGCCGGTGCCGAAGTCAAAGAGGGTGACACGATAAGAATTGTTTTCGGGCAACGAGAACTTCGAGGGGAGATTATGGAAATTATCGAAAACCCGAGAAAAGAAGACGCAGATAGAATGTTTCGACCGGATTAGCTTGAAATTATAAGGAATTTTGCCTATAATTAGAGCATAAAAGAGAGGGACTGCTATGCAAAGACAAAATTCAAGATCAAGAAAAAAACAGTCGCCTCCGAAGAAAAGAGGATCGAGGACGGTTCAGCAGGAAAACAGTTCGAAAAGACCCCTGACTTTGGAGGAGCGAGAACATCGTAGGAAAATGATGACCGGGAAGAGATCGAAACGAAGAAAACGCAATGTACTTCCGGTTGTAGTTCTTTTAATGCTTGCCATTTATTTGGTGTATAGCTATATCAATCAATCTTTCCGCTTATCCAAATTAAGGCAGGAGAAGGAACATTTGGAGATGCAAAAAGTAGTTCTTCAAAAAGAAATCGAAACTTTAAAATTGGATTATGCCAACAAAGACAGTCTGGATTTCGTCGAAAAAATCGCCCGTGAAAAACTGGGAATGATTAAGTCCAATGAACAGATTTATATTGATATCAATCACAGTCCCAACAAGCCGGAAGGGGCAACGCCTTAAGAGGATGGAGAGAAGAATTTTTCTTCTCTCTATATTTTATGGAAATAAAGCCGTTTCTCTTGCTTCCTTAACAGAAATCGTTTATACTATATTCAATTAGAAATCAGGAGGGAGTATTGTTTTTATGCCATTTCAAGTGGGAGATATTATCATCGGTCACATTAGCGGGATTACAAAATTTGGAGCATTTGTGTCTTTGGAAGAAGGAAAAAACGGATTAATACATATCAGTGAAATTTCAAAAAATTATGTGGAAAAAGTGGAGGATTATGTTAAAAAGGGAGATGAAGTCAAGGTCAAAGTGCTTACCATCGGGAATGATGGAAAAATCAGTCTTTCTCTTCGCCAAGCTCAAGTGCCGAAAACGGAAACTCTCAAAGCAAAGCAACATCTTCCTGTAGAAAAAATGGAATGGATGCAAAAAAAAGAAGTCAAGTCTTCCTTTGAGGATAAATTGGAAAAGTTTTTAAAAGAAAGCAATGAACGTTATGACCAAATCCGATCTCGAGAGGGAAAGAAAACAGGTCATCGCTATTAAAAAGAAACCGGATGCACCGGTTTTTCTTTTTTTGGAAGGAGCAAATATGGAAAAGAGATTTTTAGAAAAATTAAAACACTGGAATATCTCGGAAAAGGATCATATTTATTTAGGGGCTTCCGGTGGCGGAGATTCACAAGCCTTATTGCTTTTGCTTTTATCCGCCCAAAAAGAAATTCCATTTCAATTAAGCCTTTTGCATGTTCATCACGGTTTACGGAATACGGCGGATCGAGACGAAGCGTTTGTATGTGCCTTTGCAGAAAAACATCATCTCTCCCTTCGAATTTTTCATGGGGATGTGGCAAATTTGGCGAAAGAAGAAGGACTATCCATTGAAGAAGCCGCCAGAGATTTTCGATGTGCGCTTTTTCTGGAAGTTTTGGAAGAAAATGAAAGGAATAAAGTTTTTTTGGCTCATCACAAGCAAGATCAGGCGGAAACGGTGCTTATGCGTATGGTCAGAGGAAGCGGTATCCCGGGATTGACCGGCATGACACCGATTCGGGGACGGTTTTACAGACCTCTTTTGGAAACTTCCAAAGAAGAACTTTTGTCCTATTTAAAAGAAAAAGGAGAGAGTTTTTGTTATGACGAAACCAACGATTCGGATTTTGCCCTTCGAAACAAATTAAGGCATCACATCTTCCCCTATTTGGAAAGTATCAATCCGAAAGTGGTGGAAAATCTTTGTAGATTATCCGTCAACGCCAAAGAAATGTGGGCGTTGATTCAGGAAATTATGGAAGAGGAGAAAAAGCGGGGCGTTCAGGATATTTTCGGTTGGACTTTTCAAAGACGGCGCTTTTTGGATTTTTCTTCAGCCAAGGCTCATGCTTTCCTGCACGGTTTACTTCACGAAAAACTTTTTAAGGGCATCAGTAGAGAGCAAATTCTTTTTTGGGAAGAACTCATCCGACGAGGAGAGGGAGAGAACAGCCATGGGAAAATGCAGCTTTATGTGAATCGAGATTCTTATTTTATCGGTGAAAAATGCGACTATCCCCCTTATGAAGTGTCTCTTGAAAAAAAGAATGTGGAGATTCCCTTTTCATCATTGATTTTATGGGTAAAATCATCTAATATAGAAGAGATGAGGTCTTTTCCGCCGAACGAACACAGAATTTATGCGGATAAAGATAAATTGGAAAAGTTCACGCTCAGAAACCGCAGAAAGGGAGATGTTTTTTCGCCTTTCGGATTTTCCGGAACGAAAAAGCTGAAGGATTTTTTTATCGATGAAAAAATTCCCTACTGGAAGCGGGATGCCATACCCCTTCTATGTTCGGGAAAAGAGATTTTGTGGATACCCGGATATCGTCGTTCGGATAAGGCATTGGTTGATGAGGAAACAAAAGAAATTGTTTGTGTAGAAGAAAGAAGGTAAAAGGAAATGGAAAATTGGGCAGAACATTTAGAATGTACCTTAATCGATGAGGAAAGTCTGCAAAAGCGGATACATGAGCTTGGGGAAGAGATTACACGAGATTATGAGGGTAAAGACTTGGTATTAATCGGTATTCTTAAAGGAAGTATTATGTTCTTGTCGGATCTTTGCAAGGAAATCCCTTTGTCATTGGCGATGGATTTTATGAGTGTGTCCAGCTATGGCAATCGCAGTGAATCCAGCGGAGTCGTGAGAATTTTGAAAGACTTGGATCAAAACATTGAAAATAAAGATGTATTGATTGTAGAAGATATTATCGACAGCGGACTGACTTTAAGCTATTTAAGGGACAATCTAAGTCATCGGGGGCCAAGGTCCATTCAAATCTGTACACTTTTGGACAAACCGGATCGTCGGGTGGCCAAAGATATCCACGTAAATTACTGCGGTTTTATTATCCCGGACAAATTTGTGGTGGGATACGGCTTGGACTTTTCGGAAAAATATAGAAATATTCCCTTTATCGGAGCATTGAAAAGAGAGCTTTACGAATAAAATAAGATTGAAGGAAGAATTCTTCAATGGTATAATAGAATTTATCGTTTAGAAAGGAGGAAATAGATTTTGAAAAGACTTTTACGCGGTTCCTATTTCTATATCATTTTATTGGTACTCCTGATTGCCTTTGTCGTGTATCAAGGTCGTAATATTCCCAAAGTGGAAGAAAAACGTCTGGATCAGTTTGTGGCAGATATCCAAGAAAGAAAAATAGAAAAATTAACTCTACGCGGTCCCTATGTGGATGGCGTATTAAAAGGAAGTAAAACAGAATTTAGCGTATATCTTCCGGAAGAAATGCGTGTGACTTTTTATCCGGATTATTTAAAAGAACTGGTTGAAAACAAAGAGATAAAACTGGGGGCGGAACCGCCGCCACAACGTCCTTGGTATATGGATATTATTCCTTATCTTATCACCTTTGTTCTGCTCGGAGGGATATGGTTTGTCTTTATGAATCGTTCTCAAGGAGGCAATGCGGGGGTAATGAATTTCGGAAAATCCAAAGCTCGTTTGAATCGTGAAGACGGCCCTAGAATTACTTTTAACGACGTGGCGGGGTTAAAGGAAGAAAAAGAAGAACTTTATGAAATCGTCGATTTCTTAAAGAATCCGAAAAAATATATTGCCTTGGGAGCCAGAATTCCCAAAGGGGTATTGATGGTCGGCCCTCCGGGAACCGGAAAGACCTACTTGACCAAAGCCGTAGCGGGAGAAGCGGATGTACCCTTCTTCAGCATCAGCGGTTCCGACTTTGTGGAAATGTTTGTCGGCGTGGGCGCATCCCGCGTCAGAGATTTGTTCCAACAGGCAAAACGTAATTCGCCCTGTATTGTATTTATCGATGAAATTGATGCTGTCGGACGACGCAGAGGTGCAGGCCTTGGCGGCGGACACGACGAAAGGGAACAAACGTTGAACCAATTATTGGTTGAAATGGACGGTTTCGGCACCAATGAAGGCATTATCATCATTGCAGCCACCAACCGCCCGGATATTTTGGATCCGGCAATTTTAAGACCGGGACGTTTTGACCGTCAAGTCTTCGTAGGACTTCCCGACTTAAAAGCTCGTGAAGAAATTTTAGGGGTACACGTACGCAATAAAAAGTTGGCAGCCGATGTGAGCTTGGCAGCCATTGCCAAACGAACCACCGGGTTTACACCGGCAGACTTGGAAAATTTAACCAATGAAGCGGCTCTGTTGGCGGCAAGACAAAATCAAACGGCGATAACGGCGGAAATTTTCGAAGAAGCGGCAATCAAAGTGGTTGCCGGACCGGAAAAGAAGAGTCGAGTGGTCATCGAAAAAGAACGCGTGCTTACGGCTTATCATGAATCCGGTCATGCAGTAACCTCAACTTTACTTCCGGACATGGATCCGGTACACATGATTACCATTGTACCTAGAGGACGCGCCGGCGGATTTACCGCCTATATTCCGGAAGAAGACCGAAGTTATATGACCAAAACGGAAATGGAAAACGAATTAATATCCTTATTGGGAGGGCGTGCGGCGGAAGCGGTTATGTTGGACGATATTTCCACCGGAGCATCCAATGATATTGAAAGAGCCACCCAGCTTGCCCGCAGTATGGTTACCAAATACGGCATGAGTGAACGCTTGGGCACTTTGACGTACGGCTCCGATGAAGGAGAAGTTTTCTTAGGAAAAGAACTGGGGCATACGCGCACCTATAGCGAAGAAGTGGCGGGTCTGATTGACGAAGAAATCAAAAAGATTGTGGATCATGCCTATGACACGGCGATTAAACTTCTAAGTGACCATAAACAAATTCTTCACGGCTTGGCGAAAGCTCTGCTTGAAAAGGAAACCTTAAGAGAAGAAGAATACACGGCGCTTTTCCACGAACTCAAAGGAAAAACCGATGTGGAACCTCCTGTGGAATATTTCCGTGCAGTGAAAAAAAGCGGCGGCGTCAATGCTTATGAAGCCATCCAACAAGCCAAAGAGGCACAAATTTCATCGGAAAGAAGGGAAGACTTCAGAAGTACGGCAGAATAAGAAACCGAACAAACTAAGATTCTTGATCGACGGGAATCTTAGTTTTTTTGTGGAGAAAAGAAAAGAGACCGGATGAAAAAACCATCCAAGAATATCCGAGGGGATTTTCAACCGTTGTTTTACCAACAAGAGAAGGGAGTCGTAAGAAAAATGCTCTCGAAGATTGATGTGGAGTAAAGAGATACATAGAGCAAGTTTTTTTATACAAAAGGACAATTTAAAAACCATTTTATCCTTTGGTCTCAATAAAATGGTTTTGTATGAACAGATTTTATCCGCTGACGGCGATTTTGCCCGGAGGTAGATTTTCCGTCAATGTTTTGATTAGAATTTGATTTTCCGGGATGCCGTCCAAGGATTGAATGGGAAAATTGTCCAAGGTTTGATAGCCTCGTTTCAGATAGAAAGTGTTTCGGATGGTGAAGAGGGCTTTTGTGTCGGTATTTTGGATTGCTCTTTCTCCAAGGCTTAAGAGTTCGGTGCCGATTCCCTGTTTTCTGTATGCTTCTCCCACATAGAGAAGGTGAATTTTCATGCAGGGGATCAGGGCATTTTCTCCGATAAAGGGAACGGTAGAGATAAGAAGCCCTCCTCGAATCCGATGGTCGTCGACTTCATAGAATTCCATTTCCGGACGATAGGTGCAGGTTTTGCGAAGATGGTTTAATTTGTTCAAAAGTTCCTGTGGGAGTTTTTCCGCTTCAAAGAAGTTTCGGATTTGTTCCGAGAGTTTGGGCGTATAGTGTATAATCATACTTTCGACCTTAAGAATTTTTCTTCCATACGAAGTACGAAACCGTGGGGAAGCAGGCGGGAGATAAGATAGATGGTTTTCGCCGTGTAGTGGGAGATGGAGATATCTTTTCCCCGTTTCGCCCGCTTAATGGCGGTGGCAACAACTTTTTCTTTGGGCTCCATGCCTATTTTTTTGATGAGATTGACTTCTTTTTCAACACCTGCACGTTGGAAAAATTCGGTTTCCACCGGATTTGGACAGATGGCGACGACTTGGATGCCGTAGCGCTTGAGTTCTTGGTTTAAAGCTCTGGAGAAGCTTAGAACAAAGGCTTTGCCGGCGGCATAGACGGCAAAATAGGGTTGGGGCAAAAAGGCGGCTACACTGGCGAATTGATAGATGACGCTGCCCCTGACCAAATAGGGAAGGGAGAGTTTGGTGATGGCGAGTAACGCACGGCAGTTTAGGTCTACCATACCCAGTGCATCTTTTTCGCTGATATCTTTAAAATCGCCGATTTTTCCATAGCCTGCCGCATTGACCAGGGTGATGATTCGCACATCTTCCAGGGCAAGGGCTTGTTTAATTTCTTGAAAGGATTCCGTTTGTGTCAAATCCAATCCGAAGGCGCGTCCTCGAAGACCTTCCTGTCGGAGGAGAGCTTCCATTTTTTCTTTGCGTCGGGCAATAAGCCAAAATTCTTCATCGTTCACGCTGCCTTTCAGCTGGCGTACAAATTCCATACCCATGCCGGAAGAGGCGCCGGTGATCAGGTGAATCTTTTTCATGCTTGTCCTCCTTTATGGTTGGCTAAAAGTTTTTGCTGCATTTCCCAAAGATTTTGAGAGTAGTCTACAATATAGAGGTGAGGACGGTCGAAACGTTTCACTTCGTCCCACAGGCGATCCACTTCTTCCATGCAGTGTTTACGGATTTCTTGCAAATCGGGCAAATCATAGACCAATTTTCCGTTTTGGAAGATGGGGACCATTAATTTTTTGGTGTAGAAATTTTTGATGCTTCGACGTTTCCATGTGTAAATCGGGTCGAAGATTTCAATGGGTGTATCGTCTTGAATTTCTTCGTCGTGGAGAATAATTAAATCCGCTTCCGCATGATGGGTGTTTTTGTCGTAAAACCGAATGATATTTTTAAAGCCGGGCAAGGTGATTTTGGAGACATTTTCGCTGATTTTGATTTTGGGGATTAAATTTCCCTCTGTATCTTCCACGGCAACTAATTTGTACACACCGCCGAAAACCGGTTCCGATTTGGCGGTAATCAGTCTTTCTCCGACACCGAAGCTGTCTAATTTTGCCCCTTGAACCAGAAGTTCCCGAATTTTATATTCATCCAAAGAGTTGGAGGCTACAATGCCACAGTCCGGATAGCCAGCTTCATCCAAAAGCTTGCGGGCTTCTTTGGAAAGATAGGCGATGTCGCCGGAGTCGATGCGAATGCCTTTGGGGCGTTTGCCTATGGGTTTTAAGATTTCGTCAAAAACTCGAATGGCGTTGGGAATGCCTTGTCTTAAAGTATCGTAGGTATCCACCAAAAGGGTGCAGTTGTCCGGATAGGTTCGGGCAAAAGCTTTGAAGGCCTCGTATTCCGAGTTGTAGAGCATAATCATGGAATGTGCCATAGTGCCTAAAGCGGGAGATCCGAAGAGGGAATCTGCCAGAGTGTTGGCAGTGCCTGCCGCGCCGGCGATATAAGATGCTCTGGCACCCAAGACGGCTCCGTCGGCTCCCTGTGCCCGACGGGAACCGAATTCCATGACGGGGCGTCCGTTCGCCGCACGAACGATACGATTGGTTTTGGTGGCAATTAAACTTTGGTGATTGACGGAAATTAAAATCATGGTTTCCATAAGTTGCGCTTCCATGATGGGAGCGCGGACGGTTACCAAAGGTTCTTTGGGGAAGACAACGGTGCCTTCCGGTACCGCCCAAATGTCGCCGGTAAATTGAAAATGACGTAAGTAATCCAGGAATTTTTCGGAGAAAAGATTTTTGGAGCGCAGATAGTCAATATCTTCCTCTGTGAATTTAAGATTTTGAATGTATTCTACCATTTGTTCCAATCCGGCGGCGATGGCAAAGCCGCCTTCATCGGGAACATTGCGGAAGAACATATCAAAATAGGCGATGATGCCGTCCATATCGGTTTCTAAAAAGGCATTTCCCATGGTGAATTCATAAAAGTCCGTCAGCATGGAAAGATTGCGCTTGCTTGTCCAGTCCGTTTTCATATTCAACCTCCACTTGTATTTATTCTATGCCTTTATTATATCCATAAACGGGAGAAACATTCAAAAAACGAGAAATTAAGGAATAAAAATAAAAAGAAGTGAAAAATTCAAATTGCAAATTTTCCACTTCTTTTAATCTGTCAAATCAATCCAATTGAACTTATGATATTTGCAACGATCCAACCGGAGGCATAATAAGCCATAAACTGAACGCCTGTATGAATTTCAAAAATATTATGAAGTATTCCTCCGAACAATCCAATACAAAGAGCTATAAGAATTCCCATGATTCCGGCTTCATAAAAAGCCAACATGAAGATCAAACCTAAGAAAGCTCCGATTAATGCTTCATGACTTATTTTTTTAAACATCATTTCTGTCCATTTTCTTGCATTTTTTATAGCCAACGGATAGGCGAATAGAGATCCTGCCACTACAGCCAATAAACCGATGAAAATATAATCAGAAATGGTTAAAAATGAAGATAAATTATGAATCGGATCTATAGTGAATCTGGGAGGAGCATTAAATAATGGAGCTCCCGGTCCGAGTGCTACCGGACTGATTGGAAGGCCAAAAGCCAGTAAAGAAATGATTATACCGCCAAGATAGGTTGCATTACTGACGGCATCCTGGACGGCTACTGTAGATGTAATTTTGGTATATAATTCTTTATTTTTTCCGGCCACCAATTCGCCAAGTAATACGGTTGTTCCTACTGGAGAAAAAGTAAACATTCCCGTTGAGGCAACAGATGATGTAAACACTTCCTTTTTTTGTCTTTTTGTTAATAATTTTAATGGGTTGGGATATAAGGAATATTTGTTTTTAGAATCGGGTGCCAGCCAGATATCTGCCGGTTGAGTTCTCGATTGACTTTTTCTCATATTCGGAACCATTACATTAAATAACTCGGAGATCATAGGACCTATGGTGATTCCCATAAATATCGATATGAATAGCGATTTTCCGACGGATTCTACAGCAATTCTTTGAAAACCTTGAATCAAAAACGAATAAGGAATCAATGATATAACTGCGGCCCATTTCGCTTTTGACATATAGGCAATGATGGCCGCCCCTATGGTAAATATTAAACCGATATACGGTTTGATAACATCTCCTAAAGGTGCAAGTAAAAAAGCAAAGGCAACGGCAACAGGAACAGCTATAAAAGAACCTATTAAAGAACCGACAGCCATTTTTTTCATAATTACATGGGGAATACCTAATCTTTTTCCAAGAGAACTGTATCGGACCATAGGAACTGCCATTGTTGAGCCTGGAAGAGCCGCCATAGAAGTCGGTACGGTATGGCTTATTTGCATAGCAACAATTATTCCGATAAACCATGCGTAAAGCACTATCGGATTTAGTCCTAATAATACAAGCACAAGTGTTAGCGGAGCCATGGTTGCCGTTTCATCTGTACCGGGAATTATTCCGACGATTGTAAAAATAATTCCGCCGAGAAACGCAACGAAAAAAGCTTCTAATATTATTAAAATATCCATATTACTCTCCTTTTGCCTTAATCTTATATTCAGGTTTATAATTTTTTGAACTTTTCGGTATCAGAGCAAGTAAAGTATAAAGATTTAAATCTTCAAGTTCTTTAATGATATCTTTATCTGCTTTTCCTAATTCCACAGCTTCTTCTTCAACGGACAAACCGGCAGCATGAATGACCTCTCGAATATCTTCAAATTCAAATTTTTCTTCAACCCTCCTTTTTGGTTTAAATAATTTGGCAGAGATCACACCAGAAAGAATACAACCGGCGACTCCGACTATTAGAGCATATCCGTTGGCTAAACTGGGTTCAATATTTTTCATATTATGAAATATTTTTTGACCGACGAGGAAAAAAAACATGGTCAATATAACGCCTAATAAACAGGATAAAGCCAATTCTTTTAAAATAACTCTATCTCCCCATACTTCTGTATATTTTGGTACATTTTCGCCTTTCATTTGCGCCTCCTATTTTTCTAACAGTTTTTTTGCGTACTCAGTGTTTATTTTTTTATCTTCAATCATTTGTTTTACAACTTTTTCTATATCTTCACCCTTTGCTCCCGCTTGTATAGCTACGTTCTTTGCATGAAGAGACATATGTCCTCTTTGTATACCTTCTGTTGCCAATGCTCGAATAGCGGATAGATTTTGTGCTAATCCAAGTGCTGCATAAACTTCTCCAAGTTCTTTGGCGGATTTTACACCGAGTATAGATACAGACACTTGAGCTTGTGGATGGGATTTTGTCGCTCCTCCGACTAAACCTACAGCCATTGGAAGTTCAATAGTACCTACTAAATCGCCATGGATATCTTTTTCCCAACTGGTCAGCGGTAAATATTGTCCTGTAATCGCTGCATAGGCATGAGCACCGGATTCAATAGCTCTGGTATCATTTCCTGTAGCCATTACGGCGGCAGAGATTCCGTTCATGATTCCTTTGTTATGTGTTGCAGCTCTATAGGGATCCGACAAGGCGAAATCTTGAGCTGCAACGATTTTATCAACGACCTCTTCTCCGCCTAATTCTTCTTTTTTGATTTTCACACCGGCCCTAACCAATCTGTCCGTGGCAAGATTTGTTAAAATTCTTAAATAAACTTTTCCGCCAGTTAATTTTTCTATATATGGCGCAATACTTTCAGCCATCGTATTGACGGCGTTTGCTCCCATAGCATCCAGTGTATTGACTTTTAAATGAACGATTAATAAATTTTCATTTTTAGGTGTTTTCATAACTCGAACATCCACATCAACGGCACCTCCTCCTAAATTCACAAGGACAGGATCGCAATCATTACATCTTTTTATAATTTCACTTGTATGTTCTAAAATGATCATTTTTGCATAATTGCAATCCATCGCATCGATTACCTGTATCTGAGCAATCATATTTGATTTTACATAAAAAGCCTTAAATCCGCCGGATGACCTGGCAACCTTGGCTCCATTACTTGCTGCCGCAATTACGGACGGTTCTTCTGTGACCATTGGAATTAAATAATCTTTCCCGTTGATCATAAAGTTTAAAGCTACGCCTATTGGAAGAGAGTATATGCCGATAACATTTTCGACCATATGATCAGCTCTATTGATGTCTAAAGAGGCGGGATCTTTTAAAATATTAATTTGTTCTTCCGTCAGATTGCTAAATTCCTTAACTTTTTCTAATCTTTCATCGATGGATAATTTGTAAAAGCCTGAATAGTTACTATTTTTCATACTATAAATCCTTTCTATATTGCTCATAAATATTTCTATCTATTTTCATTCTAAGAAGAGCGCTAAACATAGATTTTCCTAAAGAATCCAATCTCAAAGATAAAGTAGCGCCTCCTCCAAGTGCTTCTTTCATAACAAAATTCATGCCCTTAAGACTATCGACTTCATATCTTTTTATTTCTCCGAAAACGATACCTTCAAAGTGCTTTTTCACTCTCTCTACAGTTAAATAGTCTTTTAAAAATTCATAATCTTTTTCATCTTTGGGATAAACGCACAGATTACTTATATTTCCTTTGTCTCCGGAACGTCCGTGAGCGATATCATTTAACAATAATTCTTTCATTATTTCACCTCTATAATATTTGTCTGTAGCTTTAACATATCTCTTAGAATGAGAGTAGGCCATAATCCAATCACGCTTTGGATTTTTGCTCTACCCCCAAAAAAGGAAGCTCCCGGAGGACCGTTTAATTGCAGAGGACTTATTTCAGGAACCAATTTATAAGCTTCTTCTTTAGTGTCCGTTCTAATTGCAATTCTTAGCAAAACTTCATTTAAATTTTTCACGAAATCCGGATTCATATTTGCAACTTTTAAATGTAAAGCATTGAGACCTACGAAATCGATTCTTATATCTTTTGTTTTTAGATTTTTTCTTTCCATTTTTTTCATAATGATTTCGGAGGCTAATTTAGCTTTTTCATAGGCATCTGGCCATGCAAAATTTAAATAGGTCTCCACTTTATAGCCAGCATGATATCCGATAGACAACTTTAACAGATTCGATCTTTTCTTTCCTTTGACATTCTTTAATTCAACAAAATCTTCTTTTACTTCTTCAATTTTTGCGTGGCTAAAATCCGCAATAACATCCGGAGTGATATAATTAGCCGGGTCATGGATTTCATATAAAAACTGTTCTTTTAAAGATTGTTCGGTGACTACTCCTCCTGAGGTATCGGTTTTTGTAAAAAAGGTTTTATCTTCTGTGACTTCAGCAATGGGAAATCCCAATCTATCCATATTCTTTATATTTCTCCAATCATATTGATAATTACCGCCGGAAGCCTGTCCGCCGCACTCCAACATATGACCTACCGCTATACCTCTGGCTATGCTGTCATAATCCTTTTCATCCCAGCCGAACTCATGCATTAAAGGAGACATAAACAATGTGGAATCCGCCGCTCTGCCTGTTACAATAACATCGGCTTGATTCTCTAAAGCTTCGATGATTGGCTCATGCCCAAAATAAACATTTGCATTTAAAATTTTATCTTTAATATTTTCAAGTCTTCTGCCATCATCCATGTTTAGAAATTCATATCCCTCTTTCATATATTTTTCTAAATCGTCTTTTAAATCATCTCCTTCCACATAACCGATTTTATAATTTTTGATATTTTTTCCTTTGACCACTTCTCCAAGTTTTTCAACTAAAGCTTTTACATTGACACCTCCTGCATTAGCCAGTATTTTAATATTTTGTTTGGAGCTGTCTTCCAAAATTGCTGAAAATAAATGGACAAAATCTTTGGCAAAGCCTGCATTCGGATTTTCATTTTTTTTTCTTTGCAAGATAGACATCGTAAGCTCTGCTAAATAGTCACATGCCAAATAATTCAGCCTTCCATGTTTTACCATGTCAATTGCAGCGTCCGGACTGTCTCCCCAAAATCCTTGACCGCCGCCAATCCTAATTGTTTTTGATTCACTCATAATTGATTTCCCCCTTAAAAAATATTTTTCTTTTCAATATAAATAAAAGCAAAAAATATGCCAGATTTATTTTCTTTCACTCACTGTTGAGAAAAAGCGATCTTTTTCCATCTTAAGCGTATAATAAAAGGAACATGATAAATTTGATGTTCATCATGTTCCTTTTAAAATAGAAAAGCCCGAGGATCGATTTCATCCTTTTTGTGCAAAGAATGGCAAACAAACGATTTTTCGTGACAAATCTGTCATTGATTTTTATTAATCTTGTATTTACTTAATTTTCTATATAAAGTCCTTTTGCTCACGCTGAGTTTTTCGGCTACTTTTTCAACATCGCCGCAAAAGTTGTCATAACATTCTTTAATAGCGTTTTTTTCGGCGTCGTTAACTATTTCCTCCAAAGTACCGACTTTTGAAGTTAAGTCTTCGTTCTGTATCTTTTTGGGCAAGTGTTCAATACCTATTTTTTTATCATTACACAGGATAACGGCATGTTCAATGCAATTTTTTAACTCTCTTATATTGCCCGGCCAGTCATAAGCAATAATTTTATTCAAAGCTCTATTTGAGAAGATCAAATTCTTTTTATACTTTTCGTTATAATAGGTTAAAAAATAATTTAAAAAGAGAATGCTGTCGTGATTTCTTTTTCTTAAAGGAGGTAATTCCAAGACAATTACACTTAATCTATAATATAAATCTTCTCTGAATAACCCTTGTTCAATCATCCTTTCCAAATTTTTATTGGTGGCGGAAATAACTCTTACATCAACTTTAATTTTTTTCTGAGAACCTATTTTTTCAATCTCTCCGGTTTCTAAAACTCTCAAAATCTTTGCTTGCATGGTTAAGCTCATATCGGCAATTTCATCCAAAAAAATGGTCCCCTTATCCGCCAATTCAAATTTCCCTAATTTTCCTCCTTTTTGAGAACCCGTGAATGATCCGCCCTCATAGCCGAACAGTTCACTTTCTATTAAATTTTCCGGTATTGCGGAACAATTCACGGAAACAAAAGATTTATCTTTTCTTAAACTATTTTTATGCACTAATTGACACAGGACATCTTTGCCTGAACCGTTTTCTCCCAATACCAAAACGGAAGCATCTGTTCTGGCAACATTGACGGCTTTTAGGATAACATTGATGTAATTGGGCGATTTGCCGATGATATTTAATTCCTTCATCTTTTTTTCAGCATAAAGTTGTCTATTATAATCTTGTGCCATTTTTGACACTCTACTTATTTCATTATTTAATTGAGTTATTTCCGTAACATCTGAAAAAATGGAATATGCTCCGGCTAATCTGTTGTCTTTGTAGATAGGATATATCCTTACATCTAAGAATTTTCCTAAGGACTTCACATAGTTATTGTTATTTTTAATTATTTTTCCCGTTTTCAGAACTTGAATTATTGTAGCATCTTTTTCTATGACTTTAATATTTTTCCCAATGATTGAAGATGGTTTTACGCTCAATATCTTTGAATATTGATGATTAACGTAAGATATCTTGCCATCCGCATCGGTGACAATAATTCCTTCGGAGATATTCTCCAATATATCTTCTTTAAATTGAAATAAATTGATGGATTGTAAATACCGAATCAAATCTGTTCTTAAATAACCTATGATTTCACTATTGTTTGAAAAATAAAGAATATCTCTGCTTAGAAATTCTTCGGATATATCATAAAGACTTGTATTTATATCCAACACAGGTATTTTTTTGTCTATTTTTTTATTATTGATTTTTTTGCAGATATCTTTAATTCTCATAGAGTATCACCTTTGTAATAATGGGATTGATTGGTTTCAACAGTAAACAAAGGAGGTATTGCTTGTCCAGTCCGTTTTCATATTCAACCTCCACTTGTATTTATTCTATGCCTTTATTATATCCATAAACGGGAGAAACATTCAAAAAACGAGAAAAATAAAAAGAAGTGAAAAATTCAAATTGCAAATTTTCCACTTCTTTTAATCTGTACCCTTACAAAATCCGTTGCGTTGATTTTCGATGGTTACGGCACTCCTTTAAAAAAATATTTTGTTGCTTTTATTACCTTTTACAATCTTTAAAGAGACTGCTCTTTCGGATTACTTCATCCAATCCGGTTTCTACGTCAAACCCGAGGAAAGAAGCATTGACAACAAGGCGGTTAATCGTGGTTCTGTGTTGCTCTACTGCTTGGTATTTCCGTTCGTTGTACTTCTTAACTTCTAATGATGGATTTTGTAAGAGCAAACCCTTTCGGGCTATTACTTTAATACCCTTATTGAATAAAGTTAAACGTTATCGGCAAAATATTTTTTTAAAATTTTTACGCCCAATCGCCGTTCATAAAAACGGGGATTTTTTCGCCGGCCCATGTGATGCCTGTGATGGATAAATCTTCCGTGCCCACCATAAAGTCTTCGTGAACCAACGCCTCATTGGCACCGGCGGCTTTAATTTCTTCCGGACTCATGTTTTCGCTTCCTTTTAAACAAGTGGGATAAGCCTGACCGAATGCCAAATGGCAGGAGGCGTTTTCGTCAAAGAGGGTGTTAAAAAAGATTAAATTCCTTTGACTGATGGGAGAATGGAAGGGAACCAAAGCCACTTCGCCCAAGTAACGTCCGTTGTCGTCAATGGCAAAGATTTCGCCTAAGATTTGTTCTCCTTTTTTTGCACTGTAGCTTTCCACACGTCCGTCTTTGAAGGTAATTTTAAAATCTTCGATTAAATTGCCGTTAAAGACGAGCGGTTTGGAAGAATAGACCGTACCGTTGACACTGTCTTTTTTGGGCAGGGTGAAAACTTCTTCCGTAGGCATATTGGCTACGAAATAAATGCCTTTGCGACTGTTGCCCGCGCCGCCCATCCATTGATGTGCTTCGGGCAGTTCAACACTTAAATCCGTACCTTTGGCATTGGTGTATTTTAAATAACGGAAATGTTTTTCATTAAGCCAATTGACCTTTTCCTCCAAAAAGGCAATGTGCTTTCTCCAAGCTTTGACAGGATCTTCTTCATACATTCTGGTGGATTTAAAAATTTCATCCCAAAGTTTTGATACGGCTTCTTCCTCTCCAAGTTCGGGAAAAATCTTTTTCGCCCAGTCTTTGCCCGCCGCCGCCACGACACACCAACAATATTCATCGGACATCATAGCGTCGTAATGTTCTTTTAAAGCCAGAGAGGTGGCTTTGGACTGTGCGCTGACTTTTTTTGTATCGACGGATTTTAAAAGATCCGGGTCTTCCGAAGTGATGCTGATAAACCCGGCATCCCGCTTGTCATATTCTTTAAATTTTTCCACGGTGGAGGGAGGAATATTTTCAAAGACATGCATGGGGGAGTGGTTATATCTCAGTTTGGACAATTCTCCGTCATTCCAGTTTACAATTACTTCTTCGCAACCTTTTCCATAGGCTTCTTCCGCCAAAAGGCGAACAAAGTCCGCATGTTCAACAGCACTTTGAATGACCAAAGGCTTATCCTTTTGTTGATTGATGCCGACTTCAATGATTAAACGGGCATATTCTCGCAGTAAATTTTTGAAATCTTTCATAATCATCATCCTTTCCGATTGTTTTCCTATTTATCATAATCTTTTTTTCAAAAAATGCAAAGGGATGTTTTTATGACATCATCAAGAGGAAAGGGCAAGCATAATATTTTACATATTCAAAAGATTGAACATTGGAATATCAAATAGCTCGTAATCATTGTGCAAGAAAGAAATTTAATAAGGGTTTAAAGAAATGTGGTATTGGTTTAATCAATTATTCTTATTTTCTTTAGCTAAACACGCTTTAGAAAAGTGCTTAAATCTTTTTCTTTAGCTTTCCGTTTTCCATTTCCCAAAGGGCGTCATATTGACAGAGATTTTCTTCAAATAAACGATGAGAAATACTGATAATGGTTTTATCGGGGATTTTCAACAATGTATCCTCCAACTTAACAGCCGTTTCATTGTCCAAAGCGGAAAAAATTTCATCCGCCAAAAGCACGGGAGCATTTTTTAATAACGCCCTTGCAATTGCAATGCGTTGACGTTCACCACCGGATATGGATTTACCCTGTTCGGCAATAAAGTCTTTTTCGTCTAAATGAGGAATAAATTTGCCAAGTTCCACCATATTTAAGACTCTTTCCATTTCTTCCTGGGAATAATCGGAACGAAAAAGACTTAAATTTTCTCTAAGCGAGCCTTTAAAGAGAAAGACCTCTTGATGAAGGATGCTGAAAATTTTCTTTATCCCTTCCGAGCTGATATGGCGGTAATCTTTTCCGTCCAAAAGAAGTTTTCCTTCTTGAGGAGTCAATCTTTTGTAAAGAAGCTTTAATAAGGTGGATTTTCCGCTGCCGGATGCTCCGATAATCAGAATTTTTTCACCCGGATAAATTTTCTCGCAGACGGGTTCAAGAGAGAATCTTTTCTCTCCGTCTTCTTCATAATGATAACTTACATTTTGTATTTCTATCGCTTCTCTGAACTCTGCGGGTATTTCTCCCGTCCGGTTCACATTTTGTTTAAAGATGTTCCGGATTTTTTTGATCACAGCACGAGCCGATTTTATTTCCCCCATGGTTTCCACCAATTGGTAGACGGGTTGGGTGAGATTGTTGCTTAACTGGATGCAGAGAATAAGATTTCCCACACTTAATTTTTTGATTAAAACCAAGTAAGCTCCCAAAAGAAAGCCGCCCATAAAGGTGACGGAACCTAAAAACAAGCTTAAGGATTTGCCCAGATAGAGAGAGGCATAATAATTTTTATAAGCTTTACGCAATCGGGATAAGTTTAATTTTATCCTTTCAAGCAAAGTTCTTTCCATAGAGAAATCGTAAGCCACTTCGTAGCCCATAAAATATTCATTGGCATTCGTGGTAAAATCCGATTTGCTTTCCATCAAAGTTTCTTTGTAATGATAAATATGAGGATTCGATCGATTGGATAGAAAAATGGAAATTAGGGCAAGGGTAAAAAGAAAAGCTCCCATATAGACGGAGATTAAAAAGATGGAAAGGGTTGCAAAAAGAAACAGAAGGATACTTTTGGCAATACGAAAAATTCCCCGAATATAGTCTGTATCCAACATCTCACAATCATTGGTCAATACGGATAATTTTTCGCCCAAATCCATCCGATAGAAATCAACCGGTTCTTCTTCCATCAAATGAATAAAAATATCTTTTCTGATGTCTTGCGTAATTTTTACACTGAAATTACGAAAGCTTGTCTCGTAAAGCCAGCTTACAAAAGGACGAATCAGGAAAAAGACAAGAGCAATAAAAAGAATATTTTTATACCCTCCTCGGTCACTTAGTGTTGCCGTATCGATAATGGCACCGAAAATAAACGCCATCAAAATATCCATACCGACTTCCAAAATCAAGGTCAAAAACACGCCGCATGTATGCCATTTATTTCGATAAAAATGGTCGTAAACAAAATTTTTTCCTTTCATTACATCTCTCCTTTATCATCCGTTATAGGTGGTTATATATTAATAGTTATATATACATTACATAGAAAATAATTGTTTGTCAAATAATGGTTATGGAGAAGAACTTTAAAGGGCGTTTGCAGAGACAATTATTCCATATTGCTTAAACAAAATGGAAATATAAAGGATAAGAGAAAAATACACGAGAATAATCCGCTTAATTTGTTGAGAGAATCTATTCATTTAAGGCGAAGTATATTATAATAAAGAAGTACTCTATGGAGAATGTAGAAAAAAGATGACAGCTTATCTTCATTCCCCTAAATATATTCAATACGGAGGGAAAACAGCAGATGAAAAGATTGTATCGCATGGGGGCATGGATGTTGGTTGTGTTTCTTCTTTTGACAGCCTGTGCAGGGGGAAGTCCTGCAAGCGAAGAAGAAAAGGCGACTAGGGAAAACATGACGGAGAAGACCACATCGGAAGCGGCTGAAGAGAAGGAAGAGCCCTATCGTCTTCCGGAGGATTTGGATTTATCCATGTTCCGTATTGTAAGCTTAAAGGGACCGACCGGTTTCGGGATTGCTCCGTTGACTTATGAGAGCTTTTTAAAGAAACTTTCCTCAAAAGAGCCGGTTCAAGCTTTGGGAAGTTATCGGGTGTTGGCGCTGCCGGAAGAGGCGGTTTCCGCGATGACCAAAAAGGAAGCGGATTTTGCTTTTGTGCCTGCCAATATGGCGTCTATTCTTTACAATAAGACACAAGGTCAGGTTTTGGTTGCGGCGACCAATAATTTGGGTGTACTTTATATGGTGGATAATGACGGCAGTATCAAGTCGTGGGAAGATTTAAAGGGCAAGACAATTTATACAACGGGTAAAGGGGCTACGCCGGATATCGTTTTAAATCGGCTGTTAAAAGAAAAAGGAATTGACGCCACTGTGGAATTTAAATCGGAAGCTTCCGAGATTGCCGGACTTTTGGCAAAAGAGGAGCATGTGGTGGGACTTTTACCGGAACCCTTTGTGACTGTGGCGAAGACGAAGAATGAAAAGGTCAATGTGGCATTGGATCTGAATAAAACTTGGGAAGAAGTGACGGGCAGTCCGATTGTAACAGGTGTGCTAATCGTGCAAAAAGAATTCGCACAGGCTCATCCGGAGGAAACCGGAAAGTTTTTGGACGTTTTTGAAGCTTGTGTAAACTGGGTGAACGAAAATCCGAAAGAAGGGGCAAAGGCTATCGGCGCTTTGGACATTGTACCGGAAACCGTGGCAGAAAAGGCTATCCCCGGATGTCATTTGAAAGTGTATCGCGGGGAAGAATTAAAAGAAGTTTTAGGGAAATATTTGAGTATTTTGGCGGAAAAAAATCCGGAACAAGTAGGCGGAAAGCTTCCCGCGGAAGATTTTTATTTCAAATAAAATGAATGGAAATTACAGAAAGTGGGGAGCCATCGTCTTATGGCTCCTCATCTGGCATTTAGGAGCTTTAGCTGCGGCTAACTCTCTTTTGCTTCCGAGAGTGGATGAAGTTTTTCGCGCCTTGCTTTTCATTTTGGGAGACGGGCAAAATAGAGTTCGTATTGCAAATACGGTGTTTCATATTTTTTGCGGATTCGGCTTGGCTTTTATTTTGGGAATCGGATTTGGATTTTTATCCTATTTTCATGTTTGGCTAAAGGATGTGTTGAATATTCCGGTAAGTTTTTTAAAATCCGTGCCGATAGTCAGCTTGGTTATATTGCTTCTTTTATATTTCGGTTCGGAAATTTTGCCGCTTTTTATTGTTTTGTCCATGGTGTTTCCTCAGATATACACGGCAACTTTGGAAGGGCTCTTGAAAACGGATAAAAACAGATTGGAGATGGCACGGATTTACGGCATGAAACGAAAAGATGTATTACGGCATATTTATTTTCACGATTTGCTGAATTATTTGAGGATAAATACGAAAATCTCCATCGGCTTTGCATGGAAAGCGGGTGTTGCGGCAGAGGTAATCGCTCTTTCAAAGATAAGTATGGGAGAGGCTTTGTATTTTTCCAAAATTTACTTAAACACAGCGGATTTATTTGCCTGGACGGTTTTGATTTTATGTTTGTCTAAAGGGTTTGAAAAGGTGAGTATGTGTCTGTTGGGAGGCTTTCGTCATGGAAATACGTCATCTTTATAAATCCTTTGGAGAGAAAGTTATATTTCAGGATTTTTCCGTTGTTTTGCCGGAAGGAAAGTTCATCGCTTTGATGGGTGCTTCCGGTGCGGGAAAAACAACCCTTCTAAGAATGTTATCAGGTCTGGAGGGTTATGAGGGGGAGATTTTTGTTCCGAAGAAAAAAGCGATTGTGTTTCAAGAGTCGGTTTTCTTGGAGCATTTAACTCTTCGTAAAAATTTATCTTTAGTGGGCATCAAAGATTATGAAAAAGCGGCAGAACAATTGGGTTTGGGAAAAGATTTGGATACTTTGCTCAAGAATTTCAGCGGAGGGATGCGTAGGCGGGCATCCATTCTCCGATTGGTCTTGTCGGAAAAAGAACTTTTCATTTTGGATGAGCCCTTTAAAGAATTGGATCAGGAAAACTATGAGAAAACATTAAATTTTGTGAAAGATTCTCTTGACGGAAAATCAGTGATATTTTCGACACATCGAGAGAGCGAAGCGGAATTTTTTGAGGCAAAAAAAATTGTTTTGAGGTGAAGGAGGTTAAGGATGGCTTTTGAATTTGATGTAGAAGCGCATAAAGAGGAAATTGAAGAGTTCAAAAAAGTAGTCCGAAGACACAAAAAGAGTAGAAACGGAATTCTTCCGGTATTGCAGGATGCACAAAATCGTTTCGGTTATATTCCGGAAGCGATTGTAGACTTAATGGCTTACGAAATGGAATTGTTTTCTTCCTATATTTACGAAGTGGCAACTTTCTATTCTCAATTTACATTTATCCCGAAGGGAAAGATCCGCATCAGTGTATGCACGGGAACCGCCTGCTATGTAAAAGGGGCGAATGAAATCATGAACGAATTTTGTCATTTACTGAACTTAAAGCCCGGTGAAACCGGCAGCGATGGAAATTATTCCATTCAAGGCGTGCGTTGTATCGGCGCTTGCGGTTTGGCTCCGGTGGTGGTTATCAACAATGATATTCACGGCAATGTGAAAGCATCCGAAGTGGAAGCGCTTCTCAAGGAGTATCCTGTTGAGGAGGTAAAAGCATGATTAAGAATTTGGAAGATTTAAAGAGAGTCTATGATGCCCATAAAGAATTGGTGGAATTCCGCGAAGGTCGTATTCAATGTACCGACAAAAAAGAAATTTTGGTTTGTGGAGGAACCGGATGCATCTCTTCAAAATCCTTACTTTTGGTAGAGACTCTGAATCAGTGGATTGAAAAACACGGTTTATCGGATCGCGTTAGTGCGCATATCACCGGTTGCTTTGGATTTTGTGAAAAAGGACCCATTATCAAAGTGTTTCCCGACGATATTTTTTATGTAAAAGTGAAACCGGAAGATGCACAGGAGATTGTGGAAAGGCATATGATAAAAGGCGAAATCGTAGAACGCCTTTTATATAAACTGCCGGATACGGATATATCCATTCAATTACAGGAGGAGATTCCTTTTTATAAGAAACAGATGCGTATTGCACTTCGCAACTGCGGGATGATGAATCCGGAGGTTATTGAAGAATATATCGTCAACGGAGGATATCGTTCTTTGGCGAAGTGTCTTTTGGAACTTAGTCGAGACGAAGTTATAGAAATCATCAAAGACTCGGGACTTCGGGGTCGGGGAGGCGGAGGCTTTTCCACGGGGATGAAATGGATGTTTACCCAAAAAAGTGAAAGCGATAAAAAATATGTTATCTGTAACGCCGATGAGGGGGATCCGGGTGCGTTTATGGATCGTTCTATTTTGGAGGGGGATCCGCACAGCGTTATTGAGGGCATGGCGATTTGTGCTTATGCGGTAGGCAGTGATCAGGGTTATGTTTATGAGCGTGCCGAATATCCTTTGGCGATCAAGAGACTTTCCATTGCGGTACAACAGGCTCGTGAAGAAGGCCTTTTGGGCAAGAATATTTTGGGTAGCAATTTTTCTTTCGATATTGAGTTGGTTTTCGGCGCGGGCGCTTTTGTCTGCGGTGAAGAAACGGCTTTGATTGCATCCATTGAAGGAAAACGAGGAGAACCGGTACCCAAACCTCCATTCCCGGCGGAATCGGGGCTTTACGGAAAGCCTACGGTGATTAACAATGTGGAGACTTTGGCAAATATCCCCTATATTATTGAGAAAGGTGCGGAGTGGTTCAGTCAAATCGGAACGGAAAAATCTAAAGGGACGAAAGTATTCGCTTTGGCGGGCAAGGTCAACAATATCGGTCTGGTGGAAGTTCCCATGGGGATTACATTAAGAGAAATTTTGTATGACATTGGCGGAGGAATCTCCAATCATCGTAAATTTAAAGCGGTACAAACCGGCGGACCCTCCGGCGGATTGATTACGGAAAAAGATTTGGATACGGAAATTGACTATGACTCTTTGATGGCGCGAGGTTCCATGATGGGTTCCGGCGGGATGATTGTCATGGACGAAGATAACTGTATGGTGGATATCGCCAAATTCTATTTGGAATTTATTCTGGAAGAATCTTGCGGAAAATGTACGCCATGTCGTATCGGAAATAAACGTCTTTACGAAATCCTGTGTAAGATTGCCGACGGGAAGGGGGAAACGCAAGATTTGCACACTTTGGAGCAATTGGCGTTGACGATTCAAGACACATCCTTGTGTGCCTTGGGTCAAACGGCACCCAATCCGGTACTTTCTACATTGAAAAACTTCAGAGAAGAATATGAAGCGCATATTTACGAAAAAAGATGTCCTGCAGGTGTTTGCTCCGGGCTTTTACAATACGATATTTTGGATAACTGTATCGGATGTACCAAATGTGCAAGAATTTGTCCGGTGCACTGTATTTCCGGAAAAGTTAGAGAAAAACATGAGATCGATCACGAAAAATGCATTAAATGCGGAACTTGCTTAAATGGCTGTCCTGTCGATGCCATTATCAAGCATTAGGAGGTGGAGATATGATTCATTTAACTGTTAACAATCGACCGGTCAGCGTTCCCGACGGGACGACGATTTTAGATGCGGCAAAAAAATTGGGCATCAATATCCCTACGTTATGCTATTTGAATTTACATGATATCAACTATGTCAATGAAACCGCCTCCTGTCGTGTGTGCATGGTTGAAGTGGAAGGTTTTAAGAGACTTTTTCCCGCCTGTGCAACTCCCGTAACACAAAACATGCGTGTACATACGGATACCGCCAAGACCATTCAGGCACGTCGCCATATTATTGAGCTTTTATTATCGGATCATCCCAATTCCTGTCTAACCTGTGCCAAGAGTATGAACTGCGAGCTTCAAAAATTGGCCAATGATTTGGGCATTCGAAAGTTACATTATAACGGTGAGATGAGCAGCCATCCCGTTGACTCGGACAGCTTGTCCATTTTAAAAGACCCGAATAAATGTATCTTGTGTCAACGTTGCAAGACTATTTGTAACGAAGTGCAGACTGTAGGGGCTTTAGCCACCATCGGCAGAGGATTTAACACCTATGTCGGTTCCGTTTTTGACCGCCCCATGCATGAGACCACCTGTACTTTTTGCGGACAATGTGTAGCCGTTTGTCCTACGGGGGCTTTGACGGAAATGAACAATATCGGACAAGTTTGGAATTTGATTAACGATAAGACCAAGACCGTGGTGGTACAAACGGCTCCGGCAGTTCGTGTAGCCTTAGGCGAAGAATTCGGCTTGGAGCCGGGAGCCGTAGTCACAGGGAAAATGGTAAATGCTCTAAGGCGCATCGGTTTTGCCAAAGTTTTCGATACCAATTTTGCGGCAGATGTCACCATTGTGGAAGAAGCTTCCGAATTTGTTCATCGCTTTAAAAACGGCGGGAAGCTTCCCATGCTTACCAGTTGTTGTCCGGGTTGGGTTAATTTCTTTGAAAATCAATTCCCGGATTTATTGGACATTCCCTCTTCCTGCAAATCACCCCACGAAATGTTCGGAGCCATTACAAAGCATTATTTGGCGGCAAAAATGGGGGTAAAGAAAGAAGACATGATTTTGGTCAGCGTCATGCCCTGTGTAGCCAAAAAGTTTGAAGCGGCACGTCCTGAATTGGCTGAAAGAGGAACTCGTGATGTGGATGCGGTAATTACGACCCGTGAGCTGGCTATTATGATTAAAGAAATGGGCATCAACTTCGATGCTTTGGATGAAAACGATGATTTTGACAATCCTTTGGGAGAATCTTCCGGAGCCGGGACCATTTTCGGTGTAACCGGAGGCGTTATCGAAGCTGCCCTTCGCACTGCTTATGAGTGGATGACCGGAGAGGAATTGGAGAAAATGGAATTTGAAGACTTACGAGGACTGAAAGGAATCAAAAAAGCACAAATCGACATCGGAGGAGAAAAAGTGCGTATCGGCGTAGTCAGCGGTTTAGGCAATGCCCGAAGACTGTTGGAAAAAATTCGATCCGGTGAAGAACAATTTCATGCAGTGGAAATCATGGCATGCCCGGGAGGATGTATTGCCGGCGGCGGACAACCTTATCATCACGGTAAATTGGATATCTTGGAAAAAAGAGCCGATGCCCTTTATTCGGAAGATGAAAAGAAAGTCATTCGCCAAAGTCATAAAAATCTGTCCGTTCAAAAAATTTACGAAGAATTTTTGGGCGATATCTATGGAGAAAGTGCACATTTCTATTTACACACTCATTACAAAGCCAATCCCAGATACTAAGGCAATAAAAAAAGAAAGAGATTTATCTCTTTCTTTTTTCATCTTTAGTTTAGAAAACAAGCTCAGCGGCACTTTCCCATAGCCCGTGTAAATTGCAATAGCTGATTGCTGTGAAAGTTCCTTTTGCGGCTACAGTCATTTTTGCTTGGATCAGAGGGGCGGAAAATACTTCAGCTTCTCCGTGTGCTGCGAATTGATAGCTGCCGACTTCGATGGGGAATTTGCTGTCTTCCGGTTGGAAGAATAATTTTATCCATGCGATATGATGTTCCACTGTATTGGGATGTGCGATTTCATCGCCGACGGATACGGAAACTTCAAAAGCTTCTCCCGCTTTGACTTCTTCCGGTAAATGAATAATCGGAACGTGTTTTTCTGCCTTCCAGTCACCTTTTTGAACGGTTTGAGTTAAATATTTCATTGATATCTGCCTCCTTAATAATTTACTCATGGTAATATATACCAATAATGAATGATATTAAACAAAAAATAGAAGAAAAATTAGGGTAAACGGAAGGCGGTTTGATATAATGCTATGTAGAAAGAGAGGAAAGAATATGTATCGAATTATTGTGACGACAACCTTCGGCTTGGAGGCTTTAGTGAAAAGAGAGCTGATGGATTTAGGCTATGAAAATATTTCCGTGGAGAACGGGCGGGTGCGTTTTGTGGGAGACAAAGAAGATATTGCAAGATGTAATCTTTGGTTACGCTGTGCGGAGCGCGTTTTTATTGAACTGACCAGCTTCCCGGCAAAAAGTTTTGAGGAACTTTTTCAAGGGGTATATGCTTTGCCCTGGCCCGAAATTTTGCAGGAAGATGCGAACTTTATCGTCAACGGAAGAAGTCATCAGTCCAAATTATTCTCCATATCCGACTGTCAACGGATTACGGAAAAAGCCATTGTGCAAAAATTAAAAACCGCTTACAAGACGGACTGGTTTGAAAAAACAGGTGCCCGATACAGTTTGGAAATTGAACTGTTCAAGGATATTGCCACACTGACATTGGACACTTCCGGAGAAGGCTTGCATAAGCGGGGATATCGAGACCGTGCAGGAGAAGCGCCTATTAAAGAGACCTTGGCGGCAGCCATGCTGAAGCTTTCCTATTGGAATCCGAAAAGAGTATTGTGGGATCCCTTTTGCGGCAGCGGCACCATTGCCATCGAAGCGGCAATGATGGCTAAAAATATCGCTCCCGGTTTGGATAGAAGCTTTGATGCACAAGCGTGGAGTATTGTCGGCAAAGAAGTTTTTCAACAACTTCGAAAAGAAGCCTTCCAAAAGATTGACCATAAAGTTCGTTTTCATATTATGGGATGCGACGTGGATAAGAAATCGATTTTGGTGGCTCGAGACAATGCGGCGAATATCGGACTTCAAGAGGATATCAGTTTCTTTATGAAAGATATGAAAGATGTGGACATTTTTGACGAATACGGTGTGATCGTGACCAATCCGCCCTATGGAGAACGCTTGGGTGAAAAAGAAGAAGCGGAAGCCTTATACAAAGCTTTGGGAGAAAAAATGACCCAACACCCCACATGGTCCGTCTATGTCATCACTTCCGCGGAAAATTTTGAAGCGTGCTACGGCAAAAAAGCGGACCGAAAACGCAAGCTCTATAACGGCCGTATCAAAGCCGATTATTACCAATACTACGGACCTAAACCGCCCGGAAAAGAAAAATAGGTGATGGAATATATCAATACACATTGACTTTATAACGAACTTGGATTACCATATTGATGAGGTGAACGTTTTCCTGTTCGCCGAAAAATCAAGAAAGGGGTTTTATACATGAATAAGAAAAAAATAGCTTGGCTTCTTGTTCTAACAATGCTTTTGACTGTCGGAATTTCCGCCTGCAAAAAAACGGAAACACCGCCTGAAAGTCCGAGCAATGAAGCTACAAAGATGGAAGAAACGGCAGAAACCGGTCTAAAAGACGGTGTTTACACCGGCGAAGCTACCGGTTATGGCGGAACGGTAAAGTCGGAAGTGACAGTTAAAGACGGAAAAATCGCAGATGCGAAAGTTGTGGAACATGGAGAAACGACAATGATTTCCGATATGGCGATTTCAGAGATACCGAAACGAGTTGTAGAGACACAATCTTTAGCGGTAGACGGTGTTTCCGGATGTACCGTATCCAGCATGGCAGTTAAAAAATCTTTGGAAAAAGCTTTGGAATCCGCCGGTGCGGATTTGAAAGCTTTAAAGAAAGAGATTGTAAAAGAAGCTGTTGAAAGAAAAACGGAAGAAAAAGAAGCGGATGTTGTCATTATCGGAGCGGGGGGAGCAGGACTTTCCGCCGCCGTAAGTGCCTATGAACACGGGGCGAAATCCGTAATTATTGTTGAAAAAATGCCTTTTATCGGCGGAAATACATTACGTGCCGGCGGGGCATATAATGCTGCGGATCCTGAAGTGCAAAAAGCGCAGGGAATTGAAGATTCCATCGAAAAACATATTGAACAAACCTATGAAGGCGGACATAAAGTAGGCAATCTTGATTTGGTAACCGTAATGTGCACCAATGCCCTGGACGGTGTACATTGGTTGGCAGATATGGGATTGGAATGGAAAGAAAAAATCGGTTCCGTTGTAGGATCCAAATGGCCCCGTTCCCATCAAACGGAAAAACCGTTGGGAACAGGATATATTACTGTTCTAGGCAACAAAGTGAAAGAACTCGGGGGAGAAATTCTGTTAAATACGAAAGCAAGCGAATTAATTGTTGAAGACGGAAAAGTTGTGGGAGTTAAAGCGGAAGGAATTGATACGGATTATACGATTAGAGGAAATAAGGGCGTTATTATGGCAACCGGAGGATATGCGGGAAATCCGGAAATGGTCCGCGAATATTTATCCGACGGCGTATATACCAAAGAAAATTTACCTGAAAAATTAGTTTCCACCAATCACCCCGGAGCAACCGGTGAGGGAATTTTAATGGCTCAAAAGATCGGGGCGGACGTCATCGATATGCAACACATCCAACTTCTCCCCATGCCGGGAGACCGTTTTGGACCTTCTATCAACGTGGAAGACTCCTTCTTCATCAATAAAGAAGGGAAACGTTATGTGAAAGAAGACGGCGGAAGAGATGAAATCTGTTTGGCAACTTTAGCACAAACCGACGGACAATATTTCATGATTACCGATGCACAAATTGTGCCGGAAAACAGAAAAACTTTATCCGGAGAAAATTTAGACGTTCTGATTGCAAAAGGTATCGTGGTCGAAGCGGACTCCGTTGAAGATTTAGCGGAAAAAATCGGTGTACCGGCAGATGCGTTAAAAGAGACGATTGATACTTTTAATGGCTATGTGGAGAAACAGGAAGACCCGGAATTCGGACGTACCGTATGGGGAAAGAAAATCGAAAAGGCACCTTTCTATGCGACCTTAAGATATCCGGCATTACATCATACCATGGGCGGCTTGCATATCAATACGGAGGCACAGGTATTGAATAAAGACGGAAAAGTTATCCCCGGACTGTTTGCTGCGGGAGAAGTCACCGGAGGAATTCACGGAGACAATCGCCTTGGTGGAAACGCTATTGCGGACATTATCGTCTTTGGAAGAATTGCCGGCGAGAGCATAATGAAATAAATAAAAGACGGATGATAAAAAACGGTGGGGCAACTTTTTGTTGCCGCATCGTTTTTTTTTTGAAAAAATTGCGGATTGAATCGCCCGACATCCGAACGGTGTAAAGATTCTTTCAAACTTTTATTATGGGATTGATTCCATAGGACGATATAAATTCCCTTCTACTTACGGCACATAGATTTAATCTGAGCGTGTATTTTTCCGATACGGTCAATCAAGATAAAATCTTTCGGGAAGCAATCAATCTTGATAGATTTTCGTTATCATGGTATTCTTAAATCGAAAACAAAAATCAGAAACTTAAAATTATTTTTATCCTTCAAAAATTTGTGAACGTGAAAGACGGATAAGAAAATATTGAAAAACTACAGAAGGGAGAATTTTTATGAGAACCGGTGTAGAACTTTGTATTCAAAAAAGACTTCGAGATAAATGCCTGAGCAAAGAGGAAGTTCAGCAACAAACGGGAATTTCTTCAGAGCGATTGGAACAGTTGGAAAAGGGAAAAGTAAAACCCACATATAAAGAAATCGGATTGTTGGCGGAATGCTTTCACATCAAGCCGGAAAGTTTACTCTATTCCCAACCTGCCTGGCAAAACAGATGTATCAATTTGATTTTAGCAGTCTTTGTTACTCTTTTGGGTCACGCTCAATTTGTTATCAGACTTTTTCCGAAAGATTTCCTTGGAATCGGCATCCATCCGATACAAAATTATGCGGTTTATCTCTATATAAGTATTGGTATCGTCTTCGGAATTTCTTTACTGTTGATACTCTTAATTCATAAAGTCAAAAAAGTGATTTCCGTTATCGTATCCTTGGTGATTTCTTTGGGAATGTTGTTTTTCCTCCCTACATTTTTTGATACCGATAACAGTTTTTTATTAAATCATTTTTCCTTAAGCTCTATTGAACAATTGAAATACGGGATGAATGTTCTTCCTGCAATCATATTGACAATAAGCCTCTTTCTTTTATCCTATAGTGCGATTCATTTACTTCTAAGAACCTTGCCGGCGGAAGAAGCTCAATCTGCCGACAAAGAAAAATCTTAAATAAAACTTTTCAAATATCCCGATTCTTTTTTCGGGATATTTTTTATTTTCAGGTAGAATCTGATTGACAAAAAAATTGAAAAATGATATCTTCGTATTGAAAATATATTTATTTGAAATTTAAATTCGGAACGAAAACAATAAGCAAAACTTAAATTGGAAAGGGTGGATTTTGATGAGAAGCACTACGGAGCTTGCCATTCAAAAAAGACTTCGGGATAAAGGCTTGAACAAAGAGGAGATTTGTAAACAAACGGGAATCACCTCAGAGCGATTGGAAAAATTGGAAAAGGGAAAAGCAAAACCTGCCTATAAAGAAATCGGATTATTGGCGGACTATTTTCACATTGCCCCGGAAACCTTCCTTTACACTGAATCGACTTGGCGAACAAAAGGGATTACACTAATTTTGGCGGTCTTTGCTACCTTGATGGGTCATGCTCAATTTGTATCCAAACTTTATCCGGGGCATCTGTTCGATGCAAATCAAAACTTGCTGCAGCGTTATGTGGTCTATCTTTATGTAGGCACCTGTGTACTGTTTGGAGCTTCGTTGTTACTAACCCTATTGATTCAGGGGGTGAAGATACCCGTTTCCATAGGAATATCCTTGGCGATTGCCTTGGGGACGATGTTTTTTTTACCCGTATCACCCTATATTGAAGGCTATGGTTTTTACGATTTGTTTGCGTCCACCTATATGCCGACATTGACCTATGGGATGAACGTTTTGCCGACGGCAATGCTTACGGCAAGCCTCTTTCTTTTATCCTATTCCATTATTGATTTAATATTAAGACAGATCGTATGGACGGAAGAAGATATGGATGAAAAAAAGACATGAAAACAAAGGACAAAAAAGGGAAAGGAGTATTAAAAAATGAATCGGACGATTTTAAAAAATATAAAAACGGCAATTCTTCACTCGTCGAAAACGGAGAAAGAAGTTTGGGAATATTTAGACCTTAGCCAAGAACAATGGACACGTATTTTTCGGGGAAAAGAGGATTTATCCTGGAGAAATTTGGAAAAAATCGCTTCTTTTTTAGAGACGGAACCGGGGGATTTTTTAAAAGATTCTCCCTCCTTTCTTTTTATGTATATTTTATCGGCGGTGGCGGGAGCGTTTTCTTTTTTCTTATTTTTACGCTTATGTTTTACCACGAAGCTGCCCCTGATACTTTTTGAACGCACACCTTCGGAGGCATTTTATACTTCCGGATTGGAAAAGTCTTTTGCACGGCTTTACTTCGGCTTGGCGATTTTGTTGTTTCTAATCATAGGATTTGTCCTATTGCTTTTGGGAAAGAAAATATTTCCGACTCTATTCGCTTCTTCCGCTTTGACCATAGGCGTTTCCTATTTGTTCTATCGCACAAAAATGAGCCGAAATATTATGGAAATTCCGGCAAGAACCGTCGGATATCCGGAATTTGATTTTCATTTTTCGCTTTCCCCGCAAGATGTTATCCTTGCGTTGATGGCGGCTATTCTATGTTTCGCCCTTACCCTTTTTCTTTTTCAAAGGGCATATCCTCTGATGGGAAACGAAAAGAAAAAAGAAAAATCATTTGACAAATTAAAATAAGTCATGATATTCTTTAAATGAAAATACAAAATAAAAGAAAATAAACTCAAAATGAGAACAGAAAGATAAAAATGTTCTTAGGTCGGGTTTTAATAAAAATTTAAAGAAAAGAGGTTGGAAAAATGGATTTTTCAAGAAGTGAACAATTGGTGATGGAGATGTTGTGGGAAGGAAAATGTCTGGATGAAAACGGTGAGATTCAAGCGGTGGAATTATCCAGACTTTTGACGAAAAAATACGGGTGGCAAAAAAGCTCCAGCTATACTTTTTTTGCCAGACTGTTGGGCAAAGGTGCGATTACAAGGCGCTATCCCAAATACACCTTAAAACCCGTAATCGGTCGGGAGGAGGCTTTAAAGGATAAAAAAGCGGAAGTGATTCGTGATTTGTTTCAAGGTTCCGTCGTAAACCTGTTCAGCGCATTTTTAAGTGATAAAAAAGTCACCCCCGAAGAATTGGAGGAGATGAAAGCTTTAATCCGGGATTTTGAAAAATAAGACCGGTAAGGATATGTTCAGTCTTCTAAAACTTCCCCTGATACACCGAAGTATCAAAAGTGTTTTTTGTATCGGATTCATTCTGCTGGTGCGAAAAAGGCTGAATGAAAAAAGCGTCAAATGGGCGAATATGATTTTATGGCTGATTCTGATAACTTATTTGTTAACCCCCTATACTCTTTTGATTACTTTCTGTGAAAACGGAGATTACGGCATATTTCGAAGTCTCTTACAGCCTTTTTTATTGATGACGGACTGTTGCGGTGTGTTGGCAAGAAGAATAGAAAGCATCCTTTGGTTAGCCAGTAGATTCGTAATTGCCATTTTGCTTTTGCTTTATATTTTGATTCGAATCGTTAAAATGTGGAAGGCTTTAAAAGATTCCGTAGAAATCGACAAAGATTCGAGGATTCTAAACTGTATCGAAGGCTTTAAGCTGAAAAGAAAGGTCAAGGTGTTTGTCAATAAAAAGGTCAAAGTGCCGATGACCTACGGATTGATTCGTCCGAAAATTATTCTGCAAAACGCCGTTTTGGAGGACGACGAGCTTTTATATCATGTGTTAACCCATGAACTGACTCATATCAAAAAATGGGATCAGCTTTGGAATCATTTGCGATATTTTACCGCCTGTGTTTATTGGTATAACATCCTGGTACTCGCCTTTTTAAAGTATATGGAAGAGGATATGGAAGTGCTTTGCGACAAAATGGTGCTTCAAAGAATCGGCGACACGACGGAAAATCGAAAGAGGTACTGTCTGTCCATGTTAAAACTGGTGGAAGGGGGAAATGCAAAAAATATGGCGTTAAAATTACACCCCACGATGGAAAGGATGAAAATGATGAAAAAATGGAAAACAAGTTTGGCGGGAATCTTGATTTTGCTCTTAACGCTCGTCGTAACGATCACGGCTTTTGCCGATATCCGAGTGTTTGACCCGGATACGGTGGTGGTTGTATCCGATGAACCCGTAGAAGAGGAAGTGGAGGAAATTAATCTCGACAACAGAGTCAAAGAGCTTAGCGAAGAAGAGTACGAGAAATTTTACCAAGAAACTGTCCGGGCGGAGGGGAAGCGTTCCGCCAATATCAGCGATACACAAACTTTAAAGGGTTTAACAGGAGATAAACAATATTTTTTTAATATGAATAGCTGGGGCGGGGCAAATCATAACGGTTTTACCGTTAAAACAAGCGATTTAATGGGAAAAAATGTGAAGTATCAAATTGTGATACAAGAAGGTAATGATTTAATCTACCAAAAGACTTTTTACGGAAAAAGACAATTGGCAATCAAAGCATTGCCGGGCAAGGATTATACGGTAACCATCCTTAATCTTTCGGTGCACTCTTTAAAATATACCATTGATATCAACAGCTATGTTCGGTAAAGGTTTAAAGAGTATTTCAACTCGTGGATATACATGGACGGAAAATGGGAATCCAAATGATTATTCAACAACTTCGGTAGTGAATGTTTATCATAATTTACATTTCCAAGATACGGTTTTTAATCTTGGTTTTAATATTATTGTAGGCATTCTTACAAAAGGATTGAGTATTGCTTGGAGTACAGCAAGCGGTGTAGCAACTTCACTAATTAACTGGCATCCGGAAATGAGAACATTATATTATAATGAAAAACAGTATAATCATAAAGTAACTCCTTTTATTTATCGAATGAGAGTATTGCGATTTTATGCGAATAAAAATTATACCGATGTTGTAGGTGAGGATTCCGTTCAATTTGGACAATGGTTCACCAGCTTTTAGTTATAAGAAGAGGAGAAATTATGAAATTTAATCAACATGAAAGAAAAGTAATCTTTTTTTGTTTGTTTTTAGCTGTTATCTTTGTAGCTTTTGTTTTTGTTGCAAAAAATCAAATGTCTATTATTTTATGGTGGCAGGAACACTTTCGTAAGGATGTTTCTTTTGTGTCTACGCTAAAAGAACCGAATTCATATGCATTGCGGGAGGCTTTGGAACGGGAGTTTACATCGATTCTTTGTATAGTGGGAACGAGTCTTGCGGTATTTGTATTGGGTATGTTTTTTCGAAAAAAAGAATATGCCTCTCAATCAATTCCTTTAAAGAAAGTTTTTTTTCATCGAAGACTGATTTCTTTTCATCCCGTTGTGTTTTTTTCCTATCTTCTTTTTGTCTTTCAATTGATTCAATGGATAAGAGGAAATGGCTTCCCATACATTTATGGACCGTTATTTCTAATTCTTCCCTTCTTAATTATTCTTTGTGATATTGTATTTATGATAAAAAAGCATCGGAAGGGGAAACTAATCATTGGATAAAGCTTATGGATTTTGTTGAAGATTTATTATAATCCAAGGTTACCGAAAGCTTACCGAAAGCCGGGACAGGAAGAATGCTATGGAAATCAAATTTGTATTTTTTTGAGATGGATAATTTGTTTATAAAAGAGGGTGATTCCATTGTTTCAATAAGCTTTAAAGGCTTTAAAAGCCGTTATTTTCGGATGAAGTTTATTTCGTTTACTTAATTATTTTTATGAAAGGAGGATAAAATGATGAAACGAAAATCAACTTTGCTTGCATTATTTTTAGCATTGGCGTTTATTCTTGCACCTGCGGCTGCAAGTGCGGATATGAAGCCTAATGAAGGATATGAACCGCAATCACGGGAAAGTTTAATGCGGGCGCTTGAAAAAGCAAAAAAAGGAAATGAATATGTTAAACTTATCGATAGCGGGAAATTGGAAGAAGCCGTTAAAGTTATGCATCAATTATATCCGGAATCAAAAATTGATGCACGTGCTATGGCTCAAAGAGGCACCATTTCCATGACTTTTTATCGACAAGAGAGATATTATTATTGCTGTCCGGCAGCATGTCGAAGCGTACTTAGCGCTCGAATGTCGTATCCGCCTAGTCAGCAAGGATTGGCTTTCGACCTTGGAACAACGACAAACGGGACAAATTTTGGCGATAATATTCCGTATGCCATTAACAAGAATATTCCCTATACAGTAGGAAGCGGATATGAATTATTGTGGATGTATGATTCGGCGACGGTATTAAACAATATTCGAATGGATATCGATGCGGGTTTTGGAGTTGTTGCAAACGGAACATCTTATGCGAGCGGCAACGGTTTTCATATGGAAGGTTATCCTCAAGAAACAATTTGGCATTATGTGGCTTTATACGGCTATGGAAACGGAGGCGTATATATCTGTGATCCCGCTTCGGGAAGATCCGGGTATGAGTCCGTTTCTCCAAAATATTGGCTTGGGAACAATTCTTTTATCCGCTTTATCCAAAATCGGGGAATTATTTGGTAAGTCGTTTTAAAAACGGAGTGGAATAAAATTTTGAGGTGATCAATGATGAAAAAACGGTGTTTACTTTGCGGGTTGATTTTGTTACTTTTATTGACGGCATGTACAACGACAAAAGAGAATCCGAAAAAACAGACCGGTGAAGAAACGGCGGAAAGCTTGGAGAAAACGGACGCATCTTTCGAGGCTGCGGACAAAAGGAGCGGACAGGAGTCTCTGGCAGGTGAAACGGAAATGAATATGTCCTATCCGGCTCGTTTTCACGAGGAAATTCGGATTTTGCGTGCAGAGGACCGTTTGCAGATGAAAAAGTATGAAATTCCTCAAGAATACGAGGACAAGATTTTAAAATGCGGAGGACCGCTGACCCGTGGGATTGTAAGAGCGGATCTTTACAGACTTTATGATCCTGAGGATGAAAGACCCGTTCAGCCTTTGAAATGTGCTGTGGGTTTTTACGATCTGGAAAAGAAACAATTTACCAAAATTGAGGACGTGGAGAGAAAGCCGTTTTCCAATGATAATTCCGAGAGGGAATATCTCCAGGAGCTTTCGGAGGAAAGCTTTTTGTATATTCAGCAAAGAGAAGGAAAGATAAGTTATCTTGTCTATCATCTTAAGGATGCTTCCCTGACGAAGCTGGTGGAATATCCTGTTGCCGAAGACTGGCAGTTTGTTCCGGATCCCGTTTATATGAAACCTTATCTTTATATTTATGAAACTCTGCCGTCGGGTAAGACACGGCTGCACGCATATAATCCGGAGACGATGGAGGATCGGATTGTGGCGCAGGAGGGATTTTCTCCGAGAAAGTATAAAGACAAGGAGCTGTATTTTGCTCCTACGGATCCGAGACAACCCGAAAAGGGCGTGACACTTATCGGGACAGACGGGGAGTACCGTTTTCCGAAGGAGGATGGAACCCTGCTTGCCAGTTTTGATTATACGCTGGAGCCGGTGGGCGATAAAGTGTATCTTTTAACACGTAACGATAAAACGGATGTTCTGATGGAGGATATAAAAGTGGACGCCGATACTCCCGAAGATCGAAAAGCGGCTTTTGAGATGACACCGTATTTTGAAATTCGTGAGCTTACGACGGGAGATGTGATTTTTCATTCCCGCGGAAGATTTCCCGAGATGAGTGCCTCAAAGTCTTGGCTTACAATGAGAAGAGCTCCCATTTTTGATGACGATATTGTGTATCCGTATCTTTATATACCGGAAGAAAACATCGTTTTGCGCTTTACGACAGGTGCCGATGTGAAGCTTGTCGGTCCGCTTTTGCTTCGCAATCAGGACTATGGCATTCTTGTGGTTCAAAACTTTGACCATCAGTGGGATAAAGACGGTGTAAATATTTTGTATACCTTTGAAAACTAATCGGCAAAAAATATATGCAAAGATAAAAAAGTTGGTTGAAGAAACGGAACGGTTAAGCATTTCGAAACAGTTGATATAAGCTTGTTAATTGGGGAGGTATTTCAGATTGATATTCAAGGAGTTTAACCCGTTTACCGATGAAAGGAAGAAATGGATTTTTCTATGGATTCTTTTATTGGTTTTTGTTTCTTTACCCATTTCGCATTGGATGAGAACAACTTTTAAAATTCATGCTTCCTGTTTTCTTTCTTCGAAGGATAAGGTGACCTATCAAGAAATCGGGATTCTTTATTTAAAACAAATGAATATGCTAAGTGGAGAAGAAACGGAAACGACGTTTCATGTCAAGCTTGCACAAGGGGAACGAAGGGGGATGCTTCTTTATGCAGAGCCGCCCTTTACACACGGTTTTTTGGCAAATTATGTGGGGAAATGGAGATATCCTTCCTATCATCCCGCAAGCGTATATGGAGAACAGCTTATCTTTGAAGATCGCGACAGAGGAGAGGTATATGATTTAAATATGGTACGGTATGAGATTTCAAAGGAAAGTGTAAGTCAATTGCAAGGGAAGACTTTTCGTACCGGGGGGATTGATCCCGAGATGTGGGGAAGCGAGGAATTTGCGCTGCGGGTTGCCGAGCTTTTTCGTAGTCATAACGGGCGGCTGACAGAATATCGGTATAATGACCGACCGATGAGGATACGATAAAGGATAAAAATCAGAAGGAGAAAAAAATGAAGCGAAAGTTTTACATGTTATTTTCAGCGCTTTTGATTTTTTCGTTGTATGCATGTACCTTATCGGATGTTGAATTTCAACAAAAGATAAAGGAATATGTGGATACGACACCGGAAAAAGAGCTCAAGATCGGTTTTCAGATTATTGGGGATGAAACAATTCCAAGGCAAGAGGAACGGATTGAAGGGAAGCGCTTGTTGCTTAAAGGGGAAGAAGCGCATAAATTGTGCGACTGTATTTTATCCGGTCGTTTTCGTTTAAAACGGGAATCGGAAAAGACAAAATGCGCAAGTAATATTTCACTTTTTTTAAGCGGTATAGATATGGAAATCGGTATTGTTGAAGGCGGAGAGACCGTTTTTTATACTAACGAAAAAGGCGGCTTGGAAGAATATAAAGTTTTTGGCGGAAAAAAATGGTATGGTGAGATTTTGGATATTCTCCACGTCTGTGCGGCATATAAGGAATATGTAAATACACATCCGACCGATTAAGCTTTTATTTGTTGTCGGTCGGCTCTGTTCCGATTCGGGAAACGCATCGTTGATTAAACATAACAGGGAAATGCCTCTAAAGGAAAAAATTCGGGAACGTTCTTTAGGGGCATTTTTTATTTTTTTAATATGCTGTTATCAAAAGATCTTTTATCACAATAAAGTGCAAGAGAATGAAATAAGAATGTGTTTGGAGAAAAGTGACGGATTTTTTTGTCATTCTAATGAAGGAGGTTAAGGATTTTAATTTTTTTAGAACGTTATAAAAAAAATACTTTCTTTTGTTTATCGCTGAAAAGTGTGATAGAATAAAATCAAACGAGAATGCGTTTGAAGGAGATGAGGGATGTGCTTCTTTTTTCTGGACAGGACGGAATCAGTTTTTCCGATATCAGTCAACAGGCATTAGAAAATCTGCATGATTTGGTACGCATTTTGGATATGGAAGGAAATGTCATTTATGCCAATCGTTCTTTAAAAAGTTTTGTTGGTGCGGATCCCACCGGGACCAATTGCTTTTTTGATGAGAAAAACGAGGCTTTTGTCTGCAAGGTGCCTGTGTCCAATCAATTAAATTCCAAAAGGAGGGTCATTCGAGAAAAGGATATTGACGGTCGTAAATACAGTATTCAAACTTCTCCTGTGACGGATGAAAAGGGGAATGTGGTTGCGGTTATCGAAATTTATCACGATATTACAAGAGAGCATAATATGTATCGGGATTTGTTCAATCATATTCGTTCCATGCGGGATGATATTTCCTTTGCACGACGCATCCAACAGAGTTTGTTGCCTACGAAAAAACAGTTGACTACTTTGGATTTTGACTATCGTTATCTTTCTTCAGAGGATTTGTCCGGGGATATTTTCGATTATTTTTATCTGGATGAAGATCATTTGGCGATTTATATTTGTGATGTCATGGGCAAGGGGATCAGTGCCAGTATGATGACAATGTTTATCCGACAGAGTATTCGCAGTCTGGCCATGGATTATCCTTCTCCGGCAAAGCTTTTGGGGAAGCTTCGGGAGAATTTTTCGCAGTTGAAATTGGGCGCGGATAAATATTTTACCTGTTTTTATGCCGTCTATAATCGAAAAAATAAAAGATTGACTTTTGCCAACGGCGGACACAATTGTCAGCCGGCATTGCTTAGAGAAGGGAAAGTGGAGTGGATTGAACGACCGGGATTGCCGATTTCCCAATTGTTTTTGGATGTGCCTTACAAAGAGGAGACTCTGAATTTATCCGAGGGAGACGCCCTTTTGCTTTACACGGATGGGATTATTGAGGTGCAAAATAAAGAGGGGGAACAATTCGGATTGGAGAGATTGGAAAAGATTTTAAGTGTGGTGATTGCCAATCATCAGATTTCACAGGCTTTGGATGAAATTTTATATCGGGTCAATCGCTTTTGCTGGGGAGATACGCCGGATGATATTGCTTTGGTACTAATGCAAGTCAAGAAAGACTCTTCGGAACAAGAATAAAGGAGGATTGAAATGCACATTAATTTTGAATACTTCGGTGAAAGAATTCAAGAAGAAAACTATCTGCTTAAAGCCTACGAGGCTTTGGATCTCCTATTGGAGAAAAAAGGACCGGGAAGTGAATTTACCGGCTGGGTCGATTTACCTGTTTGCTATGATAAGGAAGAATTTCGTCGTATCGAATGGGCAGCCAAAAAAATTCGTAAAGACAGTGATGTATTGATTTGTATCGGTATCGGAGGCTCTTATTTAGGCGCTCGTGCGGCGATTGAAGCGTTAACTCCTTTGGTGGGCAAAAGAGGAACGGAGATCCTCTATGCGGGGAATCATCTTTCTTCAGAGGCATTGGAAGAAATTTTAGAGTATATTCAGGATAAAGAGGTCAGTCTTAATGTCATCAGTAAATCCGGAACGACTACGGAGCCTGCTATTGCATTTCGAATTTTGCGAACGTGGATGGAGGAGAAGTATGGGAAAAAAGAGGCGGCAAGGCGAATTTTTGCGACCACGGATAAACAAAAAGGCGCTCTTCGAACTTTGGCACAGACGGAAGGCTATGAAACTTTTGTAATACCCGATGAAGTCGGCGGACGTTACAGTGTGTTGACAGCGGTCGGACTGCTTCCTATCGCCACAGCGGGAATTGACATTGCGGCGATGATGGAAGGTGCCGCCGCCGCCATGGTGTATACAAAAAAAGACCCGGAGAATCCGGCTATCCGATATGCCGTCCATCGTTATGATTTATATCATCGTTTAGGAAAACAAATTGAAATTTTGGTGCAATATGATCCCCATTTGGTGATGCTCTCCGAATGGTGGAAACAGCTTTATGGTGAAAGTGACGGGAAAGAAGGGCAGGGTTTGTGGCCGGCATCCGCAAGTTTTACTACAGATTTACATTCCTTGGGACAGATGATTCAAGAGGGTGAACGCAATCTTTTTGAAACGGTTATTTTTGTAGATCACTGTAAAAAGCATCTCTACTTAAAAGAAGAAGGGGAGAATTTGGACGGATTAAATTATCTTGCGGGGAAAACTTTGCATCAAGTCAATGAGAAGGCGTTCTTGGGGGTAAAAAAGGCTCATCTTCAAGGAGGTGTTCCTCAATTGGCCATTCATTTAGATTATTTGGATCCTTGGCACTTGGGTTATCTGTTCTATTTCTTTGAGCTGTCTTGTGGGATTGGCGGTTATATGAACGGTATCAATCCTTTTGACCAACCGGGAGTGGAAGCTTATAAAACCAGCATGTTTCGAGAACTGAAAAAGCCCGGATATTTTTAAATAGAAAGACTTAAAAGACACTTTGAAAGAGAAGTGTCTTTTTTTATGCTCTGAAACCAAAAAAATTGCAAAAAAACTTGAAATAATTTTATGAATATCGTAAAATAAAAACAAATAAACATAAAATATAATGTGATAAGTATAAAATATTTTACGATAAACATAAAGGAGAAAAAATGATTGTTGTCAATTTGGATGTCATGATGGCAAAACGAAAGATGAATTTGACCCAATTATCAAAATTGGTGGATCTTTCTATGACCAATTTATCTATTTTGAAGAACAATCGAGTCAAGGCGATTCGTTTTTCCACCTTGGAGGCTTTATGTGATGCTTTGGCTTGTCAGCCGGGAGATTTGTTGGAATTTATAGAGGAGGAAAGTGATGGTTCTCGTTAAACGCAGATTGATTTGGAAATTATTATTGTTGATCGCTTCTGTATTCGGATTGTTTTTGGTTTACGCAAAGACCGGGATACCTTTGAGTAAAAATTTTACTCTGTTTTTCTTTGTGGGAATTACATTTTTCTCTTTGCTGCTGTTTCGCCGTTTTCAACATTTGCCCAGAGCCGGACGGGAAGGCAAGGAACATTTTAACGATTTGATTTTGTCGGGATTATTTAGCGGGTGGCTGGCGATTGTAGTATATATCGATTTTATGGGTATTTTGTTTATTGTATAAAGAATGAAAACTCGGAGGAAGATTCTTCGAGTTTTTTATTGACATACTATATTATACGAAATATAATATAAATCAAAGAATAATATTAGATAGTATAGGACAAAGGAGGAATTAGGATGACTTTTCAAATACAAAGTCAAATTCTCGAATTCTGTGTTCTTTCCATTGTCTCTAAAGGGGATGTGTACGGATATCAATTGACACAGCGATTACAGGAAGCTATGACACTTTCGGAATCGACCTTGTATCCGGTGCTTCGCAGACTTTCCGCCGGAGGGTATCTGTCTACCTATGACAAAAATTTTGACGGGAGAAACAGGCGATATTATCGTCTTACGCCCATGGGAAGAGCGAGACTTCAAGGGGATTTGAAAATGTGGAAAGAATATGTTTTAGGTGTAGAAAAGATAATTGGAGGTGACGAAAGATGAATAGAGAGGAATATATACGGGAACTGACCGGATATTTAAGGCGTTTGTCCAAAGAAGATCGAACGGATGCTTTACAATTTTATGAAGAATTGTTTGATGATGCGAATATCTCGGCTAAGGATGAAGTGCCGGAGAGTTTTGCCAGTCCGAAGAATGCGGCTTTTGATATTTTGACGGATTATAATTTGAAACCCAATGAAAAAGACGCGGGCAAGGCAAAGAAAAATTCCAATATTTTTCTGATTATTCTTTTGGCTATTTTTGCAGCACCGGTGGGTATTCCTTTTGCCATTGCTTTATTTTTATTGGTTTTGGGACTTTGTTTCGCAGGTTTTCTGATCTTATTGGTACCGGTGATTGTGGTGGCGGCGTGTATCGGCATTCTCGTATCCGGGATATTGTATACTTGGCCTACGTATTTGTTTTTGGCGGGGCTTATCGTCTTCGGGGTCGGAGTGATGATATTGATTTTCGGATTGCTTCAAAAAATTTTTATAGCTCTTGGGAATTGGATCAGCAATCGATTCAGAAAGGAGAGACAAGATGAAAACATCGATTAAAGTGGCGTTTATTTTATTGGGAATCGGATTTTGCCTTATCTTTTTTGGAATCTTATCCGGAGCACAGACAAGTTTTCAGATGCCGCACAGGATAGGTTTTTTAAGAAATCTTTATGAAAAACAATGGATTTTTAGGGATAGGTGCTGGAAGGACCGGGATTGGGATTGGGATGAAGAAAATTCTGAAGAAGTTTCCAAGGGAAAGTTTCAGTCGAAGGGTCAAATGGAATTATCCGGAACAGAAGAAAAACTGTTGATAGATGTAAACGATTATAGATTAAAGTTAATACCGTCGAAAAATCAGAATTTAAATCTTCGTTGGGAGGAAGACGGAAAGAGCACAGGAGAAGCGTTTGTCAAAAATAATGCGTTTTGTGTTCGTTTGGACAGCGGAAGAAGAAATAAATTTAAGGATTGGAATTTTTCGGAGCCGCAAGGAGAAATTGAAGTTCCGCCCTGTGTAAAAAAAGTGGAAATTCGAGGGATTGGAGGGCAGTTAATTTCCAAAATTGATATGGATGAACTCAAAGTCGAAACGGAATTTCTTCGCTTACAGCTTGACAAGACGAATTTATCCGCATTGGATTTGCAGATTGATGCAGGACAGATTGTATTGAACGAAGTGTCTTCTAAGGTAGCAAATATTCAAGTGGATGCGGGAGATATAAGATTGAATCAAACAAAAATTAAAAACGGACGAATAGAGATTGATGCAGGACAATTTGTTTTAAAGGGAGGAGGAATGGAGGACTCCTCTATAGAAGTGGATGCGGGTAATGTGGAAATCTATGGGGAAATCACAGGGCGTTTGACCGCTCATGTAGACTTGGGAAATATTATCGTTCAGCCCGCGCAAGATGTGGATGTTAAAGCGGAAGCGGAACTTGGCAGAATTTCTTATCGAGGAAAAGTAGAGACAAATCCTTTCCAATTGAAGAAGGGACAAAAGGGAGAAGTTATTTTGACTGTCGAGGCGGGAAATATTGAAATTCGGTAAACAAAAAATCCGTGAGGCTTAAAACCTTACGGATTTTTTTGTTCTTATTCAACAATCATACGAGCCAAGACGTCCGGATTGCCGCAGCCGGTGGTGAGAATCACGTCTCCTTTTTGGGCATGTGCGCGAAGATAATCTTTGGCTTTTTCAAAAGTTTGGATATATTTGGCATGGGTGCCTTTATTTTGAAGACGTTCCACCAAGTGTTCCGCTTTTACCGTCGGATCGAATTTTTCTCTGGCGGCGTAGATTTCGGTGACAACCACTTCATCAGCCGAATCGAAGCAAGTAGTAAACTCATTCATCAGTCGTTTCGTTCGACTATAGGTGTGGGGTTGGAATACACAGATGAGTTTTCGGGGCACATGAGGTTTTAGTGCCTCTAAAGTATAGCGAATTTCCGTGGGATGATGACCGTAGTCCGTTATCACAGGGATGTCCTGATATTTGCCGACGGTTTCCAGACGACGATGCAAACCGGTATACGCATTGAGGTGAGTTCGAATAATTTCCAAGGGAATGCCTGTTTCCACCGTAGCTGCAATCGCCGCTAAAGCATTATAGATATTATATTTTCCGATAATACTTAACTCAAAAGATAAAGTTTTTTTACCGTCAACATAGAGGGTGAAACTGGGATGTCCCAGGGTATCGAAGTGAAGATCTTTAGCTAAATATTTTGCCGAAGGATCCGACAGACTAATCCCTACCATTCGTCCTTGAATATGAGGAATTAAACGTTTGGTGTTTTCGTCATCCAAGTTTAAAATGGATACGGAGTCTTTTTTCAAATGTTTCATATACTCAATAAAAGTATCAATAATATGGTCAATATCCCGGTAGTAGTCCAAATGATCGGCGTCGATATTCAAGACGATGGCTGTTGAAGGATAATAGTTTAAGATATTTCCTTTAAATTCACAGGCTTCCGTCACCAAATACCGGCGACTTCCCATGTGGACATTACCGTTGATTTCATCTAAATTTCCGCCTAAAAGAATAGAGGGATTTACTTTTGTATTGATTAAAATTTTTGCAATCATCGAGGTGGTGGTGCTTTTGCCGTGGCTGCCGGAAATGGCGATGGAGTGAAGATAATTGCGCATTAATGCTCCAAGAAAAACGCCGCGGCTTATGACAGGAATATCTAATTCTCTTGCGGCAATCAGTTCTTCGTTGTCATCGGCAATGGCATCGGTATAAATGACTAAATCCGGATTGGAAAGATTGATGCGACGTTGACCGATATAGACGGTTGCGCCTAAGTTTTCCAAAAGTCTGGTTTCTTTGCTTTCTTCCCGATCCGATCCGGTGACGGTATAGCCGTTATGGAGCAAAAGTGCGGCGATACCGCTCATACTTACTCCACCGATTCCGATAAAATGGATATGAGAATATTTTTGCTCATCTATATGAAATAAAAACATGAAAAATCACCCTTTCTAACTTCTTTGTCATTATATCCCAGTCCGATTGCTTTGTAAATTCTTTCAAAGAATATTTTATTTTTTACATTATGATTGAATAAGGTTTATAATAATGGTTGGAGGGGGAAAATGAAATATTGGATTTTAATTTTGTGCATTTTTCTTTTTTCTTCTTGTACAACATCGGTTCAAGTACCCGTTGAAACGAAAGGAGAAAAAGCGGAGACGACAGAAAAAGAGCAAAGGAAAGAGGATGAAAAAATTTTTGAAGAGAAAAAATACAAAAAGTTTTCCAAAGAGGAGCAAAAAGAACTTTTAGAAGAAATCGAAGTTTTGGCACAAGAGGAGTTACTACCTTCCTATGGAATTTTATCTTATTACTTTTCCGGCGTTGATTGGGAGGAGGAGCTTATATACAACGACTTTCAACAGGAACCGGCCAGTGTAATGAAAATTTATTTGATGGCGGAAAGTATGGAACAGGTCAAAGAAGGAAGATTGTCTTTAGAAGATACTTTTGTCATGGATTGGAATAATATGGCTGATGATGCCGGGGTTATTGCGTATGAGTCGTCTTTGGGAGCGGAATATCGTTTAAAAGAGTTACAGGAATATATGATGAGCATTTCCGATAATACGGCAAGCAATATGATTATCGATGCGATTGGAGGTCTGGAAGCGGTTAATAAAAGAAAAGAAGAATGGGGTTTGGAAAATACCGTTTTCGGAACGAAATATATCGGTCCAGGAGTAGCTCCGGGTTTCGACTACAATACAACCACGACGACAGATGTCGGCAGACTTTTAAAACGTATTGCAAACTTTCAATTGTTAGGACCGGAGTATGACCAAAAGATGTTGGATTTGATGGCAAAAAACGAAAATTGGGAAAAAATTCCGGGACTTTTTCCCGAAGAGATCAAAGTTTACAATAAAACCGGGGAACTGGACGCCTTGGAACATGATGCGGCCATTATTGAAACCCCTAAAGGTCGATATGTTTTGGTCATCTTTTTATCTCGGGGAGACAATGGAGAGTTTGTCCAACGAATGCAAGATTTCTCTTTGGAATTGGTGAATTTGTTACAAAAAGAGGAAAGGAAATAAAAGGAAGGGCTTAAAAGGGGAAAATAAAGTTGGTGGACTTTTGATTCCTTTAAAGATGGAAAAAAGAAGGAAAGATATTCGGGAAAATAACGGATTTGAAAACAATCAAACTTGTTAAAAAACACCGGACCGGATTGAGCCCGGTGTTAAAAATATTTGATTTGCTTCATTTCTCTTTTGACGGGATATGTCTACCGTTTGTGCCGTGTTTTTAATTATACAGTCGCTCCGAAGGGGAGAAATCCTCCCAATCCACAGGAATAAAATCCTCTTGGCTGAGTAACATGGCTTCATTGAGCGAATTGGCACGTACAACAATCATTTTACCGTTTTCTGTATGAATTAAATAGCTGTTCATGGATGTCAGCCTCCTTTGTTTTTAAAAATCCATTTTATTATACCATAGAAATCCGGATATTACAGAATAAAGAGAAGAAAACGGAAAAAGAGTTTTTGGGCAAGTGGAAAAAATTTAGTATAATAAAAAGAAAACGGAGATGAAGGATAAATGATAGAATGGATTTTGATTGTTTTCGTGCTGATTTTTGCAGGATTTTTATGTCTTGTCGCACCGAATAAAGGCAGAGAGAGTCGTATGGAGATTTACAAAGGTCGAGTGATAGCTCATCGGGGTTTACATGACCTAAACAATACTGTGGCGGAGAATTCACCAACTGCTTTTCGTTTGGCGATGGAGAAGGGATATATGATCGAAATGGACGTAGTGATGACCAAGGATAAAGTACCGGTGGTTTTTCACGATTACGACGGAAAGCGTGCGTTCGGTGTGGATAAAAAAATTGAGGAGATGGATTTAGAAGAGTTGCAGACGTATTCTCTCTTCGGATTAGGAGAACATGTGCCTACATTTAGAGAGTTTTTAAGTATGATAGAAGGAAAAGTACCTTTGTTAATTGAAATCAAAGGGGAAAAAAATCCGTTGGAAGTCACAGCGGCGGTGGCTAAGGAATTGGAACATTATGCGGGAGAATATGCCGTTCAGTCTTTTAATCCCTTAATTATCGCCTGGTATCGAAAACATGTCCCGGAGGTTCTTCGAGGGCTTTTGGCTACGGATTATTTTAAGGATACAATTAAATTGCCCTTTATCACAAAATTGGTTTTGGAATATGAATTGTTGAATGTAAAGGCTCGTCCCGATTTTTTATCCTATAACAGTAAATTTAAACAGAACGGGATGTTTCGCTTTTTAAAGACTTTCTTTCATGTGCCCACGGCAGGATGGACCATTGAATCTTTGGAAGAATTCAAAGCGGGGAAAAAGATCTTCGACGTTTATATCTTTCAAGGCTTTGACCCGAAAGAGGCGGAATAATGCGAGGGCAAATTCCCTTTTTGACGAAAAATCCGGAGGAGATTCTTTGTTTGAATCGTTTAGCGGATCTCATTGAAAGAACGATGGAAAAGTCCTATCTTAACCACAGCACTTTTCTTAGCCCGAAAGAGCAATTTCTGGCATCGAAACTGTTGTTGGAAAAGGGGTTGCCGGAGTATTTTTTCTGGGGAGGGCATGAAGATGCGGAACGAAAAATTTTGGTGGTCCTGCCTTCTTATTTGACGAAAGAAGAGGTTTTGGAAGAGTGGCATGAAGAAGGAAAGAAAGATCCTTTGATGTATCTTCGACTGCATCATGAAGGAGAAAGAACACTTCGACACGGAGATTACTTAGGCAGTATTTTAGCTTTGGGTTTGGATCGAAAAATTTTAGGAGACATTTTTGTCAGAGAGGATGGTGCGGATATCATTCTCTTGCGAGAGATGGAAGAATTCATCCGATTGAATTTAACCAAAGTGGGGCGGGAAGGTATTCGGATAGAACCATTGAATGTTTCAAAAAATCTTATCTGTCCTTTAAGGGAGTATAAAACGGAAAGTTATGCTTTGGCATCCCTAAGATTGGATGCTTATGTCAGTGAAATTTTTCGAGTGTCCAGAGAATCCGCCAAAAGCGCTATTGCATCCGGTTTGGTCAGCGTAAACGGTTCGGAAGAGATGAAAAAACACCGATTTTTGGAGGAAGGAGATACGGTGAGTTTTCGGGGAAAAGGAAAAAGCCGCTTGGAAAACATCGGTGGGGAAAGCAAGAAAGGACGAATTTGGATAGAGATTCTTCGATATTAGAGAGCAAAAGCTCTCTTTTTTGTTGGAGAAAGGCGGAAAAAAACATGCTGAAACAAAGCGATATAAGGGGTATTCATGCAGGTGTTCTGAATAGGTACGGATTCAATGTTGATTTTGTTGACCGGGAAAATTACTTATAGAAAATTCGGATATATTAAACAAATACTTTTTTTATGATCGGTTGAGAATTTTTTGCAGATTCAAAAAAAAATAGTTGCATTTTTAAATTTCTGGGGTATAATAAAACTAAAGTCAAAGATAGTCAAATAAAAACAGGGATAAGGAGGGATGACCTGTGGAGTATAGAGATTATTATAAAGTTTTAGGCGTGAGTAAAAAGGCATCTCAAGAGGAAATCAAAAAAGCATATCGCAGACTGGCAAAAAAATATCATCCGGATTTGAATGCGGGGGATGAAAAAATACAGGAGAAATTTAAGGAGATTAATGAGGCTTATGAGGTATTGGGCGATGAGGAAAAAAGGAAACAATATGACACATTCGGCAGCGTAGGCGGATTTTCCGGAGGTCAGAATTTCGACCCGAGAGATTTCGGTTATCAAACCTATTCCACCGGAGATATGGGCGGATTTTCCGACTTTTTTAATTTGATTTTCGGAAATCGAGGAACGTCCGGTACAGGGAAAAGCAGCTTCGGCGGTTTTGATTTCGGTAACTTTGCGGGTGCATCTCCCAGAAGAGAAAGACCGAAGTATGAGACGGATATTACCATCGGTTTGGAAGAAGCTTATAGGGGAACAAAGCGGAATCTTTCCGTGAATATTAATGGAAAGAATTTGAGCATTCCTTTGAAAATTCCTGCCGGGATTTTGCCGGGGAAAAAGATTAAAATCAATGGGAAAAAATTTGATTTGGACGGGGATTTATACGTAAAAATCAATGTGTTGGATTCCAAGAACCGATTGGAAGGTCTGGATATGATTAAGCATTTTTCCATTGCTCCATGGGAAGCTTATTTCGGAGCGGAAAAGACGGTACAGACTTTTGAAAAATCGGTGAAAATTAAAGTTCCGCCGCATATTCGAAGCGGACAGAAGATTCGTGTACCCGGTTTAGGGTTTAAAGATATGAAAGGGCGTAAAGGGGATTTGTATTTGGAGATTCAATTGGAAAATCCGAAATTAACGGAGGAACAGGAAGAAATCTATAAAAAATTATTGAAAGAATAAGGAGGGATTACGATGGATTTTAACAAATTTACAGAACAAAGTATCAAAGTCGTGGAAACTTCTTCTCAGATGGCGATTAAAAATTCCAACCCGGAATTAACGGAATTGCACTTACATGGGGCGCTGTTAAAAACGTCACCTTTGATTGGGAGTGTTCTTTCCGGCATGGGGGTGGATGTGGAGGCTTATGCGAAAGAAATATTTACAGCCATTGACCGTCTGCCGAGTCAAGACGGAGGCAATCTTTACCCCTCCACTCGATACACGCGAGTGTTGTTAAAAGCGGAAGATGAAGCCCAATCCGACGGAGAGAGTAAAATTGCTTTGGAACATATTTATATGGCGTTAATGAAAGAAAAATCCGGAGAAAGTGCACAGATTATTAAAAAATATAAGATTACGCCGCAAATTTTTTGGGAAGCGTTAAAGCAAATGCGTACCCAAAGAGGAAATGCTTCGGGAGGAGAAGAGGACTCCGTATTGAAAAAATACGGTCGAGATATGACCCGGGAAGCGAAAGAGGGAAAGATGGATCCGATTATCGGCAGGGATGATGAAATTCGCCATTGTGTACGAATCTTATCTCGCAGAACCAAAAACAATCCGGTTCTTATCGGAGATCCGGGGGTCGGGAAAACCGCCATTGTGGAAGGTTTGGCACAGCGAATTGTGAATAATGACGTTCCCGAAGGCTTGAGAGATAAAAAAGTTTGGGCTTTGGATATGGGAAGTTTGATTGCCGGAGCCAAGTATCGGGGGGAATTTGAAGAACGTTTAAAAGAGGTGTTGAAAACATTACAGGAGAGTAACGGAGAGATTATTCTCTTTATCGATGAATTGCACACGATTGTGGGTGCGGGCAAAACTGACGGAGCATTGGATGCTTCCAATATGTTAAAGCCTATGTTGGCTCGTGGAGAAATCCATACGATCGGCGCAACCACTTTGGATGAATATCGAGAATATATCGAAAAGGATCAGGCATTGGAACGTCGATTTCAAAAGGTTCTTGTCAGTGAACCTACAGTGGAGGATACCATCTCCATCCTTCGGGGGATTAAGGAGAAATACGAAATTCACCATGGAATCCGTATCAGCGACGGAGCGGTTATCGCTGCAAGCACATTGTCCGATCGATATATATCCGATCGTTTCTTGCCGGATAAAGCCATCGACCTGATGGATGAGGCATCCGCTATGGTGCGAACGGAAATCGACTCCATGCCGGCGGAGATGGATGAAAATCGTCGAAAGATTTTGCAAATGGAAATTGAGCGAGCCGCATTAAAAAAAGAGGATGATGAAGCATCCAAAATTCGTTTGGAAAAATTGGAAAAAGAGATGGAGAATCTGAAAGTTTCCTATGATGAACAATTGGCTCAATGGGAACAGGAAAAGAAGTCGATCGGAAAAGTAAAAGAGATTAAAACTCAAATGGAAAAAGTTCGTCATCAAATGGAAGAGGCGGAGCGAAACTATGATTTTGAAGGTTTAAGTCAATTAAAATACGGAACCATGAAAGAGTTGGAAAATCAACTGAAAGAGGCCAATGAAAATCTTATCGGTGAAGAAGATAAGATGTTGAAATTGGAGGTTTCCGATGAAGAAATTGCGGAAGTGGTTTCCAAATGGACGGGAATTCCTCTTCAAAAATTAGTGGAGACGGAAAGGGAAAAACTTTTGCATTTAGATGATGAGCTGCATCAGAGAGTGATTGGGCAGGACGAAGCGGTGACAGGGGTTACCAATGCTATTCTTCGTGCAAGAAGCGGCTTAAAAGATGCTCGAAAACCGATCGGCTCCTTTATCTTTTTAGGACCTACCGGCGTGGGGAAAACAGAGCTTGCCAAAACGTTAACCCAGTCTATGTTTGACGATGAGAAAAACTTGATTCGTATCGACATGAGCGAATATATGGAAAAACACAGTGTATCCCGATTGGTGGGAGCTCCTCCGGGATATGTCGGTTACGATCAGGGAGGACAGCTGACGGAAGCGGTTCGTAGAAAGCCTTACAGCGTAATTCTTTTTGATGAAATCGAAAAGGCGCATCCGGATGTGTTTAACATTTTGTTGCAACTTTTGGATGACGGAAGACTGACAGACAATCAGGGACGAACGGTCGATTTTAAAAACACGGTGGTTATTATGACGTCCAACTTGGGTTCGTCCTATATTCTGGAAGGCATTAAAGAAGACGCGACGATTTCTCAGGAGGCAAGAGATTTGGTGCAAGGGGAAATGCGAAAACATTTTCGACCGGAATTTTTGAACCGAGTGGACGAGATCGTTCTCTTTAAACCTTTGCAAAGAGATGAGATTTTCAAAATCATCGATTTGGCGATGAAAGAAATCGACGCTCGACTGGAAGAGCGAAATATCACCGTTGAACTTACGGAAGAAGCGCATCAAATGGTTTTGGACAGAGCCTACAGTCCCCAATACGGAGCCCGACCGGTCAGACGCTATTTGGAACAACATATTGAAACGCCTTTGGCGAGAATGATTATTGCCGGCGAGGTGAAAGACGGAGACAAGGTGCAAGTGCTTGCTTATCAGGGGGCATTGAAATTGGAAGCGAAATCAAAATAAGCTTCTCATCAAAAGGAGAGAATGGATAAAGCAACATTGAAAACAGGCTACATGAACGGCTGAGAACAATATCATGCAAAGCAAAAGGATAGCTTCCCTATTCCGGGATGTCTATCCTTTTTGATTGATAAACGCTACTCTGCTAATTTTAATTTCATTATATTGTCAATTCAAGGAAATTTTTTAGTTATTTGGGTTTATAGAATGGTAGATGAAGCATATCCAGTGATTTTCTATCAGAATTGGGGTACTTTTAAACAAGAAGGAATTTTAATAGTTATGAAACGATTTCCTCTTATTATACGTATCCTTAGTATTTTCATACAGTTGTTTTGCTGGATGTTATTGTGCTCAATAGATATGTTACAATCCAAGATCAAAAAACGACATCTTAAAGGATGAGGTAAGAAAATCTGTGTATGGAGTTGAAGAAGATAACTTGGATGAAAAGAATGGATTTATTGAATGTAGATGTTGGTATGGCAAATAGTTTATCTGAGAAAAAGGGGTCTTTATGATGAAAGAATATATTAAATTATATCAAAAGATGAGAGAGGATTATTATCAAAAATGGGGCGCATATTCCCATCCGGAAAGCCTGCAAGATTTTGAAAGGCTAAATCAAAAGATATTTGAAGAACATCTGAAAAAATATAATGATTCTACCGACAAGGTGTTGAAAACAAAATTATATATCGATCTTCTTCTTGATAAAATCCAATATTTCGGTTACTATTCCGCTTTCTGCGAAGGCAATTTTGAGACATTAAATAATACCATTTGGCAAAACGGAAGGACTTGTCTGTTGAAGGGTGGAACTACACATAGCGGAACTGCGTACACGGGAAACATCATCAAAGGAATTTTTACCTGTTTTGCCTGCAATGATTTTGAGGTGAGCGAGTCCTTTGTTCCGCGTGCATTGCCATTGCTCAAAGGAGCCTCTTATACTGAAAATGTAATCAATCTGTTCCATTCAATCTATTATAAAGATGATGAGAAATTGTCGGAAGCGATGTCGAAGGCCGAATCTTTCTTAATGAAGAAAAAACTTACCGGAATAGCAGAATACTATGTTCGATTTTTTATTTTTCTTGCGAAAAAAGATGTGGACGGAATCACGGAATGCTTGCAAAAACTTTGTGAAGCATACCAAAAACAAGGCTATCCTATCAAAAAAATTGACAAATGCTTTGTTCCGGAGATACACGGTTTATATCGCCTGGTAAGATTTTTGGATGAAGGTCTGTTTGAAAAAATCGAATTACCGTCTCACAAGTGTTTTCTGAAAGAATTTGAAGAATGGCAACAGAAAAACAAGTTTCCTAAAGGCGTGCAGTTCTATGAGTATCCCGAAATGCTGCATGATGCGAATCGGATTTTACAAAGAACCTTGCCGGAGATTCATCTTATCAACGATAGCGGCAAATTTACGATGGATGTAGAAAAATTTGCGGAAGAGTTAAGCGGTTCAGAGGAGAAGTGACGGAAAAATTAAAACGGAACCTCTTACAAAAGTAGGAAATATCCAAACAGTATAGCTTTGTGTATAGTTCAGCCCTGCTCGCTGACGGGAAGGTATTGATTTTGACAAGTGAAGCGGAACGTTGTGACAAATATTGTGTTCTTATATTGTCCGCTTTAGGCATCAAAAAAGCGGCGGTTTATGCTTGTTCGGGAGAAAGTACAACATCGGTTAACAAGTGGGGCATGGATTACTATGGGGAGCATAGTATTAACGATATCGACAGATTTGAAAACAGTAAGCAATCCGATAATAGAAAAAACAGTTTCAAAATGGTATAATATTGGCAAATATTTAGAGAGAAAAATCGAATTTAGGAGGGAACAATGAATAAGATTACTTGCATCTGTTTAGGCGTTAAAGATATGGAAAGGTCAATAAAGTTTTACAGAGACGGTTTGGGATATCAGACTGATTGCAAAGAAAATAATCCGCCGGTATGTTTTTTCAATACCCCGGGAACAAAGTTTGAACTGTTTCCTTTAGAACAGTTAGCAAAAGATATTGATGAAGACAATCCGCCAAAGGGAAATGGATTTTCCGGAATTACATTAGCTTACAATGTTGAACATAAAGAAGATGTTGATCATGTAATTGAATTAGTACGAAATGCCGGGGGAACCATTGTAAAAGAACCGCAAGACACCTTTTGGGGCGGATATCATGCATATTTTTCAGATTTGGATGGATATTACTGGGAAGTTGCATGGGGTTCAAATTTTCGGTTTGACGAACATGGACTATTGAAATTTTAGGGAGTAAGGGAGGTGCTGAAAATGGCTTCCAGCAAGGAATATTTAGATTTTATTTTAGAACAGGTGTCTGAATTAGATCAGATCAGTTATAGAGCTATGATGGGCGAATATATTATCTACTACAACGGAAAAATTGTTGGTGGAATATATGATGATAGGTTGCTTGTGAAACCGGTGCAAGCAGCGATAAAGTATATGCCGAATGCGGAGTATGAGTTGCCATATGACGGAGCAAAGGAAATGCTTTTGGTAGATAATGTAGATAACAAAGAATATTTAATGGGACTATTTAAGACCATGTATGAAGAATTACCGACTCCAAAACCTAAAAAGAAAAAATAAATACTATTTTACTTTGACGGATAAAAACAGTAAAACAATATCCATTCAAAAAAGCAGTAAATCAACAAAGGTTTATTGTTTTTTTGTACAAATTTTAAAAGAAAAGAGCAATAGAACAAATCAGAAGTAACCACCTTGAAAAAAGAAAAAGACAATCTATGTTCTCAAATCATAGGTGTACGAGAAGAAGCAGAACAAAAAATACCGAAGAAAACGGAGAATGAACACAGGTAAAGAAGCAAGTGTCAGACCCATAAAAAGGAAGTTGAAATATGGTATAATATTAAAAATTTTTAATGCGATGATGTGAGGATTGAATATGGATATCAGCTTTGAAAAGGAGATAAATAAGGATAATGCTTTGCTTTTATGCGAGTGGTCCAATGAAAAAGGAAAGAAGTTTCAGGAGCAGTGGATGGGTGACGGAGTTTCTTACCCGTTGAACTATGAAAAAATAAAAGAATTGGAAAATACATTTTCGATCTTCAATGAAAAGGAATTCATTGGAATGATACAAGAAATACGGATTGACAAAGATAATATCCACATAGGGAGATTTGTATTAAATCCTCAAAAAACAGGATTGGGTTTTGGTACAGAGGCGCTGAAAGGATTTATAAATTTCATTTTTAAGGATAATCATATGAGAAGTATTTCTTTATCCGTTTTTGATTTCAATCAAAGGGCAAAGAAGCTTTATGAAAAACTTGGATTTGAAATTGATGAAGTGATTGAAACTCCAAAGCTGAAATATATTATGAGGAGACGCAGATAGATTCCCGGTTTGTCTAATGGAATGTAACTAAATAAGATACTATAATATAGTAGTTCAAGAAGCAGTAAATCAAAAAAAGTTTACTGCTTTTTATTGCTCAACAACAGTATAGATAGCAAAGATACCTTTCAAGATAAGCTGTGAAGGATTCATATACTTTGAACGAAAAGAGTAAAAGACAAATAACCTTTTTGTGTTTGTTCTTTTTTCTATTTCTATGAATGGAAACAGCAGAAAATCTGACGGTGGGAAAAATGCTATAAATAATGATATAATATTGGACAATAATGAAAGAGATAGATTTAGAAGTTGTGAAGGAGACAAGTGAAATAATGAAATCATATCAGGATATAAACAAAGAAACTATAGATAGATGGGTTGAGGAAGGCTGGGAATGGGGGAAACCAATTTCACATGATGAGTACATCAATGCAGAAAATGGAGAATGGAGAGTTTTTCTTACTCCGACTGTTCCAGTCCCACATGAGTGGCTTGGAGATTTGAAAGGGAAGAAAATATTAGGGTTAGCATCAGGCGGGGGACAGCAAATGGCTATATTTAATGCGTTAGGGGCAGATTGTACTGTACTTGATTACTCTTCAAAGCAAATAGAAAGCGAATTTTTAATTGCTGAAAGAGAAGGCTATAATATTAAAGCAATTGAAGGTGATATGACAAAAACTTTGCCTTTTGAGAATGAAACCTTTGACATAGTTTTTCATCCGGTTTCCAACTGTTATGTTGAAGATGTGCAACATGTTTTTAATGAAGCATATAGAGTTCTGAAAAAGGGTGGTATTTTTCTTGCAGGTTTAAATAATGAGATAAATTACATTGTGGATAATGAAGAAAAAGAAATTATTTGGAAAATGCCTTTTAATCCATTAAAAGATAAAGCAGCTAAAGAATATATGATTAAAGAAAAAGCCGGAATGCAGTTTTCTCACAATATGACAGAGCAGATAGGCGGACAATTAAAGGCGGGATTTACTCTACTTGATATATATGAGGATACAAATGGTTTTGGAAGACTTCATGAACTGAATATTAAAACATATATTGTCACTAAATCAATTAAATTATAAAATTAGATAGATTGAAAATTGAGAGGTTGTGAGATTAAAATGTGTAGTGAATGTTATGTTGACCGAAACAGAATAACGCCACTTTTAAATCCTTTGGATTGTTTAGAAAACCATACACAATACATTTGTGGTACTTGTGGTAGATGTATTTGCATTGAACATGACCAAAATCGCGGATTACAACGATGGAATTTTCCTTTTAAGTCATTAGAAATTGCAAAATGCTATTTAAGAGCTGCCGACTATACAACAAAAAAGCCATGTGGTATTTATGAAATCAAAAGCGAAAAGAGAAGAATTTTCTATAAAATTTTTGCGGATAATAAGGACTTACAATTATATCTAACAAAGAATAAAGGAAAAGTTTGTGAAACAATGAAACCTGTTTTTTCAGTGAAAGAATATAAGGAATATCCAAATACACAAGTAAGAAAATTAACCTCTGATGAAATAAAAAAATATATGTCAGAAAGATAAAGAACGGAGTATAGAAAGGGCTTAGATGAAAACTTTAGTGATCTATGTGCATGGCAAAGGTGGAAATATAGAGGAAAAGTAAGCCCATAAACGTATGCCGACGGAAATCGGAAGTAGGCACCTTGAAGAAAGAAAAAGACAACTTATACTCTCCAATCACAGACATACGAGAAGAGGGAGCACAAGTTTAAACTGTTAGAAACTACATAGAGAAATTACCAAAAAAATATGGACTGATGATGACAGGAGATTGCGTATTTCGGGTGCTGTCAGGTACTTGAAAGAGATGAAAAAACTGTTTCACAAAGTATTTTTTGAATAGGATAGGATAAAAATCTTGATTAAAATATACAAAGGCGTGGCCTATACGGCTGCGGAATGGTTTGCAATTTCTGAAAATGTCGTCAATTTTGGGGGTTTTGAGGCATCAAGGAAAGCGACTGTTTTTTGGAGGAATGAGTTTTTGCAATCATGTTCCGGAAGATAGCATATCAAAAAGGGGAGGGAAAAGATAAAGCCTCTTTCTGTTGAATGATTTCAAAATACACAATGAACGATTTTATCTATTATCAAGGAATGGGAATCGGAAAAAAATAGGATTCGGAAAGATGCAGCAATAAGAATATGTAAGGTGGGTAGTAAGGTGAATATAAACAACTATAAGCTTACGGGATATCATCGGACGAAAAGATTTACCATTGATTTGATTATATTTTTGTTAAGAGAGGCAATTCCTGTTTACGGAGCGGTTATGGTAATGTCGGTATGTATGGGAGCTGCGTTAGGACTAGTTGGGGATAATATGATAGGATTACCGTTTTTGGGTGCCCTTGCATTGCTGATTTTGATGTCCGTCTGCCATTTGATTTCAAAAAAGATAAGCGGAACGGCTGAACGATTGTATGGGAAACAGGAGTTATACTTGATTCATAATGATTTGTATTGTACGACAGATGTGAGAACTCGTATGCACCGTGAAATCAGATGTTGTAAACTTATTGAAATCTATCAGATGAAAAAAACAAGGTTTTATTGGGAGATGGATTGTCTTTGCTATGAAATCCGAAAGATCTGTAATGCAAGGGAAGATATTGAAGCTACTCTGCAAAATTTGATGCAGGATGAAAAAAATTTAACGCCGATAAAAGAAATTTTATTGTTCAAAGGGCAATATGACAACGAAACCGAGAAACGGATAGACGATGTGTTCAATAATCACAAACCCTAATTATTTGAGATACAAAATTTGTACAATCACCGCCTAATGTAGAGAAATCTCCATATGCGGGGTTGTAATTAAATGCATATTGAATCGCATAATTTAGCATATTGGCTCTATTAAAAGAATATACTGAATATGCATAAGGAATTGTTAAATTCTGCTCATTAATTGTATTGTTTGCTCGATGAACGGATTGAGTCTCTTCTTTTATTTTAAGTTTATTTCTTAATGTATGCTCACTCTCAATTTTTTCAGTTTTTTCATTATAGAACCTCCTTATTTATTTTCTTATTTGATAAATTGAGTTCAATCGGTATACGTTTTCTGTGTCACTTTATGCCGGTTTCCGTGTTTATACCGTTGAGGATTCTTATATCTCATGACATCACCTCTTTTACTATATTCTATCATAAAAAAATCTGTTTTACTGTCGCAACGGGACATAAATCGTTTATAAGAAGAGAAGTGAAAAATTTTCTTTGGATTAAATGATTGTTTTTTATAAGCGCAATCCGATTCTTCTACAAAAAAGTGATATACTTTAAGTCTTCCTGATAAAAACTATCAAAAAAAAGAGGGATAGTTTGAAAGAGGAAAAAAAGAAAAATCATCTGCCTACATAGTTTTGAATGTGACGGAGAGCTTATTTTTACAAACCATAACGGGAAGATTTTTAGATATTGAGAATTTATCTATAATCATTTGAAGCGGAAACGGAGAACGTGTTGAACCCTCGTCTGCAAGAGTATACGACTAAAGATAAGAAGCTTTTCTTTTGACTTAAGATTGTCTTTTTGCGGGTAGAATGATATAATCATACTAATTTCATACAAAACGGTGAAGAGACATAGTAAAAGCCTTTTAAATTTTTCAGAGAGTCGACGGTCGGTGGGAGTTGACAAATTTCGGTTTTGAATCCATCTCGGAGTTTTAGCTTAGTTGAGCGGATCTTTATAAGATCAACAAGGGTGGCAACGCGGGTGCATCTCGTCCCTTATTTAAAGGGACGGGATTTTTTTATTCGACAAGAGGAGGAGAGAAATGTTAAATATTCGATTTGTAAGAGAAAATCCGGAAGCGGTAAAAGAAAATATTCGAAAGAAATTCCAAGAGGAAAAACTTGTTTTGGTGGATGAAGTTTTGGCATTGGACAAAAAGTTCAGAGCATCGAAAACCGAAGGGGACAGCCTTCGCGGGGATCGTAATCGTCTTTCCAAAACCATCGGCGGTTTGATGCAAAAAGGGGAGAAGGACAAAGCGGAAGAAGTCAAACTCCAAGTGGCGGAGATTAACCGGGCTCTTTCGGATTTGGAAGAAAAGGAACGTCGTATGGAAATGGAACTTCGTGAAAAAATGTTGGTCATTCCTCAAATGATTGATGACAGCGTACCCATTGGAAAAGATGACAGCGAAAATGTGGAAATCCAACGTTTTGGAGAAGCAAAGGTACCCGACTATGAAATCCCCTATCATATTGACATTATGGAAAGTGTGAACGGGGTGGATTTGGATGCCGCCAGAAAGACTTCCGGGAACGGTTTTTATTATTTGAAAGGCGATATCGCCCGACTGCATTCGGCGATTTTATCCTATGCCAGAGATTTTATGATCGACCGGGGATTCACCTATTATATTCCTCCCTTTATGATTCGCAGTGATGTGGTTACCGGCGTCATGAGTTTTGCGGAAATGGAAAATATGATGTACAAAATCGAAGGCGAGGACCTTTATCTAATCGGTACCAGCGAACATTCCATGATTGGACGTTTTATTGACACCATTACCCCGGAAGAGGAGATGCCCCTGTGTTTGACTTCTTATTCCCCGTGCTTCCGCAAAGAAGTGGGTGCTCACGGGATTGAGGAACGGGGAGTGTATCGTATCCATCAATTTGAAAAACAGGAAATGGTCGTAGTCTGCAAACCGGAAGATTCTCCCCATTGGTTTGAAGAGCTGTGGAAAAACACGGTGGATTTTTTCAGAAGTATGGAAATTCCCGTTCGTACCTTGGAATGCTGTTCCGGAGACTTGGCGGATTTAAAAGTGAAATCCTTGGATGTGGAGGCTTGGAGTCCCCGTCAGCAAAAATATTTTGAAGTGGGATCCTGCTCCAATTTAGGGGATGCACAGGCGAGAAGATTGGGCATTAAACTTCGGGGAGAAAATGGAACATATTTGGCACACACATTAAACAATACGGTGGTGGCACCTCCCAGAATGTTGATTGCTTTTTTGGAAAATCATTTCAGAGAAGACGGCAGTATCTATATTCCACAACCTCTTCGTATGTATATGGGCGGGAAAGAAGAAATTCGATAAGCTTATTAAGCAAAGACGAATAAAAAGCGGAAACTTGGGATAATAAAAAAACGGATGCTTTCCGATATTCTGCGGAAGGCCTCCGTTTTTTTGCTTTTGTCTGAACTTTTAAATTTTATACTCTTTTCTTCCCCAATAAATCGTATTGATTATCATAAAAAATATTAAATATATAAATGAAATCAGTAGGTTGATTGTTAAATCTGTCAAAAAATTTCCATCGAAGTATAATTTAATACTAAGAACTGATTAAAGTTATAATAAGATTCATTTTTTATGTCTTTAGCATCTTGGATGTTTCATAACTACTATGTTC
>KI259813.1 GCA_000467935.1 Peptostreptococcaceae bacterium oral taxon 113 str. W5053
GGGGGAGTGAGACGCACCTAAACAAAAGAAAAATGTTGATTACTTTGAGAGAAACGAACCAAACAAGAATCAAGAAGAGCCAAGAGAAACTAAATTGAGAGTTTGATCCTGGCTCAGGATGAACGTTGGCGACGTGCCTAACACATGCAAGTCGAGCGGTGAAAAGCGGACTTAATCTTCGGAAAGAGGAAACTTGGAACAGCGGCGGACGGGTGAGTAATACATGAGCAACCTGCCTTGGACAGAGGGATAGCCGTGGGAAACCGCGATTAATACCTCATAAGACCCCACTATCGCATGATAGAGAGGTCAAAGATTTATCGGTCCAAGATGGACTCATGACCCATTAGCTAGTTGGTGAGATAACAGCCCACCAAGGCGACGATGGGTAGCCGGCTTGAGAGAGTGACCGGCCACATTGGAACTGAGACACGGTCCAGACTCCTACGGGAGGCAGCAGTGGGGAATATTGCACAATGGAGGAAACTCTGATGCAGCGACGTCGCGTGAGCGAAGAAGGTTTTCGAATCGTAAAGCTCTGTCCTATGGGAAGAAGAAAGACGGTACCATAGAAGAAAGCCCCGGCTAACTACGTGCCAGCAGCCGCGGTAATACGTAGGGGGCGAACGTTATCCGGAATGATTGGGCGTAAAGGGTACGTAGGCGGACCTGTAAGTCAGGTGTGAAAGGCATGGGCTCAACCCATGTAAGCACTTGAAACTGCGGGCCTTGAGGGAAGGAGAGGTAAGTGGAATTCCTAGTGTAGCGGTGAAATGCGTAGATATTAGGAGGAATACCGGTGGCGAAGGCGACTTACTGGACTTTTACTGACGCTGAGGTACGAAAGCGTGGGGAGCAAACAGGATTAGATACCCTGGTAGTCCACGCCGTAAATGGTGAGTGCTAGGTGTCGGGAGTCAAATCTCGGTGCCGACGTTAACACATTAAGCACTCCGCCTGGGGAGTACGCACGCAAGTGTGAAACTCAAAGGAATTGACGGGGACCCGCACAAGCAGCGGAGCATGTGGTTTAATTCGATGCAACGCGAAAAACCTTACCAGGACTTGACATATGGATGCCCGGTATAGAGATATACCCTTTCTTCGGAACATTCATACAGGTGGTGCATGGTTGTCGTCAGCTCGTGTCGTGAGATGTTGGGTTAAGTCCCGCAACGAGCGCAACCCCTATTCTTAGTTACTAACAGGTCAAGCTGAGGACTCTAAGGAGACTGCCGGTGACAAACCGGAGGAAGATGGGGATGACGTCAAATCATCATGCCCTTTATGTCCTGGGCTACACACGTGCTACAATGGTCGGTACAGAAGGAAGCGAGATAGCGATATCGAGCGAACCCCCAAAGCCGATCCCAGTTCGGATTGTTCTCTGCAACTCGAGAACATGAAGCCGGAGTTGCTAGTAATTGCGAATCAGCATGTCGCAGTGAATGCGTTCCCGGGTCTTGTACACACCGCCCGTCACACCATGGGAGTTGGTAATACCCGAAGCCTGTGAGCCAACCTGCAAAGGAAGCAGCAGTCGAAGGTAGGATCAATGACTGGGGTGAAGTCGTAACAAGGTAGCCGTATCGGAAGGTGCGGCTGGATCACCTCCTTTCTAAGGAGACTTAGGAAAGAAAAAAGCCTTAAAGTAATCAACGTCATTTGTTTAGGGGAAAAAAGAGCTCCTTTTTTTACCTGTATGGGGGTGTAGCTCAGTTGGGAGAGCACCTGCCTTGCAAGCAGGGGGTCAGGAGTTCGAATCTCCTCATCTCCACCAACATCTTTAATCAAAGAGGATGCAAGCACATTGACAACTAAAACGAGAAACAGTAAAAAATATTTCCGGTTAAGCAAAGAAGAGCATAGGGCGGATGCCTTAGGCACTGGGAGCCGAAGAAGGACGTGACAAGCTGCGAAAAGCCACGCCTAGTCGCAAATAGACGCTTTAAGACGTGGATATCCGAATGGGGCAACCCGCTTGAGAAAACCTCAAGCATCACTTACCCAATCCATAAGTAAGTGAAGGAAAAGCCTGTGAACTGAAACATCTAAGTAACAGGACGAAAAGAAAGAAACATCGATTCCCTAAGTAGCGGCGAGCGAAAAGGGAAAAGCCCAAACGTGCGGAAGATTTTAGAGACATAGACGAATTGTCCTGGGAAGGCAAACCGAAGACGGTGAAAGTCCGGTAGACGAAATGTCGAAAAAATTGGCACAAGAGAGTACCACGGGACACGAGAAACCCCGTGGGAAGAAGGGAGGACCTCCTCCCAAGGCTAAATACTACCCAGTGACCGATAGAGAACAAGTACCGTGAGGGAAAGGTGAAAAGAACCCCGGAAGGGGAGTGAAATAGAACCTGAAACCCTATGCTTACAAGCAGTGGAAGCTCGTTAACGAGTAACCACGTACTTTTTGTAGAACGGGCCAGCGAGTTATGGTGTCAGGCAAGGTTAAGCGCTAAAGGCGTGGAGCCTGAGGGAAACCAAGTCTTAAAAGGGCGAAAAGTCTGCTGCCATAGACCCGAAACCGGGTGATCTATCCATGGGCAGAGTGAAGTTTCGGTAAAACGAAATGGAGGCTCGAACCGGGTATGGTTTAAAACATATCGGATGACCTGTGGATAGGGGTGAAAAGCCAATCGAACCCGGATATAGCTGGTTCTCCTCGAAATAGCTTTAGGGCTAGCCTTTGGGAAAGAGTCTACGGGAGGTAGAGCACTGAATGGTCGCGGGGCACGTGGTGTTACCAAGATCTATCAAACTCCGAATACCCGCAAGATACCCCAAGGAGTCAGACTAAGTGGGATAAGCTTCTTAGTCGAAAGGGAAAGAGCCCAGCCCATCAGCTAAGGTCCCCAAATCCAAATTAAGTGGCAAAGGATGTAATGCTACTCAGACAACCAGGATGTTGGCTTAGAAGCAGCCATACATTGAAAGAGTGCGTAATAGCTCACTGGTCAAGTGGAATTGCGCCGAAGATTTCCGGGGCTAAAATTTGGTACCGAAGCTATGGATACCTGACGGTATGGTAGAGGAGCATCGTGTGAAAGGAAGAAGCAGCATCGAAAGGAGCTGTGGACGAGACACGAGAGAGAATGCTGGCATGAGTAACGAGAAGGCGAGTGAGAATCTCGCCCGTCGAAAGTCTAAGGTTTCCTGAGCAAGGCTCGTCCTCTCAGGGTAAGTCGGGACCTAAGGCGAGGCCGAAAGGCGTAGTCGATGGAAGACAGGTTGAAATTCCTGTACTATCAAAAGCGATAGAAGAGAAGTGGTGACGCAGGAGGATAGGTTAAGCGCACGGATGGAAGAGTGCGTTCAAGCAGGTAGATAGACCTTGTAGGCAAATCCGCAAGGTTAATATCGAGACGTGATGAGGATCGAAAAACAAGTAGAGAAGTAATTGACTCCACACTGCCAAGAAAAGCCACTATCAAGCGAATGATACCCGTACCGCAAACCGACACAGGTAGACAAGAAGAGAATTCTAAGACGCGCGGAAGAACCTCTGTTAAGGAACTCGGCAAAATGACCCCGTAAGTTCGCGAGAAGGGGTACCATAATTTGTGAAGATAAAACTATTGGAGCAGAAGATGGTCGCAGCGAAACGGCCCAAGCGACTGTTTACCAAAAACACAAGTATCTGCTAAATCGAAAGATGACGTATAGGTGCTGACACCTGCCCGGTGCTGGAAGGTTAAGGGGAAAAGTAAGGGTTAAACCGAAGCTTAGAACTTAAGCCCCAGTAAACGGCGGCCGTAACTATAACGGTCCTAAGGTAGCGAAATTCCTTGTCGGGTAAGTTCCGACCCGCACGAAAGGTGTAACGATTTGGGCACTGTCTCAACAGAGGATCCGGTGAAATTGTAGTATGCGTGAAGATGCGCATTACCCACGACAGGACGGAAAGACCCCGTGGAGCTTTACTGCAGGCTGATATTGGATTTCGGCATAGGATGTACAGGATAGGTGGGAGACGAAGAAACCAGGGCGTCAGCTTTGGTGGAGTCGACCTTTGGATACCACCCTTTCTGTGCTGGAATTCTAACCTGGTACCGTAAGCCGGTACAGGGACACTGTCAGTTGGGCAGTTTGACTGGGGCGGTCGCCTCCTAAAAAGTAACGGAGGCGTTCAAAGGTTCCCTCAGAATGGTTAGAAATCATTCGAAGAGTGCAAAGGCAAAAGGGAGCTTGACTGCGAGACCGACAAGTCGAGCAGGAACGAAAGTTGGACTTAGTGATCCGGTGGTACCGAGAGGAAGGGCCATCGCTCAACGGATAAAAGCTACCCCGGGGATAACAGGCTGATACCGCCCAAGAGTCCACATCGACGGCGGTGTTTGGCACCTCGATGTCGGCTCGTCTCATCCTGGGGCTGGAGTAGGTCCCAAGGGTTGGGCTGTTCGCCCATTAAAGAGGTACGCGAGCTGGGTTCAGAACGTCGTGAGACAGTTCGGTCCCTATCCGTCGTGGGCGTAAGAAATTTGAGAGGAGCTGTCCTTAGTACGAGAGGACCGGGATGGACAGACCGCTGGTGAAAAAGTTGTTCTGCCAAGGGCAAGGCTTTAAAGCTAAGTCTGGAAGGGATAAGTGCTGAAGGCATCTAAGCACGAAGCCCCCCTCAAGATGAGATTTCTTTGAAGACTCCATGAAGAAAACATGGTTGATAGGTTCCATGTGGAAGTGTAGTAATACATGAAGCTGAGGAATACTAATTGGTCGTAAGCTTGACCGGGAATATTTTTTACTGTTACTTCGATTAGTTGGAAGAGAAGTATGGCGACAATGGCAAGAGGGGAACACCTGTACCCATTCCGAACACAGAAGTAAAGCCTCTTAGCGCCGATGGTACTGAAGTGGTAACGCTTTGGGAGAGTAGGACGTCGCCAAAC
>KI259814.1 GCA_000467935.1 Peptostreptococcaceae bacterium oral taxon 113 str. W5053
GGAAACGGACTTTACCGCCGTCAAGAAATGGGTCGGCGGAAAAGCGGAAGACCACAAGAAAGTGACCTTAACCCTGCTGGCGGACGGACAGGAAGTTACCCAGGCACCGGCACCCACCGTAACCCCGGCTGCGGAACCGGCGGACGAGTACACCTACAAATGGACCGGACTTCCGAACTACTACAACAACGGAGCCAAAATCAAATACAGTGTGGAAGAAAGAAATGTACCGGAAGGCTATGCGGCAACATACAACGCGGACCATACGGAAGTCACCAACACCAACCAAAAAGAAGGGGAAATCAACGTAAATAAAACATGGACCGGCCCGGAACCCAACGTCAGTGAAATCAAAATCCGCTTACTCAAAGACGGACAACCGGTACCGGGCGGAGAAATTACCCTGAAAAAAGCGGACGGCTGGAAAGGCAAATTTGAATTCTTAGACAAAGACCTAAGCAAATACACCGTGGAAGAACAGGAACCGGTAACAAACAACTGGGTAGGAAACGGCGGCAAAGTTAAAGTCGGCGACGTGGAATACGATGTCAACATCAAGGGAACCGGCACATCAAGCGTCAACATCACCAATGCGGGACCGGACGGCGGCTTAACGGTAAGAAAAGAATGGAAAGGCGCGGCACCGACACAAACCACTGAAATTACGGTACAACTATTGAAAAACAACGTGGAAGTACCGGGAAAAACCCTAACCCTAAAAGCAAGTGAAAGCTGGACCGGCAAATTTGAATACCTGGAAGGGGACTTAAAAGAGTACAGCGTCAAAGAAGTCGGCGTAACACCGGAAGGCACCGTGGAAATTGACGGAAAAACCTATAAAGTAACGGTAGACGCCAGCCAGGCGGCACAAGGAAAAATCACCGTCACCAATTCTCACGATGCAGGGGAAACTCTGACTGTAGTGAAAAAATGGATAGGCACAGCTCCTGTCAATGACCTTATCGTAAAACTCTACAAAGGCAATGTGGACACCGGAAAAGAGTTGACCTTAAAAGCAAGTGAAAACTGGACCGGTCAAGTTACCGGCTTGGAAAAACCCCTAAGCCAATACACCGTGAAAGAAAAAGACGACGACGATAACTTCAAAGGCGATGGGGAAACTGCAAAAGTGAGTGGAAAAGAATACAAAGTAAAAGTTCTGACCCATTTAATCAATCAGGGAAAAATCGGCATAGAAAACACTCCGAAAGGCGATAAAACCCTAACCGTTAAAAAAGAATGGAAAGGGGAGGCCGGATCGACTGTAACACTGTATTTGGTCAAAGACGGAGCAGTTACATCGGATTTTATCACCTTAAACGCAGGCAACAAGTGGACCGATAAATTTGAGAACCTGGAAGGACCTGTTAGCAGATATTCATTGCAAGAACTGGATGAAGCTAGTGGTAATCCTGTTGGATCGGGAGCGACGGTTACACTGGGAGGAAAGACCTACACCTTCACCGTAGACACAAGAAAATTAACCCGAGGAGAACTCAAAGCCATCAATACGCAGACAGGAGCAGGCGGAGGAGGCGGGACGCCCCCATCACCCACACCGCATCCTCATTGGTATCCTGATTTTTAAAAGAAGGATCGACAAAACAACAAATTGAGAAACGGAATCTTTAAAGATTCCGTTTTTTGATGCTCCGCTTCCCAA
>KI259815.1 GCA_000467935.1 Peptostreptococcaceae bacterium oral taxon 113 str. W5053
AAGAGTGAACGTTTATTATTATAGCAGTCGATTCAATCTTTGTCAACGGTTTTTTTCTCTTTCTTTTCTTCCGCTTCCTTTTCCTTTTCCTCGACAGCTTCCTTACTATACCAGCTTCCCCCCCCTCTGTCAAGTCTTTTCTCTCTTTTTTTCTTCCTTTTCTCTTTTGAATGTTTTTTCATTGATTTTCCAAGCACCTTATATTCAAGTTTTGAATGAAAATAAAAAAATCTACCTCGATGGAGATAGATTTTTTTCTGTCAAAAATTATTTTTTTAAATTATCTGTTTTGTTTGCTTAGTTCTCTGACTTCTTCACTTAAGGGATAAATGGATTTTCCCACTTGTATTCTTTCTCTTCCGTTTAATAGTAGATTGAAAAGAATTCCTACAATAGCCGACAAACTTAATCCTTCGATTGCAATGGTATCTGTAATAACAATAGCCAAACGAATTCCTAAAGTTTTCTGAACCATTCCACTGCCGAATCCGATCATCAACATACTTCCCATGATCAAAATATTTTTCCAATTCAATTTAACTTTTTCACGAACAATTGTCTTAATACCAACTAAGCCAATCATCGAGAAAAGCACCAAAGAAATTCCTCCCAATACACAAGTGGGAATGGTTCCCAAAATTCCGCCAACCTTACCGATAAATGCGAAACCGATAGCCAAAATCGCCGCCAAACGAATAATGGACGGATCGTAGTTTTGAGTAATAGCCAAAACCGCCGTATTTTCCCCATAAGTGGTATTTGCCGGACCGCCAAGCATTGCCGCTGCTACAGTTGCCAAGCCATCTCCTAATAAAGTGCGATGAAGTCCCGGATCCTTTACAAAATTTTGTCCCACAACAGTACCGTTGGTGGTGATATCGCCAATATGCTCCATCAATACAGCCAATACAATCGGTGCAATCATCGCAATAGCCCCTAAATCAAACTTTGGAAGTTGAAACGCGGGAACCGCAAAAACCGAAGCTTGTTGAACCGAAGTAAAGTCAACAATATGCATTGTCACAGATGCAGCATACCCTACAATCAGGGAAATCAAAATTGCAATTTGCTTTGCAAATCCTTTTGCAAGAAACATCGTGCACAAAGCCGTTGCCAAAGTAATCCCTGCAACGACAAAATTAGTTTTCGCCATCCCATATGCACTGGGAATCAAATTGAATCCGATGATAATAATCATTGGTCCAATCACTTGAGGCGCCATTAATTTTTGAATTTTTTCAGCACCAACCAAACGAATAAGGAAAGATATCAATATATAGATTAAACCAGCTACCAAAACGCCGCCTTGAGCGTATTGTAAATTTCCCGTGGTTTCCACTGCCTTGATAATCACCGGAATAAATGCGAAAGATGAGCCTAAAAAAACAGGTACCTTCCCCCCTGTACACCAGTGAAACAACAACGTGCCAAGTCCGGCCGCAAAAATAGCTACAGAAGGATTAAAACCGGTTAAAATCGGAACCAATACCGTTGCTCCGAACATAGCCACAAAATGTTGCATCGCCAATGTAATTCGTTTTAATCTCGCCGTAGCACCTACAGTTTGCATTGTTACTTCTGTCATTTGATTGTCTCCTTTCCAGCTTCACAGAACTGATTTAAAGTATTTTTATCATTATACCACCGCAAAAACTCCGTCGCAAGTTTTTCTTAATTTCTTTGCAAAGTAAAAAAGAAGGCAAAATACCTTCTATTTTCTGATTTCCTCGGTGGAAAGATGTTCTCCGTCTCCCATACCGGAATATTTTTGATCTAAAAAATACACACTCATCAAGCCCGGTCCTGTATGTGCACCAACTGTGGCGCTTAAAGTATGAATATAAAAATTCTCCACACCATAAGCCTTGCAAATCATCTCTTTCAATTGATTCGCCTCTTCTAAAACGGCACCATGTGTAATAAATACCGTCTGTTCTTTTAAAAAATTCACATCTGCCATCCGTTCACCCATCAGCTCCACCAACTTGGCAAAAGATTTTTGACGACCTCTCACTTTAGCTACAGGCGCCAACCTTCCCTCTCTGTCCACATGGAGTACAGGTTTAATTTGAAGCAAACTGCCCAAAACTTTTTCAATTCCGTTGACACGACCGCCTCGATGCAAATACTCAATATCATCTACAGTGAAAAGATATTGGGTATGATACGTATTAAATTTCAAACGATCTAAAATCTCTTTCATAGACTTCCCTGCCGCTACATCTTTAGCTGTCTCCAAAATTAAAATACCAAGACCGCCGGTAGTCCCTTTAGAATCCCAAACCTCAATATGAGAATTCGGATATTTTTCCATCACATCTTGAGCGATTATGCAAGCCGTATTATAGGTTCCGCTAATTCCGGAAGACAACGGAAGAAAAATTGCATCATCCCCCGCCTCGGCAACAGAAATAAAAGCCTCTTGAATCGCCATCGGTGAAAGCTGTGCCGTTTTATACATCTTTCCCTGACGCATATTTTCATAAATTTCATCCGCGGTAATATCTACCGTATCCACATATTCACGCTCATCATCCAAAATACATAAAGGTAAAATCACTAATTGATATTTTTCTATAAGTTCCTGCGTTAAATCACAAGATGTATCTGAAATAATTCGTATCGCCATCAAAAGTTCTCCTTTCCCAACTATATTTATTATTATATCCATAATTCACCATTAATCAATGAATAAATTGTGACACTTCTTCGACACACAAATAAAAAAAATTTTTGCTATAATAAAAAATATATCTTAAAGGAGGAATTATCATGCAAAACACCATTCAAAAAAGATTCATTTCATATATTGCCAAAGACACTCAATCCAACCCGAAATCAGGCAAACATCCCAGCTCTCCAAACCAATGGAATTTTGCCGAAGATTTAGTGGAAGAATTAAAATCCATCGGAGCGCAAGTGGACTTCGACGATAAACACTGCTACATCTACGGCTCCATTCCGTCCAATATATCCAATATAAAGGAAGAAAAACCCGTCATCGCTTTTATTGCCCATATGGACACCGCATCGGAAATGAGCGGTCACTGTGTTAATCCCCAAATATTCGTCTATGAAGGCGGTGAAATCAACCGAGAACAACTCCACATGAAGCCGGAAGACTTTCCCGCCTTAAAAGAACTCATCGGAGAAAAGATCATCACCACCGACGGTACCACTCTTTTGGGAGCCGATGACAAAGCTGGAATCACAGAGATCATCACCGCCATCGAATACTTATTGACCCATCCCGAAATTCCCCGTGGAGAAATTAGATTCGCCTTTACCCCCGACGAAGAAATCGGAGAAGGAGCCGACTTTTTTGATGTCAAACGACTGGGAGCCGACTTTGCTTACACCATGGACGGCGGTCCTTTAGGAGAACTGGAATACGAAAGTTTTAACGCCGCTTCCGCTGTTGTAAAAATAAAAGGAGAAAGCATTCACCCCGGTTCCGCAAAAAATGCCATGGTCAACGCAAGTCTCTTAGGTATGGAATTTCACAACCTTCTACCTATCGGCATGCGACCTGAACTGACCGAAGGCTATGAAGGATTCTTCCATCTATTGGAAATCACAGGCACAGCGGAAGAAGCCACCTTAGAGTACATCATTCGTGATCACGACCGCAAACTCTTTAAAGAGAAAAAAGAACTCTTCCAAGCGACAGCCGATTTTTTGAACAAAAAATACGGTCCAAGATTCACCGCAACAATCAAAGACAGCTACTACAACATGGGTGACGTATTAAAAGACCATCCCCAAGTCATCAACTTGGCTAAGCAAGCCATGGAAAACTTGAAAATCACACCGAAAATCCAACCCATCCGTGGAGGCACCGACGGCTCCAAGCTTTCCTTTATGGGATTACCAACCCCCAATATTTTCGTCGGCGGCTATCACTATCACGGCAAATACGAGATGATTCCCTTATCCTCTATGGAGAAAGCGGTTCAAGTCATCTTGGAAATCAATCGACTCAATATAGATTCAACAAACAAGGAGGAATACAATGAAACAAAACAATAAAACTCAAAAATTTGTACCCGTTATCCCCAACAAGCTCCGAGGACGTACCATTCACGTCCCCGAATCCACTTATCGAGCAAGCGGCATCAACTTCATGGGCAGTCGCATCAAATCCCTTTTGTTCACCACGGACGTGGCCATCATCAACAACACCAACGCTCAGGGCATTATCGCCGTCTACCCTTTTACCCCCCAACTATCCATCATCCGTGCCGTTTTGGAAGTTTCCCATGTGCCCGTCTTTGTCGGTGTGGGCGGAGGCGTAACCAGCGGGATTCGTTCCATGAATATTGCCATGCAAGCCGAACTCTTAGGCGCTTTTGGAGCCGTCGTCAATGCGCCTATGACCGCCGAAAATATATCTCTTCTAGCGGAACACCTGGATATCCCGGTCATTGCAACAATCGTCAGCCCTTACAACAATTATATGGAAAAAGTCAAAGCCGGTGCAAAAATCTTAAATATCTCCGGGGGTAAAAACACGGCACAATTGGTACGAAAAATCCGCGCCGACTTAGGTTCCGAATTTCCATTAATCGCCACCGGCGGAAATACCGACGAAAACATCTTGGAAACCATTGAAGCAGGTGCCAACTGCATCACCTATACACCCCCGTCCACAGCGGAAATCTTCGCCAAAATCATGGAAAAATATCGACAGGAACTCAAATAAAAGGAACGACAAAAGTCGTTCTTTTTATTGCTTACACATATAAAAAGAAGGAGATCTATCTCCTCCCTTAAAACATCAATCCGTAACTTATTTAATATATATTGCAAAAGAAATCGTCCCATGAGCTGTTTCTTCAAAAGTAGTGGGTACACCGCTGACACGTAGACGATAAGGAGCTTTCTTGCCTTCCGGGATAGGAACTTCCACAAACACATAGCCGTTGGATGAAACCTCTTTTCCTGCAGCATCATATAGATGAAATACAAAAGCGCCGCTTTGTTTCTTTTCCAATTTTATAGAAACTGCTCCGTTTAATGCTTCCTTTGTCCCTTCCAAAATGCCTTCTTGTTTATCAACAGTATCCGTAAAACGAATCATTTCCACATCTGCCGTTGGACGAAGAACAATGCTATAACATCCGTTTTCTTCCCCATAAGTGGTATAAACACCATTTACTTTTACACGATAGGGAGCTTCCAAGCCCTCTTTGATGGGCATAATAAGCTTAACCGCTCCCTTTGTCTTCACAAAATTACCATCTTTATCCAAAAAGTTTATATGAATTTTTCCTTGTTCGTCAACTGCAATGTCTAATTTAACCGCTCCGTTTAATGCCTCCTTTGTTCCCTCCGCAATATAAATCTTGCCCTGTTTTTCATCTTCCAATCTTATGTTCGCTTCATCTTTTAGCGTAAAAAACTTTGGTGTATTAAGTATTAACGGCGGTGATATGACAGAACCGGAACCTATACTTTTCATGTAAACGGCATAGAAAGTTTCCCCATCCGTATTAAAAACTTTATCTTCCGGCACTTTTGTCCCGTTTGTTAAAGCATCTTTCCATTCTTTAAAAGTCGAACCCGTTTTGATCGGATCGGTTACTTTTTTCTTGACGTCACTGAATTTCGCTATTCCTTTTAATACCCAAACATCTTTAGTCCCTACAGTTCCAATTCGACCTCCATTTGCATGGAAAGTAACTCTAATATAGTCAGCGTCATTTGAATGTTCTTCTATGATAACCGGTTTTTGAACATATCGAGCCTTATGCGTCGTGTCTTCGCTATAACTCGTTTTCACTGCCGGATCCCAACCAATAAATGTCCAGCCTGTTTTTCCCTTTACTATTGGGGTTGTTAGCCTTATAATTTCATTTTTAAATATCCAAAATGTTATTGAACCGGTTTCAAAGATTGCATCCTCCTCTGCAGAGAAATCTACTTTTACATAGTCTTTATCCTTCGGGTCTTCTGTCACAACTTTTTGTTTGTATTGGGCTGTAATGGTTAAATTTTGATTAATTTCCGTAGTATCAATTTTATCCCAACCCGTGAACTTCCATCCATCTTCCGGTATAATCGCCGGAGCAATTAAGCTTGTTAAAGTATTCTTTCCCTTCTTTAAAACATAGAATGTATTCGCTTGCGCCACCGTTCCATGTTCACCTTTAACATAATTTACAGTCCAGTATTTCATATCATCCGGATTTATCTCTTCGGGATTCACAGGACCAATCACTATTTTTTTAAATTTTGCTTCAAATACTTCACCTCCCTGAATTCGATTCATCTCATCTACTATTACAGGATCCCACACATTAAAAGCATACCCTTGGTCAGGAATCGGAACTGCTTTATTCTTTACATTGATATACAATAGTCCTCGTCTCGTGCCCTTTATCACATAAAACTCTTTAGTCTTTATTGAATTATTACTACTATCCTGTCCAAAACTTCCACCTTCTAAAGCCTTAAAAGCAACTTTTACATAATCAGTATCTTTAGGATCATCCTCAACCACTACAGGTTTTTCTTCATATTGAGCTTGAAATTGTATATTTCCATTAATAGCCATTGTATAATCCGACAAATCCGTCTTATAAACCTTGAATCCTTCTGGACGCCAACCTTTATGTATATACTTTGTATTTGCCTTTACTGTAGGAATCACCAGAGCCGGATTCGCCGCTTTGGCATCTGCAATAGTTTTGCCTTTTAAAATAAAAAATATAAATTGCTTTCCTTCACCAAAATTTCCATAACTCCCTTTATTAAAACTTACTCTTACATAGCCTTCCGGTACCGAAGTATTTGGATCACTTGGCACAATAACAATATCCTCTCCTCCTTCTCGTATTGCAACATCTCTTCCCCTTCCGTCAACACGAGTAACTTCTTCCCTCCCCACTCTTTCCGTAGCAAATGCATGCTGCGCAGAACCCATGAAAAGTGCTCCAAAAAGAAATACAAAAAAGAGAATCCCCGCTTGTATTCTCTTCCAATATTGAAACCTTCGGCTCTTGGCTTCCATTTTTACCTCCTGTCTTTCAGTTCTTTTGCCTTGATAAAATTATATTTTATCCAACCATTTCATCGCTTCGCATTCCATTTATTTTTATTCTATCAGCTATTTTACTGATTTTCAATAATTCATTATGGTGTTAGAATAAAAATAGATCAAA
>KI259816.1 GCA_000467935.1 Peptostreptococcaceae bacterium oral taxon 113 str. W5053
ACATCCAAGCCGCTTAATTTCTCGCAAGCGGTAAACATCCATCCCATATCGGTGACGTTTTCGGTGTGAAATTGACTTAAATCCAAGTCGGTTAATTTCTTGCAACCATTGAATATGTCCCTCATAATGGTGACTTCGCCGGTATCAATCTGATCAAAGGTAAGGGCGGTAAGTTCTTTATATTCGAAAAATAAACGTTCTGAATCTTTGGGGAAGAAAATTTTGCCGTCCGCTTCATGAACCACCCAGTATTTCTTTTCGGCATTGTCGGCATAGACATGGATTTTTCCTCCCGCACCCGCTACGCTGATATCCCCTTTGTCTTTTGTGGCTTCCGCCGGCATGTCGGTTTTTTTACAGAAGTGAATTTTCTCCGCCTGATCATTAGGTACCGCCCCTTGGAACTTTGCCTTATCCAAGGTGTCTTTGTCCTCCGCCGCATAGGCGGGGACGGCACAGAAGATCATGAGTAGGCTTAGGATGATGGCGATGATTCTTTGTTTGTGTTTCATATCTTTTTCCTCCTTTTTTGTTTTTTATCTTTTTCTAGCTTTAGGATATAAAAAAATCCGCAGGGCGTTTATCGCCTTACGGATTGTTTCAACCGATGGTTTTTAAAAAAAGGGCAGGCAAAAAGGACAGAGGTATTCTTTCCGTCCGTCCGTCTGTCTGTCTGTCTGTCTGTCTGTCTGT
>KI259817.1 GCA_000467935.1 Peptostreptococcaceae bacterium oral taxon 113 str. W5053
ATTAAGCGGCTTGGATGTCAGTTCCTTTCATACCGAAAACGTCACCGATATGCAGGAGATGTTCTACCAATGCAAAGCCTTAACAGCTTTAGATGTCCGCAATTTTAATACCGAAAAAGTCATCAATATGAAATGGATGTTTGACGGTTGCGAGAAATTAACAAGCTTGGATTTAAGGTCCTTTCATACCGGCGAAGTCACCGAGATGCAGGAGATGTTCAAGGATTGCAAAGATTTAACAACCATCACCGCCTCCGGTCAGTTTACAACCGCAAAAGTGACAAACAGCAATAACATGTTTCAAAACTGCATCGCTCTGGTAGGGGGACAGGGAACGGTGTATAACCCCGCCAAGATCGATAAAGAATATGCCAGAATCGACGGGGGCATACCCAATCCCGGCTACTTTACCGGAGCCATCCATACCGTAAGCTTTGACAAGAACGGCGGAGGGGGAGCTATGCCCGATGTAACCGTCAACGACGGAGACAATTACACCCTGCCTCCATGCGGATTTACCCCGCCTGCAGGACAAGTCTTCGACCAATGGGAAGCGGACGGAACAAAATACAATCCGGGAGACATCATCAACAACATCATCGCCGACCTGAGCGTCAAAGCCCTCTGGAAAGCAAAACCCGCCACACCCTATATCCCCTCCACAACCATCCCCTCCACGGAAGAGGACCAAACCCCGGAAGAATGGATCACCCTGGAAACCGTTGTAAACGGAAAAACCTACACCGCCCGAAGCACCAAAAACGCCTTTAACGGAGCGGTGAAATTAGACATCGCCATAAGGGAACAGGGCAAAACCCACTTTAACTTCTTAGACAAAGAGGGCAACAAAGTCCAAACCAAAGGAGCGGTGAAACTCACCATGCCCCTCCCGGAAGGCTTAACCCCCCCGTACCGAGTGAAAGTGGAAGGAACATACACCACCTTCGCGGAAGAGCAGGGACAAATAAGCTTCGTCATCCGCCCCACGGGAGACGTGGAAAAAATACACTTAACCGGCATCGCGGAGGGAGAAACCGTCAACGTGGAAGGAACACCGTACGCCCTAAACGGAGCAAAAGAAATCAAAGTTGAACGAAAAGGAAACGGAAAACTGAGCATCCGCTTAATCGACCAAAACGGAAAACTGGTCCGAAGCAAAGGCTACCTCTTTATACAAATCCCCGTTCCGAAAAACACCAAAGCCCCGTACCGAGTGAAAGTCGACGGGGTACGAACCACCTTTGAAGAAACGGGGCATGGAACCGTCGTCTTTGCAAGCATCCTCTAAGAAAAGAGAAGGAAAAAGAAGAAGGAGTAAACACTCCTTCTTTTTTTGACGAAAAAATCATCCAAAGGTATCCGAGGGGATTTTCAACCGTTGTTTTTTGATGTGGGAAG
>KI259818.1 GCA_000467935.1 Peptostreptococcaceae bacterium oral taxon 113 str. W5053
AACCACTAGTTTCACTAGTGGTTTTTATTTATAAGGTGTTGAAAAAAGACAGTCACTTTATTCCATAAATAAAATAACCCTATTTTCTTGTAAAGATTTTTGGATATCGATGATGCGCTGATTGGAAGAGCCGCGAAAACGAAGCATCAAATCTTTGAGCTCTTCTTGAAAACGACCGTCAACCAGTATATCGCATTCTTTTAATAATTCCAATTGGAGGGGATTGGAAATCAACTCTTCCCAAGTGTAGCCGGAATAAACCCAAATCGGTTTTTGGATTTCCTTTTTTATTTCTTGAACAATGTCAATCAACTCTTTGGTGTTTTGAAAGGGCTCACCGCCTAATAAAGTCAGCCCGGCAACCTGAGGGTCTTTTAAATATTCAATCACTTCCTGAGTTTGTATGTCTGTCCATAATTCTCCTGCATGGAAATCCTGGTATTCTTCATTAAAACAGTTGGGACAGGCATGGGTACAACCGGTGACAAAAATACTGCTCCGGATACCGACGCCATTGGAAATATCATATTTCCGAATTTGACCGTAACGCATTAGATGTGTAACACCCGGTCCTTAATTTCTTTGGTTCTGCCTTCATTCCAGAAGTTTTCTCCTAAATATCCGCAAGTTCTTCGAATAACTGTCAAACGATTTCTGTTCGTATTATGACATTGGGGGCATTCCCATTCATTCTTTTCATTGACCTTGATTTCTCCGTCAAAACCGCATTCATGGCAATAGTCGGATTTTGTATTGAATTCCGCATAGGTGATATGGTCATAAATATATTCAATCATCGTCTCTACAGCTTCAAGATTGCTGGACATATTGGGAATTTCCGCATAACTGATGCAACCGCCGGTAGAGCGGGCTTGGAAAGCGGATTCAAAATCAAATTTATCAAAAATGCTGATATGTTCACGAACATCCACATGATAACTGTTCGTATAGTAGCCTTTATCTGTAATATCTTTAATTTCTCCAAATCTTGCCCGGTCAATAGAGCAGAAACGATGGGTTAAACTTTCGGCAGGAGTGCCGTAAAGGGCAAAACCGATGCCTTCTTCTTTTTTCCACCTTTGGATGGCTTCATTTAATTTGTCCATGATTTTCAATGCAAAAACTTTGCCTTCCGGCGTGGTGTGACTCTTCCCGGTAACCAGTTTGGAAGCTTCGTAAATTCCGATATATCCCAGAGAAATCGTGGAATAACCGCCTCGTAAAAAGGATTCGATTTTTTCACCGGATTTTAATCTGGTAATCGCACCGTATTGCCAGTGGATAGGAGAACAGTCGCTGGTCACATCTTTTAATAGATTGAAACGAAGCATTAAAGCTTTTTTAACCAAAGCCAAACGTTTGTCCAAAATTGCAAAGAATTTTTCTTCGTTTTCTCCGGCTAAGATACCGATTTGAGGAAGGTTGATGGATACAACCCCCATATTAAAACGACCGTTAAATTGATATTCTCCTTTTTCATTTTTCCAAGGAGCTAAGAAACTTCTACAACCCATGGGGCTAAACACATTGCCTTCATAGTTTTCTCGCATTTTCTTTGCAGAAATATAGTCCGGATACATTCTTTTTGCAGTGCATTTTGCCGCAAGTTGCGTTAAGTAATAGTATTTGCTGTCTTTGCGAATATTGTGTTCATCCAAAACATAGATGAGTTTTGGGAAAGCGGGAGTCACAAAGACATCCTGTTCATTTTTGATGCCTTCATAACGCTGTTTTAAAATTTCTTCTTGAATCAAAGCGGCTTCTTTTTCATATTCAAAGCCGGGCATAAAATGCATAAATAAGGTAACAAAAGGTGCCTGACCGTTTGTAGTCATCAAAGTATTGATTTGATATTGAATGGTTTGAATGCCGTCTTTGATTTCTTTTCTCGTACGTTTCCATGCAATTTCATTAGCTTTTTCCATATCCGGCTCAATTCCGTAGACTTCCTTTTGTTCATCCACAACGGCTGCAAGATAGCGATTAAAAGAACGACGAACAAAGGGAGCTAAAATACGATCGATACCGTTGATGCTTTGACCGCCGTATTGACCGCTGGCAACTTGTGCGATAATTTGAGTGGTAACAGTGCAAGCTACTTGGAAAGAGTGGGGAGAATCAATTTTTTTTCCGTTGATGACTGTGCCGTTCATTAACATATCTTCCAAATTGATTAGGCAACAATTGAACATAGGTTGAATGATATAATCCATATCATGAAAATGAATGGCGGCACTATCATGTGCTTGAACGATATCCGTTGGAATAATGAGACGCCTTGCAATATCCTTGGAAACTTCCCCGGCAATTAAATCCCTTTGCGTAGAAACGACTTTAGCGTCTTTATTGGAATTTTCGTCCATAACGTCAATATTACTGCGATTTAAAATCGTGACCACATCATTATCAATGGTATTGACTTTGCGCTTAAAGCTTTGCACGGCTTTATAATTTTCGTACGCACGGGCGGTGGCAGGATTGTTATATTGAATCAGTTTATAGTACACTTGATCTTCAATCCCGTAAATAGTCATTTCCTTATTTAAATTTCGTGCAAATTCTTCAATCTCCGATGCAATTCGTTCCGCGAGACCCTCTTCATATACGCCACTGGAACTGTTCATCGCTTTGGTAATTGCAATGGCTATTTTTTCTTTATCGAATGGTACTCTCTGACCGTCACGCTTAATTACGCTTAACATAGTACATCCTCCTTAAATATCAATAAATAAATATAAAAATTTAACATGTTGATTATACTATATATAGTATGATTAGTCAATATAAAATTAAAAAAGTCATATATATTGATATATAGTCAAAATTGAAATGACATTAAAAAATAAAAAATGATAGAATATTAAATTCACAAAAACATGTCTAAAAAAGAGATTCTATCGTTATAAAGATTGTCCACATGAAATGAATACTCATTTTTTATGCAGTTAAATTTTATCGCAACGGTCAATCTATTTTTGCTTTTTCAGATTTTTCTTTTTTATATAACTTTTTCTTGGCAAGAAGTATCTATAGTAATTTTACAGGTATTAGAAAATGTTTTTCCCCATTGGCACATGGTTTTTAGAATAGGTATAAATACTTTTCCATATTCGGTTAAAGAAGATTCAACGTGAGGCGGAATAACAGGGTATATTTTTCGAAACAGTAAGTTACTTCGTTCTAAATCACGCAATTGCTGTGTTAACATTTTGGGAGTTACAAAGGGAAGACGTTTTTGTAATTGATTAAATCGTAAAGCTCCGTTTCTAAGGTGCAAAAAAATACACATTGCAATTTTCTATCAACTAGAGGCATAGTAATGTCAAGGAGATCATGGAATATTTTTTCTTTGGTTTTAGACATTTTATTTTCTAGTAGTGCAGCGGCATATTAATATTTGAACTAATTAACGATTTGTGATATACTGCACATAAGAAAATGAACAGTATATTAAATAGGTTATGATATGGTTTATCCTAAAGATGATTTCATTTGATTATTCAATGAAGATGTGAAGCAATTGAATCATATCATAAAATAAAGAAGTATATTAACCAAACGGCATCCAATCGTTGCCTTATTATCGGCTTTAGATGAGACTCATCCTCTTGCATTTGCGTATGAACAATGTATAGCATCCTATCGTGTAAGGAGAGCTGTGATGGCGAGTGTAGTAAAGATGTTTTCAGAAGGTGGCATTGGCAGAGTTCTTATATGCAAGTGAAATGAAAACTCCGATTAGATTCGTCGTAAAGTGGATAGATGTACAGAAGCGAGATTAATTGCAGTTGACAATAACCCTGCACCGAAAGGACATAGTCGGTGGACAATACGGTTACTCGAAAAAGAAATGAAATGTATCTTGGATGAACCGATGAGCCGAGAAACGATTTTGTCGTACTTTAAAAAATCGATTTAGGTCTTGCCGCAGTGGCCGGGACATCCGGTCTAAAGACAATATCGAAGGTATAACGTGTTGTGAAATATGCACGAGAAGGAACATACAGTATTTTGCTTTTATTGAATCTTCGGATGTGTTCACCATTGTATACTGTGCAAGAGCATCGTAAAGCAATTGATGGGGCGGAGAGAATAAAATTCCTTGTGGATGAGATGTATCCAAATATAGAGAAGCTCATTCTTGTTATGGCTCATCTCAATATACATAAACTGACATCGTTATACAAAAAATATTTGCCGGAGGAAGCACGTAGAATCATCAAAAAACGGGAATTCATTATACACTCAAATACGGCAGTTGACTCAATATCGCCAAATAGAACTCAATGTTATGATTTGATAATGTTTATCGCGACGATTTGAGTCGATTGTAATTTTGCACAGAGAACTTACCTTTTGAAAAACGGAAAGAAATACCAATTAAACAAATGTAAATTAGCGGCAAAGGATGTGCGTACGAAATTAATCTTTTTGTATTCTGATTTATAATCAAATAGTAAGTTCTGTTATCAATGCGTCAATACATTAGTTTTAAATATTTGAATTTTTATTAGTAATCCTTCTCCTAATATATTTTTGCACACCAATATTCAAAAACAAACATAATGGTTTAATGGTTCACCAGTCGAAAACTTATTTATGTATTTACTATCTACTTAAGAATTTCCAAATTTGTACACTTTTTACTTATGTTTTAAGCAAATATAGTATTGCATAATATTATTTAAAATAAAAATATCCTTTAAAATTAAGAGATATTAGGACAAGAAAAAACAAAAGACGATAGCCTATAAAAGGAGGCAATATATAGCATAGATAGTGTGCTGTAGATAGGCACTTAAAAGTGCATATTGCAAAGAGATTTAATCTGACAATCTTTAAATACCATCTTTAAATAACCATATATGGAAGATTATTAAAAATGTTAATGAGAATAAAATTTAAACTTATGGAAAGTTTCATTAGTAAAGTTGTATTAGTTGGGAAAACGATTTCTGATGATATTTGTTTTATACATTGTCTTTTTAAAATTTATGAAAAGTAAAAAGTTACATATTTATGAGGTGACTTCCAAACGTTAGGTTATTGGGTCTAACTTTTAGGAGTCGGTACATTGTTTTTGCTTTTTTAAATACAATTAAGGAGGGGAAAATGACAAAACAAATTTCAATTCAACAAGCTGTAGAACTGGTAAAAAGTGAAATGACAATTGGTGTGGGCGGATTTATCACTTACGGGATACCTGAGAGTTTGTTACAGGGCTTAAAAAAAAGATATAAAAATACAGGTCTTCCAAAAAATTTAACTTTATTTCATGCTGCCGCCAGTGGAGATGGAAAAGAAGGTGGTTGTAATAATTTGGGGGAAGTCGGATTACTTAAAAAATTAATTTGCGGACATATTGGACAAGAACCTAGGTTAAATAAGTTGGTTGTAGAAGAGCAGATTGCAGCATATATGATTCCGCAGGGAGTTGCAAGTCATTTGATTCGAGCTATTGCAGGGGGAAAAACCGGGGTTTTGACTCATATTGGGTTAAAGACATTCGCAGATCCGAGATTAGAAGGGTGTAAGGTTAATAGAAAAGCAATTGAATCAGGAGAAGAAATAGTTTCGTTGATAACTGTTAATGGGAAAGAACAATTACATTATAATACTTTTCCTATTGATATTTGTTTTATCAAAGTTAGTTATGCCGATGAATATGGTAATTGCACTTTAAAAAAAGAAGCGTGTTATACAGAACAAATGGAGATGGCAATGGCTACACATAATTCAGGCGGCATAGTCGTAGTGGAAGCGGACAAAGTTGTCGTAAAAGGAACTATTCCAACGCGAGATATCAATATTCATGGTTTTATGGTTGATTATGTTGTGAAAGGAGATCCCGATATAAGCGGGCAAAGCATTACAGAACTAATTTATCACCCGGAATTAACTGGAGATATTACCATTCCAATGGATGCAGTTGAACCGATCCCTTTGAACAATCGTAAAGTTTGTGGTCGTCGAGGTGCATTTGAATTAAAAGCGGGAATTTTAGTTAATCTTGGTTTAGGTGTTCCGGATGCAGTGGGTTCTGTTGCCGGGGAAGAAGGAATTAATGGAGCTTTCACACTATCTGTAGAATCTGGCGTATTAGGAGGAGTTCCTACGGGAGGTGTGTTGCTTGGAGGAACGGTTAATCCAGAAGCTATTTATAAACAACCGGATACTTTTGATTTGTACGATGGAGGGGGAATTGATTTAGCTTTTCTTGGGGCAGCGGAAATTGATGAAAAAGGAAACGTTAATGTATCTAAATTTAGCGGAAGAGTTGTTGGACCTGGCGGCTTTGTCAATATTACTCAAAATGCCAAAAAAGTGGGATTTACAGGAACGTTTACGGCAAAGGGGTTAAAAGAAGAAATTCAAAATGGAAAGTTGGTTATATTAAAAGAAGGAGAAAATATAAAGTTTAAAAAGAATGTAGAACAAATCTCTTTTTCGGCGGAATATGCGATGGAAACAGGACAGGAAGTCCTGTATATTACAGAGAGAGCCGTTTTCAAATTGACTGAAAAGGGTTTAATGCTTATTGAAATAGCGCCGGGAATTGATTTGGAAAAAGATATTTTAGACAAAATGGAATTTAAGCCGTTGATTTCAGAAAATCTTAAAGAGATGGACGCTCGTATTTTCAGAGAAGAGAAAATGGGATTAGAGATTTAAAGGAGGGGCACATGTTTTTAACCGATGATAATAGTTTGAACATGAGTGGATATAGTATTGACGAAATTTTTATCGGCATGACTAAAAGTGTTTCTAAAACTATAAGTGAAGCAGATGTATATGCTTATGCTGGGATTATTGGAGATATTAATCCACTTCATGTCAATGAAGAATATGCGAAAAGAACTCGTTTTAAAGGAAGAATTGCTCATGGAATGTTAACAGCTTCTTTTTTCTCAACAATAGTTGGGATGCTGATTCCAGGAGCGGATGCGATTTATTTGGGTCAGACTTGTAAGTTTTTACTTCCTGTATATATTGGAGATACAATTACGGCAACGGGAGAGGTGACTAAAATTATTCCGGAAAAGTGTATTGCTCATATGAAAACAACAGTTGTTAATCAACGAGGAGAGCTTGTTGTTGTTGGAGAGGCAATTGTAATGGCAACAAAAAAACAGGCGTAAAAAGATAATTTATAGAAAAGAAAGAGGGAATGTTATGGATATTGTTATTATCATTTTTGCTTTGGGGTTATTTACAATTCTTGCTTTTAAAGGTGTAAGTGCAGTTATCATGGGTCCTTTGGTTGGATTAATTGTATCAATTCTTGCAAAATTACCTGTTACAGAAACAATGTTAGGACCATTTATGAAATCAACGGCATATTATGTTGAGCGATTTTTCTTGGTTTTCTTCTTAGGAGCGGTATTTGGAGCAATTTATGAAGAAACGGGTGCAGCAAAATCTGTGGCTATCGGGATTGTTAAATTTAGTCGAGGAAGGTTTTCGGCATCGATTGTTTTTTTAATCGGCTCTCTATTAACGTTTGGAGGAATTAGTGGATTTGTTGTATTTTTTGTATTATATCCGATTGCTTTACAATTATTTAGAGAAAATGATATTAGTCGAAAGATTCTTCCGGGTGCTATCTCTGCCGGTTCATGGACGATTTCAATGATTGCACCGAATGCACCATCGATTCAGAATATCATTGCATCCAGAACTCTTGGAACATCGGGAAGTGCAGCCCCTATTCCGGGATGGATTGGCGTTATTTTTGAATTGGTAGCAATTATTGCATGGCTTGAATGGAGAACCTATTATACAAAGAAAAAAGGACAACTTTTTAATGATTCGTCTTTGACACCTTTACCGAAAGAACAAAATGAAGAGGCTTTGAGTGATGTCAATTTACCTAATTTTTGGTTATCTTTAATTCCATTAGCGGTTATTGTAGGAACTTTTAATGTGTGTGATTATTTAAGAAAAGCGTATCCTCAGGAAGCTCCTAATGCAATAGTTGGCGTATTGAAACACATTACCGTAGAGGGAGCGGTTTTTTTGGGGATTATTCTTTCTCTAATTATGTTTCATAAGAAATTAAAAGGGAGAGGATTGCAAAAAATTACAAAGCCTTTAAATACAGGAGGAGTAAATGGTGTAAGTGCTATTATGAATACGGCGGTTGTAGTAGGTTTTGGTGGTGTTGTACAGCAAACCGCAGGCTTTAAACATTTAGTTAATTCGGTATTGAGTTGGAACATTTCTCCGTTATGGTTTGTCGCCATTGCGGTTGGTATTTGTGCGGGTGCTGTAGGCTCTGCATCAGGCGGTATTACTATTGCGTTTGAATCTTTGAAGGATACTTTTGTAAGTTTGGGTGTAAATTTGGAATATGTTCATCGTATCGGTGTTATTGCTGCAGGGACCTTAGATACTTTGCCGCATCAAGGGGCTCAGATTACATTATTGAATTTATGTCACTTGACACATAAAGAAGGGTATCTGGATATTGCAGTAACCCAAATCATAATACCTATTTTAGCATTATTTGTAGTTATTCCGGTTTGTACAATGGGATTATAAAACAAATTATTATGAGATAACTCATAATAAAATAAAAAAAAAGAGAGAGGAAGAAAGAAAATGA
>KI259819.1:0-346 GCA_000467935.1 Peptostreptococcaceae bacterium oral taxon 113 str. W5053
CTTTGACCAGATTGAAAATCCGGATGGCTCAAAAAGTTCTGTCTTAAATAAGAAAGAAACCCTGCTTGCAGGACAGAAACAGGAACTTCTAAAAGAAGAATTTAAGAACTGGATATTTAGCGATCAGGAAAGAAGAAGCAGACTTGTAAAGCTCTATAATGAGCGTTTTAACTCTATCCGTAACAGAGAATACGACGGAAGTAATTTATCTTTTGAGGGAATGAATACGGAAATAGAGCTTAGACCTCATCAAAGAAATGCCATTGCAAGAAGCCTTTACGGAGGAAATACCCTGCTTGCCCATGTGGTGGGAAGCGGAAAGACCTTTGAGATGGTCGCTTCCGCA
>KI259819.1:446-660 GCA_000467935.1 Peptostreptococcaceae bacterium oral taxon 113 str. W5053
CGCAATGGAAAGTAAAAGGCTTGGAATGTGTAGTAAGTCGCTCTTTGTCGTGCCGAATCACCTGACAGGTCAAATAGGCAGAGAGTTTATGCAGCTTTATCCGTCAGCTAACATTATGGTGGCTGATAAAAAAGACTTTGAGCCAAGAAACAGAAAGAGATTTATCGGTAAGATTGCTACCGGAGAATATGATGCGGTTGTAATCGGTCATACG
>KI259820.1 GCA_000467935.1 Peptostreptococcaceae bacterium oral taxon 113 str. W5053
GATAAAGGGAGCAAATTCCAATGTGTTTTGGTCTTTACTGTCGATACCGTTATTAATTGCGATACTGTTGCTTTCGCCCCCGTCCCTGTCCTCGTCACCAACTGAAAGGCGGGAGTATAGCGCAGTGATTTTATTGGTATATTCTATCATGGCGTTATCCTCCTTTTTTGTGTCTATATATCATTCCTTTACAGTTGATAGTATGCAACCCATCTTGCTGAGCCATACTCTTTCCCCTGTCTAAACTTTTTCGCATTTTTGCCTTTGGTATAGATAATGAATTTAATTATAGCAGCAACAACGATTCCTGTCAGTATATCCATAAGGTGTACGCTTGGAATAAAGCTCATTGTATTAAGCTTCTAATATTCCTTGAAATATTTTGTCTGTTACATCGCAACCTATATATGCTCTTACATGATTGGGAGAAGATGTCTCCAACCTAGAAAAATGCAAGATAGGGAATGTTTTGCTTTGCAAACTTTGCCTTATCCTGCACCTTAAATAATCCTCTGATGTCTTTTAATATCTTATCTATCATAGGCTCTGCTCCTTTTGTTTATTCTTGATTTTGTCTTTGGAAACAGAGTTTTTAGCCATCTCCTTGAACTTCTCAATATTCTTATGGATAGATTCTTTCCGTTCCGTTTTCTTTTCTGATGTTGCAAGGGCATTTTTAAAGGCTTTCTCCATCATTTTCATATCTTTGGCTTGGAAAAATACGGAGTATTTGCCTGTTTCTTTATCTTTCATCACCGAAAACTTAACACCGTATTTGTTAAGCTCTTTTTTCAGTTCTTTCAGTTCCGCTTCTTCTACCGGTATTTCTTCCAGTTGCCCTTTTTTCGCCATATCTTTGAGTTTCACTTCACTGCCTTCAGCTTTAACCAATTTTCCTAAGCCTCCATATTGCTTTGATCGTTGATGTAATTTATTAATATTATTTAATATCTCCTGATAGGTTGCTTTTAAAACATTTATTTCAATATTTACTACTCTATTTGCAATTTCCTCATTTATCATCAAAGTCCTCCTTCCCTCATATCATAACTAACAAGTGCAGTATAATAGGCATCCATATTACTTGGTGCATTATACGCTGCTGTTAAAATAAATGCTCTAACATTTCTTATTTTAGCTTCATTATCTGGTAAAGCATTTACAAGATACTCCATGTGCGATGAATCTAAACTCCTAAATCTCTCTTGAACTATATATGCGGGTAACTTTGTTTGATTGATAGTAACTGTATCATCTGCATTTAATATCATTACATCAGCTAAAACTCTAATAATTTCATCATATGTTCGTGCAATATTCTTATTTCCTAACTCCATATGTTCGTTATATCCTGTACTTTCTCTAAGTTCTTCTAAACAGGATTGATATGATTTTATTTTTTTATTACCTCCCTCCAATCCACCCATCGTATATAAGCCTTTATCTTCATGGATGGGTAGGTGGGAGGAATTCTCTGAAGAAATATATGAAGTATTCTTTGATGAATTCTTTGTAGTAATCTCTGGTAATGGTTCATGCAAGCTGCCATAATGCATTGGTAGATTTTCATCAAATGCATCGGTGCTATATGCGTCATTGCATTGGTGCATTTTGCCCTAATGCATTGTGCATGGTATTTCGACTTTCTTTCTCTAAAATTTTTCTTTCATGCTCCAGCTTTTTCTTGTTCAACTCAAGGTATAATTCTTCTAATTTTTCATCATTTATCGTGTACCATTTTGTTTTATCTCTTGGATCTTTATTATAGTTTCCTATCAAAAGATACCCCGCCTTTTCGAGCTTGGCAAAAGTTCTTTTTACTGTATCAACACTCATATAGTCGAAATCTTTTTCTTGCCGTGCTCTTATAGAATTGTATGTCCAATATTTCCCGTCATGATAGTTTTTACCGGACTTCTTATTTATCTCAATCCAATAGTTTATCTGTTGCAATACTAAGGCTTCATTTAACCCTAATGCTCTTGCCAATGTTTTATTTGCGATAACAGGCTGTTCATCAAATAAATACATACTCACATCATCTTCCTCCTTTCTTTTTTGATTTTTGGCATGAAAAAAGGCGATAGTATTTTATCTATCACCTCATTAGTTTCTTTATATTTCTTTCAATTTATCTCTTGCAAATTCAATGTATGCTGTAAGCCATAATGCAATTTTAGGTAGTCCATAGGGACTTATCAAAAATGCTATTACCAGTGCTTGAATAAAAGTAGTTGTGTCTTTTTGTACAAGTGCTGCAATCGAACCTAATACCACTAAGAATGATAATATCCCTAAAATCATTCCACTAACACTGATTATGAATTTTAGAAAAGAAATTAGTATTGATAGAAGTAATATTATTGGAAATAAAATTATCTTTAATATCCACCTCATATAATACATCTCCTTTCTCTTAAATCATTTTAAAATGTCTTAACGCATCCATGATAGCTTCCTCTTTTTCCGGCGTGCATTGTGGAATAACCTGTTTCTCTTTTTTCGATTTATTATAATTCTCCCTCAGTACAATTCCACACTTCTTTTTAATCTGTGCAATATAGAGTGTCGAAACCTTTAAATCAAATTTTTCTAATATATATTCCTTAATTTGTGCATAAGACGCTTTACTTTCAGCACTTGTCAAATCAAGCTCATCAAGCTTAATTTCAACATCTATATGCTTATCGACATCGAGTTTGGACAAAAGCGCTACCGTCTCCACATGTCCTGTTCGTGGGAACATGTCCACAGCGGCAAGTTGGTTCAAGTCATATTTTTCTTTTAACAAAAAGAGGTCTCGTGCAAGGCTTGCCGGATTGCAGGAGACATAGACGATGCGTTTTGGTTCGTGTTTTAAAATATCCCGGATTAATTTTTTATCCAAGCCGGCGCGAGGCGGGTCCACAAGGAGTACATCTGCTGTTTGAGAAATTTGTTCAAAGAGGTTTTCCGATTTTCCCAAATAATAGTCGGCGCTTGGAATGCCGTTTCTCTTCGCATTTTCTTTGGCGGCTTTGACGGCAGACGGGACGACTTCCACGCCGATGATTTTTGTGTTTTGTTTTGCCAAATAAAGGCTCATAGCACCTACGCCGCTGTAGAGTTCCACCAAGCGTTCTCCCTGTTTAAGGTTTGCAAATTCTTTAACCAAATCAAAAAGTTTCTCCGTCATATATCGATTAATTTGAAAGAAAGAGTCGGGACTAAGAGCATAAACTCGGTCTCCAATTTGTCTTGTAAACAATCGTTCTTGATTTAAAGCTTTCAGAGGACGTGTCTTTTGACCCGATACACTTTCATAGGCTATCCATGTGGGATTGACTTCTCCTTTCCAAGGAACATTATTTTTTTTATGAAAGATAACCACAATGTCTTCTTTTTCATTCGCCATAACGGTAATGTCCGTTACACTTGGATTTTGGCGAATTGCTTCTTTCAGTTCCGAAAAAGTTCTGTTGATAGCCGGCTGTACAATGGGATGTTCTTCCAAGGGAATCAAACGATGGCTTTTGCGTTCGAAAAATCCGATTTGTCCGTCTTGAACTTTCAAATCCGCTTTATTTCTGTATCCGACAGTCTCTCCGGTGTATAAATTGAACGGGGGAATATCCATGCCGCTGATACGATTTAAGGCATTGGCAATCCATCTTTTTTTTATCTTTTGTTCCGCTTCATAGGATAATCCGTTAAAGATGCATCCATCTTCTCCATGACTTGCCCAAGGTTCTTCTCTTTCCGGAGAAGTTTTGATTATTTTTACAGTCTTGGCAAAAAAGAATCGCTTTTTCTTTCCTGTAATCTGCGCCAATATTTCATCTTGCCACAAAGCGCCTTCCACAAAAACCACAGCATCTTTATAGCGCCCCACTCCCATGCCTTCCGAGGTCATGTCTTCAATCACGATCTTGATTTCTTGTCCGATTTCCATAAACTCTTCTCCCTATTCTATGAAAAAAGCGGGGTCAAACCCGCTTATTCTCCTATAAAGCCTTAACACATCCACTATATACCAAGCCGGAAGCCGCATCAACCGTAATGGTTTCATTGTCTTTGATTTTTAAAGTGGCGTCGGCTGCTCCGATAATTGTGGGAAGCTCCAAGGACAAACCCACAATGGCTGCATGAGAAGTCAAGCCTCCCTCTTCCACAACCAATGCGGAAGCTTTTTTAATATATTCAATCATATCCACTTCCGTCGTTTTGGAAACTAAAATCATGCCTTCTTCAAAGCGTCCCTCCAATTCTTCTCTGGATGAACCCACACAGGTTTTTGCAGAAACGGATTTTTTACCGATGCCAAGCCCTCGTACTAAAACATTGCCCACGGTGTGAACTTTTATCATATTTGTGGTTCCTGCGATACCTGCCGGAATTCCTGCGGTAATAATGATTAAGTCCCCCTCAGAAATCAATTCCGCATTAAATGCGGCGTTAATGGACTTTTCAAGCACTTCATCGGTGGCTTCGGTTTGTTCGCAAAGCACACTTTCCACGCCCCAAATCAATGCCAATTTTCGACGCACATCTTCGGTATAAGTAGCCGCTACAATAGGTACCGCCGGACGATATTTGGAAATTGCCATAGCGGTAATCCCGGAAGTTGTCGGAGAAACGATGGCACTTGCGCCCAATTCGTCCGCCAAAGTACAAGTGGATTGACTGATGGCGTTGGATGTATTGGCCTCTCTCCAATGCACTCTGTCCAAAACAACCTCTTTAAAGCTGTCCGAACTCTCAATATTCAATGCGATTTTATACATGGTTTCCACCGCATTAATCGGATATTTTCCCGCTGCCGTTTCACCGGATAACATAATCGCATCGGTTCCGTCCAAAATCGCATTGGCCACATCCGTGACTTCCGCACGGGTAGGACGAGGATTCCTCTGCATGGAATCCAACATTTGTGTTGCGATAATAACCGGTTTGCCCAATTGATTGCAAGTGGACACAATTTTCTTTTGAATCAAAGGAATTTCTTCTGCGGGAATCTCTACACCTAAATCTCCTCGAGCAACCATAATTCCGTCCGCCACTTGCAAAATTTCTTCCACATTCTCTACACCTTCACAATTTTCGATTTTAGCGATAATGCGAACATTCGCTCCGCCGCTTTCTTCCAATACACGACGAATGTCAATGACATCCTGCGCTTTTCGCACAAAAGATGCCGCTACATAATCAATGCCGTTTCTCACACCGAAACGCAAATCCGACTTGTCTTTTTCCGTTACCGCCGGAAGGGAAATTCTCATATTGGGAACATTGACTCCCTTTTTGCTCTTTAAAATACCGTTATTTTCTACGCGACAAATCAAGTCCCCGTCTTCCGTAATCTCTCGAATGGTCAATTCCACCAAACCGTCATCAATAAGAATAGTTCCGCCTACATGAACGTCTTTGTAGAGTTCTTTATAGCTGATGGATACAATGGATTGATCCCCTTGAATGTCCTTGGGTGTCAAAGTAAAAATATCTCCGATTTTTAACTCTACGCTTTCTACGCCAAATTGACCCAAACGAATTTCCGGACCTTTGGTATCCAACATAATGGCAATGGGAAGAGCCAACATCTCACGAACTTCTTTGATGGTGTCGATACGCACTTGATGTTCCTCATGAGTTCCATGAGAAAAATTTAATCGAGCCACATTCATTCCGTTTAACATCAAATTTTTTAGAACCTCTTTACTTTCCGATGCCGGTCCGATTGTGCAAACAATTTTTGTCTTTTTTATCATAATTTCACTCCTTAAATGGATAATACTTGTGCAATAGTATAAATATCTTCCGATATTTCTTTTTTTCTGCTTACAGCCTCCAACATCCCGGTATAGACGATTTGTCCTCCTTGAATGCCTAATGCGGTTTGTGCCTCCGGATGCTTAACCAAATAATCCACCGCATGATAGCCCATCTGGCTTGCGATCACTCGGTCAAAAGCGGAAGGACTCCCTCCCCGTTGAATATGCCCTAAAATCGTCACGCGAAAATCGACCCCGGTGCGTTCTTCCAAAGTTTCCGCCACTTCATAAGCATTGGCAACCCCTTCGGTCAATAGTACGATATTGTGAATCTTCCCCCGATTCCGACCACGAATGGTACGCTCAATCATCTCATTCACATTAAAGGGTTCTTCCGGAATGATAATATTCTCCGCTCCTCCGCTTAATCCTGCATAAAGGGCAATATCCCCGCAACGACGACCCATAACTTCAATAATATTTCCACGACCGTGAGAACTGGAGGTATCTCGAATCTTGCCGATAGCTTCAATGACCGTTTCCACGGCGGTAAAAAATCCGACGGTAAATTCCGTATATCCCATATCATTGTCGATGGTACACGGAATTCCCACAACCGGAACCCCTCGTTTTGCCAATTCCATAGCGCCACGATAAGTTCCGTCACCGCCCAATACTACCAAACCTTCAATTTTAAATACCTTGAGCATATCAATGCCTTTTTGAATCCCCTCGGATGTATGAAACTCGGCACAACGTGCAGAACGCAAAGCGGTTCCTCCCCGCTGAATAATATCCGCCACACTGGCTACATTCAACTCTTTGATATTCCCATCCAACAGTCCTCGATATCCTTCATAAATTCCGTAAACTTCAACACCCATATACACCGCTGTGCGCACTACCGCACGTAACGCGGCGTTCATTCCCGGTGCATCTCCTCCGCTGGTCAACACTCCGATTCTTTTCATTCTCACACCTCTTTCTATGAAAGGACCACATTTTCCTCTCCCAACAGATTGCGCAGTTTGTACAATACCATAGGAGTTTTGGCAATGGTCAATCGTTTCAATTTGATTCTCTTTTCTTCTTCTTCAAAATAAACGGCAACAGCACAGTTACCCGGATTTTCTTCCATCCATGCTCTGGCTTCCATCCATTTGGAATCGTTCATGGAACGGACTTTTAAATACACCGTTTCGACAAGTTCTCCCAAAGGCATAAAGCTTTCCAATAATAATTTCGGCTCATCGGACTCTGAAATCTGAAGGCGTCCCGTGAAAATTCCTTTCCTCCCCGTCTCCAATTGAGAACGCAAAGGAGCATATATTCTGGGAAAACACACGACATCCAAAGGAGCATAAAAATCTTCAATCTGTAAAAAAGCCATCTGCTCCTGTTTTTTCGTCAACAGTTCTCGCCGAGATTCAACCGTTCCCGCCACAACCACTTTTTTATTATCTAAATCCTCCAAATTGTCTTCTTTCAGTGCCAAAGTGGAAAAATTAACCCAACGATTGATTTCCTCTTCATAAGGTCGCAACGGATGATCCGTTAAATAAATCCCCAACATCTCTTTTTCATCCGCCAAAATCTCCTCTTTGGAAAACTCATCCACTTCGGGGAAAGGATACTCCTTTATCGTATCCATTTGATCAAAAAAACTGACCTGACCTTCAATATTTTTTCTTGACTTATCATGTTCCGCATCAATGACGCCCTCAAAGACATGCATCAATTGATTTCTGTTGGAATGGACACTGGTAAAAGCACCGGCTCGAACCAAAGATTCCACCGCTTTTTTATTCATCACTGAAAAATTTATTTTTTCGACTTTTCGCACAAAATCCTGGATGGACTCAAACGCTCCAAATTTTTCTCTGGCTTCTACCAAAGTATCGATAAAATTGGCACCTACATTTTTTACACCCAAAAGTCCGAATCTTACTTTTCCCTCTTCCGTAGTAAATTTTTTTCGACTGAAATTTACATCCGGGGGCAAGAGTTTAATCCCCATCCGTTTCATCTCTTGAATGTATAAAGTCACTTGGGCGGAATTGCCCACTACGCTGGAGATTAAAGCCGCCATATATTGAACCGGATAATATGCCTTCAGCCATGCGGTTTGAATCGCCACTAAGCTATAGGCGGCACTATGAGCCTTGTTAAAGGCATACTTGGCAAAGTCCAACATCAAATCATAAATTTTCCCCGCCACTTCCTCGGATATCCCGTTTCGCACCGCTCCTGGAATAAGCACCTTTCCCTCTTCATCCGTTTCTCCATAGATAAAACGTTGACGTTCATGCTGCATCACATCCATCTTCTTCTTGCCCATAGCACGACGAAGCAAATCCGCTCCCCCTAAAGAAAATCCGCCGATACGACGCACAATTTCCATCACCTGTTCCTGATAAACAATGGTGCCATAAGTGTTTTCCAAAATCGGACGCAACTTTTCATCCAAGTATTCCGTCTGTTCCGGATAGTGTTTATTGCGAATATAGGTTGGAATCTCATCCATAGGACCGGGTCTAAACAAAGAATTGGCTGCAATTAAATCTTCAAAAGCCGTTGGTTTCAATTCTTTTAGAAAGGCTCGCATGCCCTGAGATTCAAACTGAAAAAGACCGACGGTTTGGGCTTTGTTAAATTGAACAATGACCTGAGGGTCATTGGGATCCATCTCTTCCAAGCGAACTTTTATTTTATAATCTTTTTCAATTAATTTCAAGGCATCTCGAATAACAGTCAAGGTTCTAAGACCCAAAAAATCCATTTTTAATAATCCCAGTTCTTCCAACTCAATCATATTAAACTGGGTGGTGATAATATCTCCGTTTCTTGCCAAAGGCACATATTCGGTAACCGGTTCTTTGGATACCAAAACACCGGCGGCATGGGTGGATACATTACGAGGCATTCCTTCCACCGCCTTGGCCATATCAATCAATTTGCGAAATTGAGGTACCTCATCATAATATTGTCGAAAATCCTTGCTGATTTCTAATGCCTTATCCAAAGTAATGCCCAACTGCATAGGCACGGACTTGGCAATAGCATCCACTTGTCCCAGACGAATATCCATCACTCGTCCCACATCACGAATGGCACCTCGAGCCGCCATAGTGCCGAAGGTAACGATTTGGCTGACTCGATCTTCCCCGTATTTTTTCGTAACATATTGAATGACCTTCCCTCGGTTTTCATAGCAAAAGTCAATGTCGATATCCGGCATGCTGACCCGTTCCGGATTTAAAAAACGTTCAAAAAGCAAGTTATATTTTAGCGGATCCAAGTCCGTAATTTTTAAAGCATAAGATACAATGGAAGCCGCCGCACTGCCACGTCCCGGTCCTACGGGAATATCATGCGATTTGGCATAATGAACAAAGTCCCACACAATCAAAAAATAGTCCACATAACCCATCTTTTCAATAATGCCAAGCTCCATCTCCAATCTCTCCAAGTGCCTGCCTTCCAACACCGGATAGCGCTCCTTCAAACCTTCCATGGTTAATTTCCTAAGATAACCCGTATTCGTCTCTCCTTCCGGCAAAGGGAATTCAGGCAAATGAAGATGATGAAAATCCAACTCCACATTACAACGCTTTGCAATACGCACCGTGTTTTCCATAGCTCCCGGAATTTGTCCGAACATCGCTTCCATTTCTTCTTGACTTTTTAAATAAAATTCTTCCGAAGGGAACCGCATTCTCTCCGTATCGTTCAGTTTTTTCCCCGTTTGAATACAAAGCAAAACGTCATGGGTTTCATGGTCTTCCCTTCGAATATAATGAACATCATTGGTACAGACCAAATCAAATCCCTCTTCTTCTGCCAGATGTAAAAGTCCTCGATTGACCAAACGCTGTTCCGATAAACGATGATCTTGAAGTTCCAAAAAGAAATTATCTTTTCCAAAAATATCCTGATAGATATATGCTTTTTCCTTGGCAAGAGCCTCGTTGTTCATCAAAAGAGCCTGTTGCACTTCTCCCGCCAAACAAGCGCTAAGAGCGATAATCCCCTCGGCATATGTTCGAATAAAGTCTTTGGATACTCTGGGCTTATAGTAAAAACCGTTCACATACGCTTCGGAAACGATCTTCAACAAATTCTTATACCCCTGTTGAGTTTCCGCCAATAGGATTAAATGATACATGGGATTATCCTGACTTTTGATTTTATGATCTTTCTCCGCCACATAGATTTCACAACCTAAAATAGGCTTTATTCCCAATTCTTTAGCCTTCTTATAGAACTGAACTACGCCGAACATATTACCGTGATCCGTAATGGCAATGCTATGCATATGAAGTTCTTTCACACGTTCTAAAAGTCGTTGAATAGGACAAAAGCCATCTAATAATGAATATTCCGTATGGACATGTAAATGCACAAAATCTTTCGCCATGAAATTTCCCCCTTAGCCGTATTATATCACAAATCTTACTATTCTCTCCGATTTTCCTTCTCCTTCATCCGAGCACAAAAAAAGAACGAAAGCCTATTCCTTTCGTTCTCTCCATTGAAATTTCATTTCTACTCGATTTTCTCCGGATTGTTCCACGAAAAGATACTCATCGTTCTCCATTATACTGCGTTCTACTTCCAAAGTCTCCCCAAAAATAGATTCTTTTCGATACTCAATCCCTAAAATACGAAGCTCCTTTTTTTCACACCACTCTCTAGGATAATTTTTCAGCACATGGGATAAATAAGCTGCATTATTCATATGAAGATTTTCATCAATGTCATTGTTTTCCACTTGAAATTCCATAAATTTTTCTTTTTCCAAATCTTTCGGAAAATACAGACTCTTACCGAAATAACTTTGCTCTCTCATGGGAAAAAACTCTATCATATCTTTGGGTATACGAACGGGTCGCCTTTTCTTCGGATCCAAAAACAGCCATCTGGAGGTGGCAAAAAATACCATCTCTCCACTTTCATCAAAACCGTCAAACTCTCGTTTAATAAAAAATCCTTTCGCTTCACTAATCCAAGTACGCAATCGAAGAACACTTTCTTTTTGAATGGGGAGCAGAAAATGTACTTGCCAGGAGTGCAACATTTTCATCACATCCAAGGATTCTTCAAACACATTTTTTTCGTGACCGATGGCATGCTCCACCATATAACCTAAAAGATAGGACGGCCTTAAAATCCCTCTTTCATCACACAAAAAATGAAAAACCGGGTAGTCTTTCTCAAACACGGAGGTCATTTTAGAATACCTTAACTTCAGTAGATTGAATTACAATATCTTCTAAAGGTCTGTCCATAGCATTGCGAGGTGCCTTTGCAATAGATTCAACAACTTCCATGCCGTCAAAAGCTTGTCCGAAAACTGTATGACGAAAATCCAACCAAGGTGTCCCTCCCATTTTTTCGTAAGCATCCACCACGTCTTTTGAGAATCCTGCTTTTTCTCCCGCTTCTCGCATTTGCTCAAGGGTACTTTTATCCACATCTTTTTTTTGAACGATAAAAAATTGACTGCCGTTGGTATTCGGACCTGCATTGGCCATGGATAAAGCACCATAAATATTATGATAATCTTTATGGAATTCGTCTTCAAAATCTTTTCCGTAAATGCTTTCTCCTCCTTGACCTGTACCGGTAGGATCTCCCCCTTGAATCATAAACTCGTCAATTACACGATGGAAAATTACGCCGTCATAATACCCGTTTTTACAATGCGTCTTGAAATTTTCCACAGCTTTCGGTGCAGCTTCCGGAAATAATCGAAGAGAGATATCTCCTTTTGTTGTATGCATTACAATAATCTCTTCGCCTTTTTTAGGGAATTGGATTTGTTCGAACATAAATAAAACCTCCTTTGTTTTCCTTTTGTTTCTATTTTACCTGATTCCTGTCAAAAACTCTATTCTTTCTTATCATTTTTATACGCAAAGAAAAAAGCATCCCCTAAGGAATG
>KI259821.1:0-168903 GCA_000467935.1 Peptostreptococcaceae bacterium oral taxon 113 str. W5053
AAGAGTGAACGTTTATTATTATAGCAGTCGGTTCAGTCTTTGTCAACGGTTTTTTTCTCTTTTTTTCTTCCGTTTCCTTTTCCTTTCCCCCGACAGCTTCCTTACTATACCAGCTTCCCCCCCCTCTGTCAAGTCTTTTCTCTCTTTTTTTCTTCCTTTTCTCTTTTGAATGTTTTTTCATTTCCGGTGCTAATTTTGCAGTTTCTTTCATTAAGAATAAAAAGTGTAATTCTCAAGAAGATGGAAAATACTGTACAACATCGGAGAATATTTACAAGTTAAGAAAACATAAATCAAGATATAAGGAAGGTGCGGACATCTCCTTGAACAGCTTAGGTGGTTCATTCAAGAATATACCCGTACCCCGTTTCTATATCACTTTTTAACTATCGAAAATTTAAAATTTTTTTCTGCTTCCTGGTTTTACCAAAGGAATATTTTCTTTGCATAACGGACAATTTTCACTTTCATATGTATCAATGCTAAGTTTTAATGCCGAATACACCGGGTATGGAAATTCAGTCGTTCCTCTACGATCTACAATCGCCGCTAATCCCACAATTTCCACATCATACACTTGAAGTGCTTTTATAGTCTCAAGACTTGATTTTCCTGTGGTAATCACATCTTCCGTAATCAAAATCCGATCGCCCCTTTCAACCAAAAAACCTCTTCTTAAAGTCATTACATCATTTTCTCTTTCCGTAAACATAGCCGGAACACCCAATTGTCTGCCTATTTCATAGGCGACGATAATTCCTCCCATTGCCGGTCCGATAACTTTATCTATTTTTAAATCTCTCACTTGCTCAACAACAGTGTTTAAAACTTCTTCCGCCTTCTTTGGATGCATTAACAGTTTGGCGCACTGAGCATATCCATTGGAATGTTTCCCGGAAGACAACAAAAAGTGACCTGTTAATACCGCATCTAATTCTTTCATAATTTGAAGATTTTTTTCCATTTTACCTCCTAAATAATCCCTCTAATTTCTGATAAATTTTTAATTCCTTCTTTTTCCATAAAATTTTGTATTCCCTGAATAATATCAACCATCGTTTTCGGGTTAACCAGATTTGCCGTGCCTACTTGAATTGCTGTAGAACCCGCCATAATAAACTCTATAGCATCTTGCCAATTCGATATTCCTCCTAAACCTACAATCGGGATGTCAACACTTTGATAGACCTCTCGTACCATACGTAACGCTATAGGTTTAATGCAGGGGCCCGAAAGACCCGCCGTAATATTATTGAATACAGCTTTTCTCCGATATATATCAATTGCCAATGCGTTAAATGTATTAACCAATGATAATGCATCTGCACCGGCTTCGACACAAGTAATTGCCATTTCTTTAATATTTTCTGCATTGGGAGAAAGCTTGACCATTAACTTTTTTGAAGTTTCTTTTCTTACTTCCGAAACTATTTTCGCCGCACTATCACAACGGATCCCAAACGCCATTCCACCTTCTTTTACATTAGGACAAGAAATATTCAGTTCAACAATAGGTATATCCGTTTCCTCTATTTTCCTAATACTTTCCAAATAATCTTCAATTTGACTTCCTCCGATATTGGCAATGATAATCGTTCCATATTTTTGCATATGAGAAAGCTCATCTTTTATAAAAACCTCTACGGACGGATTTTGTAAACCAATACTATTCATCATTCCCGAGGGTGTTTCATAAACCCGAATGCCTTTATTTCCTTCTCGAGCTTGTAAAGTCAATCCCTTTGTCGAAATTCCTCCCAATAAGCTTAAGTCAAAATACGGTTCAAATTCTCTTCCAAAGCCAAATGTCCCGGAAGCTGCAATAACCGGATTTTTTAACTCAATACCACAAAGATTAGTCTTCATCATCGAAGATTACCTCCTGTCCTAAAAACACCGGACCCTCATGACATACTCGCTTCATTCCTTTAGCCGTTTTAACACTACACCCTAAGCACGCACCAATTCCACAAGCCATTCTACTCTCCAAAGAAAATTGTGCGGGAACATCGCCAATCCGTTTTTGAAGATTTTTCATCATCATATTCGGTCCGCAACATAAGATTAAATCATATTCATTGTATTCTAAAACATCAATGATATACCCTTTATAGCCTGCTGAACCGTCTTCTGTAGCAATGGTTATTTTATCAACATTGTTTTTAAAGTATTCCAGGAAATAGGGTTCTCCTTTAAATCCTGCATATAAATCTATAGAATTCTTCCATTGTTTCGCTAAAAATAGAAAAGGTGCAATTCCAATTCCTCCCCCAACCAAAGCTATTTTTTTATCAGCAGAAATCGGAAAAAATCCTTGCCCTAATGGCCCCATGACTTCCAAAAAATCTCCTTTTTTATAACTTGCCATCCTGGAAGTTCCCTTTCCAACTCTTTGGTAAAGAAATGTAATCCCCTCTTTGTCTAAATCGCAAATACTTAAAGGTCTTGGCAAATACAAATCACTGTCCGGTAACTTTACCATATAAAATTGTCCAGGTTTTCCTGTAAATTTTCCTTTTAATTTTATAAGATAGACTTGGTCGTTTTGTTTCTCTTGAAATAATATCGATGCCTTAACATAAGTATTAGCCAAAAATATCACCTCTCATTTTTAGCACCGCATTTCTTGCATGATAAGCAAAGTTTTCCTCCTTATCTTCTTGCTTTTTCCAAGCCGTAATAATCCCCCTGGAAGAATTGACAATTCCTCCATTAAAATCATTTAAATATTTTCGTATATCTTCAGTCTTTGCTCCTTGAGCACCATAACCGGGAATAAGAAAGAAACTGTTTTTGTAACGAGTTCTTATTTCTTCCGCTTCCTCTGAATATGTTCCTCCTACAACCAATCCTAATGCACTATATCCACATTCTCCAATATAGCTTTTACCAATTTCAACCAAGGCATCTCCTACATGATAATATAAATATTCATCTCCTACCATTTTATATTCAATATCTTGAGCCCCTGGATTTGAAGTTCTCAATAAAATGAAAATTCCTTTTTTTTCGCTTGCAAGGTATTCTTCATAAGGTTCGATACTGTCAAAACCCATATAAGGATTTAATGTAATGAAATCGGCTTCAAACTCACCTTGAAAATGTGCTTTGGCATACATCTTTGCCGTTGCAGAGATATCTCCCCTTTTAATATCCGCAATGGAAAGCAAATTATTTGCTTTTAAATACTTTAAAGTATCAGCATAAGCCTTCAATCCTTCAAGTCCTAATGCTTCATAATAAGCGATTTGTAATTTATACACTGCCACAATATCTTTTGTTGCATCAATAATCCCTTGATTAAATCGAAAAACCCAATCTCGCACCGTTCCATCTTTTTTTATATATTCGGGAATATAAGATATATCTGTATCCAATCCCACACACACGAAGCCTCTTTCTTTTACACGACCATAGAGTTTATCAATAATCATAATAGCTACCTCCTGTACTTTACCTCGCCTTTATAAATCGTTATCTCCACTCGTCCATAAACTTTAGCGCCGTCAAAGGGAGTGTTATTACTCTTTGACATCAACTCATTTTTGTTAATGGTGTATTCCTTTTCAATATCCACCAAAACTAAATCCGCTTTTTTTTCGACTTCAATTGCTCCGTGATCAATCCCCAAGATATCTGCCGGGTTCTTACTCATGAGCTTGGATAATTTTTTTAATCCAATCCGCCCGGTCTTAACTAAATTTGTATAACAAACTGCAAAAGCCGTTTCCAATCCCACCATACCTGGAGCCCCTTTTGCTTTGTCTTCCTGGGAATGAGGAGCATGATCCGTTGCAATGCAATCTACTGTTCCGTCTTGAATACCTCGAATAACAGCTTTTACATCTTTTTTTGTCCGAATTGGCGGGTTAACACGATAATTAACATCCCATAATGAAAGATGATGAGGTGTAACTTCACAAGTGACATTTGCACCTTTGATTTTTCCATGACGCACCGCATCAATAGAATCTACAGTGCTTACATGGCTCATATGAAGTCTTGCTCCGGTTTGTTCTGCCAAATAAATATCTCGAAGGGTAATGATATCTTCTGCAATGCGATAATCCAAAGGTGACAAATTCGGATCTTCGGCATGAACCATGATTCCCACACCTAATTCTTTTGCTTTATTCATTGCATGAAACATCGTGTAATTGGATAAAATACCTTTTCCGTCATCGGACAAAAAGCGAACGCTTTCCGGTAAATCATTTAAATGATCCAAAGTATGTCCATCAAAGCCTTTGGTAACCGCATATACGGAATGGATGTCAATCAAATTCAAATTTTTTCCTCTACAGATAATATCCTCATACACTCCCGGAGAATCAACAATCGGATTGGTATTACCCATAAGATTGACTGAAGTATATCCGCCGCAAAGTGCAGCGCGAGAACCTGTTTCCAATGTTTCTTTATAAAGAAAACCCGGATCTCTAAAATGTACGTGAGTATCAACAAAAGAAGGCATTAAAACCTTATCGCTTCCATCAATGATTTCATCTGCTTTATATGAGAGGTTGCCAATATCTTTTATTTGATCTTTTTCAATATAAAGATCACAACACATATCTGTCTTATAATCTATAATACGCACATTTTTTATTAATAAACTCATTTAATCCTCCACATTATACAAATGATCGCAATAGTCACATTTATAAAGACGCTTTTCTTTGTCCACCAAAGAAAAGCGATGAACTATATTACGTTCACTGGTACTTACACAACGTGGATTGTTGCATTCCAACACGCCTTCTACATGATGCGGTAATTCCAAGTTAATTTTTTCTGAAATCCTTTCATCCTTAATAAGGTTTATTGTAATATTAGAATCCATAACTCCAAGTGCAGTTAAATCCAAATCCAAAACATTCTCAATTTTAATCATATCTTTGCAGCCATGTTTCTTAGATTGAGCATTCATAATTAAAGCTACCGTATAATCAGCCTTGTCCAGTTCCAACATATAATAAATTTTTATACCGTTCCCCGGAGAAATATGGTCGATAACAATCCCGTTTGTAATACTGTTTATGTTTAACATTTTATTTTACCCCCAATAATTTTGAAATTAACGCCATTCTTGCAAACATTCCATATTTTACTTGTTTAAAATACCAAGCCCTGGGATCTTTATCCATCTCCAATGCAATTTCGTTGACTCTTGGTAACGGATGAAGAACTATCATATCCTTCTTCGCCAGTTCCATTTTTTTATTATCTAAAATATAGCTGTCTTTCAAACGAATATACTCTGCTTCATTAAAAAATCTTTCTTTTTGCACGCGAGTCATATACAAAATATCCAAGTCTCCTAAAACATCTTCTAACCGTTCTACTTCTCTATATTCAATATTTTGATTATCTAATACAACTGTCTTCCAATACTTTGGCAATTCCAATTCCTTCGGCGAAATCAAAACAAATTTATTCCCCTTAAACATGGTCATGGTACGAATTAAAGAATGCACTGTTCGTCCAAATTTTAAATCTCCGCAGAAACCGATTGTCATATTCTCCAAAGTCCCTTTGCTTTCCATAATAGTCACCAAATCCGTTAAAGTTTGTGTCGGATGTTGATGCCCGCCATCCCCCGCATTGATAATCGGCACATAGGAATATTCGGAAGCTAATGAGGCAGCCCCCTCTTTCGGATGACGCATTGCAATAACATCTACATAACTTCCAACCGTACGAATTGTATCAATTAAACTTTCTCCTTTAGAAACGGAACTTGATCCAGCCTCGGAAAATCCGATAACTCCTCCCCCCAATCTGGTCATAGCCGCTTCAAAACTCAAGCGTGTTCTAGTCGACGGTTCAAAAAAAAGAGCCCCCAAAATCTTGCCATCACAAATATGGGCAAAATCCTTAGGACTCTTATATATTTCACGCGCCAATTGAATAACTTCTAAAAATTCTTCTGGTGTAAAATCATCCGGACTCAATAAATTTCTTCCTTGTAACATGACAATACCTCCTAAATAATAATTAGGATTGCATAAAATACCTTAACAGTTTATATTGTTTTGTAAGGTGTTTACACCATCCCTTGTTGAACTCTCCGGTTACAATTAAAGGTTCACAAAAAATATACCATGTCGGAAGAAAAATGTCAATTTGTTTAATCTTATTCACTGAAAATTTCAAACATTTAATAATATTTTTTTGTTTGCTCTATTTTTCTTTGAGCCTCTTTTTTAGCCGCCACTTCTCTTTTGTCATAAAGCTTCTTTCCTTTGGCAATTCCCAAAGCTAATTTTACTAAACCTTTATTTTCATAAAGTTCTATAGGAACCAAAGTCAACCCCTGTTCCGTAATTTTTTGCTTAATTTTCCTGATTTCTCGTTTATTCAACAATAGCTTCCTGGTCCGAATCGGATCTACATTGAAAATATTTCCTTGTTCATAAGGGCTGATATGCATCCCCACAACAAAGACTTCCCCATCTTTTACCATAGCATAACTTTCCTTCAAATTCACCTTCCCCTGTCGAATTGATTTTACTTCAGTTCCCTTTAATTCAACACCCGCCTCATAAATCTCCTGAATAAAATAATCATGTCGTGCCTTTCTGTTATTTGAAAAAATTTTTTTATCATTCATTTTTTTCTTCCTCAATCCAATTAAAATCAATTTCTCTAGCTTCTATATTCACATTAATACACCGAACCCGAATTTCATCTCCTATAGAAATCACCTTCCCATTTGTCTCTCCACGAATGGTCCATGTATTTTCGTCGAAATAATAATAGTCGCTCAAAAATTTAAAATGTACCAATCCTTCAATCGTGTTATCCACTTCTACAAAGAATCCAAAATTGTTCAGTGAAGACACTATACCGGTAAATTCTTCTCCAATATGGTTGTTCATATATTGAGCTTTCTTTAAATCATTCACAGCCCTTTCCGTAAGCTCCGCTTTCATCTCCGTTCGACTTATATGATCTGCAATCATACTAATCTCCTTGTCATCTTTTCTAAGAGAAAAATTTCCGTTTTTCATTAAATCCTCATGCATAACTCGATGTATAAAAAGATCGGCATACCTTCGAATTGGAGATGTGAAATGGCAATAAGAATCCGTCGATAAACCGAAATGAATATCCGGACAACTGGAATATCTTGCCTTTTGAAGAGATTTCAACAATAAAGTGTGTATCAGTTTCTCCTCTTTTTTCCCTTTACTCTCCTTTATAATCTTTTGATATTCTTTCGGAGTTAAGGATTGTAGATCGATATGATAACCAAATAATTGTAAAATCTGAAGAAAATCCTCTGCTTTTTCTTCAGATGGTTTTTCATGAATTCGATAGATAAAAGGAGCGTTCCGCTTTTTATAATAAGCCCCCACGGTTTCATTGGCAATCAACATAAATTCCTCTATCAGCTTATTCCCAATTCTTCGTTCCGCTTGTTTAATCTCAATCGGCTCACCTTTCTCATTGACAATAACTTCAGTTTCAGGAAAATCAAAATCTATCGCGCCTCTGTGTACTCGATTTTTATATAGATATTGAAATAATTCCTGCATTAGCACTATCTTATCTTTCAATATGGAATCTTCAAAAACAGCTTCTTTTCCTTCCAAAAAATCTGAAACATCTTTATAAATTAATCGATAATCAGATTGTATATAAGATTCATAAAAATGAGCATCTATTACTTTTCCACCTTTGTCAATGGTCATTTTTACCGTTTTCGTTAAACGAATTTTACCGGGCAAAAGCGAACATATTCCGTTCGAAAGAGCTTCCGGTAACATAGGTAAGACTCTATCCAAAAGATAGACGCTATTGCCTCGAAGTAAAGCCTCCTTGTCCAAAGGACTGTTCTTTTTTACATAATGACTGACATCTGCAATATGCACATAAAGAATAATATTTTCTCCTTCTCTTTCAATGCTTATGGCATCATCAAAATCTTTGGCTTCTGCTCCATCCATTGTCACCGTAAAAAGTTCTGAAAAATCGGTTCGTTTTTTTAAACTTCCCGGATGTACTTTTTGATCGATATTTTGAACTTCCTTTAAAACCGCCCCCGGAAATTCTATGGGTAATTCATGTTGATAGATGATGCTTAATATATCTGTCCCCATTTCATTTTTATTGCCAATAACCTGAATAATTCTACCCTGAGGCTTTTTTTGTCCCTCGAAAAACCGTTCAATCTCCACAACAACCTTATCTTCTTCTTTTGCTCCGTTAATCTTGCCTTTGGGAATCATAATATTAAAATATGCTCTGGCATCATCTGCTATAACAATTCCATAATTTTTTTCTTTATGAAATGTACCAACAATGGTTTCCTTAGACCTTTCAAGCACTCGAAGAATTTTTCCCTCCGGCTTATTCCCCGATTTATTATTAATATGCTTGCCGAATACTTTGTCTTTATGCATTACATTTTTCATATTTTGTTTTGAAATATAAATATCTTCTCCGTTTTCATTTTCTGTACTTACAAAGCCAAACCCACCGCTATTTCTTTGAGCAATGCCCGTAAAATATTCGGAGCTGTTTTTCGTTAAAAGATATTTACCTTTTTGAGTTTGAATAATGATCGACTCTCTTTCCATACTTTTTAAAAGGTCAAAAAACATCCTATATTCAGAAATTGGAAGATCGTAATGCAGAACCAATTCTTCCTTCGTCATCGGTTCATATCCTTCGTCATCCATAAATTTTTGTATTTCTTCTCGAATGAACATGTCTCATTTTCAACTCCTCTCGACATTAATTATTCCCATTGCCGATTAGTTTATGCATATGAAAATAAAAAATGTGAATTCAGTAATGTTCTTCACATAAAAAAGACGGTCAATCGACCGTCTTTAATCTACAAATTACATAAAGAAACCATTGGAACCTATAAATAAAGGTGCAAAAATCAGAGATACAATTGTCATTAATTTGATAAGGATATTTAAAGAAGGTCCGGAAGTATCTTTAAAGGGATCTCCAACGGTATCGCCAGTAACGGCAGCCTTATGCGCTTCGCTTCCTTTTCCGCCATGATTTCCCTGTTCAATATACTTTTTAGCATTATCCCAAGAGCCACCTGCATTGGACATGAAAATAGCCATTAACACGCCTGTGACCAAAGCGCCTACCAATAATCCTCCCAGCGCCTCCGATCCAAGAACTACACCGATAAGAATCGGTACAATAACCGCTAATAATCCGGGAACAATCATTTCACGAAGAGCTGCCTTGGTGCTAATGTCTACACAAGTATTATATTCCGGCTTTTCCGTTCCTTGCATGATGCCGGGCATCTCTCTGAACTGTCTACGCACTTCTTCAATCATTGAATTCGCAGCTTTACCTACCGCATCCATCGTTAAAGCCGTAAACAAGAAAGGCAGCATACCGCCAATAAAAATACCTGCAATAACGGACGGTTTTGTAACATCAATTGCTTTTAACGCAACCGCTTGTGTATACGAAGCAAACAAAGACAGCGCAGTCAATGCTGCAGAACCGATTGCAAACCCCTTTCCTACTGCAGCAGTAGTATTTCCAACAGAATCCAATGTATCCGTAATATGACGAACATCTTCCGGCAATTCACACATTTCTGCAATTCCGCCCGCATTATCAGCTACCGGACCATAGGCATCAACCGCAATCGTCATACCCGCTGTAGACAACATTCCTACAGCTGCAAGCGCAATGCCGTATAAACCTTCTGCCGAAGAGGAAGCTCCGTTAGAAGCAAAATAGGCAATGATGATACCCGCTGCAATAACAAGAATCGGTCCAGCTGTAGACAACATCCCTACCCCAAGTCCGGCAATGATATTTGTTGAAGAACCCGTTTCCGATTCATGTGCAATTTTACGAACAGGTTTATATGAATCGGAAGTATAATATTCCGTAATCTTAGCAATAATTAAACCTACTGCCAATCCTACAAGAACGGCAATAAATGCCTGTGCTTTTCCAAAAATAATCTTGCTTAAAAAATAAGCGGATACAACAGTAATAATCGAACTTGCCAACGTTCCCATATTTAATGATTTTTGAGGATTCCCGTCTCCGCGAACAAAATATATTCCAAGAATGGAAGCTACAACCCCTACTGCAGATAAAGATAGTGCATATTCAACACCTTTTTGTCCGAATGCAATCAACCCCAATGTAATAGCCGAAATAATTGCTCCAACATAGGATTCAAATAAGTCGGCACCCATTCCGGCGACGTCACCCACATTATCTCCGACATTATCTGCAATAACTGCAGGATTTCTCGGATCATCTTCCGGAATTCCCGCCTCCACTTTACCTACCAAGTCAGCTCCCACATCTGCAGCCTTTGTATAAATACCACCACCTACACGAGCAAATAATGCAATAGATGAAGCGCCCAAGCCAAAGCCCGTAATAATTTCAGGACTGCGAAAAATCATATATAAAACGCCCACTCCTAAAATTCCTAAACCGACAACGCTTAACCCCATTACCGAACCGCCTGCAAAAGCAACTTTTAATGCAGCCGGCATTCCACCGTCTTTCGCCGCATTAGCGGTACGAACATTTGCTTGAGTTGCCGCTTTCATTCCAATATAACCGGCTAACATGGAGAAGCACGCTCCCGCCAAAAAACAAAATGCAGTAAACCAGCTCTTAAGTAAGAGACCGATAATAAAAAATAAGACCACAACAAAAATTATTAGTGAACGATACTCACGTTGTAAAAACGCCATAGCGCCTTCTCGAATGTAGCTTGCAATTTCCATCATTCTGTCGTTGCCTTCTTTTAATTTTCCGATATTACTGGAACGAAGTAATGCAAATATCAAGGCAACAACTCCTACAATAGGTGCTGCAATAACAAAAAAATTATCCAATGCCTTTTCCCCTTTCTATTTGATTGTCGCAATTGCAATAGCAGCTACTAAAAATACAATGAATGCAACAATGGTTACTTTATTCAGTAATGCATCTTTACCGGATCCGGATTTCCCAAATATATTGGTACTCCCGCCATACGCAGCGCCAAGTCCTTCTCTTTTCGGCTCTTGCATCATTACTGCCGCAATAATCGCTATACTGGCTAATAAAATAATTACACTTAATACATTTTGCATAGTTCAACACCTCCATCTCTGTTTTCTGTGATATCAACAATATATGAATTTTATCATATGGGTTAATGAAAAGCAAGAAAAAATCATATAAAAATATCATCATAAATCATCATAAAAAAGCTCAAAAGAGCTTTTTTTATGATGAAACTTTAAAATTTATTTTTTAAATTATAAAATGCATTTTGTCCTGCAAACATAGCAGTAATAAATAACTCATCTTCAATACGCATCAATTGATTATATTTGGCGACACGATCCGTTCTGGATGGAGCGCCGGTTTTGATTTGTCCCGTATTTAAGGCGACTGCTAAATCTGCAATAAAGGTATCTTCGGACTCGCCGCTGCGATGGGAGATAATGGCTGTCATATTATTCTTTTTTGCCAATTCAACAGCTTCAATGGTTTCCGTTACGGTGCCGATCTGATTTAACTTAATCAAAATGGAGTTTCCTACACCCAACTCGATCCCCCTCGTTAAACGCTCCGTATTGGTTACAAATAAATCATCCCCGACAATCTGAATCCTCTTGCCTAATTTTTCCGTAAGGATTTTCCAACCGTCCCAATCTTCTTCATTCAACCCGTCTTCAATGGAAATAATGGGATATTTTTCAACCATTTGAACATAAAAATCTACCAATTGTTCCGATGTAAAAGATTTGCCTTCGCCGGTTAATTCATATTTCCCGGTTTTTTCATCATAAAACTCAGATGCTGCTGCATCAATGGCCATAAAAATATCTTTACCCGGTTCATACCCTGCCTTTTGTATAGCTTCCACAATAATCTGAAAAGCCTCTTCATTGGATGAAAGATTCGGGGCAAAGCCGCCCTCATCTCCCACTCCCGTATTTAGTCCCTTTTCTTTTAACACGGCTTTCAAAGCATGAAAAATTTCCGTTACCATACGAATACCTTCAGTAAAAGATTCAGCCCCCACCGGCATAATCATAAATTCTTGAATATCCACATTATTATCCGCATGTGCTCCACCGTTTAAAATATTGCACATGGGAACCGGTAAAGTTTTTCCATTAACACCGCCTAAATAGCGATATAACGGTTGATTTAATTCTCCGGCAGCTGCTCTTGCCACAGCCATAGAAACCGCCAGTATGGCATTTGCCCCTAATTTTCCTTTATTCGGCGTTCCGTCCAGAGCAAGCAATGCTTCGTCTACCCCGACTTGATCAAAAACGTCATAGTCGATAATCTCTTCAGCAATGATTTCATTGACATTCTTAACTGCGGTCAGAACCCCTTTTCCTCCATATCTGGATTGATCTGCGTCTCTTAACTCCACCGCTTCAAATTGACCGGTGCTTGCTCCGGAGGGCACAATGGAACGCCCCATATAACCGTCTTCCGTATACACTTCCACTTCAATCGTCGGATTTCCTCTGGAATCTAATACTTCTCTTGCATAAATATCATGGATTAAACTCATTTTCTTCTATTTCCTCCTTTGATAAATCATTCTATTTTTACATATAAATTTATAATTCGTAATTCACTAATTGTTCAAAATCTTCCACATTTAGGCTTGCTCCGCCGACTAAAGCACCATCAATATTCTTCATGTTCATCAATCCCTTTATATTGGAAGGCTTTACACTTCCGCCGTATTGAATACGAATGTTCTCGGAAAATTCCGAATCGTACATTTCTCCCATGGTTTTTCTGATAAAAAAGATAGTCTCTTCCGCCTCTTCATCGGAAGCTGTCTTTCCTGTTCCGATAGCCCATATCGGTTCATAAGCAATAACCACTTGACTTGCTTCTTGTCTTGATAAATTATCAAAACCCTTTCTTAATTGATAAGACAATACCTTTTGAACTTTACCCGTTTCCCTTTCCTCAAGATTTTCGCCGACACATAAAATAGGTTTTAACCCGTGAGCCAATGCGGATTGAAGCTTCCGATTGATTAATTCATCGTCTTCTTGAAAAAGGCTTCTGCGTTCGCTATGTCCTAAAATCACATACTCCACGCCTAAATCTAAAAGCATCAACGGTGAAATTTCGCCGGTATATGCTCCGTTCTCATCAAAATACATATTTTGAGCTCCAAGTTTCATGGAGCTTCCCTTTAACATTTTCCCTACGGAACAAAGATGTGTAAACGGTACGCAGACTACAATATCTACTTTTTCAGATAATTTTTTTTGAAGTAATTTTTCGATGAATACCTTGCCTTCCGTTGCAGTTGTATTCATTTTCCAATTACCCGCAATAATTTTTTTTCTCATACGAATCTCCTATTTATCTTCTATAGCCTCAATCCCCGGTAACTTTTTCCCTTCCAAAAATTCCAAAGATGCACCTCCTCCGGTGGAAACATGGGTAATTTTATCTTTCAATCCGGCTTTTTCAACCGCAAGCGCACTGTCTCCTCCGCCCACAATGGAGATACAATTTGTCTGTGCCAAAGCTTCGGCTATAGCATTTGTTCCTGCTGCAAAAGGAGCAACTTCAAACACACCCATCGGTCCGTTCCAAACAACGGTTTTTGCTTCTCTAATTTTCTCTGCAAAAATTTCACGAGTTTTTGGACCGATATCCAAAGCTTCCATATCTTCCGGAATATGATGAATATCTACAATATCGGTTTGTGCATTCGCATCGATTTCTTTGGCGATGACCACATCCACAGGCAGTAAAAGTTGTACACCTTGAGACTCTGCCTTTTTCATCAACTCTAAAGCCAATTCCATTTTGTCTTCTTCCAGTAAAGAACGTCCTATTTCTATGCCTTGAGCTTTTAAAAATGTATAAGCCATTCCTCCGCCGATAAGAATGGTGTCAACTTTTTCAATTAAGTTTTGAATAACACCGATTTTGTCACTGACTTTCGCACCACCCAAAATGGATACAAAAGGATGTTCCGCATTTTCTAAAGCTTTTCCCATAATTTCAATTTCTTTTTCAACCAACAAACCTACACAGGAGGGTAATAAAGAAGAAATGCCCACATTGGAAGCATGAGCTCTGTGACTGGTTCCAAATGCATCATTGACATAAATATCCGCCAAGGATGCCAATTCTTTGGCAAAAACTTCTCCGTTCTTTTCTTCTTCCGCTCTATATCTGGTATTTTCTAACAATACAACTTCACCGGGTCGTAAGTTCTCACAAGCCTTTCGAATATCATCGTCCACAACCGTTTTGGAAGCTAAAAATCTAACATCACAATCCAGCAATTCGGACAATCGAAGAGCAACAGGCTCCAAGGTGAAATCCGAATTGTATTCGCCTTTCGGTCTTCCCAAGTGACTCATCAAGATCACGGAAGCCCCCTCTTTCAATAGATACTTGATTGTAGGAATTGCTGCACGAATTCTTGCATCATCAGATATTTCCCCTTTATTTACTTTGGACATGGGTACATTAAAATCAACACGTACAATAACTCTTTTATTGGCAAATTTAAAATCTCCGACACTTTTTTTGCTCATAACCTTCTCCTTTTTTGATTTTTAAAAGAAAAGCCCAGTCAAATTGACTGGACTTATGCTCTATTTATAGGCCTTTCTTAACCATTTCGGCTAAGTCCACCACTCTGTGAGAATAGCCCCATTCATTATCATACCAAGAAACAACTTTTGCCATGTTGCCTACGACCATCGTTTGTTCAGCATCAATAATGGACGAGCGAATGTCTCCTTGATAATCAATAGACACCAAAGGTTCATCGGAGAATCCCATAATTCCTTTTAATTCATTTTCACTCGCATTTTTTAATGCTTCATTAATTTCTTCCACTGTAGCTTCCTTCTCAAGTTCAAAGGTTACATCCACAATGGAACAAGTTGGAACCGGCACGCGAATTGCATATCCGTTTAATTTTCCTTTAACTTCCGGTAACACCAAAGAAACCGCTTTAGCCGCACCCGTTGTTGTAGGTACAATGGACAATGCGGCAGCTCTTGCACGACGATAATCTTTATGCAAATTATCATGTAAATTTTGATCCCCTGTGTATGCATGAACTGTAGTCATTAAACCTTTTACAATACCGAATTTTTCAAGAATAATTTTTGTTAAAGGTGCCAGACAATTTGTTGTACAGGATGCATTGGAAATAATATGATGTTTGGAAGAATCGTATTTATCGTTATTTACACCCATAACAACGGTAATATCCGCATCCTTAGCCGGTGCCGTAATAATTACTTTCTTTGCTCCAGCTTTGATATGCTTGGAAAGTCCTGCATGATCTTTAAATACTCCGGTACTGTCGATAACTAAATCCACTCCCAATTCTTTCCATGGAAGATTTTCCGGCTCTCTTTCGGAATAAAAATTCACTTTCTTTCCATTAATGAGTAAATAATCTTCCTTTGCTTCCACTTCACCTTCAAATTTTCCATAAAGAGAATCATATTTAAAAAGATGAGCATTCATATTGATGTCACCTAAGGTATTAATAGCAACTAAATCAATACCACGATTCTCTTCAAAAATAATGCGCACAACATCTCTGCCGATTCTGCCAAATCCGTTTAGGGCAACTCTCATATTTACATTCCTCCTTCAAATTTTTATGATCTAATGTTTATCCTTTTAATAACCTTTTTAAACCGTGATTATTGTATATCAAATTATCCAAATAAACAAGATGATTCTCTTCTATAATAATATTATAATGATACCTTATTTCTTGTACTTAAAACATCTTTATTCATATATTTTTCGCTTGTTTGAACTTCTTATTCCCATTTCCTCTCTGTATTTTGCAATTGTCCGTCTGGAAACGGTAAGTCCCCGCTTATTCAATAATTTTTCAATACAGGAATCGGATAATGGCTTTTTCTTATCTTCGCCTTCAATCATTTCTCTCATATGTGTCTTTACCGTTACGGAAGATACCTCACTTCCAAGCCCATTTGTAAAGAATTCTTTTAATTCATAAGTCCCCCTGTCTGTACGAATATATTTTCCATTTGTCGATCTGGATACTGTTGACTCATGTACACCAATTTCATCGGCAACATCTTTCAAACGCATGGGCTTTAAATATTTTTCACCATAATTGAAAAAGTCACTTTGTTTTTTCACAATACTCTCAATTACTTTTTGTATCGTCTGCCTACGTTGCTCAACACTTTGAATAATCCATAAAGCCTGATCTAACTTTTTTTAACATATCTTTTCGCTTCGCTGTCTTCTTCCTGAGCCAATATGTTTTCATAATTATTATTAATATAGAGCCTCGGTAAAGAAGTTTCATTCATATTCACTTCAAAGGCATCTTCCGTATCTTTTTTGATAATTTCCGCATCAATTAAAACATATGGCACTGTTTTTCCGGATGAAAAACTGCTTCCAGGCAAAGGATTTAAAGCTTTTATCCTTTCTACAGCCTCTACCACATCTTTTAAAGAAACTTTTTCCTCTTTCGCAATTTGTTCCAAATGATTATCGGCAATATCACTTAACCGAGTTCTTATCATTCTTTTTACCAGGTGTTTCTCCGATAAATCTGCAACTTGCAAAAGTAAACAATCCTTTAGATCGACACCTCCTACCCCTTTAGGTTCAAAGCTGCGAATTATATCGAACATTTTCTTTGCAATAAAGATATCGGTCTGTAAAAATGGAAGCATTTGTTCCAAAGGTTCTTTAAAATATCCACAATCATTAATATTCTCAATTAAGATGGTTCCTACAAATAATTCTTGTCTTGTAAGGTTAAGATAGCTCAATTGTTCCATTAAAAAATCTTTCAGCGTCTTTTCCTCTTTATAAAAATCTAAAAAACTATATTCACTGGATTCCTGGGAACAATTTGCAGGCAAAGCGCTATCATTTATAAATCTTTCCCAATCTTTTTCATCCGCCATCTCTTCACTTTTTGATAATTCTTCATACTCTACACAGTCCATTTCCAAACAAGGATTATCTAAAATCTGTTGATTAAGATATTCAATCAATTCCAATGTATTCAATTGCAAGATTTCGATGGATTGACGTAACTCTTGAGTCATAATCAACTTCTGTTGCTGTTCAATGGATAATTTATAGTTCACGTAATCCCCCCTTCTCTTCTTATATCAAAAACTGCTTAAATGCCGTTGGAATCGAATACTTTTCCTTGATTTCACTTTCCTGTGCCCAAATATATTCTGCCGATGCCTCTTTCGCCTCTAATTCAAATGCTCTCATATTCCATTCTTCATGACTGAAAATATGTTTTTTTTCTACTTTAAAAACTAAACGATCAAAATCAATATTCTTCTTCCTTAAATACTCCATAGCTTTTTCCGTTTCCAATCTTCCGGACGTATTGGGAAGTTGATATAAATTTGCCAATATTCCCTTTTTCTCACGTTTTGTTAACGCCAATTTTCCGTTATTGTATATTAAAAAAACCGTTTTTTCTTTTATTCTTCGATTTTTCAGCTTGTTTTTAACCGGCAATTTTTCAACTAAATCTTTTTTATAGGCTTCACAACCATTCTTGAAAATACACATCAAACAACCTGCACTCTTGGGACTGCAAACCATAGAACCGAAATCCATTAATGCTTGATTAAAATCTCCGGGTCGATCTTCAGGCAAGAGAGAATCTACAAGCTTATAAAACTCTTTTTGAGTTTTGCTTTGAGAAATATTCTTGTCGATTCCGAAATATCGACTTAATACACGATACACATTTCCGTCTACTGCAGGTACTTTTTCTCCAAAAACGATGCTGGCAATAGCTCCGGATGTATATTCTCCAATTCCCGATAATTTTTTTAATTCCTGTTTATTACTCGGAAAATGACCCATTTGTTGAATTTGTTTTGCGGCTTTTCGCAAATTAAGCGCCCTGGAATAATATCCAAGACCTTCCCACAATTTTAAAACTTCATCCTCTTCCGACTCAATTAAACTTTTCAGGGTCGGAAAACGAGATAAAAATGAATTATATTTTTCTATCACAGTCTCTACTCTTGTCTGTTGCAACATAATTTCAGATAGCCATATTTTATAAGGATCTCTACTTTTTCTCCAAGGTAAGTCTCTTTTATTTTCGTTATACCACAACAATAAAGTCTTTGTGAAATAATGCATCTTTGCCTCCTGCAAATATTATACCAAATATTTCAAAAGGAAAAAATCTTCTTCAACGCCCGCCTCCTCTTATATACTAAAAAGGCTCTTCTTAAAAACATCATCTTTCATCTGTTTTAAGAAAAGCCTTCATTATGAAAACAGTATTTATTTTGTTCCAAATAAGCGATCTCCTGCATCCCCTAAGCCCGGAGTAATATAAGCATGAGAATTTAATTTTTCATCAAGACTGGCCAAATAGATATCTACATCCGGATGCTCCTTTTGAACAACTGCCACTCCCTCCGGAGCTCCAATCATACAAACCAAGCGAATACTGGTACAACCGTGTTGTTTTAAAAAATTGATTGCCGCAGAGGAGGAGCCTCCTGTAGCCAACATGGGATCCAAAACAAAAATATCCCTTTGTGCCACATCTTCCGGCAATTTGCAATAATATTCAACCGGTTTTAAAGTCTCAGGATCTCGATACAATCCGATATGACCTACCTTAGCAGCCGGTAGAATGCTGAGCATCCCGTCCACCATTCCTAAGCCCGCTCGTAAAATGGGAACCAATCCCAGTTTTTTTCCCGCAATACAGTAACCTTTTGTTTTCATTAATGGCGTTTCCACTTCGATTTCATCCACAGGTAAGTTTCTCGTCACTTCATAAGCCATCAACATTGCAATTTCACCGGTCAATTCTCTGAATTGCTTGGAGCCTGTGTTCTTGTCTCTTAAAATTGTGACCTTGTGTTTAATTAATGGGTGATCCATTACTATCACTTTTGACATACTATTCCTCCTCCATTTTACATATTTTATCCACTCTTTTTTGATGCCTTCCGCCTTCAAAATCCGTATTTAAAAACTCATCAATCATAGCTTTTGCGATTTCTATCCCTGTAGTTCTGCCGCCAATGCAAAGAATATTTGCATTATTGTGTTCTCTTGTTTTTCTCGCCATATATTCATTGAAACACAACGCGGCGCGAATCCCTTTGACTTTATTACAAGATATACTGATGCCTATTCCCGTTCCGCAAAAAGCAATCCCGAAATCCACTTCCTTTGAAATAACAGCCTCCGCCAATTTTTTTCCATAATCCGGATAATCAACGGATTCTGTAGAATAAGTCCCATAGTCTTCCACTTCATAATCTTTTAAATAGCCTTTAATTTCCTCTTTCATTTCAAAACCGCCATGATCGGATGCCAATCCTATTTTCACTTTTTCCTCCTATTTTACAATATGAATAATCAATTCTTCCAATTCCTCAAAAACTTTTTCATAAATTTCCGCACTTTCTCCAAAAGGATCTATAATATCCTTTTGAATCCCTAAAGCATATTCATAGAGCGTGTAGACATTTGCTTTTGGAAAATAATTTAAAATCATGTTTTTATGTCCTGATGTCATGCATAAAATGATATCCGCCCACTCCACAATAGCTTTATCCGTACTTTGGGATAAATGATCGTTTAAATCCAAATCATGTTTTCGAGCGGTTTCTATGGCCAAATCGCTCGCCGGAAATCCGCTTAGAGAAAACCCGGAAGATCGAGCAAAAGACTTCCTGGCCCTTGCATTATAAATCACCTCCGCCATTGGACTCCTACAAGTATTTCCCGTACATACAAATAGAATATTCACAACTTCACCTCAAAGATATTTCCTCCGGAAGCTTTGAGCAAGCGATTATAAAGCGCAATGCCAAAACCTTCTGTTTTTTCAAATTCTATTAAAATTAAATCCATTTTCTTCCGATCCATTTCTCGTAAATGACTAAACAGCACTTTTCCCATTTCCACCGGATTGTTTCTATCCCCTAATGAAAGCCTCTCCTCGTTGAACAAAGGCATGGAATCTTCAAAGAGTAACAATCCTGTTTTTTCATCGCTCTTTATTCTTTCATGTATCATTTGATGAATTTTATCTTTATTACCGAAATACACCTCCACCCGAGCCTTTGGAGCATAGTGTCTATATTTTTGGCCGGGAGATTTTGGTATTTCTCCCGGTTCTAATAACGCATTATCCATCTCAACATCCGGCAAATACTCCTTTAAATCCTCTAAAGAATAATAACCCGGTCTAAGAATCTTAGGTCTATTTCCACTTAAATCCACCACTGTGGATTCCACGCCGATATTGCAATCTCCCCCGTCAATCACCCCTGCAATAACTCCGTCCATATCTTCCAAAACATCTTTCCCGTTTGTAGGAGACGGTTTTCCGGAAATGTTTGCAGACGGAGCCGCCAAAGGAAATTTACATTGTTTTATAATTTCTCTCGCCACAGGATGAGAAGGCATCCGTATAGCTACCGTGTCTCCTCCGGCACAAACACAATTCGGAATTCTATCACTCTTTTTGTAAATCAAAGTCAACGGACCGGGCCATAAATATTTTATCAGTTCAGAGCCTCTTCCGTTATCTTGAATCAAGTGCGTCAATTCTTCCAAATGGGAAATATGAAGAATCAAAGGATTATCCGCCGGCCTTCGCTTGGCGGTAAATATTTTTAAACAGGCACTTTCATCAAGTCCGTTAGCGGCTAAGCCGTATACCGTCTCCGTGGGAATGGCAACCACTTCGCCGAACTTCAATAACTCAACCGCTCTTTCAATTGCTCTCTCTTTATTATCTACTGCATTATAATACTCCGTTTTCATTTTTCATATCCTCGATCAAATACGTGGGGTCCATATGAATGCTGATACAGACCGATGTTTTCTTCAGTATTTCCTGCTCGACCTCATCTATGCTTTCATGAATATTTTCCGCCATTATATTTTTTGGAATTTCTACATGAACAGATCCGATTATTTTACCTCTTCCATAATCATGAAGCTGTAAATCATGATATCCCCTGATATACTTTCCTTTCTTTATAATCTTATCTATTTGATTTAATAACTCCTGTGAGATTTGCTTTCCCAAAAGATAATCCACGGTATCTTTCATCAACGAATACCCGTTATAGGCAATCAATACCGATAAAAAAAGAGAAAGATAACCGTCAACCGGAATTTTTAAAAATCTTTCAATCAATAAGCTGACGATAATCCCCGAAGTTATTAAAGCATCATTTACACTGTCTCTTGCAATTCCTCGTATCAATATGGAATCAATTTTCCGATCTATTTTATGATTATAGCTATACATCCAAAACTTGACAACTACGGAAATAAACAACAATATAACCGCAAATCCGGAAATGACAATACTTTCCTTAGCAATAATTTTCCCTATTGCTTTTTTCCCAAGTTCCAAAGCGGCATAAAAAATAATAAAGGAAACAATCAAAGATGCGATATACTCATACCGTCCATGACCATAGGGATGTTCTTCATCCGCCGGCACGGAACTTAATTTAGAAGAAATCATAGCAATTCCTGAGGAAAGCATATCCGTCAAATTATTCACACCGTCTGAAATAATCGCCACGGAAGAAATTGCCAACCCTGTTGTAATCTTTAAATTACACAAAAACAAATTACAGATAATCCCAAGTTTTCCGGATAAACCAATATACTTTCTCTGAACTTCCGCATTTTCCAAATCCTTATAATTTTTAATCGTTTTACGAGCGAGCCAATCAATCATTTCAATTTCTCCCTCCTATACTCAAATCCGAAGAAGAACAATGCCGTCACCAATGATGGTATAAGCCAAGAAAAACCGTGCCGATAAAAAGGTATATGCGAAATCAATTTTTCAATTTCTAAAAACGGAACCGTATCTTTTGAAACCTTAAAAGTAGAAGCTATTGTTTCCCGATAAGATAAAACTGTTACCAAAAGACTGGTTATCAACGCCCCGAACACAGCCCCTTTGTAAACTGATTTATATCTTATATGGGAATCAAACAAACGCGTCATAACGACTATAATGATTATCGGATAAAGTATCGATAGAATAGGAACGGCGAAAATGATAATATTTTCAACACCTTTCACAGCGAAAAAACCGCTGAATACACATATTGCAATCACTGTTAAAACATAAGACAGTTTTCCTTTGGATATTCTGTGAAAAAAGTCTCCTGCAGTAGCCGCTAAACCGATGGAGGTGGTTAAACACGCAAAGGAAACCGCTATACTCAAAGCAAATTTTCCCGCAGTCCCCCAAATATCATTCACAATATGTATTAATATCTCCGTACGGGACCAATTTTGCGGATAAGAACCGCTGGCTAAACTGCCAAGATACCCTAATCCTCCGTATACGAAAACCAAACCCAATCCTGCAACCAAAGCTGAAAAAGAGATTAATTTTGTTTTTTCTTCAATGGAATGATATCCTTTTGCCTCTATTCCTTTTATGGCAATGGTAGCAAAAATTATGGACGCCAATGCATCCATGGTTTGATATCCTTCCAAAGCTCCCGTCACAAAAAATCCGCTACCCGGAACTTTTTTTGCCGTAGAAAACGGAAAAAATATTCCCTTGAAAATAATACATGCCAAAGTTAACAATAAAACAGGCGTTAACCATTTCCCGATATGATCGATAACTTTTGAAGGTCTAAGCACAAAAAATAATGTCATCAGAAAAAAAACGCCGGAACTTAAATATGGTGATGTTTTGGGAAAAATTGGAAGCACTCCCATTTCATGGGTCAAGGCAGCTACCCTGGGCATAGCCAATAAAGGTCCAATAGCAATTGTAATAAATATCCCTAAAATCATTGAAACCTTATTTCCGATATAACTGCCTAAAGTTTCTATTGTGCCTCCGGATTTGATGGTGACAATAATTCCCAACAAAGGCAAGCCTATTCCCGTAAGCATAAAACCGATCAACGCTTTGTACCAAGCCGTTCCTGCGATAAAACCCAATTGTGACGGAAAAATTAAATTTCCAGCACCGAAAAACATCGAAAACAGAGCAAAACCCACAACTATTGCATCTCTGTATATTTTTTTCATTAGAAAAACACCCCGTTTATATTATGCAATATTACGACTATGATATATCTTTAAGACTTGCTCTCAAAAATTTCTTTACATTTCGGACAATGAATTCTGATTTTCCCTTTGCCTTTCGGTACACGAATCTCCTGTTTGCATTTTGGACATTTTAAATAACGATATGTTCTACGGTTTTTTATTTTTTGAATCCATAGTGTATATTTTTGAATCACCGGTGAAAACCATTGGTAAAATTGTTGATTTTCCTTTTGTCTTTTCCAAATATTTTTGGAAAACATTCTGAAAAAAACATAAATAAACAACAGCCAACTCAACACATAGAATACTCTGCTCTTATAAAAAATTTGAATAAGACTTAATAAAACTGAAAGTAATAAAATAAATCTTCCAAATCCGTCCGGACCGTTTCTCCCCTGAAATATTTTTCTTAATCGTTCCTGAAATAAATTCATCTTTCATCCCTCGCTTATAAATTCTCAAAAAAATTCCATAGATTTTTTCCATAGGATTTTATAACATCCCAAATTTTTTTCAACTTATTCTTGTTAGAGTTTGTCTCTTTCTCATTCCCTCTATCTTTTTCTTGTATATCATTTTCCGATTCCATATCCCAGTCCGTATCAATGCCTATCTTATTCAGGCTTTGTTCAATTTTTTCTTTCCACTCTTTTGAATTGTCATCTCCATTTACAACCTTATCCCATTCCTCCGATAAAGTTTCCAATAACGCATTAAATTTTTCTTTTCCATATCTTTCAATATTTTTCGGTTGAATAATCTCTTTTATATATGAAATCCTTTCCTCGCCTGACAACAACATACTTAATAAGGCAATCCCTTTTTTGCCTAATCCGGTATCCTCTAAGGGATTTAAGGATGCAATGAAAATCGTTCCATTTTTAATTCCCATTTCATCCAAAGAATCTTTTATCTGCAAAATACTTTTATCGGAAATCGTATCCGGAGTAAAATTCCGAATTTCAATCCCTGAGCCTTTTGCATTCTCCTTGATAAACATCCCTATTTTAATCTTTTTGTCTTTCGTATTTAAATATTTTTGCAAATCAATGGGAATGGTTGTTTTTTCAACATCAGTAATTTCAAGAATCTCTTGAAGCGCTTTAATATCCTCTTTTTTCATATTTTCTTCATACAAAAAAATCGGCAGTGACGAAAGTTGTTCACTCGCCAACCCTTTTACCGGAAGTAAACATAATAATATCAATACCGCTAACTTTTTCATAAAACCTCCTCATGATAAAAAAAGTAAGTATACGCTTTTATATTGTAATAGCGTGCTATCCATTTCCCCGGAATTTTAGCCGTTAATAAATTTAATTCATAAGCGATTGCATTATATTCTTTTCCCTTTTTATCAAGAAGCTCTCCGACTCTAAAAATAGTATGAAATTTTTCTTGGATTCCCGCATTGTCTTTTAAAACTTCGTCCCGTTGAACTTCTTCTCTTAATTCCATTAAACCGATTTTCAAATTTTGGTTTGCTTCCTCGATAGTGCTCAACGTTTTTGCTTTTGACATCGCTCTTAAAATTTCTACAAAATTTGAATTTTCATAAGTTTTCGCACTTTTTATCAAAGCATATAAATTTTCCGCTTCTATCAAACGATGATGATGAACTTCTGTAAGTTCAAGGAATGATTTTTGCTCTTGAACCGACAGATCTTTTAATTGAGCATATGTGGAATAAAAAGTATAACCGATAAAAAACAAAACGCCTATGACAAGAAGAATAACCAGAAATTTTTTCATCGCTACTCCCTCACTTGAATTTTTGTGATTTCCATATTTTCAACAGCTTGTTCAACCAGCGTGTCAATATCCAATTTCCTTTCAGATTCCAAAATATCCTCTAAACGCGGTTTTGTTACGGGTCTGTCCGGTAAGAAAACCGTACAGCAGTCCTCATAAGGTAAAATCGAGACTTCGTAGCTTTCAATATCTTGAGATATTTCCGTAATTTGACGTTTATCCATTCCAATCAACGGCCTTAAAATCGGAAGATTGACCGCATGATTGATAACCCCAATACTTTCTACGGTTTGGCTGGCTACCTGTCCTAAACTTTCTCCTGTAATCATGGCTTGATATGAATATTTTTTGCAAATCTCCTCTCCTATGCGCATCATAAATCTTCTGGAAAGAATCGTCATCTCTCTTTCTCTGCAATTTTGACGTATGGCCTTTTGAATCGGCAACAGATTGATGCTGTAGAAGCTTAACGGACCGCAATAATCCGCTAAAATGCTTGCCAATTGCTTAGCCTTATCTTCCCCTCGAATCGGTGTAAAGGGATACGAATGAAAATGTAATGCACCCAGTTCCATCCCTCTGCCCGCCATAAGATAACCCGCTACAGGACTGTCAATGCCTCCGGAAAGCAACAATAAGCCCCTTCCGCCGCTTCCTACAGGCAAACCTCCAAATCCCTGAATTTTTTCAGCATAAATATAGATATATTTTTTCACTTCCACATATATGATCAAATCCGGATGATGAACATCCACCTTTATATCGGGAAAATTCTTTAAAACAACTCCTCCCAAGTGACCGTTCATTTCCGGTGATTTCATAGGAAATGATTTATCCGTACGATGCGCCTGTACTTTAAAAGTTTTAGCTTCGGGATACTTTTTGACTAAAAGTTGAACCGCCTCATCCACATTTTCCAATGTTTTTTCAACCCGTAATGCAGGACTTATACTGACAATGCCGAAAACTTTTTTCATTTTTTCAATCATTGCGGGAAAATTATCCGGATTGCCTTCAATATAAAACTTACCCTGCTCTTTATATATTTTTTCAATATCAAAATTTTTCAAACTTTTTCGAACCTTAAAAATGGCTCGATCCTCGAATCGAGATCGATTGGCTCCTTTTAAGGTCAACTCTCCATAACTTACACTTAAAACCCGCTTCATACTTTTCCCCCTATAATTTGTCGTATCTCTTGAACCGCACACTTGATTTTTTGACCGACAAAATCCATATCTTTTTCATCATAATCCGGAGATAATGAAATCCTCAACATTCCGTCCATATAATCTTTCGGCAATTTCAAGGTTTGAATCACCGAACTTATTTTTCCCTTTGAACAGGCCGAACCCGTCGATACAAAAATTCCTTCCCGCTCTAAATAATGCAACAGTATTTCCGATTTAATCCCTTGAAATGCAATACTTAAAATATATGGGCTAAAAAACTCTTCGGAGCCTAAAAACTTAACACCTTCCAAATCGGACAGGCTGCCTTTTAATTGCTCTCTACAATGTAAAACTTTTTCAAAATCCCTTTTTCTTTCCCCGCGATTGACACGAACAGCTTCCGTAAATCCCGCTAAAGCATAGGAATTTTCAGTACCGGGACGGAATCCTTTTTCCTGTCCTCCGCCAAATAAAATCGGCTGTATTTTTACTCCCTCTTTAATATACAATGCGCCAATTCCTTTCGGCCCGTGAACTTTGTGTCCGCTTAAAGAATATAAATCAATCCCCTCTCGACTTAAATCCAAGTCAAATTTACCGTAAGCCTGAACTCCATCTACATGCAAAAGTGTTTTCGGAGAAATTTGTTTTAATCTGTCGGTAATTTTTTCAATATCAAGACAAGTCCCGATTTCATTGTTCACTTGCATCAAGGATACAAGATCCGGTTTAAGTTTTAATATATTTTCAAATTGATCCAAATGCGGATGCCCTGCTTCATCGATATCCAAATAACAAACCTGAACCCCTTTGGACTCTAAATATTTTGCACATTCCGTTACCGATGCATGTTCCGCCTTATCCGTCACAAAAATCTGATTTTTATGTCGTATAGAACCCAATATGGCAAGATTATTCGACTCTGTCCCTCCCGAAGTAAAAATGATTTCTTTCGGTTTTACATTCAAATCCTTTGCCAAACACTCTCTTGCCGCTTTTAAGATTTCTTCTGCGTCTCTTCCAAGCATATGCAAAGAAGATGGATTCCCAAAATGATTTTCCATGGCATTCACCATCGCCTTGATTACAGAAGGATAAGGTTTGGTTGTAGCCGTTCCGTCAAGATAAAACATTTTTTCACCTGATTCCTGATGATTTCTGATTCCATTATAACGTACTTTCCCCCTTGTGGAAAGTTTTCTAATTTTGGTAAAATTAAAATAAGGAGGGATATCTATGACTAAATCATCCGACAATTTGGAAATATCAAAAAAATTGCTGTTTTTTTCTTTTTTGACCACAGGCTTTTCTCCAAAAAGAGATTATGTTTTCGCCTTAGCCTATGGACATTCATCCCCGTCCATATTATTTTTAGACTCCATTAGCGAAAAAATGGAATTTTTACAAAAAATAAACGAAATCTTTGCCCATAAAACTTTGATTCACTACGCAGGCGATGCTTATTTTTTCCCGATGTTGAAAGAAAATTTTTCCATATATGCGACCGTTCAATCTGTTGACCTGATGAAATCTTTTCAATCCCTAAAAAATTTTCTCCCCATTCAAAAAATAAGCAAAAAAGAATTGATGAACTTTCTTTTCTTTACCTCCACGGAAGCGCAAAGCGGTGAATGTACAACGTTGTATTCGGAATATTTAAAAGGAAAAATAGAAAATAAAGAAAAAATTATCGCTTCACTCATCGAACAATGGACTTTCGTTCGAAACTTGTATAACAAATACCTCGATCTATCGGAAACTCTTTCCATCCCGGTACGCATTCAAAAAAAAGACTTGACATTTACCATCCAATCTGTAAAATCACATTATGAATTTATAACTGTTTCCGGTTTCTTTCATCAACATTTGGAAAATACCTATTATCAATTTCCTCCTTTCTCCTTGGAAATTAAAGATAATTTTGCATCCTTCCATATTCGAACTCAGGAAACGGAATTTGAGGGAGAATCCTGCATTTTCCATGATGGGCAATACCTATCGGGAGTCGAACACTTTCGTACACGGTGGAGCACCGTTCCGAATCTGTTTTTGCTTCAAAAAAATGGAATATGGCAAAGAGAAGAACTGAAAGATTTAATACAAGCCTTATTTTTAGGCTTAGAACAAGAGGTGTAAGTATGAACTATATTGGAAAAGTTTATCGTCCGCCCAGCGAGGCGTACAGTTTCATCGTGCAGGCTACCGTTGGTTGCGCCCATAATTCCTGTACTTTTTGCAGTATGTATAAAGAGGATCGATTTGCAATTCGTCCTTTGGAGGATATATTACGTGACTTGGAAGAGGGGAGTCGACTATATCCTTGGAAAAAAGTATTTTTAGCAGATGGCGATGCGTTGGTTATGAAAACAAAAGATATACTGACCATCTTAAAATATATCTATGATCATTTTCCCGCCGTTGAACAAGTGACATCTTATGCTACCGTACAAGATATTCTTCGTAAAAGTCCGGAGGAGCTGAAATCGCTTCGCAAGGCAGGTCTGCAAATGCTTTATATCGGTATGGAAACAGGCTCCGACAAGCTTCTTGAAAAAATCAAAAAATATGTCACCCCCAAAGAAATGGTTGAAGCCTTCCGCAAAGTAAAAGATGCCGGATTCAAATCCAGCGTAACGTTAATTTCGGGTCTTGGAGGATTGGAACTGTCTTGTGAACACGCCATCGAAAGTGCCAAGGTAATCTCTCAAGCGCCCCCGGACTTTCTTGCATTTTTAACCCTATACTTGGAACCCGGTGCACCAATGTATGAAGATTTACTGTCCGGACGGTTTCAATATATGACCCCGGAAGAGAGCTTATACGAAATTCGACTCTTTCTTTCCCATGTCAATGCCCCGAATACCATATTCAGAGCCAATCACGCTTCCAACTATCTGGCTTTGAAAGGCGTTTTAAATAAAGACTCGGAAAAAATGATTCATGAAATTGATGAAGTCTTATCAAAACATGCCTTCAAACCGGAATATTTACGAGGGCTATAAAAAAACTGACTTATTAAAAGTCAGTTTTTTTCCGTTATAATACTCTTTTTAAAAAATCTTTGGTACGTTCTTCTTTCGGCACATTAAAAATTTCTTCCGGCGTTCCTTCTTCCAAAATAACTCCCCCATCCATAAATACCACCCGATCCGCCACGTCACGAGCAAATTCCATTTCATGGGTCACAATCAACATCGTCATACCGTCCTTTGCCAACTCCTTCATAATGCTAAGAACATCTCCCACCATTTCCGGATCTAAAGCCGAAGTCGGTTCATCAAATAACAATACCTCCGGTTCCATCGACAAAGCCCTTGCGATAGCAACCCGTTGCTTTTGCCCTCCGGAAATTTGTCTTGGACGAGCGTGAATATATGCATCCATGCCGACTTTTTTCAAGTATTGGAGAGCAATCGCTTTTGCTTCTTCTTTATTTCTTTTCAAAACCGTAACCTGACCTAAAATGCAATTATCCAGTACGGAATGATTCTCAAACAAATTAAACTGTTGAAAAACCATCCCCAATTTTGTACAATACTTTTTTTTATTATGACCTTTATCCAAGATCTTCCCGCCTTGAAAAATAATCTCTCCTCCGGTAGGCTCTTCCAATAAATTGATGCAACGTAATAATGTGCTCTTCCCTGAACCGGAAGGTCCGATTATGCAAACAACTTCCCCGGCTTCCACGGAAAAATCAATATCTTTAAGCACGGTATTTTGTCCGAATTTTTTATTTAAATGGTTAATCTCTAAAACTTTTTTCATTTCCCGCACCCCTCTTACACCTGCATTTGATTCCCCGCCATAATAAATTCCCCGGAACCGTCCATTTTCTTCTCAAGCCATCGAAGCATACGAGTTACTGCAAAAGTTAAGACAAAATAAATAATCCCCGCAATTAAAAACGGCTCAAATACTCTAAAGTGCATGCCTCCAATAGTCTTTGCCTGGAAAAACAATTCACTGATGCTGATTACATTCAGTACGGAACTGTCTTTAATATTGATCACAAATTCATTCCCCGTCGCAGGCAATATATTTCTTAACGCTTGAGGCATTACGACATGCACCATCGTTTGAAAATGACTCATACCGATGGCATGTGCCGCTTCAAATTGACCCTTGTCTACGGACAAAATTCCTCCGCGCACAATCTCCGCCATATAAGCGCCGGTATTGATGGAGATAATGATTAAAGCACTGGTCATTCTAGGAATTTCCCAGCCTAAAAACAATGGCGCCCCGTAATATAAAACCATAGCCTGCACCATCATAGGTGTTCCTCTGAAAATTTCAATATACAAATTTAACAAAATATGAATGATTTTTAAAAAAATTCGTTTTCCTTTCGTTCCCGGTTTTGGAATTGTTCGTATAATTCCAATCATTAAACCGATGAAAAGCCCGGCAACCGTTCCTATAATACTAATCCACAAAGTGGTTAAAGCGCCTTTGACGAACAGCGGCCAATATTTTTGTAAAATCATGCCAAACAAATTCCAATCCATAACGATCCCTTTCCATATCCTGAATTTTTTTAACAATTTCTATAATGAAGGCTGATGCTTAATAGCTTCCAACATCATTTCATCTCGTTCTTCCAGACTCACCTTTTGAATAATTTCATTGATCTTTGACGTTAATTTGCTGCCTTTACGAAGCGCTACCGCAATTTGCGTATCTTCCGCCGGCAAATTGAATCCTTTCCCTTCTTCAAATTCAATAAATGAAAATGCCTGATTGGCATTTTTTGCACTGATGCCTTCCGGCTTTTCCGACACATAGCCATCAATCAATCCGGATTGCAAGGCTGCACGCATGGTGGAAAAATCGGCAATGGCCGGTTGTTTATCAACCCCTTCAATTTGATCGATTACACCGTAATGAACCGTGTTAAGTTGTCCGGTAATTTTAGCTCCTTTAAAATCTTCAAGCCCATGAGCCTTTGCATACGCCCCTTCCGCATTGACAATCATAACTAGATTTGTATTATAATAAGCCTCGCTAAAATCCGCATTTTCTTTTCTTTCGGCAGTTGGGGACATCCCCGCAATCACCGCATCAATCTTTCCGGAACGCAACGCCGGCTCCAAACCGTCCCATTCCATTTTTACAATTTCCAATTTCATTCCCAATCCGTCGGCAATACGTTTTGCAAACGCTACATCATAACCGCCGGCAAACGTACTCTCACCTGCAATCGCTACTCCTCCGTTGGAATCATCCAATTGAGTCCAATTGTAAGGAGCATAGTTACATTCCATTCCGACTCTGAAAATACCCTCATCTTTTGTAGAAAACAAATTTTGCTCTTCATCTTTCGTTGTTTCAACAGGTGCATTATTTCCACCGCAAGCCGTCAAAACCAAAGCCACCGCCAACATCAAAATTGCAAATAATTTTTTCATTTTTTCTCCTCCTTTTCATCATAAAAAAAGCTTTCTCCCTACCCTTTTCGGATATGGGACGAAAGCTTAACTTACGTGTTACCACCCAATTTCATTTTTGCCTCACGACAAAAACCTCATAAAGTACCATCATACTCTTTCGCTGTAACGTGCGATTACGTTATGCAATCCGTAATTCCATCCTGCATAATGCTCCGAGTCTTTATTCGGCAAAGATTCATTTACGCCTTTTCACCAACAAGCGCTCTCTGTAAAACTTCACATTTGCTTACTTATCTCTTCATAGCTTTACCCTATTATAAGATATGTTTTTTTTCGTGTCAACTGTTTTTTTCTTTCCGTATTTTTACTCCTTTATTTTTTTGTATAGTAAATATTGAACCGTATCGAAAACGGTTTCGGAAAAATTTCTGGTTCTGAAGGAAAGCTCTCTTGCCGCTTTCTCATGACTGTATCTCACCCCGTCCCATAAAGTATGTAAAGAATACTTTGTAAACAAAGGTTTGCGTTTTGTCCACTTATAATAAAGATTAACCAATGGTAAAACCGCCAAAATAAACCATTTCGGTATGACGGTTAAATGATATTTTTTCTTAGTCGTTTCCTCAATCATCTTGACCATATCCCGAATGGATACTCTTTTACGAGCCAATAAATATGTTTCGCCCGACAATCCGTAATCCAACGCCGAAACAACTCCCTTGGCCACATCCCTGACATCGACAAAATCATATCCTCCTTCCACAATAGCCGATATTTTATGAGATAAAATTCCTTCAATCAATTCCGTCATATGCCCTCTACAGGGATCCTCCGGTCCAACGATTCCGGAAGGATGAACAATCACCGTATCCATACCCTCCCGATGAGCATCCTGTACCAATTGGCTGGCAGTCGCCTTGGTCTTTGCATATGCCCCCTCTACGGATTCCGGAGAAAAACTATGAACTTCATGAATCAAGGCATTTGGTTTTGAGGGAATTGCATGAACGGAACTGATATATAAAAACCTTCTTGCCGAATACCTTTTAGCTAATTCCAACAGCTTTCGAGTTCCTTCAACATTGATCCGATAAAGCATGTTTTCTCTTTCATCTCCAATGTCTACAAGACTTGCTCCGTGAATTACAGAAAAATCTTTCATTCCCCTAAACAGGTTTTCCAAGCTCTCCTGATTGCAAAGATCCCCAATAACGCAATGAACGTCTGGATAAAGCGTTTTTATTTCAGAAATCCGATACGCCTCTTGGGGCAAAATCAACAAAATCAATTTTTTTCTCCCGCTCTTGTAAAGTTCTCGAAGTAAATGAGAACCCAAATGTCCGGTCGCCCCTGTAATGATTATCTTCTCCACTTCTCTCACCATCTTTCTCTGTTCTTTATACCCTTTTTTGAAATTGAAATATACATGATATAATATTTCAAGGAGGATATTATGAAAAAAATTGCTTTTATCTCCGGTGCTTCCGGAGGAATCGGTCAAGCCATAGCCCGAGAGTTATCTGCAACACACACCTTACTATTACATTCCTTTCAACACGGGGACGTTTTAAAAAAATTAAAAAATGAACTCGAAGAAAAAGGGGCCCACATCTATTTGGTGCAAGGTAATCTGTCCGATGAAAAGGAAGCTACCCGTATCTTTCAGCAAACAGATGCCCTTTTCCCCTATATTCATACTTTAATTAATTGTGCAGGCATTGCCGACTATCAACTTTTTACACATATAAATTATGCCCGTTGGAAAGAACTTTTTCAAGTCAATGTGGATAGCATCTTTCAAACCTGTCACCATTTTTTGCCTAAGATGATTGAAAATAAAAGCGGCAAAATAATCAATATCTCATCCATGTGGGGAATTGTCGGAGCATCTTTGGAAGTTGCCTATTCCGCTACAAAAGGCGCCGTCAACGCCTTTACGAAAGCTCTGGCATTGGAAGAAGCCTATAGCAATATTCAAGTCAATGCCATTGCCCCCGGCGCAGTGGACACCAATATGCTTTCACCGCTATCCGACGAAGATCGCCGTTTGTTAATCCGGGATATTCCCGCCGGTCGATTGGCACGCCCGGAAGAAATTGCAAAATTAGCCGCCTTTTTAGCCTCTCCCGCCGCAGACTATATCACCGGTCAAATCATCAGTCCCAATGGGGGTTTTATGACCTATTAAAGCCTTGCATCCTTACCTTTGCCGAAATACTCTTTCTCTCCTCACTAAAAACTCCTTTTGTCCAATCAAAATCCGACAAAAGGAGTTTTTTCATCTGTCTATAAAAATTTTTTGTGCACATATCCTCTCTCCGGAGCTCCGAAGCGACTGATCAAAACACGGAAAGAAATTTCCACTTTCCATCAACTTTCTATCCACCGCTTCTCATCATCCTGATAATACTGCGCCTGTGCCTCCCACAATTCTTTATACTTTCCTTTTGCCTCTGACAAAAGCTCATCATGACTTCCTCTTTGAACAATTCTTCCCTCATCTAAAACAAGAATGGAATCGCAGAACTTGCAGGAAGAAAGGCGATGAGAAATAAAAATGGAAGTTTTCCCGGAAGTCATTGAGTCAAACTTTTTATAAATTTCATATTCGGAAATCGGATCCAAAGCTGCCGTAGGCTCATCCAAGATAAAAATTGCACCGTCTTTGAGCAAAGCTCTTGCCAAAGCGATTTTTTGCGCCTCGCCTCCGGAAATCTCCACGCCTTTTTCTTCAAACTCTCTGGATAAATAAACATCCCCGCCGTGTTTTTCGTAAAACTCGGACAGACCCGTTTCCTTCATCACTTTTCGGATCTCTTCATCGGATCTTTCCTGAAATGCACATAAATTCTCCTTTAAAGTCAATGCCAACAATTTAAAATCCTGAAAAACCGGAGAAAATTTTTCGGCGTGAACATGAAAATCCATCTTTTGAATATCCTTTCCCTCTACCGAAATTTTTCCGGAATAATTGGAATATAAACCCATCAACAACTTCACCAAGGTACTCTTTCCCGAACCGTTCACCCCGACAATCGCAAGTCGCTCTCCCTTTTTGACTTCAAAAGAAATATCCTTTAAAACCTCTTTTTCGGAACTCGGATAGGAAAAAAACAGATTTTTAACTTCAATCCCCGATGCTTTCGACGTTTTTGACGACTCCTCCCCTGAAAAATTCCTTTTCTCTCCCGTGGCATAATAATCCAGCAATTTTTCACGATAGATATCCGAAGCGTAAAGACAGCTTAAAGAGTCCACCAAATCCATAGCCTGTTTGATCATCTGATTGAATACACCGATATACAACAAAACTTCACTGAACCTTACCGCACCGTATATTGTCTTTAACCCCACAAACAGATAAATAACCCCTAAAACCAAACAAGTCATCAGAGTTTCCAAAGCACAAGACTTTGTAAACACATCCGAAAGAAACGTATGGGATTTTTCCATATAGTAGCGATACTTTGTTCCATATCTTTTTACCAAATCCTGATGATAAAGACGAATATCCTTACCGCTTTGATAGCGGTAAATCAGTTGATTGTAAGACTTGAGAAAACGCAACATTTTCAAATTTTCACCGCCGATAACTTTCGCAAAGTTTTTATTGATACCGGCATTGATTCTTAAGGTCAAAAAAAAGACTCCGACAAATACGAGAATAAAACCGCCGTTAACCGTCCACTTGGATAGTCCTCCCAGGGAAAATTCTTTTTGAAAAAATCCGTACGTAAAATACAGCGCCAGCAAAATACCCGTCATCCCTCCCGCCGTTCTGGAAATATACGAAACAAACGGACGAAAACCGAATACATTTTTCGTTTCCAAATTGTAAAGTTCTATGATATTCTTTCTCATCTCTTCATTTTCCGTCCATTCATAATCTATATTTAACAGATGGACCGCTTTCTTCATATCATGCTTCCGCAGAAAGTTTTTGCCGTGAACTTGGCTTTGCTGTGTACAAAAGCTGACTACAAGAGAGAGAAGAAAATATACCGAAATCAAAATCAATATCTTTTGAAACAGGACATCGTATCTCGTTTTTTCAAGCACCGCTTCAATCAATACTTTAGAGGTCAATAGAACAATAAAAGGTTTGAACGCATCCGACACGGCGGCAAGCACACCGGAAAGTATAAATCCGACTTCAAGCTCTTCCCCATATCGAATGATTTTCCATATTCTGTGAATTTTAGTCTTCATATTCCCCTCCTTCCTGATAATACTTACTTTGTACCCGATACATCTGATAATATTTTCCCTGCAAAGCCATCAGCGCTTCATGACTTCCCTCTTCCTCGATTTTTCCGTTTTCAAGCAAAATGATTCGATCGCAAAAACGGGTGGACGCCAAACGGTGAGAAATAAAAACGGACGTTTTATTTAAACTCATCCGGGCATATTCCTCATAAATCCGACTCTCCGCAAGAGGATCCAAAGCGGCGGTCGGCTCATCCAAAATATTGATCTTGGCATCCTTGTACAAAGCCCGCGCCAAAAGCAAACGCTGATTCATTCCCCCGGAAAGATCGATTGCCTCCTCGTCGCTTTCTTGAACCAAAGGCGTTTTCTCTCCCTGCTCCAAAGTTTGAATAAAATCCTCCATTCCCGCTCCCCGAATGGCCTGTTTCATTCTCTCGGGATCGTACTCTTTTTCTCCTGCAATATTTACGGCAACGGTCTCCGGAAAAATAATCACATCCTGAAAGACCGGAGAAAAAAGTTGATAATATTCTTCTTGCTTAAACTCTTTGCTGTCTTTTCCGTCAATCAAAATCTTTCCCTTAACCGGCTCTAAAAGCCCCATCAAAAGATGCATTAAAGTTGTTTTTCCGGCGCCGTTAATACCCACCAAAGCCAATTTTTCCCCCGATTTTATCTTCAAATTAAAATCTTCAAAAATATATTCTTCGCTCTCCGGATATCCGTAAGTCAAATGAGAAAACTCAATTTCCGGACAATCACAAACTTTTGCCGCACACCCTTGTCCTTGAAAGGGGTCCTGCTCTTCCAGCTCAATAAAGTCTCTCAACTGTTCCATTTGAGCGCTAAATAAAATCAATTCGTTAAAATTAAAAACAATAGCCTCCATCCATGCGGAAAACTGCATAATCAAAGCGGCCAAAAAGACAAAATCCGATATTTTCAAAATTCCGTGAATCAATTGATGCATCAGATACGTATAAGCCAAAATGTCGCGAAAAAATAAGGATAACGCATTGAGCGCCCCGCCGCCGAAAAGAACTCGAGCCTCCTTTTTTAAATAGGAAGCGTGCTTTTTATGATAAAATTGAAAGGCTCTTTTTATGGGCTCCAACCATTTATATAGGCGTATATCTTTGGCATATGCCCTATTTTCCGAAATCTTTACAAAATAGAGTTCCTTTTTTTCCCATTCGCTTCTCTCCCGCATATTTTGGGCACTGTATTTGCCCGCATAAACTCCATATCCCAAATTGAAAAAAACGGATAAAAAAATAACCAAAAGCAAAATCCCGTCCACTCGAAAAATATCGGAAGCGAAAACGGCACTACCCACAAGGGCAATCAGAAGATTGGAAAACTTCACCCCGAAAAAATGAATCTGATCTCCACCTCCACCGCGCAAAACAATATTTTCCACTTTTGCCAATTTATTTTGTACCGAAGAGGAAATCAGCTGCTGATACTTCATTTTGAATAATTTTTTATGAATGGGCACCGAATAAAGCCACATTAAAGGTCTGGAGCCTCGGGTCATCAATTTGGTTTCCGAAAGCTCCATAAACAGTTTCGCTCCGGTCATCCATAAAAATGCCCATGCCATCCGGGGGAAAATAACATTGCCCGGCAGATTCGATTCCAACCCCCCAATCAACAATTGAGGAATGCGAATCTGTTCATAAATGGCAAGTATTCCCATGGGCACGGAAAAAAGAATAAAAAATAAACCCCACGGAAATGTCCTCCCCCAAATTTTCAGATAATACCAAATGTTTTGAATATTTCCATGTGTCTTTTGTTTTTTCATCAATACCTCCACCTTATCCTTTCATGGAGCCTGCGCCCTTCCGCTTTTTTTGTCTCATAACAGGAAAACGCTTCAAAACGGATACCTCCGCCTCTTTTGCCGTCCTCGAAAGCGCCGTCTTTTGCCGATTCCAAGCTGATGGATCGATTGCAGAAATGCTTCAGCAATAGAAGATCGTGACTGATGACCAAATAGGTCAAGTCAAAAAGCGCTTTAAGCTCCTGCAAAAGATGAATCATTCTTGCCTGCACTAAAGGATCCAGCATAGAGGTCACCTCATCCAAAATCAACAACTCCGGCTCCATCAACAAAGCACGTAAAATCGCAAATCTCTGCAATTGTCCTCCGGAGAGTTCTTCCGGTCTTCGGGACAGCATGTCTTGTGTCAAATGACTGATTCGAAGACCTTGATTGATTTTCTCCTGTAAACTTTTCATCTCGATTTTTCGAAACCGTCCGATTTCCGACAAACTGTATCCCAAAGTTCGATTCGGATCAAAGGCCGTTTCCGAATTTTGCATAACCAGTTGAATCTTCTCCTGCAATTTCCCCTCCTTTTTCCACTCAAAAACATCTCTGTTTTGAAAAAAAATCCTGCCGGAGGACGGACGAAGCAAGGCTAAAATCAAATGGCACAATGTGGATTTCCCGCATCCGCTGGGACCTGTAAGCCCGACGATTTCTCCCTTTTGTATTGTAAAATCAATATTTTCAAAAACGTTCATCTTCCCGTCATAGGAATATGAAAGTTCGGATACTTTTAACATAGGAAACACCTCACAAAATGATTTTCCTCCGCTTCATAAAAATCCTGCCTCTGTAAATATTCCGAAAAGTCTTCCTTTGGAATCTGAAATCCGTTTTCGGGAAGCGCTTGAACCAAAGCGCGAAAATACGGATGCAAAGGATGCGCAAATATTTTCTCGGTCGCTCCCCTCTCCACAATATTCCCCTTGTATAGCACCGCCATTTCCGTAGAAACTAAGCGGGCAAAAAACAAGTCATGGGTAATCAAAAAAATACATGCGTCGCTTTCCCGATGAAGTTTTTGAATCTCCCGTATCATTTCCATACGACGCGCATCATCCAAACCTCGTGTCGGTTCGTCCAGAATCAAAAGCTCCGGCTGTTTTAAAAGAGCCATCGCCATCAAAAAGCGTTGCTTCATTCCCCCCGAAAGCTCAAAAGGATATTTTTTCAAAAAATCAGGAGAAGCCTCCAAACCCGCCCTTTGTAAGACATCAAAAAAACAGTCCCCGACCGTCTTTTTCTCCGCCGCAAGGTCAAGCTGCCTTTTCAGGGAAAGAAGCGGATTTAGCGCCGCGGAGGCGTTTTGAAAAACCATGGCAATGGATTTTTGCCTGAGCAAACGCATTTCTTCTTCGGAACAACAAAGCAGATTTTCGGAAGCACGAAGCACCTTGCCGGAAGCTTTCGCTCCTTCCGGCAAAAGTCCGCTGACAGCTCTTGAAATCATGGTCTTTCCCGATCCGGTCTCTCCGACCAGGGCAAACACGGTTTTTCCTTTCAACTCAAAGCTGATATCCTTAACCGCATAAAAAGAATTTGCCGGAAAGAATACACTTAAATTTTGTATGGAATACTTCATCGTATACCGCCCTTTCTTTTTCTTAAATCCGTCACCCGGGCAATCGCTTCGCCCCAACGATTAAAAATCAGAATAATCGTTACCTGAAACAATCCCGGAAAAATCATCAGCCAGGGCGCCCTTTGCGTAAATCGAAGCGCATCTTTCATCAATACCCCGATATCCGCTTTCGGAGGCTGCACTCCGAAGCCCAAAAAAGAAAGACCGGACACCGAAATAATAATATGCCCCAACAGCATTGCAAACAGAGGAAAGGTTAATTTCCAAACATGAGGCAACAGATGATGGAGGATAATCTGTCCATCTTTCGCACCCAAAATTCGTAAATTTAAAATATAGTCGCTGTTTTTCATCACGACGGTTTCGTTTTTCGCCGTTCGAATCCGAAACAGGGTATCCGCAAAAATCAATACGAAAAAAATCGGAAGAAGTCCTCTGCCCAGCATGGAAAGAACGGTGAGAAAAACAATCATCATGGGAATCGACATAAAAAGATTCAACAAATAAGCGTATAGTCTGTCCGCCCAACCGCCATAATAGCCTATCATAACACCCAGTAAATTCCCTAAACAAAAGCTTACGGCGTTGATGATAAAAGCAATAAAAAAGCTGTACACAAAACCGTGGACGGAGCGCACCAGCATATCCCGTCCAAGCTGATCCGTCCCGAAGGGATGCGCCAAAGAGGGCGCTTGAAGAAGGGCATCCGTCCTCTGACTTTCCGGTACCAAAAAAAATACCGCCGTCAAACCGAGAAGCAGGCTCACGCAAAAAATACTTCGGCGACGCACCCGTTTATCTTTGATAAAGCGCATTTTCCGACCTCCGATCCAGTTTCATACACCAACAATCCGATAAAAGATTGACTATGCTGGCAAAAATCGCCAAATACAATATGATCCCCGACAGTAAAAAAATATCTTTGACTTCCAATGCGCGAAACGCCAGCAGTCCGATTCCCGGAATCGAAAAAATTTTCTCGATTAAAACGCTTCCTCCCAACAATCCGATAAAAGATTGCGTCAAATAAGCCAAAACGGAGGGAAGCGCATTTTTAAACACATGACCGAATAGGAGATGATGTTTTGAAATCCCGCAAGCTACGGCATATTCAATATACCCTTCTTTCAGGATAAGAGAGGTCTTGCTCTTCATAAGACGCATCATCCCCCCCGCTCCGAGAACGCCCAACAAAAATCCGGGAACCCATAAACTGACAAAGCCGTGATAGCCGAGCACAAAGGTCCATTTTAAACAAACGGTGCAAAACCACAGCAACAGCAGCGCCAGCCAATAGGGCGGCAGGCTTAATGAAAGGATCCCCCAATATTCACTGATTTTGTCGGCAAATCCGCGGGGTCGGTATGCCCCGTAAAATCCGAACCCGAAGCCGAAAAGGAGCTGAAAGACAAAGGCGATGAAGGTCAGTCCCAAGGTTTTCGGCAAAGCTCGATGAATCAGGAGCAGCACCGACTCTCCGGTAATCAGGCTGTTTCCCAAATCGCCCCGGCAAATATGTCTTACCCATCGAAAATACATTTCGACAGCGGAAACGTTAAGCCCATGCTCCTTGGCAAAGGCGGCAACATCCGCATCCGTTGCGTAATGTGTATGCGCTTTCTCCATAAAAATCAGCCGAGCCATTTCTCCCGGAGAATGAAAAATTAAAAAAAAGGAAATCAGGCTGATAAAAAAAATTGTGGAAAGCAGCATAAATATCCGCTTCCTCACAACTTTTCCGCTTTCCGAACGAAATATCCCTAAGCACTTTTTATTCATGAACTCTTCGCACCTTGGACAGTTCTATATCTCCATAGCCGGTAAAATAAAATCCTTCCCAGTTTTTATTGAAGAAAGCAAATCGACCTGAGCTGTATAACGGAATCATGGGGCATTCTTTATATTGTTCTTTCCAATATGCATCGGCATATTGAGAAAGCTCTTCCATATTCTTTGCATCCAAAATCCCCTGCCCCGCCGCAATGGCTGCATCATTGACACCGAAACCCAATCCGCTCTTGAAAAATTCATTTTTAATTCCACTAAATTTTATAGAGGTTACCATCGGTTCAAATAAACCTGCACTTATGAATAAATCAAACGCTCCTTTTTCCAGCTCTTCGGTAATTAACTTCCCTTCAAAGGTTTCTATCTCCGTATCGATGCCAAGCTCTTGAAAAGAATTTTTTAGAAAAATCGCCAAGTCGGCGGCTTCAGGCTTCGTACCGATGATAAATCGAAGCTTGACGGGCTGACCCTCCTTCAATAATTTTCCGTCTTTTTCTTCATAGCCCCCTTCCTTTAAGAGATCTTTGGCTTTTTTTAAATCATAATTAAATGCCGGATAGTCTTTGGGTCCGTCGTCAAACTTGGGATTAAATAAATGCCCGCAGGGTTGAGCTTGTCCGAAAAAGAGGGTTTCGTTCAGTTCTTCCCGGTTTACCGCATACATCAGCGCCCGACGAAGGGACACATCCTGTAGCGGTCCGGTTTTCCAATTGATAATAATTCCTTTGACAATCGAATACCATTCCGTGTTCTGTTGTGTAAAGGAAAAGTTCTCGTTCTTTTTCAGTTCACCGGCATCGGCAAAGGATATCGACGGCCAATGCTCCGAAATTCCGATAACATCCACCTGTCCGGAAAGCAGGGCAAGGCGGCGGGCTTCTCCGTCCGGGAGGACAAGCCAGTCGATTTCATCCACTTCGTATTGATCTTTATTTCTGAAATAGGGATTTTTAACTAAATGTGCCGATACATTGGCGGAATAGGCATCCAAAACATAGGCTCCCGTGCCGATATATTCCCTGATATTGCCTTCGTCGTCAATCTCCGATGCTTTGAAAATCCCTATCTTGGTCAATTCCGGCAACAGATAGAGCTGTGGCTCCTTTAATTCGATTTTAAGCGTGGTTTTATCCGGCATGGAGATATTCTTAATCTTATCCGCAAAACTCACATATTCTTTTTTGCCGATGACGCGCAGGGAACGATCAAAGTCTTCAAGCGTCACCGGATCGCCGTTATTAAATTTCAAATCTTCCGGCAAATGAAATGTAAATTCCGTATACTGCTCATTGACATCCCAACTTTTTGCCATACGTGGCAGCACTTCCTTTGACGGACTTAATAAAATCAATTGTTCCGCCACCAAAGTCGCCGCTTCCGGATTGTTTTTAAAATCCACGGCAGCCCCCATCTTTAACACCGTTTTTTCGGAAGAAGTTTCTTTTTCCAAACGCTCCTCCGTCGTCGGCGCCGGCTCTTCGCTTTTTTTCTGTGTCGCCTGTTTGGTGCAGGAGCCTAAGAATAAAAATATTGAAAGCAATAAAAAAATTCCTAACCTTTTTTGTAATCTCATAAAATCCCTCCATAAAAAAAATTTGGTCAGCTTAAAAGGTTGTCTTAAGCTAACCAAATTATACTCAAAAAAAATTTTTGTTTCTACTCCCCATATCCGGGAAATGCTCCAAATTATTTTATAACAGCGTGACGGGAACGATATTTCAAAGGGGAAATCCCCATCAATTGACGAAATGCCGAGGAAAATTTGCTCGGATTGCTGTAGCCGCATAAAAATGCAATCTCGGTAATGCTTTTATTCGTATGCTGTATCAAAAAAGCGCCTTCATTGATTTTTTGATTTCTTCGGTACTGTATCGGCGTCATGTGAAAAAGCTCAAAAAAAACCTTTTGAAAATCCCCATAATTTAAGCCCTCTCTGTCTACCAAGTCGGCAAGAGGTACGGAATAATTCGAACTTTTTTCCATCTCTTTGGCGATTTTTAAAACCTTTCGATAAACTTTGTCTGTCATCAACGAAGTGTAGTCCTCTTCCTCTTTTTTCCCTTCTTCTCCAATTAAGGAAATTTTACTGATGAGTAAAAGTGTTTCCGCTAAAAGCAAAGGGCGTCTGCCTTCCTCCATATAGCGATATAGATTGTCGAAAGAATTTTCCAATTCCTCGGTTCGGGGTACGAAAAAAGAACTTTCCTCCAAACGAAAACGACGCATCAGCTTTTGAAAATCAATATTCTGTTCCGAGAAAAAGCAGGTCAGCCAATCGGGAAATTCGGAAAAACGAAGGGTAATGGAAATCCCTTCATATGTTTTTTGAGGAATACGACTATGAGCCGACATGCTGTCGGGCGAAGAAAGGGTAATGTCTTTCGCTCCCCGATTCAAAATTTTTCCGTTGTTGTAAATCATTTCAAAACTTCCGCAATAACAATAGTTGATAATCATTACATTTGAAGATCTCTTTATCTTTTGAGGAGCTCTGAATTCATAGGTTCCGTCACACCAAAAATAATCAAAAGAAATACCCGGAAATAAAGGAATGGAAAGTTCGTGATAGTTTTTATCTTCATAATATCTATTGTCCACCAATATCACCTCTCTATGCATATATTTTAAAGTTTTTCAAGGATTTTTTCCTTTTCTTCTTTTTTCAATCAAAAACTTTTTGCAAGCATTTAAAAAGAATTGATAATTCTTCTCAATTAATATCATAACACAAAATTGTCGATTTGTAATTTCAAAGTATTTTTTCACAAAAAAATCCGTTGATTACAACGGATTTTTTGTTTCTGTTTTTTCTCGAATGATTTCAATCGCTTTTTGAAGTTGCGTATCCTCTTTGAAAAACTTGGGGCCGATTCCCTTTGCCTCTTTCGGCAGGTCAATCTCTATATCGGGTTGAATGCCGATTTTGTGAATTTTGTTCTTTTTCGGCGTGAAAAATTCGGCAACCGTGATTTTTACGCCCGCTCCGGAACCGTCGTTCAATTCCCAAAAGCGTTGAACAATGCCTTTTCCGTAGGTGTTTTTTCCAATAATCACGCCCCTGTTGTAGTCCTTTAAGGCTCCCGTTAAAATTTCTGAAGAGGAGGCGGTTCCTTCATCAACCAATACCGCCAACGGAATGTCGTAATAATTTTTATCGGAAGAAATCACCGTTTCGTTTCCTTTTTTATCCCGCTGATGAACAATGTCGCCTTCCGGTAATAACATATCGGCCACTTTTGTGCCGGTATCCACTAATCCGCCGGGGTTTGATCGTAAATCCAAGATGACCGCCTTTGCGTTCTTTTGCAGGACTTTCTCCATCTCGGTTTTAAATTCTTTTGCCGTATTGCTGTCAAAAGATGAAATTCGTAAATAAGCGATTTGTTCATCCAGCATTTTACTGCTGACGGTCAATAGGGGAATGGTATCTCTGATTAAAGTAAACTCTAAGGTTTCAAAGCTGTTGCCTTTTTTTCGTTGCACGGTAACCGTAACTTCCGAGCCTTTCAGTCCGCGCATTTTTTTCGTTGCTTCTTGAAAACTTGCCGCCGAATAACTCTCTCCGTCAATCGCCGTAATATAGTCGCCGGCTTTAATGCCCGCCTTTGCTGCGGGAGACCCGTCCACGGGAGAAACCACTTGAATATAGTCTCCGTCTTTTGTTACAACCACTCCGATTCCTTCAAATTCACCTTGCACATCCTCCTGCAAGGCCATGTACTCTTCCTTTGTCAGGTATTCCGAGTAAGGGTCTTCCAAGCCTTCAAAAATCCCTTTGTACATATAAGTATTCAACTTGTTTTCATCATAATCAAAAAGAAAATTTTCTCGAATAATTTGTTTTAAGCGTTCCACCTTTGTCGGATTTACCGGTTCAATTAAACTGATTTCTCCGTTTTCCACTCGTTTTCCGTAGATAAGTCCTACGGAAAAAAAACTGAAGCACAAAATGCACACCAATATCAATACAATAAATCTGTGAATATATTTCATTTTAACATCACCTCTATACTTTAAAAAAGACCCGGTCCGGGTCTTTTTATAAGAATTGTCTCGGATTTACCGCATTGTTCATGGAGTTGCCGCCTACGCGCACTTCAAAGTGCAAGTGGGGTCCGGTTGAATAACCCGTGCTTCCCACGCCCATAATAACATCCCCTGCGGAAACTTGTTGTCCGTTTGACACACTGATTGAGCCGTCCGTTCCATGTCCGTATAATGTATACAATCCGCCGCCGTGATCAATGATAACCATTACACCATAGCCTCCCCAACCGGCATAAACGACAGTACCTGCTCGAGCAGCGATAATCGGGGTTCCTGCCGGTGCCGATATATCCAATCCCGTGTGGAAATCACCGATTGCCGCAAAGGGCGTATCTCTACGTCCGAATTCACTGGTTACATTGCCGCTCGCCGGTACAGGCCATGCCATTTGACCGACATCCGACACATTGTAATGTTTTAATTTTTGCCCTTTTGCCGCCATCTCCCGTTCCCTGGCTTCAGCCGCTGCACGAATTTGCGCATCGATTGCTTCCTGTTCCGCATACATTTGTTGACGGACGGTACGGGCGTATTCCAAATTTCCTTGAATTTTTTCAATCATTTTTTCTTTTTCAGTTGCTTTATCTTCCAAAGCTTTTTTTTCTTTTTCTAATAGCTCCTGTAAGCCCGACAAATCTTTCTTTTGTTGGTCCAATTCACTTTTTCGCTCTTTAACATCCTTTTGATAATTTTCCAAGCTTTCAATCAGCCCCGTATCATGTTCAACCAGACTGGAAATCAATTGAGTCCTTGAAAGTAAATCGGAAATATCCGAGCAACTTAAAACCAACTCGATATAACTGGTCTTTCCGCTGACATACATTGCCTGCAGTCTTTTTTCCAACATCTCCCGCTTCGACTTGATATTTTTATTGATATCCTGAAGTTCTCTTTCCGATTCTTTAATTTTCGAACGCATAGCTGAAATTTGACTGTCTAAAACGTCTATGCTGGAATTGCATTCGGTAATTTCTTTATCCAAATTTTGCAAATCTCTGGTCATATATTCAATTTCAACTTCATAATTATCAATGGCTTTTTCCTGATTTTTTATATTCTGTTCGTTTTGATTTTTTCTTTGTTGAAGCTCCTGCTGCGATGCAGCCATGGCAGGTGTGACGACATATAATAAAGACAAGGCTAATACACCCGCCAGCATTTGTTTAGTTTTATTCATACTTTCCCTCCTAAATTACTACGCTTGTAAATAGCGTTTCATTGAAAACACACTGCCTACAATCCCGATTCCGATTCCCAAAGATGCAAATATAATGACTAAATCCAAAAGAATAGCATCCGGTTTTACCAAGTTTGAATAGAAAAATTGATACATCAAATCGTTTCCTTGTTGGAATACATGACGATATCCGAAATAAACGATAGCCAAGGCCAAAGCGGCTCCAATGATTCCGAAAATAATCCCTTCCAGAATAAAAGGTCCTGTAATAAATCCGTTTTTTGCCCCTACATGGCGCATAACGCCTATCTCTTTTCTTCTCGCAATCACCGTCAGCTTGATGGTATTGGAGATGACGAAAAAGGCCAAAAGAATCAGTCCCAGCAGGACTACCAAAGCGGCTATTTTCCCATAGCCGGCAAGCCTTGCGATTTTATCCACCAAATCTTTGTAATATCCGATGGTATCTACGCCCTGTTTTTTGGAATACTCCGAAACAAAAGTATGCGCTTCATCAATATTTTTTAATTTTACATTAAAGGATGCGGGCAGAATATCTTCTCCCAAATTATCCAACAAAGAAGCTTTATCGCCTAAATCTTGGCGCATGGCTTCCATAGCCTCTTTTGAAGATTTAAAATAAACCTCTTTGACCCGTCGATCCTGCTGTAGTATTTGCTGCAAATTGGCAATATAATTTTCAGGGCAATGGATTTGCATGAATATTTCAATATCATCTACCTTATATTGGGTATCTCCAAGAACATTGTTAATTCCCAAGGCTGAAATAAGAAAGAATCCCAGGATAATTAAAACTGCAGTGATTGAGCCGATAGAGGCTATCCCCATACCTCGATGTTGCCAAGCTCCCTTAAAACCGGCTTTTATGATATATATCAATTTTCTAATTGCTCTCATCATATTCACCGTTTTCTTCATCTCTGAGCAAATGACCGCGCTCCAATTGAAGTACCCTTTTCTTCATTTGATTTACGATTTCTTTCGCATGTGTCGCCATAATAATGGTGGTGCCCGTTTCATTAATCCCTTCTAACAAATGCATAATTTCCCATGCCGTATTGCTGTCCAAATTGCCGGTAGGTTCATCGGCAATGAGAATGGAAGGATTATTGACAAGCGCTCTGGCGATGGATACTCTTTGTTGCTCTCCGCCGGACAATTGATTCGGAAAATATTTTCGCTTGTCTAACAGGTTTACCAGTGTTAAACATTCAATCACTCGCTTACGAATCTCCTTTTTTCCGATGCCGTGAATCTCCATAGCATAAGCTACATTGCTGAAAACGTCCCGGTCTTCCAATAATCTGAAATCTTGAAAAACCACTCCAAACTTGCGGCGAATATTCGGGATTCGGCGACTGCCTACATGACTGATGTCAACATCGTCCAAAACAATTTGACCTTTTGTCGGCGCCTCTTCTTTCAGCAAAAGTTTAATCAATGTAGATTTACCCGCTCCGCTCGGTCCGATTAAAAACACAAATTCTCCATCTGCAATTTTTAAATTTAAATTTTTAAGAGCAATAATATCTTTTAAATATACTTTTGTAACATCTTTAAATTCAATCACAAAGATTCACCTCATTAATCTACAAATCTTTCCAGTTATTTATTATAACACATTTTTTTCATTTTGAAACCTTTCTGTAACTTTATGAACCAAACGTAACACTTTTGCCATATTTTTTCCTTTGTTTTCATGATATTATGCAAGGGGTGATATTGTGCAAAAACAACAATTTAGAAAATATATGCTCCAATTAAGAGCTTCTTATTCCGAAGAAGAACGGAAGGTCTTATCCGAAAAGGCAAGTAAACTTTTCCTTCAAATGCCCTTCTATCGGCAATCAAAAAAGATAGCCCTCTTTGCCTCTTTTCGTCAGGAAATGGATACATGGGCAATTATCGATGCCTCTCTCCGAGATCGGAAGTCGGTCTATCTTCCCCGTATTCACAAGAAGAGGATGTATTTTTTTCCTGTGCTTTCCATTTCCGATTTGACGATGAATTCCATGGGCATTATGGAGCCTCCTTTTCAAAAAGATGACTATGCCCGGTCGGATTTGGATTTGATTTTAGTTCCCGGTTTGGCTTTCGGAACGGATGGAAGTCGATTGGGTTATGGCGGAGGATATTACGACCGTTTTTTAAAGACTCAATCCCGGGCTTTAAAGCTCGGATTCGGCTTTTCTTTTCAAAAATTTGATTCAGTTCCCGCCAATGACTATGATTATGGAATAGACGCTTTCCTTTCTGATGAAGGCTTGCAAATCTTCAACACTTCAAGTATAATGTTTCGGTAAAAAAATGAATTATGTTAAGGAGGAGTCGTCATGACAAGAGTTATCGGAACAACCGCTCGAGGAGTTCGCGGCCCTGTTGTTAAGCAGGGGGATAATTTGATAAAAATTGTCGCAGACAGCGTTATGAATGCTGTAAAAGAAACCAATTGTCCTTTAAAAGAAAGGGATGTTATTGCAATTACCGAATCTATTTTGGCTCGTTCTCAAGGCAACTACATCAATGTGGATCATATTTCCCGGGACATCAATCAAAAATTTAATGACTCCTTTGGAGTAGTCTTTCCAATTCAAAGCAGAAATCGTTTCTCCATTATCTTAAAGGGGCTGGCGCGTACAGAGAAAAAGATTACCGTTTTATTCCGCTATCCTTCCGATGAAGTCGGTAATCCTATTATGGATGAATATACAATGATTGAAAAGAAAATCAATCCTTATACAGATGTTCTTACAGAAACGGATTATCGAAATCTTTTCGGTTATCCCGTCAAGCATCCTTTTACCGGGGTGGATTATTTGGAGCTTTATAAAGAATTGGCTGTCAATGATAATATTCAGGTTGTTTTCTCCAATAATCCTCTAACCATTTTGGAGTATACCAAAGACGTTTTGGTTGCCAGTGTGCATGATCGCAAACGAATTGTGGATTTGTTAAAACAAAGCGGAGCCGATAAAGTATACGCCCTGTCCGATGTCATGACTTCACCGATTAACGGCAGCGGATATAATCCCGATTTCGGATTGTTAGGTTCTAATATGGCATCGGCAACCGATTTAAAACTTTTCCCCAGAGATGCTCAAAGCTTTGTGGAAAAAGTTCAAGAGGAAATTAAACGTCAAAGCGGTATCACTGTCGAAGTTATGGTCTATGGGGACGGCGCTTTTAAAGATCCTGTGGGGCATATTTGGGAATTGGCGGATCCTGTGGTTTCTCCCGGCTTTACATCCGGTTTAAACGGCATGCCCAATGAAATAAAAATAAAATATTTGGCAGATACCGATTTGAAAAACTATTCAGGAAGTGAATTGCAGGAAAAAATGAAGGAAATCATTCGTTCCAAAAATCAAAATTTGGTCGGTCAGGATGCCAGCTTGGGAACCACCCCCCGCCGTATTACCGACTTGCTCGGAAGCTTGTGTGACTTAGTCAGCGGCTCCGGTGACAAAGGAACGCCTTTTATTTGGATTAGCGGTTATTTCGATAATTATGCGACAGAATAAATATCCTATTTGAACATAATCTATAACAATTCAACCATCGGCTAAGCCGGTGGTTTTCTTTTTTTCCGATATTATTTATCTTCTGTATTCTTTAGCCATCTTGTCTGTTACCAAATATATAAGCAGTATCGGGATGAAATCAGCCGAATATAGACAAATGATGCACAAGAATAGCAAAGTAAAAAAATATCATTAACATGATTTTCAATGTAATCGTTTTTTATCGTTTCTATATATTTGATAATATTTTTATCATTTTATCGCTTTTAATAATTTTTTATCATATTTTTCCCTGAATAACGTTTTCTTTAAATTGCACAAGAAAATATTTTGAGATTATGTTGACTATCTTTGAAGAATATGATAATATTTTCTCAGTAAAGACAAAGGTCTTTCAATAATTAAGGAGGAGTGATAGCTATGAAAAAGTATGTACCGGAACCTTTTAGAATTAAAATGGTTGAACCTTTAAAAACAACCACCCGGGAAGAACGTATTGAAGCTTTGAAAGAAGCGCATTATAATATGTTTAACCTTCGCGGTGATATGGTTTATATCGATTTGTTAACCGATAGCGGAACCAATGCAATGAGTGATAAGCAATGGGGCGGCGTTATGGTCGGAGACGAAGCATACGCCGGCGGAAAAAGTTATTTTAAATTAGTTGATGCAGGCAAAGATATCTTTAACTATGCGTATATTCAACCCGTTCACCAAGGGCGCGCTGCAGAGAAAGTTTTTTTCCCCACCATTATAAAAAAGGGTCAAGTCGCTATCTCCAATATGTTCTTTGATACAACCAGAGCACATGTTACTTTGGCCGGCGGCAAGCCGATTGACTGCGTATGTCAAGAAGCAAAGAAGCCTTCTGTATATGCTCCTTTCAAAGGGAATATGGATGTGGAAAAACTTGAACAATTAATCCTTGAATACGGAAAAGAAAATGTTGGAATGATTTTAATGACCGTTACGAATAATTCTGCAGGTGGACAAGCGGTTTCCATACAAAATATTCGTGAAGTAGCCGCCATTGCCAAAAAATACGGCATTCTTTTCAATATTGATGCTGCTCGTTTTGCTGAAAATGCTTATTTTGTAAAAATTAGAGAAGAAGAATTTAAAAACTCTTCCATTAAAGAAATCGTTCGTGAAATGTTCAGTTATGCGGACAGCTTTACAATGAGTGCTAAAAAAGATGCTATCGTAAACATGGGCGGACTTATCGGCATCCGTGAAAATGCGGAACTTTATCAAGCGATTAAAGGGAACTGTATCTCTTTTGAAGGCTTTGTCACTTACGGCGGACTTTCCGGGCGTGATTTGGAAGCTTTGGCTATCGGTTTATATGAAGGTATTGATGATGAATATTTAAGATATCGAAACGCTTCTATGGAATATTTAGCATCCAAACTTCTCGATGCAGGCGTTGCCATTCAAAACCCCGCCGGCGGTCATGGCGTTTATGTTGATGCCAATGCAATGTTCCCCCATATTCCCTATTACGAATTCCCGGGGCATACCCTTTGCGTAGAACTTTATAAAGAAGCAGGCATTCGTACTTGCGATATCGGTTCCTTTATGTTGGGGAACGATCCTGAAACAGGCGAACAAATTAAATCTGAATTCGAATTTGCTCGTTTAGCTATTCCTCGAAGAGTATATACTCAGTCCCACATGGATGTAATTGCCGATGCTTTAATCAATATCAAAGCGCGGGCAAGTGAAGTCTCCGGTTACCGTATTACTTGGGAACCTCCGATTCTTCGTCACTTCCAAGCACATCTTGAACCTGTTCAATAAGAATATGAATTAGGCGGCTTAAGTATTTAAGTCGCCTATCTTCATATATATTTAAAATTTATTTTTCATGATTCAAAAAAGGAGGACTTATGGACAACAATCTTAACAACAGAGATCAGTTTAATACCAAGTGGGGATTTATACTGGCTTGTATCGGTTCCGCTGTTGGTATGGGAAACATTTGGCGTTTCCCCGTCTTAGTAGCTGCGTGGGGTGGCATGACTTTTCTCATTCCTTATTTTATCTTCGTTATTCTCATCGGTTCAACGGGTGTTATTGAAGAAATGGCTCTAGGACGTGCAACCGGCGGCGGTCCCATACGCGCATTCGGAAAATGTACGGAACTTCGCTCAGGAAACAAAAAAACCGGTGAAACTATCGGTTTAGTTCCGGTTCTCTCTTCTATGGCTTTGGCCATCGGTTACACTTGTGTTATGGGTTGGATTTTCAAATATACCTATCTTGCATTAAGCGGACAAATTGCCGCTATGGGACATGATATGGACATTATCGGGGGCACTTTCGGTGCAACAGCCGGTGCTTGGGGCAATAATTTCTGGATTATTATTTCTATGCTTGCCGCATTTATCATTATGGCTCTCGGTGTTGCAAACGGTATTGAAAAAGCAAATAAAATCATGATGCCCCTGTTGTTCTTTTTATTTGTAGCTTTAGCTATTTACATCGCATTCCTTCCCGGATCCGCAGATGGATATAAATATATCTTTTCTGTTAAACCGGCCGGTCTTGCCAATCCGAAACTTTGGCTTTACGCTTTCGGTCAAGCGTTCTTCTCCTTATCCATCGCCGGAAACGGAACGGTTATTTACGGTTCATATTTAAGTAAAAATGAAGATCTTCCAAGTTCTGCTCGCAATGTAGCTGTTTTTGACACATTAGCCGCTTTACTGGCAGCTTTTGTCATCATTCCGGCTATGGCAACTGCAAGTACCGAACTTGCCAATGGCGGTCCCGGATTAATGTTCATCTTTTTGGTTAATGTCTTTAACGGAATGCCTGCCGGACTGTTTATTGGCATCATTTTCTTTATCTGCGTCTTATTCGCAGGATTAAGCTCTATTATCAATCTTTATGAAGCGCCTGTTGCAACGCTTCAAGAACAAATGAAACTAAAAAGACTACCGGCAACGGCAATTATTTGTATTATCGGAACAGTTGTCGCTCTTTGCATTCAAGGAATTGTCGGTGAATGGATGGATGTTGTATCTATTTATCTTTGTCCCTTGGGTGCAGTTTTGGCGGCCATTATGTTCCTATGGATTGCCAGCAAGAAATTTGTTTTGGATAGTGTTAATGAAGGAGCTAAGCGTCCCATTGGCAAATGGTTCTATCCTTTGGCAAAATATGTTTATGTTGCAGCGGCCATCATCGCTTTGATTCTCGGTGCAATCTTTGGCGGTATCGGCTGATTCGTTAAGTATACTAAAAACAAAAAAGAGCAAGAAATTTTTGCTCTTTTTTGTTTTTACGTCTTCTATTTTAAAGCATGAATACTTTTTACCATTTCATCAGCTAACTGAATTAAGCTTTCTTTTTGTTCACATGTTCTTCTTGAAAGAATTTGGAATGTTTCACCGACTTGTTCTACATCTTTCATTTGAGATAACATTTCCTGAGCCTGCTTTTCTGCCTGTCCTCCCCAGGATTTGCTGACCATGAGTGCATATTTTCTATTCTGGTAGTTCGTTTCAATCAATTCATGGAAAAGATTATGCATGGGAAAATATAGATTGGTATTATAATTTAGAACATTAAACACTGCGTGAGAATATTCAAAAAGTTTCGCCATAATTGTACTTGCATCCGTTTGTGATACATCAAACATTTGAATATTTCGAACGCCTCTTTCAGCCAATAAAATCGAAAACTCTTCCGCTAAATCTTTAGAATTTCCATACATGGAAGCATATACTTGAACTACACCGATTTTTTCAGGTTTATAGGAAGACCATTTGTCATACTTGTCTAAAACCTTTGTAATATTTTCCCCGTCTTTAAAACAAACGCCGTGCAAGGGCATAATTTCTTTAATCTCGATACCTTCCAATTTTTTAAATAATTTTTGAACTGAAGCTCCTTGTCTGCCTACGATATTGATATAATAACGGCATAACTCATCCCACCATTCATTCATATCCACTTCATCTGCCCAATAATTTCCACTTAATGCCTTAAAACTTCCAAAAGCATCGGCACTAAAGAATCGTTTTTCTATTAAATCATACGTCATAAATACTTCCGGCCAATGAACCATCGGTGCTGGAATAAATTGGAATTTATGATTTTTTGTTTCTAAAATATCACCTTCTTTAACAATCACTACACGATCCGTGTCTGCAAGATTCAATTGATAAAATTGATTTAATAATGTAAAACATTTTGCAGAGCCATACACTTTCATATTTGGATACTCTTTAATTGTTGCTACTATCCCTGCACAATGATCCGGTTCAACATGTTGAATCAGCATATAATCGATGGGACGGTCTTGTAAAATATCTTTGATATTATCCTGCCATTCACGCAATACAGCGCCATCAATAGAATCAACTAAAATTACGGCATCTTCATCTGCCATCAAATAGGAATTATATGCAACTCCCAATCCATTGTTTAAAGGAATCATATTTTCAAATCGATTGATTCTTCGATCAGAAGCACCAATATGATAAATATCTTTTCCCATTTTACGATAAGCCATTGAATATTCCTTCCTTTCTATAAATTTTTACACTCTATTTTCCTATCTTCATTCTATTGTTTACTCATTATTTTGGAAAGCCATTGGAATATATCTTCAAAAACCTCTTGCCTATTTATTTCATTAAGAATTTCATGCCGTGCTCCCGAATAAAGAATTGTCTTTACATTTTTCATCCCTATACTTTTCAACAACTCCTCAACTTGCTTAACCCCTTTCCCTCGATTTCCAACCGGGTCCTCTCCTCCCGAAATCAGAAGCAGAGGTAAAGCTTTTGGAACAGTCATCAGATTTTTTGAATTACTTACATAGAGTACTCCGTTTAACAAATCTTCATAAAACCCATTATCAAATTGACCTCCACAATAGGGATCCTTTATATACAATTCCACCTGTTTTTCATCTCTGCTTAACCAATCCATGGAAGTCTTCGGATTTGGAATAGCCTTATTGTTGGAACCAAATACCAGCTTGTTAATTTGCGTACTCTTGTCTTCCCAACCATGTTTTCTAATTTCTCTATGAATGAGCATTTGCCCAATTTTACCTATCATGCCGGGTTTCCCGCCGGTTCCCATGATAATAACGCCTTCTAATGAATCTTGCCCTTTCACAATATATGTTCTTGCTAAAAAAGAACCCATACTGTGTCCAAGTAACACCAAAGGTAAATTTCTCTCATTTCTTCTGATAAGACGGCTTAAAGCCTGCATATCCTCAACAACTTTTTGCCATGCATTACGCTCTCCGAAGCTACCCAGTTCTGCTGTTGAACCGATTGTTTTCCCATGTCCGCGATGATCGTTCCCATAAACAATAATTCCTTTACGGTTTAAATATCTTGCAAATGGATCATACCGCTCAATATATTCCCCCATGCCATGGGCAATCTGTAAAACACCAACGGGGTTTGAAACATCATCCCAGACTTTGTAATAAATACTTACACCATCCGGTCTTTCCATCCTGCTCTCTCTCACAGATATCGCCTCCTATCCTTTCTGTCTTACAATTTCAAATAAGCCTGATTTTGTATAACCGTAAATTTCCGTTTCTCGAGTATCGCGGCGAAAACATTCTTTGATTTTTAAAAATATTTCTTCTCTGCCTCTTTTCGATTCTCTTAAAAAATCAATGATAATAATACCGCCTATATCTCGAAGAAATATCTGCTGAGTAATTTCTTCAATCGCTTCTAAATTTACTCGATGAGCCACATCGGAAAACGAATCTCCTTTGGCTCCGGCCGTATTAATGTCAATTGCCGTTAAAGCTTCCACGTGATCAATTATCATTTCACCCCCACCGGGCAAATTGATTTGTTTGCTTTCAAGCTTTTCCAATTCAACTCGTATATTTGAATGATAGATATCTCTGAAATTTTCATCATACTTGACATTAAAATCCTGAGCTTTTAATCGTTTCGCCCATAATTCATCATTCGTTACGATCGGATAGTTTTTATTTTGTAAAAGTTGACTTATCTTATCTTCCGGAATATATAATAGTTTTGGAGAAGGTAAAAAATTCCTCTCTCTATGCAACGCTTCATAGAGCTTGAGTAGATTATTCATCTCCAGCTCAAGCAGTTCCAAAGTCGTCCTTTCTGAACCCGCTCGCATAATAATACCGCCCTGTTTAATTTTTTGAGCAAATTGTTGCCCCGTATCATTCATTTTCTTTCGAAACTTCACAGAACAATTTTTAGACACAAACACTCCCGATTCAAAAGGAAGATAAACAAGATTTCTTCCGGATAAAGAATATTTCATACTCAATAACGGACCTTTCGTTCCTTGAGCAGATCGTTTTACTTCAACGATAACATTGTCGCCAACAGCAACAGTTCCGATACAATCTTTTATTTTCAACAATCCGTTAAACTTTAATCCGATATCTACAAAGCACGCATCTAAATTTTTTGCAAAAGATTGTACTTTTCCCCGATAAATCCTTCCAATTTCCTGCTTGTCAAGAATACACAGTTGACTGAGCCTTCCCTTTTCAATCGCTCCGGCACGTGAACTAATTTTGTCAATAAAATAAAAATCCATTTATCTGAAAATCTCTTTGATACACTGCCATATCGATTTCTTCATATCCAAGTCCTTCCTCTCTGTTAAAGCAGTTTGAATAAAGTTCCAATATTCATCTTCCTGTTTTTCAGGATAAGATCCTAAATAAATTCCTTTTGCTCTTTTTTTCTTTTGAAAGTAAAACTCTCCCTCTTCAATATTTTTATCATCCAAATGAATCACCGCATTTACCCAATGTTTTAATAAAGCAATTTCCGCTTCCTTTTCCCCGGATAAAAAAATCTGAATGGGTATATCCATTTTATTTAACCGTAGTATATTTTCTTCTGACAGTTCATTTTTATTTTCATTAAAAGAGGATGCCGCAAGAAATAATTGTTCTGTATGATCGCTTTCCATCAATAATTGTTCCAAAGAACAAGTTTCGGCTAAAAAATCATAGATATCGTAAACCACTTCAAGTAAATCACATTGTTCTTCCAAAACTCTTAGCCCGTGCCAAAAATTAACGATTACCGTTTTTTGGTTTTCGGCAAATTTTTGAGCTAAATGGATTGCAATATTGGACTGTTGATCGATGGAACCCCCGATAATCAGATATTTTTCCAAGATATTTCCCCCCTACTTTTTTTGAATTACTCTTCTGCACTTGGTGGCTTTAAATTAAAATATTTTGCTATGATTTCACGATTTAATGCCGCCGCATTAATCCCACTTCCCCCTTGAAATAAAATTGTTGCAATGGCAATCTTCGGCTCTTCATATGGTGCAAAACACAAAAACCATGCGTAATTGTCATAATTTCTTCCGGTATTCGGATTAATCGCCAAATTCTCCGCTGTTCCCGTCTTTATTCCCACTTCCATGGGAATGGAATTTAATATTACTCCAGACACATTTTTTGCCTGATGCATCCCTTCCAAAATCGGCTTTAAATGAGCAGGATCTTTAATGTCTACTTTTACTTTTGCCGGTGCGGTTTGCTCTAAAATTTCCGTGTTATCTTTATTCATAACCTTACCTACCACCCTGGCTTTTAATTTATATCCCCCATTCGCAAAAACACTCATATAACGAACCATTTGTAGAGGAGTGTATGCATTGGGGCCCTGTCCGATGATTACATTTAGTGTATCGGTGATATCCCAGGAAGATTGATTAAGATAATCATATTTGATGATATCCGCTAAACCAACCTTTTCGTTCTTTAACGGTGTTTCAGCCTCCAAATGCAAATCTTCCAATCCTTCTACGACCTTTTCCCTACTTAATACATCTTTTTCGTCCAGCCAAGATACAATGGTATGAATAGACCATTTTATATCATTGTCATTGAATTGATAGTCTTTCTCAAAATATTTTTCTATAGTTTTCGTTAAAAATTCCTCCAATTGTTTTTTTCGAATTTGAATTTTGGAGTCCGGATCCGGAACTAATCCGGAAACTTCTTGCGGATTGTTAATTTCAATTCCGGTAGGTTCACCAAGCCCTAATTTTTTTGCCATGGAAATTAAATCATCAATCGTCAATTGAACACCTGTAGGTTGATGTGTTGTCTGATTTTCTCCCAAAGCTAAAGCATAAAAATAATAGTTACAGGATTCTTGAATAGCCAATCTCGAATCTACCCAACCATGCGTTGCCTTTTTATCATTCCAAATATGACAGCCGAAATCCGTATCGCCAATAGTAACAACACCACTGTCTAAAATCATCTCATCCGGACTTAATCCTTTTTCGAATGCAGCTAAAGTACTACACAATTTAAAAATTGAACCGGGTTGGACTGCTGTTTGCATTGCAATATCATATAACGGTCTCGGTGCTATTGCATCTTTTTCATTTTCCGGGAATAAAGCTTTCCAATCACTTGCCGAAATTCCGGTTGCAAAAGGATTTAGATTAAATGTCGGATCATTGACTTTTGCCAATATTTCTCCGGTTTTTATATCCATAACCACCACTGCACCGGCATTCGCATTATAATACGGAGTACCTTCATTGGTCGCCAAAGGAGCTTCCCCCCATTCTGAAGAAAAATTTTCTCCATTTTGTAAACATAACAAGGTTTTTCGAAGCGCATCATGAGCCACTTTTTGCAAATCGCTATCTATAGCTAAAAAAACATTCCCTCCTTGTTCCGGAGAAACTTCTTCTAAGGTTTTTGTTCGATTGCCCATGACATCAATTTCAACTTTTTTCATTCCCTTCTTTCCGTGTAAAATTTCTTCATAACTTTCTTCAATTCCCGTTTTCCCAATCATTTCATCTGAGGAATACCCTAATTCTTCCACATACTTTTTAATTTCTTCCTCTTGAGAAATTTTACCCATATATCCTATAACATGGGCCGCTAAATCCCTTTCCGGATAATAACGAATCGGTTCAATACTCACTTCTATCCCTTTATTATTAGGGATGGCTTCTTCAATTCTGGAAACACCTTCTTGGGTCAACCCATAGGTTAACGTAATAGGAACATACCCATAATGCCCCTGTTCCATCAGTCGATCATAAAAGCTTAACACACCTCTTGCTATATAATCGGAATCGCATTCTAAATCATAATATTCCTTCATGGCATGAAAAAGAGCATCCATATCTGAGGCGTCTTTTTGCTTGTATCGTTCCAATAAGTCAGATTTATCTTTTTTTGCCGTATATTCCCATAACTTAACGTTAATTTTCGGATTAATCCCCGTCTCCAACACTGCCGACTGTGCATACGGAGCAACCCGTTGATCTAAAATAAAATCATTTAAAACGTTCTGCTCTTTCGCTATTCGAATTAATCGGTCTATAGGTAATTCCCTCGAAAAAGGGGTTTTCTTTACAAATTGAATATCTACCTGATTCTTCCCTTTTAATGTATAAGTAACCGGCAGTTGTACCCCTTTGTTTTTCAAGAGTTCAAACAAAATATCTATGGGAATAAATTTTGTTTCATCCTTCAAGGTGTAGTAAGATTGCAATAAATTTCCCAATCCTGCGGATGTAACCACTGCAATAAAATCTTCTTTGACATCGGTTTTAGCATTAATTTGCGGAAATAATTGATGTAAATGCCCTTTTTGAATTCTATATTCTTCATCATAAGCCAATACTTTATCCGCTAATAAAATATTGGCTTCCAATTTATGTGCTTGAAGAATAGAATATACCAACTTTCGTCCCAACGGTTGATCCAATACTTTATAAAATGTACTCTTGTCATCTTTTACCAAAGAGTAGATTGCTTCCATAGGAGAGGTCTTTTTGGAAAAATGATTGCGTAACAAAAACTCCTCCAATTCTTTACCTTCTATATATTCCAAATCAAGCCCTGATTTTGTACTTACCCGAACAGGAATTGTAATTCCTTTTAAATCAAGACTGTTAATTACAGACTTAACAATAGCAAAATCAAAGCCCCCCTCTGAAGTGTAAGCGTTTAATACCTCATTTTGCAAATTATTCTCAAAAATAATATCAATCACCTTTGATGTTGGCGATTGTTTTTCTTTATAGTAAATATCTTCACTTGGATATATAAAAGCATGAAAAGTTATCGGAAATTTTTCAATATAAGCCGTTCCTTCCTCCTCTAAATAATACGCCAAATCTTTAAACATCTGATTTTTTTCTTTTAATTCAACTTGACTTAATTCATCTTTGTATAATTTAACTGCAAAGCTAAGTTTTGTACCTGCTAATAATTTTCCGTTTCTATCATAAATGTTACCTCGAGGAGCCGATAATGTAATCGTCTTTACTCTCTTATTATCCGCTATATAGCGATATTCTTCACCCTTAATAATCATAATGGAAAAAAGCCTACCCAAAAGGATAAGCATCATTAAAATAAGAACAATTTTCATGATCTGAAAACGATCCATTTTTTTTATCCCTTTAAACATCTTACACCTCAACTAAAAACCATAGTAATTTTTTCGTTTTCTGCCTCGACCATACAAATAAAAAAACAAAAAAGTCAAGCCGATATTCCACAATAACTCAATCCCTAATGTAAGGTCAAACAAGTTAAATCCAATCCCTTCTCTTTCCATATATATTAATAACAATCGTACTCCCAAATGTCCAATGCATGTTGTAATAACAGAAAAATATAAAATAGGTTTCATACTTCTGCTGTTTACTCTTTTCCCATACTCTCCAACAAAATATCCCATCGAAAAATAATATAGCACCCGCAATCCAATGATTGGAGAAAAAAGAATTTCTTCAATCATTCCACTACATACACCAAAAACACCTCCAATATAAGACCCCTCAAAAAGGGAAATCACAATAATTAAAGGAAGAATAACATTCGCATGAACTCCAAATATTTCTATTCTGGAAATAATAGTGGATTGTAATACCATGCCTATCAAAAGAATCAATACTAATTTTCTTTTTTTCATACTCTATTCTCCATGATTCGAAGTTATCGGCAAGCTCTCTTCACCGGTTGGATTTTGAACTGCCTTCGATTCATTTGTAGTATTCTTTTCAGGCAAGATATTTGTTTTAAGAGCATCTTTTGAAAAGACAAATACACGACTTAAGCCATTAAAATTTATAGAAGATTTCATAATAATTTTCTTCGTCAAATTATTACTTTGTTTGTCAACATTGACAATTTCTCCCAAAAATAAATTGGCAGGATATGTCCCCCCCAATCCGGAAGTTAAAACATAATCTCCGACCAGTACATTCCCGTCTCGATTAAACAAATAGCCCTCCAATTCTTTTTCCGTTCTTTCATTGATTACCCCATAATCATTGGTTCTGGAAATCTTAAACGATATATTATTGGTTTCATCCAATATGCTGGATACCTTTGCCCAATTAGAGCCTGTTTCTATTATTTTTCCAACCACACCTTGAAGAACAATCTCTTCAGACATCTTAATTCCTTGAATAACAATATCTCCCACTTTGATGCCGTCGTCTTCACCTTTATCAATTGTAAAACGAATAAATAAGTTTCCGGAACCTTTTGCGGTAACATTTGCAGTAATCAAATGTTCTTTATACGTTTTCATTAACATATATTCTCCTTCCAGAAAAGATTGCTGAGCTTTAAGGTTTTCTAAAAGGGCCACTTGTTCCCGTAGTTTGGCATTCTCTTCTTTCAAAGAATTATATTCTTTGCGCATTTCTCCCGTTCCAAAGATGCTTGAAATTCCGCCTTGAATCCATGTATAGCCTTTATAAAAAATACTGTTGACCGGTCCGAATATTTTTTGAATCGCCGATTCTCCGGTTTCGACAGCTTTCATTTTTTTCCCGGAAAGAAACATTAAACCGCAACAAAGAAGAAATACAAAAATAAAAAAGAGTTTCTTGGATTTATTCTGTCTTTTTTTCATATCATCACCCTAATTTTTAAACTTCTTAAATTTCCGATAATTTTTTAATACGACATCTAAACCTTGAATGCCTACATTTTCTGCATTTTTTATATTTTTAACGGGAAACCCAAGTATATTGGAAATAACAGAGGCTAATCCCGGAATATTTGATAAACCTCCAATAAGTATAATTCCCTCATCAAAAATATCTGCTATGATTTCAGGCGAAGTTTGTTCAATAACTTCTTTTATTGTATCAATGATATCCGGTAAAACTTTTTCCACCGCAAACCTTACATTTTCCGAACTCACTTCCATTACTTTCGGCAATCCCGTATATATATCTTTGCCTCGAACCATTAAAGATTCATTTTGACTTCGTCTTACAAAGCCCGCTAAAGTTTTTTTGATCGTTTCTGCCGTATCCTTACTAATTAGCATCTCATATTCTGTTTCTAACAAATCTTGAATAAAATCATCCACCCGTTGTCCCGCAACTTTTGAAATTTTGGACGCAATAATTTTTCCTTTAAACAACACGCTGACTTCAGTTGTTCCATCTCCAATATCCACCAAAAAAACATCGGTAGAATCTTTTAACTGATTTTTAAAACCATAATAAGCAGCCTCTGATGATTCTATCAGAATCACTTCCCTTGCTCCGGCGGCCAAAATCGCTTCTTCCATCGCATTTTTTTCAATCTCCGTTACTCGTACCGGAATTGTCGCAACAACTTTAGACGGAATTAAGGAGACTCCATTACTCTTTTTTAAAATTTCTCGAATCATTTCCTCGGCTAATTCAAAATCTGCAATAACGCTATCTTCCACAGGAGACAATACCAATATATCTTCTTCCTCTTTTCCAACCATATTCAAAGCATCATTTCCTATCTTAATTATTTTTTTTGTATGAATATCAATAGCAACCAGAGAAGGTTCATTATAAACAATTTTTCCATTTTGAATAACTTTTGTATTCGCATTTCCTACACTTATTCCCAAATTATTTGCAAAAAAATGAATTCCCATAATAACCCCTATTTTATAAGATTTTCTTTTTTAAAACTAAAATACCGTTTTCTTCCAAAAACAATATGATCTAAAACAGGTATCCCCAATAAATCTCCTGCTTCAAGCAAACGCTTTGTCAATAATAAATCTTCTCGGCTCGGCTCGGGATCTCCACTTGGATGATTGTGCATAAGTACAATCGACTTCGCACTTCTTTTTACCGCCAAGCGAAAAACATCTCTTGGATGAACTAATGATGCATTTAAAGTCCCAACGCTAATTTGTTCTTCATAAAATACATTATTTTTTGTGTCCAATAACAATACCCAAAATTCTTCTTGAGGTTTATCCGTAAATATATAACCATAAGTGTTGAAAATAACATCCGGATTTGTAATGGATATGTTCTTTTTTCGTCTTCTGAAATGTACCCTATTCGCCATCTCCATGGCTGCCAATAATATAGTTGCTTTTCCTGATTTTATACCGTCAAATTCACATAACTCTTCGTAGCTATAATCTGCCAAATAATGTAAACCTCCGCTTTTTTCAAGCATTTGTGCGGACAATGTCAATACATCTGCCTTTTCTGTTCCAAATCGAACAAGAATTGCTAACAACTCTGAATCCGAAAGAGATGACGCTCCATAGCGAATCAGTTTTTCTCTAGGTTGTTCTTCAATTTCCATATTTTTTATTCCATGAGATTTATCTTTCATCGATTTTCACCTTTAATTCCGACCAATAATTGGCCATCTTCTCTATCGGCAATCCAATAATATTAAATAATGATCCTTGATATGATGAAATTAAATCAACCGCTTTACCTTGTATCCCATAAGCTCCGGCTTTATCCTTATATTCTCCAGAATCTAAATAATACTCAAGCTCTTCCATAGTAAATTTTTTAAATGCAACATAAGAACAGTCCATATCAACAATTTTCCATTTTTCAAGGGTATGTATTAAACAAAAACCGCTTAAAACGCGATGGGTCTTTCCTCTCATGAACATAAGCATATTCCTTGCATCATCTCTATCAATCGGCTTATTTAAAATATGATTTTCAATCACCACCGTTGTATCCGATGCAATCACCAATCCTAAGGGATTAAATTTTTCAATGGCTGCTTGTGCTTTTTGAAATGCTATGGACATACAATTCTCTTCTGCAGAAAACTTTTCGGAAAATTTTTCAGCATGAGCAGCCGATATTACAATCGGATTTAATCCAAGAGAGTTCAAAATTTCTTTTCTTCTTGGGGAACTTGATGCCAAATAATTATTCATACTTCCACTCCTTAAATGGGTATCGTATGGTTTTAATCATATGCTTAACAATAAAGATTACTGATAAACCCACAAAATATCCGGTAAACAAACCGGTTAATATCAATATAGGCAAATAGGTAAAAATACGAATATTCTGTACCACAAAAGATGCTACCAACATTTGTGCAAAATTATGTGCCACCGCTCCTATAATACTAATCCCTATATGACTAAATAAATTTCCGAAATATTGCTTCACCAAAAACATGGCTATAATGCTCAATATTGAGCCTGCCAAACTATAGAAAAAACCGATCACCCCGCCGGAAATAAGCATTAATAAAACTGATTTCAAGAGTCCTACAATCATCGCATCCCCAAAACCGAATAAAATCAAGGTGCTCAAGATAACGATATTCGATAAGCCTAATCTCGCTCCCGGTGCAATAAAGGGTAGCGGAATCATATTTTCCAGAACACTTAAAGCTAATGCCCCCGCTACTAAAAGAGATAAAAAAATCATATGTTTTGTCTTGTTCATAGAATATCCTCATCGTCCCACAATATCAACTTCTTCAGAAGAATGGTCTTCAACAATTTCTACCGTCAAATGATTAGGTAAACATACAATTATTTCTCCCGGTCGCGTAATATAACCTTGCTTCACATCCAGTTTATCCGGACAGCTGGCTTCAATAATATGCACCCTATCTTTATCCATCTCAACAACATTTTTTCCATATTCCGATTCAATTACATAGATTTTTCCTATCGTTTCCTTCGAAAAAAAAATCCTTTTTACTTCTATCCCGTCAATTTTTATACTGGCATATTTATGTTCCGCCTCTTCAGATTTTTGAACCATAAAAAAGAAGGAAACTGCGCTTATTACAATCAGAAAAATAATTAAAATGTAATCGGCTTTTCGCATTTTCTCCTCCCTTAAATCATTCAATTTCAACATATAGTTTATCATTTCTTGAAGTCAAAAACAAGAAAGCCATAAAAAGTCTACAAAAAAAGACTCCTCTTTTAGAGGAAGTCTTTTTTTGGTTTTATTCTTCAGTCTTACTCTCTGTAGAAGATTCCGTTTCCGTAGAAACTTCTTTCTTTTCAGCTTCAGCCTTCGCCTTAGCCGCAGCAGCTTTTTCGGCCTCCGCTTTCGCTTTTAATTCCAATCCCGGAAAAATTGCTTTTGTCGGGCATTTTTCAAGTCCTTTGGCAGGATCTGCACCACTTGCAAATTCTCTTTTAGCTAAGAAATTTTCAAAGCTGAACGCACCCGGTTCACTCATTTTCACACAAATTTGACAACCGATACATCCAACACTGCACTTTGAGCGAGTTTCTTTCCCGTTATCATGACTCTTGCATTTGACAATAACATCTTGAGCATAAGGAATTAATTCAATAATGGCCTTCGGACATGCAGAAATACACAATCCGCAAGATGTACATTTTTCCTTATCAATAATCGCTAATCCATTCTCAATGCTAATTGCCCCAAATTCACAAACAGCTTTACAATCTCCAAATCCTAAACATCCATAAGAACAGGACTTTTGTCCTCCATGCAATGCATTCGCTGCAGAACAGGACGTAATACCATCATAATTAAATTTATTTTTTGCTCGTTCGTTATCTCCTTGACACATTACACAGGCAACATTTTTTTCTCCTGCAACAGCAGTTTTCCCCATAATCTCTGCAATTGCTTCAGCTACGGGAGCGCCGCCTACCGGACATCCATTAATGGGTCCATCACGTAACGCAATCTCTTCCGCCAAACCGTCACATCCCGGAAAACCGCAAGCTCCACAGTTTGCTCCGGGCAAAGCTTCACGCACGGCAGCAACTCTTCGGTCAACTTTTACATGAAACACTTTCGATGCATAAGAAAGGAATGCTGCCAATACAGAACCCAATGCCGCCAAAACGAGGACTGCAATTAATATAATTTTTATATCCATAACAATCCTCCTAAATTAATCCTGCAAATCCGAGAAATGCAATTGCCATAAGACCTGTAGAAACCATAGCAATAGGAAAACCTACAAACGCTTTCGGAACATCTGATAATGCAACTTTTTCACGAATTGCCGCTAAAAGTACAATAGCTATGAAAAAACCCACTGAAGATCCGATTGCATTGACAATGGTTTTTAAAAAACTGAAATTTTCAGTAATATTTACAACGGCAACACCAAGTACTACGCAGTTTGTCGTAATCAACGGAAGATATACACCCAATGCATTATACAAAGCGGGGCTGCTCTTTTTTAAAAACATTTCTACAAATTGTACTAAAGACGCAATGACCAAAATAAATACAATTGTTTCCAAATAAACTAAGTTCAATGGTTCCAAAATCGCATAATAAATCACATAAGTAATTGCAGATGCCATAGTAATTACAAATGTTACCGCCGCACCCATTCCCGCTGCAGTTTCAACCTTTGTTGAAACGCCCAGCAAAGGACAAACGCCTAAAAATTTTGCAAATACATAGTTATTTACAAAAATCGATCCAATAATCAAGGTTAAAATAGATTCCATTCTTCTGCCCTCCTATGCCTTCTTCGCCATTAACGTACGAAAAACTGCCATTAAAATTCCCAATACGATAAATGCACCGGCCGGTTGTGAGAAAATCTTAATCGGCTGAATTGTTTCACCATAAATGGTAAAACCAAGCAAACTTCCGGAACCTAAAAATTCACGAACAATGCCTGTAAGAGTAATCGCCATAATATACCCCAATCCATTTCCAATTCCATCTACGAAAGAAGCCAGGACACCGTTCTTATTCGCAAAAGATTCTGCACGAGCTAATACGATACAGTTTACGACGATTAACGGAATGAATATGCCTAATTGCCCATAAATTTCCTCACTTAATGCATGAATGGACATATCAACAACCGTTACAAATGTAGCTATAATTACAACATAGCACGGAATACGAATTTTATCCGGAATAACGCTACGAAGCAATGAAATTACAATATTTGAACCGGTTAATACAAATGTTAATGCAAGTCCCATGGCCAAGGAATTCATTACTGCAGAAGATACACCAAGCACTGAGCATAAGCCGATTAATTGGATAAAGACGGGATTGTTACTGAAAATACCATCTTTAAATACTTTCGATAATTTCATCTTGTCCCCTCCTTATTTTAATTTTGAAGCTGCTTCAAAGGCCGCTTCAAAGCCAGCTTCCATCGCTTTTGAAGTTACAGTCGCTCCGGAAATAGCTTCAATTTTTTCCGCAGAAACTTTATTCATTACCGATTTTTTGTAATTTTCAGAAGTGATTTCCGCTCCATATCCTTCGGATTCAGCATGATTCAACACCTCGAAACCTACTACTTTTCCTTCCCGATTTAACATAAGAAGAAATTCTACAGTTCCTCCGAACCCTTCTGGAGTTTCTACATGAAACACACTTCCTATTACTTCACCATTTTTTTTCACAACCGCAGCATATAATATATTTTCGGAGGCAACGTCTGTAGACTTATCAGTTAAAGTAGCGCCTTCAAATACAGAAAGAATTTTTTCTTCTCGAACCACATTAATATCTACTTTTTCTTCAGTTCCATTTAAAATGCCAATAGTAGAAAATACCGCTTCATATCCACGTTGCATAGCACCCGAAGTAATGGTTGCACCGGTAATTCCGTCAATTTCAACTGCGGAAGTTTTTCCTATCAAATTAGCTTTGTAATCATCGTCTTTAATTTTGGCGCCAAACCCCGGTGTTTCAGCTGCACTCAAGACATTAAACCCGACGATTTTATTTTCTTTGTCAATGCCTATTACAAATTCAATATTTCCGCCATATCCGCCGGTGCCAATCGCTTTAATTACATATCCAACTACTTCTCCCCCTTTTATCGCCTTCTGAACTTCAGCAATATTAGGGTTATCAGAAAAATCTTGTTCTTCTTTTTCGAACGAATCGGCTCCCGGATAAACCGCTTTTAGAGCTTCTTGATATTTGATTGCGGCATTTTTTTCAATAATCGGATAAGTTAACTCATTGGTAATCCCCAACACTAAAGCTGCCGCCGCCGTTATTAAAAGTAATACCGTCACAAGTTTCATAGTTTCTTTCATTTTATTTTGCACCTCTCTTTTTCTCTACTCCGAATACCTTAGGTTGAGTAAAGCGTTCAATCATCGGTGCACAGATATTCATAAGCAGGATGGAATAGGAAACACCTTCCGGATATCCGCCATAAACACGAATTAACGCCGTCATTAAACCGCATCCAAAAGCAAAAATAATCTGCCCTTTCGCACTGATTGGAGATGTTGTATAATCGGTAGCCATAAAAAATGCACCCAACATTAAGCCGCCAGCAAATAATTGAGGAACTACTACATCCGCTTTTCCAAAAATAATTAAAAGAATTGCCGTAGTTGCAATGTAGATTACCGGAATTCTCCAAGAAATTACTTTTCTTGCAATTAAGTATATCCCCCCTAAAATAAGCGCAGCTGCAGATACTTCCCCAAGACATCCTGGCATTTTTCCAATAAACATATCCATTACACTTAACATTTTACCTGTTTGCAACGGGGTGGATGTAGCTACTGCATCCGCTCCGGGCATAATAAAATTATTCGCCATTTCCTTGGTCCATGATACCATCATTACAGCTCTGGCAGCCAACGCCGGATTCACAAAGTTTTGTCCCAGCCCTCCATAAATTTGTTTAGCAATTACAATAGCAAAAATAGCACCAAAAGCAATCATATATAAAGGAATATTTGCAGGAACATTAAAAGCCAATAGTATACCTGTCACTACTGCAGATAAATCGGAAATAGTAACCGGACGATGCATGAATTTTTCAAATGCCCATTCTGACAATACTGCAAAAATCACAGAAGTTGCGATTACAATCGCACTACGAACCCCAAAAAAGTATACGCTCGCAATCATCGCCGGTACAAGTGCAATGATAACATCTAACATCGTTTTTTGAACAGTTTCGTTAGAACGCAAATGTGGAGAAGATGATACAATCAAATTATCCAACTTTACTTCTACGCCGTTTGTACTCATTTTTTCTTCCATATTGACCTCCTATCTCACTCTTTGCTCTTTTGCACGAATCTCGCGTTTTGCCAAGCGAATAGATTCAACCAAAGGTCTTTTGGCAGGACAAACATAAGAACAAGACCCACATTCAATACAATCCAATGCATGTAAAGATTGTGCATCATCATATAGTCCCTTCAGTGCACGTTGTTGGATGTATAGCGGTAATAAATGAACAGGACAAACATCAACACATTTACCGCATTTCATACAAGTTGTCACAACAGGAGGCTTTGCTTCTTCTTCTGTCATACAAAGTATTCCGGAAAGTCCTTTTACACACGGTAAATCCAATGTATATTGGCTAATCCCCATCATAGGTCCGCCCATAATGATTTTACCGGGTTGCACTTTAAAACCACCTGCAAATTCTACAATATAAGACATTGGAGTTCCGTTTTTAACTAAAACATTTTTTGGTTCAGCCGCTGCATGGCCGGTCACTGTGACTAAACGTTCATACAAAGGTTTTCCTCTTAGTACTGCATCAGCAACGCTTGCAGCTGTTGCCACATTGTCTACGACAACACCTACATGCATAGGAAGACCACCTGAAGGTACATGACGTTCTAATACGGCGTCAATGATACGTTTTTCATCACCTTGAGGGTATTTTGCTTTTAATGAAGCAATATGGATATGTTCGTTTGTATTTTGTTCTCTCAAAATACGAATCGCCTGTTGCTTATTGTCTTCAATAGCAATATAGCCTTCTTTTGCGCCAACCGCTTTCATAATAATTGCCAGTCCGTCCAACACTCTTTCTGGTTGGTTTTCCATCAATAATTGGTCACAAGTTAAGTACGGTTCACACTCTGCTCCGTTTAAAATTACCGCATCAATAGGATTTTCCGCCGGTACGGATAATTTCACATGCGTCGGGAAACTCGCTCCGCCTTGTCCGGTTATACCGGATTCCTTAACGATTGCACGAATTTCTTCAGGTGTTAACGAATCTAATGAACGAGAAAGTTCTTCATAACCCAGTTCATCTAATCCATTGTTTTCAATTACAACCGCTTGACAGCTGCGTCCGTCCGGAGTTGTAATTTTTTCAATTTTTTTCACCTTGCCTGAAACGCTTGAGTGAACAGGTGTTGATACAAATGCCTTGGCTTCCCCTATTTTTTGACCCACCTTTACTTCATCACCAACAGCTACAACCGGTTCACAAGGTGCACCGATATGTTGATGCATGGCAATAGTCACAACAGAAGGAGCCTTTGCAACAACCCAGGGTTTTTGATTTGACAAGGATTTAAATCCGTCAAAATGTACACCACCCTTGAATGTCAAAGCCTCAAGTTTCATCCATTCCACCTCTCTTTTTATTTCATAACATATGAAAATTTTTATAAAAATTTTCAAATAAATGTTAATGGTGCAGAAGAAGGGACTCGAACCCTCACAGGCAATTGCCCACTACCCCCTCAAAGTAGCGTGTCTACCAATTCCACCACCCCTGCATATCGAATAGGCATACGTTCATACGCCTATTACTTTTATTATAATCTTAGATAGATAAAATATCAATCCTTTAGTTATGATTAAAATTTATTGGCTGATTCAAGGAGAAAGTTTTTAAAGTTTTCTCCTTGAAAATTTAACTTATTCCCGGAATCAATCTCTTTTATAGGAAATTGATTGTGATATACCCGTTGATAATTTTCGTAATAATCCGTGACCTTCTTGACATAGTTATTTGTTTCATCAAAGGGGATGAAATCTAAAGTTTTTCCGTCTTTTGAATACTCCGGCGTATTAAGCCAATTGTTTACATTCGTTAATCCTCCATTGTATGCAGCCAATGCCAATTGTGTTCTCCCAAAATAATCCATCAAATAGCGCAGATAATAGGTTCCATAGCGAATATTATATTCAGGATCCGTCAATTTATTAACTTCAAATTCCTCTCCCAATCGACCTGCAATCCACTCTCCGGTTTCAGGTAATATCTGCATCAAACCGTAAGCGTTCATATGACTCCTTGCATCCGGCTGATAATTACTTTCCACTCGAATCACAGCTGCAACTAAAAATGGATCCACTTTGTTTTCTTTTGCGTATTTTTCAATTAATTCATTATAGTGAATCGGATATTTTTCAGATGCTTCCGAAGTCAACCAAAATGAAACAATGCTTAAAACGGCTATTGCCAAAATTACAAAAATCAGCAATCTTCGAATAATTTTCATCTAGTTATTCTCTCCTATTTTTTTAAATTTATTTCTATGTTTTGATATAGTTCATCTTTACTGCCTTGATTACAAATAATCACATCCGCCAATTGTTTTTTTCCCTCAATAGGCATTTGAGCTTTGATTCTCGACTTGGCCTCTTCCTCTGTTAATCCTCGTTCTCGAATCATTCTGTCTATTTGAGAAGGTTCATCCGTATATATTAACCAAATTGAATCAAAGGTCAAATTCAATTCATTCTTTTTTTCAAACAATAAGGGAATATCCACAAAAATAAAATCAAATTTATCTTTTAATTCAACAATTCGTTGATGAATCCCGCCTATGATAAAAGGATATACAAGCTCCTCCAGTTTTTTTAGTTCTTTCTTATCGTTAAAAACATAATTAGAAAAAATTTTTCGATTTAACTTACCGTTTTTAAAAAATTTTTCTCCAAAAATTGTTTTTATATTTTTTAAAATCATCGGACTTTCCAAAACTTTATGTGCAATTTGATCACTATCTATAATCGGATATCCTTTGGATTTTAAATACTCTACAGCTGTGGATTTTCCTGTAGCAATTCCACCTGTGATGCCAATGATTTTACTTTGCTTCATACCAGCTTTTCCCCCAGCTTCCATCAACTTTCAATTTTACCTTAAGAGCTACAGCCTGTTCCATTTCTGAGAATAATATCTCTCGTACCCTTTCTTTTTCATTTTCAGGAACTTGTAAAATCAATTCATCATGAACTTGCAAAATCAATTTTGCCTTCAGTTTTTCCTTTTTCAAAGCTTTATACACTCGAACCATAGCTATTTTTATAATATCTGCGGCACTTCCTTGAATTGGTGTGTTTAATGCAATTCTTTCTCCAAAATTCCGAATATTAAAGTTTTTGGATTGCAATTCAGGAATATATCTACGTCTATTTAATATCGTTTCGACAAAGCCTTGTTTCTTCCCCAACTTCACAATTTCATCCATATAATTTTTAATCGCCGGATAAGTGCTTAAATATCCTTCAATATATTCTTTTGCTTCTTTTCGACTGATATCTAAATCTCTGGATAATCCAAAATCACTGATCCCATAAACAATCCCAAAATTGACTGCCTTGGCTCGACTTCTCATTAAAGAAGTCACATCTTCTATTGCAACATGGAATACTTCCGCCGCTGTTTTGGTATGAATATCTGCACCTTCCAAAAAAGCATTAAGCATGGTCTCATCTTGTGCCAAATGAGCTAAAACTCTAAGTTCAATCTGACTATAATCTCCATCTAATAAACTCATTCCTTCCGGTGCAATAAAGGCTTTCCGAATCCTCCTGCCCTCTTCCGTTTTCGTCGGAATATTTTGAAGATTTGGCTCAGTACTCGAAATTCTACCCGTCGCCGTAATAGTTTGTTTGAAATGGGAATGAATCTTGTTTCCGTCATCCAACAAAAGAAGCAATCCGTCTATATAAGTACTTTTTAATTTTGATAATGTTCTATACTCCAAGATTTTTTCAATCATCGGATGTTTTTTCTTAAGTTTCTCCAATACATCTACATCTGTGGAATAACCGGTTTTCGTTTTTTTTATCGGAGGCAATTGTAATTTTTCAAAAAGAACGGTCCCTAATTGTTTGGGAGAATTCAAATTAAACTCTTCGCCGGCCAGCTTGAAAATACAATCTGCCAAGTTTTGAATTCGACTATTAAATTCTTTGCCAAGCTCTTCCAGAATATTTTTATCTACAAAAAATCCTTCCTTCTCCATATCCGCAAGGACACCGATTAACGGAAGTTCAACATCTTTATATAGGTGAAGCATCTGTCTTTCTTTCACCAATTCAAACAGTTGTATAAAAAGCGGTTTTAAGCAAGTTAAACGTCCTCCAAAAAATCGTTCTTTCGCTTGACTATCCAACTCTTTCCAATGTTTTTTCCCTTTTCCTTTTCCTAAAATATCTTCTTCCTTCATCATGGAAAACTGATATTTTTTTCCCGTTTTTTCCAAATCTTCCATGGCTTCTGAAGGATTAATCAAATAAGCTAAAATTAGAACATCTTCTACATTTTCAATTTCCATATTTCTTCGAATAAAAGGTAAGAGACTCTCTTTCACATTAAAACTGATTTTTAATATCTCCTTATCCGTAAATAAAGGAACTAAAGACTCAAAATCAGCCATATCGGTAAGCAAAACTCCATCTTCTGTTTGCAAAGCCAATATAACAGGATCTTCCTTGATATAGTCTCCATCATAAGCAAATAAATAAGAAAAGGATTTTTTTTCCATCGCTGAGGATATCAATTGTTGCAAAGACAAAACTTTATATTCAACTTCCTTTTTTCCCGTCTCTGTCTCTGTTTTTGTCTCTTTTATCAAGCTGTTCATGTCTAAGCGAGCCAATTTTTCATTTAATTCCTCTTGTTTTACCGGCAGAATTTTATAATGATTTAAATCCGTTTCAATGGGCGCTTCCAAAAAAATCTCTCCCAACTTTCTGGATAAAAAAGCCATCGCTTTGTTTTCTTCAATTGTTTGCCTTGTTTTTGGACCGCGAATTTCATCAATATGATTATAAAGATTCTCTAATGTTCCATATTGACGAATATACTCCAACGCTTTCTTTTCACCTATTCCAGGAACTCCGGGAATATTATCGGAACTGTCTCCCATCAAACCTTTAACTTGAATAAAGTCTCTCGGTTGAATTTTATAATCTTCTCGAATTTTTTCAAGTGTGAATGCTTCCATTTCGGTAATGCCTTTTCGCGTTAATAAAACCGTCGTACTTTCATTGACCAATTGAAAATAATCTCGATCTCCCGTAACCAAAAGGACTTCCATTTTTTCTTCCACGCCTTTTGTAGCCAATGTTCCGCATATATCATCCGCTTCATATCCATCCAAATCTAAAGTTGAAATTTGCATCGATTTTAAAATATCTTTTAAAATTCCAAACTGTGAAGATAATTCTGACGGAGTCTTTTGACGATTTGCCTTATATGCTTCATAATCCTGATGTCTAAATGTTGGACTGCTTCGATCAAAAGCCACAGCGATATAATCCGGATTATACGTATCCAATAAACGGTTCAACATAGTCAAAAATCCATAAACTCCATTTGTATATATCCCATCTTTATTTTGTAATAAAGGCAACGCATAAAAAGCCCTGTGAATTAAAGAACTGCCGTCTATCAGCATTAATATTTTTTTCATCTTTAGCCACCTCTGCTTTATTATAGCGAATTTATGCCGCCTCTGCAAAAAATCAGATATAAAATCTATAAAAAAAGCGCCTCCTATAGGCGCATATATACAAAAACTATTTTCTGGTGCCGATGGCGGGACTCGAACCCGCACGTCCTTAATGAACAATAGATTCTGAGTCTATCTTGTCTACCAGTTCCAACACATCGACAAATTGGTGCCGAAGGCGGGACTCGAACCCGCACGGTGTCGCCACCACTGGATTTTGAGTCCAGCACGTCTACCAATTCCATCACTTCGGCTCACTGTGGTACTTGAACATAATACCACAGATTAAAATATTTGACAAGAGACAACAATTTTTTATTTCTTACCTTCTAAATATTTTTCCGCTTCAATTGCTGCAATTGCACCATCTGACGTTGCCGTAACTACCTGACGAACTCTTTTTACTCGAATATCACCGGCGGCAAAAACACCCGGCACATTGGTCATCATCGTTTCATCCGTAGGAATATACCCATCAATCATCTCCACCTGTCCCTCATATAATTTCGATTCCGGAACAAAGCCTACAAGCACAAAAAGACCGAACATTAAGTCCCCTTCTTCCGGAGTAATTTCTCTTCGCTCACCGGTTTTTAGATTGCGAAGAATAAAAGATTCTATTCTTTGATTTCCACGAACTTCATCCACAACACTGTCCCAAATAAAATCAATTTTCGGGTTATTAAAAGCCTTCTCTTGAATGGACTTTGCAGCTCGAAGTTCATCTCTGCGATGCACAATAGTTACTTTTCGGGCAAAATTACTGATAAAACCGGCTTCTTCTACAGCAGTATCTCCACCGCCGATAACATAAACATGAAGCCCCTCAAAAAATGCCGCATCACAAGTTGCACAATAGCTTATTCCTCGTCCTTTGAATTTATCTTCTCCGACAGCACCCATTGCCCTGGGTTGTGTTCCTCCCGCAATAATTACAACCGGAGCTTCAAATTCACCTTCAGATGTATAAACTTTTTTTAATTCTCCTGAAAAATCAACCCGTAAAACTTCCACATCCATTATTTTTGCTCCAAATGCTTCCGCTTGTTCTCGAATACGCATCCCAAACTCTGGACCGCTAATACCTTCAGGTGCACCGGGATAATTGGAAATTTCCATCGTACTGGCAATTTGACCGCCAGCCATAAATCTTTCAAAAATAACGGTATTCATTTTTGCCCTTGCGGCATATAATCCCGCTGTCAAACCGGCCGGTCCGGCACCAATAATGATGATATCTTTTTTCATCTTTATCCTCCAACTAATTTTTATCTTTTTCGTGAACCTCAATAATATAATTCGCAATATTATCGGCATGGTCGGAAATACGTTCCACATTAGACAGTGCATCCAGGAAGATTACTCCCGTAGCCGGAATACAATTTCCGGCACTCAAACGCGAAATATGCTCTAAGCGATACTTTCTCTCCATTTTATCAACTTCTTCTTCTGCATTACTCGCCTCAAAAGCAGAGTCATAACTGCCTGTTTTAAAACTTTCCATAGCTTTTGTAAAAGCAAATTTGGCCTTGTCTACAATATTTGTAAAATCTTGCATAGCATCTTCTGTAAAATTTAGTCCCTCAGCCATTAAATAGGTGGCTAATTCCGAAATGTTCTTAGCATGATCTCCGACACGTTCCAAATCATTGGTCATGGACATCATCACATGCACAGCATCATATTGTTCTTGAGAAATATTTTCATTGCTTAACAAAACTAAATATTCCACAATTTCCGTTTCCAAACTGTTAATAATAAGCTCTTGCTTTTCAACTCGTTCCACTTCTTCTTCACTGCGATTTAAAATTCCTAAATAAGCATGATTGATGTTATCCAAAGCATAATCGCTCATCCGTTGAATTTCTTTTCGAACGGCATCTACTGCAATAGAAGGTGTCCTTAATATACGAGAATCTAAATATAAAGACTTCTTTTCATCTTCCGCTTTCCCTTCATGAACAACAAAGCACGCTGCTTTTACTAAAAATTTAGAAAACGGTAATTGAATAACAATATTGATTAAATTAAATAGTGTATGCGCATTTGCAATTTGTCTTGACACATTCATGGGGGTCCATTTTTCTACAATATATTGAATGGGTATACGAAGTGCAATCATGAAAATAAGCGTACCGATTACATTGAATAAAAAATGCAACATCGCTGTTCGCTTACCATTTCGATTCGTTCCAATACTTGAAATTAAACCGGTTGTGGTTGTACCGATGTTATCTCCAAAAAGAATGGGAAAGGCTTGATTGATTGTCAATAATCCTTGACTGGATAAAGCTTGTAATAAACCGATAGAGGCTGCGGAACTTTGAACTAAAGTGGTTAACCCGAGACCGACCAAAACTCCTATAATCGGATTGTTTAGCTTAACCAATAAACTCGAAAACCAAGGCATATATTGAAGAGGCGCTAATCCGTCTTTCATAAATGTCATGCCCATAAACAACATCCCGAATCCCAGTCCGATTTCACCTATGGATTTCAACTTTTTCTTTTCTTTTCCAATAAAAATAATAAATACACTAATTCCAACAATTAACGGAGCAATTTCATCTAAATTGAAAGCAATTAATTGAGCCGTCACTGTAGTACCCAAATTAGAACCCATAATGATTCCTACCGCTTGATCAAGGGACATAATCCCCGCATTCACAAAACCGATAGTCATTATTGTAGTCGCAGAACTGGAACCTACCAATACCGTAACCAAAAAACCTACCAATGCGCCCATAAACTTGTTTTTTGTCAATACCCCGATAATATTGCGCATCTTGTTGCCTACCGCTTTTTGCAGAGCATCACCCATAATGGTCATTCCATACAGAAGTAAACCTAACCCGCCTAACACAGGAATAATAGTATTCATTGCAGTACTCCCTTATCTCAATCCTGGAAAATTATTTTGTTTCAATGCCTCATATAATATAACATTGACACTGTTGCATACATTTAAAGATCTACCCATAGTATCTTCCATCGGAATTCGTATCGTCATGTTATGATACTCTGCCAGAATATCTTCCGGAATCCCCCTGGATTCCTTCCCAAACATAATATAATCACCATCTTTATATTCAGCTTGATCATAACGATGATTCGCTTTCGTTGTAGCCATGAAAATACGCTCCGGCTGTTCTTGTTTTAAAAATACTTCAAAAGAATCATGCAATTTGATATTTACCAACGGCCAATAGTCCATCCCCGCTCTTTTTATTTTTTTCTCATCTAATTGAAATCCCAAAGGGCGAATCAGGTGCAAAGCCGTATTGGTCAACACACAAGTACGTGCAATATTTCCTGTATTATACGGAATTTCAGGTTCATGCATAACGATATGAAACATAATGCCTCCCATCTACAATAACTGTTCTCCTAATTTTAAAATAATTTACTTAAATACATCGAACTACTTTTAGGGTAAAGCTTGTCCATTCTCTTGATTTTCAAGGTTCTTTAAATATTCCTCTAACCACTTATCCAAGTTTTCAACATTTGTCGGAACACCCTTATTCACACGTACGACCCTGGTTCTTGCCGTATAATGATTATCTCGTAATTTATAAGTTTCACCTGTCTTCCCATTATAGATATACGTAGCAACATTATAACCGACTGAACCTTCTTTTTCGATAACCTGCTTTCCATAAGGAACTGTAGGATCTTCTATTTCTTTTACAGGCATGGGTACAGTTGATACTTCGCCTGCAACTAAGTTCACTTCATAATTTTTCTTTTCCGTATCTCCTAATATTTCATAGTAATTTTCTCCTCCTTGTGCATAACATCGAATAATAACCGGAAAATCAAAATCATTACGTACTTTTAAATCTGACCATCCGCTAACCATGGCATCCATCGCTAATTTGGTGTATTCCGACGGATGCGTATGATTATTACTTTCCACAATTGTTAACCCGGCTCGAACTGAAGCTTGAAACAAGGTCGTTGCAACTTGACAAAGACCTCCGCCAACCCCCATTTCCAACTCATCATTTCCGTTAATTACTAACGCTGCACGATATCCGCCAATATCGGTAATTTTATTGTAAGAGATTGTTTCACCCGGCATGATAACCATATTATTGAAACATTCCGTTGCACGCTTCACATTATAAGAACGGTCCACATTACCCTCATTGTAATATGTTACAGAGGAACCTATAACGCCTGTTAATTTTGCAATATCTTCTTCCTTGATCTCTTTCGGTTTTATTTCTTCGATTTTACACTCAACGGGTTCTTTCTGTTGCTTATCAAGAGCAATTGAGACCTCTTCTAAAATCTTTTTCGGATTAAGCCCTTTGCCGGGTTTTCCTTTTTTTATCTTAATATCTCCATTTTCCACATAAATTGAATCGTCTTCCGGCTTAATATCCGTATCTTTTCCCATTTCAGCAACAATATCTTCAATGACTTTGTGATCGAAAGACTTTTTTAAAGAAATAATACGATAATCCCCTGCACTTTCTTCACCGGTCATCAAATTAATTCCGGCTTCCTCTACCGTTTTATTCCGTAACGACAAAGCTTGTTGCAAAGCTTCTTCAATATCATAGTTTAATTTTAATGTAGAAATATCAACAGTTTTTGATTTCCCATTGGCATTAATTGTTAATTTTCCGGAACGAATGTATTCATCCGTTGCTTGTTTTAGCTTTTGATAGGCTGCTGCTTCCGTTAATCGACTCACATCAACGCTTCCGATGAAAACACCTTTCGGTATTACCATGGAATGAAACAATAAAGGCTTATCCGCCACAGCGGATGCCACAATAGCTACTTTTTCTTCCGGATCTCCACTCCCCATGCCCAGTTTGGCTTTCGCCATATTTATTTGAGTGCAGCTACTGACTACAACAGCTCCGAATAAAATTACTGCAATTGCTCTAGTTTTTTTCATTACTTCCTCCTAATATCGTTTTTGATTCAAATGTGCATTCCTCTAGCAAAGCACAAGATCTGCACATGGGTTTCCTTGCTTTACAACATCTGCGACCATGAAAAATTAAAGTGTGATGCGATTTGCTCCATCGCTCTTTTGGAATTCGCCTCATTAGCTGCTGTTCCGTATTCCAAACATCATCCGCTTGAGCCAATCCTATGCGATTGGAGACTCGAAAAACATGAGTATCCACTGCGATCCCCGGAATGCCAAAAGCATTCGATAAGACAACATTTGCCGTCTTTCTTCCTACCCCCGGAAGGAGCATCAGCTCTTCCATTGTTTGTGGAACCTTTGAATAAAATCTCTCCACTAAAATTTGACACGCCTCTATAATATGTTTGCTCTTCGTTTTATAAAAACCGCAACTTCTTATTTTATTACCCAATTCCTCCTCGCCAATCAATAAATAATCTTCCGGAGTTTTTAATTCTTCAAACAAGCCGGGGGTTGTTTTATTGACACGAACATCCGTACATTGCGCACTTAGTATGGTTGCAATTAATAATTCCAGCGGGTTGTTGAAATTAAGTTCTGCCTTTGCATCTGGATACATTTTTTCCAGTTTTAATATTACCTCAATACATTTTTTTTCAGATAACAACCTTGCCACTTCATCTCTCCCAATTTCTTATATTATACCATTCCTATTTTAACAAATGTTCCCTTCAATCTCAATGGAAAATGAAAAACTTTTCTATATAACTTTATGTTATGTTATAATGATTTCAAACAGAAATGAGGGGAATAAATTGTTCAAACAAAAAAAGAAAAATTATTCAAGTATAGATTGGAAATTACCATTAATCGTTGCGCTATTATGTATCTTCGGTTTAGTGATTCTCTACAGCGCAACTTTAAGTATGCATAGCACTAAATATATTAAGACACAAATTATTGCCACCATCCTCGGTATCCTCCTTATTGGAGTTCTAACACTCATGGACTTTGATCTTATAAAAAAACTATCTATTCCTTTATATGTTTTAGGAAATGCTCTTTTGGTTTTGACTTTAATTAAAGGCGTCGGCGGTACGGAATGGGGTGCCGACAGTTGGCTTCGCATCGGAAGTATCAGCTTTCAACCATCTGAATTTATGAAAATTATTTTGATTTTATCTTTAGCCTTGATGATTGAAAAGTATCATGAACGAATTAATGAACCTAAAGTTCTGTTAGGACTATTAATTTTTGCTTTTATACCTGTGGCTCTTATCGGACTCCAGCCAGACTTTGGAACAGCTGTTGTTTTTGTTTTTTTTATTGTTCTTATGTTCTACGCTGCAGGACTCCATTTTAAATATTTCTTAGGAGCGCTGGGTTTAATCATCTTGAGTGTGCCTGTCGGATTGTTTCTCTTCAAATCTCATCAGTTAAACCGTATTCGTGTCTTTTTGAATCCTGAATCCGACGTCACCGGAATTGGATGGCAATTTAATCAAGGAACCTTAGCCGTAGGATCCGGAAGACTCAAAGGTCGAGGTTTATTTCACGGTACACAAACCCAATACGATTTTATTTCTTTAAAAGAAAATGATTATATCTTCGCCGTATTAGCGGAAGAACTTGGTTTTATCGGAACCTTGATTTTAATTGTATTATATTTCTTCCTATTAAACTATCTTATTGAATTTGCCAAAGAAAGCGAAGATGTTTATGGTCGAGTCATGTACATCGGTTTCGCCGCCATGCTGCTTTTTCATATTTTTGAAAATATCGGAATGGTCATTGGAGTCATGCCCGTTACCGGAATTCCACTACCATTCATGAGCTATGGAGGAACCTTCCAAATTATCAATTTAGGCATTATCGGATTGGTCTTATCTCACCAGTCCCAAAGAAAAACATATTATTATGAATAAGAGAAATATGAAGCTGTTATAAAATAGCTCCTTTTCTATGCAAAAAGCAGGTGTTATTCTCCCCACCTGCTTCTAAATATTTCTCGTGTTCTCTTGTTCTCCAGTCAACTGTATAAATATCTTCACTCACTTTCAGTTTTTATTTCCTGTCATACAAAAATATCAAAACAAATATAGCTACAAAAGTACCCCTCCCTTATTCTCATCTGTATAAATAACCTTCGCAACACAACTAAAATACTTATTCTAAATATGTCTATAAGCTGAAAAACTCTAAAGTTCCTTTCTCTATTTTACGTCTTTTTAGTTTATATATCCGTCCCTATCAATTTTTGAAAATATTCACAAGAATTAATTAACTCGGAAAAATTTCCCTGTCTCTCCACTTTTCCGTCTTTTAGTAAAATAATTCGATCTGCCGACTGCATTGTAGAAATCCGATGAGCAATAACCAGTGTAGCCCTTCCCTCTTTCAACTGATTAACCGCTTCATTTATCTTTTTTTCATTTTCTGAATCTAAATTTGCAGATGCTTCATCCAAAATTAAAATGGGAGCATCTTTTAAAAAAGCTTGTGCAAGGGCAAGCCTTGCTTTTTCTCCACCGGATAATTTTAATCCCTTTTCTCCAACATGGGTGTCCCAAGATTGGGGCATTCTTTCAATCACATCTAAAATTTGTGCTTTTTCTACAGCCTCTATCATTTTTCTTTCAGAAGCTTTCGGATGTGCCATCCTTAAATTTTCTCGTATACTTCGATTAAATAAATACATTTCTTGAGGCACCACAGTAATCATCTCTCGAAGTGCATTTAATTTAATATTTCGTATATCTATACCGTTAATTTGAATGATTCCTTCTTTCGAATCATAAAATCGCTGTAAAAGCCTGGTGATTGTGGTCTTCCCACTTCCTGAACTTCCCACTAAAGCTACGGTTTCCCCCTGTTTAAATTCAAAACTAATTCCGTCCAAAATTAATGGATTCTGGATCTCTTTTGAAGGATATGAAAAAGAAACTTGATCTAATTTTACACAAATCTCTTCTTTCAAATCTAAACTTTCCAAATATCCGGTATCTTCTACAAAAGCTTTGCTTTGAAACAATTCAAAAACCCGTTTTGTTGAAGCGAAAATCATGCCGTAGTTTCGACTTAACATCATCGTTTCCAAAATTGGATTAAATACCAGCGCAGTAAGACTGTACAAAGGCAATAACCATATTATTTTCAATTCTCCATTCAGTATGGTATAGATGCTAACCCCTTGAAAGACTAAAATTGCGCATCCTATTGTTAATATAATATAAGCCGACTCCTTTGCACTTCTTGCTACATAACGAACCGACTCAGCTTGATATTCATCATTTATTCTAATAAATTTTGAGAAAAAAATTTTTTGTCCTTGAAAAGAAATAATATCCATTAAACCTTGTATGCCGTCAATCATCTGTGCATTTAATTTCCCCATTTTTTCTCTCAAATTTTTCCCTTGAATATCCGACTCTTTCGCGGTGAAAACGGGAATAAAAAATAAAATAAACACAAAAGGAATTAAAGATAATGCAATTTTATAAGAAAAACTACCTATAACGAGTAAGGCAATAAGCGGTATAATCAATGCAACAATCCATTGTCCTATCGTATGAGCATAAAACCATTCCAAAATAGTAATATCATCCATCGCTATACTGATAATATCTCCACTTTCTTTTCCCTCCATCGCCGCCGGTGCAACACGATCCACAGATGAATAAGCAATATTTCTCAATTCACTTAAAATTCGATAGGCTATGTCATGAGAAATATAAATATCAAAGAAATAAAACAATCCTTCCAACAAAATTAAAGCGATGATAATATAAAAAAATTTTCTCATTTCAACCAATTTGCCTGTTATGGCAGCTCCAATCATATAAGAGCTTAAAATACTGATTCCAACCGGTAATATTTTAAAAATAGCATGGACACTTATAGAAGCGGCAAATTTTTTCCAATAGGATGAAATATAGGTACTCAATGCAAAAACATAATATAATCTCCCTTTGTTTTTTTTATTTTCCATGATCAACCTCCAATTGCCCAATCATCAATTTTTGATATCGGTCGGAATTTTTTAATTCCTCATGCGTTCCTCTTTCTACAATTCTTCCCTTTTCAAGAATTAATATCTGATCCGCCTCTTTAATCGTAGACAGCCTATGAGCAATGACCAAAGTTGTCTTATTTTCCCTTAAATGTCTAAAATTTTCTTGGATATTCTGTTCGTTGTTTCGATCTAAAGAAGATGTTGCTTCATCAAAAATCAAAATCGGTGCATTTTTTAAATAACATCTGGCAATAGCAAGCCTTTGTCGTTCTCCTCCAGAAAACCGCATGCCTTCTTCTCCTAAAAAAGTTTGGTATTGTTCCGGTAAGGCATTAACAAATTCGCCCAGTCCTACTTCTTCCATTGCTTTTTTAAGACTTTTCAAATCCGAATTCGGATTAGCTATTTTCAAATTTTCTTCAATCGTACCGAAAAACAAATGGGGTTGTTGCCATACCGCAGCAATTTGACTCTGAATCTTTTCAACCGTCTTTTCGCTCAGTTCATCCTCTCCTACAAATACTTTACCTTTTGTAGGCAAATAAAAACCGGCTAAAATTTTTGCTATAGTAGATTTACCGCTTCCCGATATACCTACCAGAGCCGTCATGCTTCTATTTGAAAGTGTAAAGTCAATATTCTTTAAAACTTCCTCTTTTCCTTCTCCATAAGAAAAAGAAACTCCTTCAAAGCGAACATCTCCAAAAAATTCTTCTTTTATTTTTCCATTCCATATTTCCAACTGGTTATTTGCCTGTTTGTCTTTCCATTCTTCATAAGTGTAATGAAATTTTCCTTGTCCATATAGCGGAAATTGTATTTTTTCTTCCAAGAACTCTCCGATTTTTTTCGAAGCGCTAATTCCGTTAAAACCCACATGCCAAGCGTTAATTAATGCAAATAAAGGATTAATTGCAGCTAAAACCATATAGAAAATATAAATAATCCGATCTGCCGGAAGGTATCCATAACCAGCTCGAATCGCTGCAATAACCATAGGAAGAGTACACCCTAAACGAGCAAAAAAATCCATCAGCATTCCTTCCGTTATCGTAATCTTCAGGTGCTTCATAATGATTTTTCTATAATTCTCTCCATCGTCAACCAGTTTTTCTTTTTGCCTCTTGTTGGCATTAAAACTTTTTAAAGTAACAATTCCTTGAATACTGTCTAAATATTCACTTAAATAACGATCATGCGCCTTCCACTCTTTCTCTCCTTCCTGACTCATTTTATCTTCCATAATCCAAGGGCAAATTAACATTGCTAAAACAGGGAGCAAAGTAGAAAATCCCACCAAAATATCTGTCCAAAATAAAAATATAACAATAAAAATAAAATTAAAAAGTGCAGATAATGCTATAGGCAAATAATCCGTATAATAGCGTTTCACCCATTCCGCCCGAAAAGTGACCATGGAGGTTATTTCCCCCGTTCTATGTTCTACTGTATAAGCCGGTCCTAATAAGAATAGTTTTTGTAAAATATCCGCTCTTAAATTGCTCTTCATCTCTCCGCCTATCTTTTCCATTTTTGTCAATCTTGGAACGGTATTAAAAAACTGCAAAAACAAACTTATCCCAATAAGAATAAGCACTTGATTTATCGAAGTAAATCCCAGAACAGCTTTATGATAAAGCAACATTTTCGTAAAAATCGCACTAAAAAATAAGATAGCCGTACCGGACAGAATGTGTAAAACATAAAATACGCTAATCCCTATAATCTTTCCATACAATCCTTTACCGAATCGAATCATAAAACGGTTGATAAACATTTATTCTTCCCTTCCTTCGATTGTCTCTTATTTTTTTGCAGAAGATAACACTTCAATCTTAAGCCTTCCTTCTTCATCCCGTACATTCGCCCTTACTTGAAAAATCTCCCGTAATACCTCTTGAGTCAACACTTCTTTCGGTGTCCCCTTTGCTATGACGTGACCTTGTGAAATCAAAATTAAACGATCACAAAAACAAGCTGCAAGATTTAAATCATGAATAGCAGAAAAAATTGTTAAATTTAAAGTCTTTAAAAATTCCATAATTTGCCATTGATGACCGATATCCAGATGATTTGTCGGTTCATCAAGAATTAAAAGTTTTGCCTCTTGAGACAGCGCCCGCGCCAACAAGACCCGCTGTTTTTCTCCTCCGGATAAAGTAGAATACAATTGTTTCTTTTTCTTTTCCATTCCCACTTTTTTTAAGGATTCATTAATAATTTTCTTATCCTCGGCACATTCTCGTTGAAACCAGGAATGATATACACTGCGTCCCATGGTTGCAACTTCTTCCACATTAAAAGGAAAATTCGTAGAATTTTCCTGAGCCAAAACGCCCATAGTCTTTGCTCTGTCCCGTGAAGAATAATTCTTTAAATTTGTCCCGTAAAGAAAAACTACTCCCTCCATCGGTTTTAATACACCATACAATTGTTTTAAAAGTGTACTTTTTCCACTTCCATTGGGTCCAATAATTCCTGTAAATAAACCTTCTTCAACTTCAATATCCATCTCTTTGCAAAGATCAATCCCCTGCACGGAATAGGACAATCTTTCAGTTTTTAAAACATCCATTTCTACCCTCGATTCCTTTTCAACAATAAAAGAAAAAACGGACCGCCCAACAATGCCGTCAACACTCCTATAGGGAGTTCTTTCGGTGCAACCATCCATCTGGCAACAGCATCAATCCATAGTAAAAATAAAGATCCTATAAGTATGGTTACAGGCAACGTTTTTTTATGATCCGCTCCAATAAAAAAGCGAATCACATGAGGAATAATCAGTCCTACAAATCCAATGGTTCCGGCTGCCGCAACCATTACTCCGGTTATTGCGGATAAAGTAAGAATCAGTCGTTTTTGAAGTCTGCCTACATTTAATCCCAATACAGTCGCCGTTTCATTTCCCATTGCCAGAATATTCAATGACTCTGCGTGTATGCAAAGAAATGCTCCTCCGATAAGTAAAACCAAAACCGGAAGTAAAATATTATCCCATCGTGCGCCTGCCAGACTGCCCATACTCCAGTACACAATACTTTGAACCTTTCTTTCACTATTGGCGAAAGATATTACCAATTGTGTCAAAGCGCTACAAATCATAGAGATCCCGATTCCCGTTAAAATCAACTTCGTACTGGAAGCCCCGTACCGATCCGTTGCAATTCTATACACCAGTATCATAGAAACAAAAGCTCCGATAAATGCACCGATAGAAGGTGTAACTCCGGAAATTCCCGCAATATTTCCCATTAACGATATGCTAAGTGCCGCCATAAAAGATGCCCCGGAAGCAACTCCTAAAGTATAAGGTTCTGCCATCACATTTCTTGTAAGCGCCTGCATCACCGCACCGCAAAGAGCCAGTCCGCCGCCTACACAAATACTTAAAATAGCCCTCGGAAGCCTTAGCTCCCACACAATATTGTGAATATTTTTTTGAATGGATGCATATCGGGTCGGATCTATTTTAGATCCATACACCTCAAAAACCTGCCGAGCACTAAGATTGGCGGAACCTAAAAAAGAAGTCAACGGAATGGATAGCAAAATTAAACAAAATAGTACAACACAAAGTATTGTGGTTTGCTTTCGATTAAAATCATATTTCACCATAATATTTCCCCCATATGAAAAATAGCAGAAAGAATCTCTGCTATTTTTCTGTCAATGGCTATTCCCCTCTCGCTTGTATAATCCCTTGTTGAATTTTTTCCACCGCATCAAAAAGTTGCAATCCCGGAAAAACTTCAATCAAACGAACGGAAACAAAGCGATTATTTTTCACCGCATCCACATCAGCCATGGCCGGATGTTCTTTAATCTCTTTAATTTTTTCCTCCAAAGTTCCTCGGGTCACCCCGTCATTGTAATCATAAATCACAATCAATTCCGGATTTCGAATGGAAACCTCTTCCCAACTTACGGACCCATACCTTTTTTCTATATCTTTAAAAATCGTTTCTCCCCCCGCAAGTTGAAGCAACTTTGCATCCAAACAATTGCCACCGACTGTCATTGCTTGTTTTTCATCTCCGCTATTGTAGACAAAAACTTTTGTAGAACGGTCTTTCGGTGCACTTTCCATATATTTTGCTTCTCGTTCTTTTAGGCTTTGAATTAATTTCTCCCCTCGCTCTTCGACATGAAAAATTTTCGCTAAATTTTCAATATCTTTATATGTATCTTGAATATTCGCATTTTCAACATAGGTTCCTCGAAGGGCATAATAAGGAATTCCCTGCTTTACAAAATCTTCCGCCGGAGCAACGCCATGTTCGGTAAAACTGTAAACCGTTCCTACTACAAAATCCGGATTACTTTCCAATAAAACTTCCATAGACGGCGTATCTTTTGAAATCACTTTCAGTTTGCTTAGCTCTTTCTGATATTCCGGCAAACAATCCTGAACCCCCGTTTCCGCCGTTGCTATGCCTACAATACGATCTCCAAGTCCCAAAGCTACCAACAGTTGAGTTTCACTAAAACTTAAGGATACCACTCTTTCCGGAATTTTATCAAAAGTAAACGTATTCTTATATGTTTCTACGCTCACCGACCGTTTTTCTTCTGTTGTCGCTTCTTGCGTTCTTTCCCGGGAGCTTTCCCCCGTCGAATTACTTGGAATACTTCCCGTGCATGCGGAAAGGCTTGCCAATACCAAAAGAAAAGCCATTATTTTTTTGATCTTTTTCATATCTTTCCTCCTTTAAGTTGTCATTAACTAACCTTCTTCATTATAGGATGAGTAATAAAAAAAGTCAACCGCAATTAGATGGATGACTTATTGTTTGTCCGTAATTAATATTTTTTCTTTAAACTTATCTAATTTTTCTTCAATTCCTCTTCGATGAATGATTATCTTTTTTCTTCCGTTTTCTTCTGTACGTAATATCATATTTGCATTGTAAAGATAATTTAAATGATAGGAAACTGTAGCCGTAGTTATTTCCATTTTCTCTGCAATTTCTTTGTTTGTGCCAATACCTTGACTGATTAATTCCAAAACTTTAAATCGAGTTTCGTCTCCTAAATTTTTAAAGAAAAAAACCATTTCTTCCCGATTGTCGAATCGAATTTTTCTGAGTTTTTCCAAGCCTCTTTCCAAATAAATTCCCTGTAAATAAAAGCGCTTATTTTTTGCCCCCTGTTCAAAACCTGTGCTGATTAAAGGAAGAACTCCCGAAACAAACAAAAAATTCGATTGCAAAAGACTCTCTTCCACATTATTCCATTGAGCATATATTCCCTCCCACATATTGGTTAATACAGATAGTCCGTCCCTTTGCATACGTTTTTGTAAATTAAGTCCATAAGATTTTATCTCTTTTTCATAAACTGAATATTCTTGTAAAAAAATCGGCAAAATTTCTCTCATCAAGTCCACATAATGATTCCTCTTCTTTTCCGGTTTCTCCCAAGCTTGTAATATCTCCCACTTTCCTGCATTTTCCATAGACAAACTGTCTAAAAATGTAATCATTCCCTTTTCTTGAACATCTTCAATATAAGGCTCTAAATCTTTTTCATTTTCTATAGCAATTCCTTGCAATTTATATAACAAAGAAGAAAGAATCATCTTTTGAATCTGTTCGCCGTCAAGATTCGCCATAGCATTTAAAAACTCTGCTTCGTCCTTCCAATCGATATAATTAAAATAAGGAATAAAATCTCCAAAAAGAAAACATTCCGGATAATAAAATTCTTCAAATCTTTTTGAATATTGCTCCGTTTTTTTTATCAAATTCAAAAATAATCCGTAACAAATATCATCATATCCCTGATTTTCTCTTCTCCGCTCCAAAATATTTTTCTTATTCGTTAAAAATTGAAAAAAATCATATATTCGACTTCCTTTTAATGAAAATTTAATTTTCATAAGACCACTCCTTTAGAAGGATTATAGCATATCTCAATAAGGATTATAGCATATCTCAATTTTGACAACAAAAAAGCATGTTTTTTTAACTTTCAACATGCTTCTTACTTCACACATTATAAAATTGGAGACAGTAATCTTGAAACAGATTCCTTAACTTTTATCCAATTGGAACGCTTTTCATATTTTCCCCAAGTCATTTCCTCACTTTTCTCACAATCTATTAAAAATTGTTGATATAAATCTTCATTGATTTTTTCATCATAGATAAATGCGTTGGCTTCAAAATTTAATGAAAAACTTCGAATATCCATATTAGCGCTTCCAACCGTGGAAACATAATCATCCACAAGCATGGTTTTCGCATGCAAAAATCCATTTTTATAAATAAAACACCTTGCTCCATATTTAGCAAATTCTCCTAAATACGATGTCGTTGCCCAATAAACAAAGGGATGGTCCGGTTTGCACGGTACCATGATCATGACTTCTACCCCACTGCATATGGCAGATAATATTGCGTCTTTCAAGGATTCATCAGGAATAAAATAAGGGGTTTGAATGACGATTCTTTTTTTTGCTCCGGAAATCATTTTAATCAATCCGAATTTAACATGTTCAACTTCCGTATCCGGTCCGGATGCCACAATTTGTATCCCCACATTGCCTTTACTCGGAACGGAAGACGTAATAATTTCCTCATCCATAGATGAATCCTTCGATGCGTAATACCAGTCCTTTAAAAACCGAACTTTCAACCCCCATATGGCATCTCCATAAATGCGCATATGAGTATCTCTCCAATACCCAAATCTTTTACTTCTTCCTAAATATTCATCGCCCACATTAAAGCCGCCGATATATCCGATTTCATCATCAATAATGGCAATCTTTCTATGATTTCTATAGTTAATTCGAAGATTAATCCATAAAAATAAACTTGGAAAAAATTTTGCCACTTGACCTCCGTAATGTTCAATGCGCCTAAATGCTTTAGGAGTTAACAGTCGTCCGCCAACAGCATCATAAATAATCCGAACACTAAGTCCTTCCTTAGCCTTTCTCTCCAGTAATTGAATCAACGCTTTACCGATGTGATCATTTTTAAACACATAATATTGAATATCAATGGATTTTTTAGCCTTTTTAATATCGTTAAATAAGCTTTTAAATTTATCTCGACCGTCATAAAAAAGTTTGACTTCATTATTCTCTGTATAGAAGCCCTCTTTTCCTGTCATGTTCAAAAAAAGCAATTCATTATAATCTTCTACACGACTATTTTTAAAAGGAAATCTGCCGCGAATCAAATCGTCTCTTTGGCTGGTTAAAACCAGACGGACCACTTCATCCTGTTTTTTCTTTAATAAAAACATATTCCTTTTATGATAATCTTGTCCGAAAATCAAATATAATAAAAAGCCGACAACCGGAAGAAAGGTGAGAAGCATAGCCCAAAATGCCGTATTCTTCGGATTACCTCCACGATGGAGAAAAACCACAAAAATAGCCAGCAGGATATTTACCCACCAAATACTAGAAAAAATTTCCAGATAAACTCTTCCAATCATAACTCCTCCTAATGTTGATGCTTTTTCGATTTATAACGTAAATTCGTATCCAAAATTCGTTTTCTTAATCTAAGATGTTTCGGTGTGATTTCAATTAATTCATCGGATTCTACAAACTCCATTAACTGTTCCAAACTCATAATGGATGGCGGAGATAAGCGAATAGCTTCGTCGGAACCTGCAGCTCGAATATTCGTCTGTTGTTTCTTACGACAAACATTGACTTCAATGTCCAAGCCCTTTGGATTTGCACCGACTACCATGCCTTCATATACTTCTACTCCGGCTTGGATAAATAAAACGCCTCTTTCCTGAGCACTATGAAGTCCATAGGCACTGCTTTCGCCGCTCTCAGAACAAATTAAAGAACCTAAACGACGCTTCGGAATATCCCCCTTATAAGGTGCATATCCGTCAAACAGTGCGTTCATAATTCCATTTCCCTTTGTATCTGTTAAAAATTCTTGACGATAGCCGATTAAGCCTCGGGCGGGAATCGAGAATAATAACCGCATCGTTCCTGATGAAGAAGGATGCATATCGATGAGTTCTCCTTTTCTTTGTCCCAATTTTTCCATCACATTTCCCACAAATTCTTGATCGACGTCAATCGTAACTTGTTCCATCGGCTCAACAAATTTTCCGTTTTCATCTTTTTTGTAAAGCACTTCCGGTTTGGATACTTGAAATTCATAGCCTTCACGACGCATATTCTCAATCAGTACGCTAAGGTGCAACTCGCCTCTTCCCGAAACCCTAAAAGCATCCGTGCTGTCTGTTTCTTCTACTCTAAGGCTTACATCCGTTTGCAATTCTCTAAAAAGTCTGGCTCTAACTTGTCGTGACGTCACATATTCTCCGTCTTTTCCTGCAAAAGGACTGTCATTTACAGAAAAAGTCATTGCCATAGTCGGTTCGGAAATTTTTAAAAAAGGCAACGCTTCTATGGAAGATGGATCACACAAAGTATCTCCGATATTGATTCCTTCCACTCCTGTAACGGCAACAATATTTCCCACTGAAGATTTTTCTACAGGAACTCTGCTTAATCCGTCAAATTCAAACATATTCGTAATTTTGATTTTCTTGTTTAAATCAGGATTATTATAATTAACCATAACTGCATCTTGACCCAGTTGAATGACTCCCCGCTCAATTTTTCCAATTCCGATACGCCCCACATATTCGCTATAATCGGTAGTGGAAATCAATAACTGGAACGGAGCATTCTCATCTCCCGACGGTGCCGGTATATGTGCAATAATGGCATCAAAAATATCCTGCATATCATCCTTTACATTTTTCCAATCCGTTGTTGCATAACCTTCTTTTGCTGAGGCAAAGATAAAGGGAGAATTAAAATACTGATCCCCGACATCCATTTGCAAAAATAATTCTAACACTTCATCCACTACCTCTTGAGGTCTGGCATCCGGTCTATCGATTTTATTGACACAAACCACAACCGGTAATTTTAAATCAAAAGCTTTTCGCAAAACAAATTTAGTTTGAGGCATGGGTCCTTCAAAAGCATCGACAACCAATACGACACCGTTTGCCATTTTTAATACGCGTTCAACTTCACCGCCGAAATCCGCATGTCCGGGCGTATCGATAACATTAATCTTATACCCCTTGTACTCTAATGCCGTATTTTTAGATAATATGGTTATTCCACGTTCTCTTTCAATGGTATTTGAATCCATAACCCGATCTTGGACCACTTGATTATCTCTAAAAATCCCACTGGATTTTAATAAACCGTCCACCAATGTTGTTTTACCATGATCAACGTGAGCTACAATTGCAACATTCCGAATTTTTTCCTGTGTGTACATTTATTTTCCTTCTTCCTTTAACATAAGTCTAAAATATTTTACCACAAACCTAAAAAAACGTAAAAAAAGAAGACTAAATTTAAATAAGCTTCTTAATCTTCTATTGAAAAATCTCTACCGTTATTTGATTTTCATCAATATTACAAGAGTCGGAGAGGTGTTCCACTATTTTCAATCCCCTGCCGCTTTCGCTTAATATCTCTTGTGAACAACAAGGCAAAATCCCCTTTCCTTCATCTTCCACTTGTATCCAAATTTTTTTCGGACTGATATTTAAGCGCACAAATACTTGTTTAGAACAATCACAAAGATTTCCATGAAGAGTTCCGTTTACCACCAATTCACTAATAATCAAACGAATATCTTGAAAAAGCTCCTGATTGTGCACAATAATATTCAATTCTTTAATTAAATTCGTTAAAAATTCATGAGCTTCTTCCATCGTGCTGGAAAAAGAACCTTCATAGATATAATTCATTTCTATCTCCTCTTTTCCTTCAAGTGTTATTTACCCAATTTATCTTTCTTTTAACAAAACAAAAAGGAGATGGATATCTCCTTTTTGTTTTGTTCTTTTATTCTTCCAACAACCGATCCAACTCATTTAGTATGGACTCCGTATAAAGTTTTTTCACGCTAGAAAACGGAAAAATAATCTCTCGTTGTTTGGCATTAATCTCTTTGAATAAACGTCCACACTCTTCCTGAACTTTTGTTTTTGCAATTTTATCAGCTTTCGTTGCGATGATATATCCTTTAAATCCCGCTTGAAGAATCCACTCAAACATCTCTTTATCCTGTTTTGTCGGTGAATGTCTGATATCCAATAAAAGAAAGACTTCTCTCAGATTTGCTCGTTCATGCAAATATTCATTGATAATTACTGCCCACCTATTTCGTTCCATAGTGGAAACCGCCGCATACCCATAACCCGGCAAATCCACAAAGCGGAAAGTATCATTAACATCATAAAAATTGATTGTTCTCGTTTTTCCCGGAGAACCTGAAGTTCTGGCTAAATTCTTTCTTCCCAATAATCCGTTAATCAAAGAAGACTTTCCCACATTAGATCGTCCGACAAAAGCTATTTCCGCCTTTTGATCCTGAGGATATTGCTCCTTTTTAACGGCAATCGCCGCTAATTCGCTACGCTTAACTTTCATGATTTACAAATGCCCTTTCCAAAATTTCATGGATGTCTTTCACAGGAACAAATTCCAATTGTTTCCTGATTTTTTCCGGAATCTCCGATAAATCTCTCTGATTTTCATATGGAATAAAAATTGTCTTAATCCCATATTGATATGCTGCCAAAACCTTTTCTTTTAAACCTCCAATAGGCAATACTTTTCCCCTTAAAGTCATCTCTCCGGTCATCGCAATATCTCGACGTACAAGTTGATTGGTTAAAGCGGAAATCAAAGCAACTGTCATCGTCACTCCCGCTGACGGCCCGTCTTTCGGTGTTGCGCCTTCCGGCAAATGAATATGAATATCTTTCGTCTTATAAAAGTCTTCTTGAATTCCTAATTGTTCGCTATGACTTCGAATATAAGAAATGGATGCCATAGCGGATTCTTTCATCACATCCCCGAGAGAACCGGTAAGTTGAACTTTTCCTGATCCCGGCATATGTCCTGCTTCAATGGTCAAAATAACTCCACCCACACTGGTCCAAGCCAAACCGGTTACCATTCCTATTTGCGGTTCTTTTTCGAAATCTTCTTTGAAAAATCGCTTTACCCCCAAATATTTTTCTATATTATTCTTATCGATTCGAACGCTTTCCTTCTTATCTTCAATAATTTCCTTCACGGCTCTTCGACAAGCTTTCGCCAAATACCGCTCCAGTTCACGAACACCTGCTTCTCTGGTATAAGACTCAATGATTTCATGAAGAGCGGAAGCCGTAATACGCAACATTTCTTTTTTTAATCCATGATCTCGCATTTGTCTGGGCAATAAATGTCGCTTTGCAATCTCAAATTTCTCTTCTTCCGTATAACTGCTAAGCCTAATAATTTCCATTCGATCGTGTAAAGCTTCCGGGATTTGCTCTTCTGAGTTTGCCGTGGTTAAGAATACGATTTGAGATAAATCAAAAGGAATTTCTAAATAATGATCCATAAAGCTGTTATTTTGTGCAGGATCCAAGACTTCCAATAAGGCACTTGCCGGATCCCCTCGAAAATCATTGGCCATTTTATCAATTTCATCGAACAAAAAAAGAGGATTTCTCGTTTTTGCTTTTGTTAAATTACTGATAATACGTCCAGGCATCGCCCCAATATACGTTTTACGATGCCCCCTTATTTCCGCCTCATCACGCACACCGCCAAGACTCATTCGAACAAATTCTCGCCCTAAAGCTTCAGCAATGGATTTGGCAATGGAAGTCTTTCCAACTCCCGGAGGTCCGACCAAGCAAAGAATCGGTCCTTTTACCGCATCCGCCATCTGACGAATGGCAATAAATTCTAAAATACGTTCTTTTACATCTTTTAATCCATAGTGATCTCTTTCTAAGATTTTTCTGGATTGATTTAAATCCACTTTTTTCTTGGAAAGTTCATTCCACGGCAAATCAAATACTGTTTCCAAATAGGTACGAATCACATTGTTTTCAGGAGTCTGCGTCGGTGTATGAGCTAATCGATTGATTTCTTTTTCAATTTTTTCTTCCGTATCTTTTGGCAAATGAAGCTCTTTTAACTTTTCCCGATACTCCAAAACAATATCTTCATCATCATCTTCGCCTAATTCCTCACGTATAGCCTGTAACTGTTCTTTCAGATAATATTCTTTTTGACTGTCGTTAATCGCTTGAACTACTTTCCGATTAATTTTTTCTTCCAATTTTAAAAATTCAATCTCCGAATGCAACATACCGTGAAGTAATACCAAGCGTTTATATTCATCCAATTCCGAAAGAATCTCTTGATGTTGTTCATCGGAAAATCCTACATAAGAACCAATAACATCGGCTAGACGACCCGGATCTTGAATATCTTTAAGCCCTAATAATAATTCTTCTCCCAAGTCCTTGCTATATTGTAGAAATAATTTCATATCCGCCAAAACCAAACGCATAGCCGCTTCCATATCCTTCGATATTTTTTGTTCTTGGGAATAAACGATACGGTTGACTCTGGCCTCTAAATACTGATCTCTTTTGGTAAAAGCAATAAATTCACCGCGATCCGTTCCTTCTACTAAAACTCGAACCGTTCCTCCGGCTAATTTTAAAGTTTGCTTTACATTTACAATTGTACCGATAGAAAAAATGTCATTTTCATCCGGATCTTCAACCATCATATCTTTTTGTGATGTAACAAAAAGTTGAGAATGATTAAGCAGTGCCGTTTCCAATGCATTAATCGATTTTAATCTGCCTACGTCAAAATGCATCACCATATGAGGAAACATCCATAAACCTCTTAAAGGAATTACAGGAAGCACTGTTTCTGAAACGGTATAATTTTTTTTATTTAATTCCATATTTATCTCCTATTTATAAAAAACCTCACTATAGGAAAAAAGAAGCAATGAACGCTTCTCATGATACTTTACCTTTATCCCGTTGTTTAAGAGAGGTTTTCGATTCCAATATTGGTTTCTCTTGATTAAGTACAACCGCTTTTGTGATTATACATTGTACTATATCCTTCTTAGATGGAATTTCGAACATCGTATCCAATAACATAGCCTCCATAATGGATCTAAGTCCTCGAGCCCCCATTCCTTTTGCAAAGGCTTCCTTTGCAATTTCTTCAAGCGCTTCTTTTTCAAAAATCAATTCCACTTTATCCATTTTAAATAGCTCTTGATATTGATGAACCAGTGCATTCTTCGGTTCCATCAAAATGCGAACCAAAGAACTTTCCGTCAGTTTTTCTAAAGTTACAATCATTGGAACGCGACCGACAAATTCCGGAATTAGTCCGAATTTCAGTAAATCTTCAGCTCGCACTTCGCTAATTAGACGATCAAAAGTATTTTCTTCTTTACTCTTAAGACTTGCACCGAAACCCATTGTATTCTTATCTTTTCTATCTGCAATAATTTTATCAATTCCTTCAAAAGCTCCTCCCAAGATAAACAGAATATTCGTTGTATTCACTCGAATATATTCTTGTTGAGGATGCTTTCGTCCGCCTTGAGGAGGAACATTGGCTTCTGTCCCCTCAATAATTTTAAGAAGGGCCTGCTGTACTCCTTCACCGCTTACATCCCTTGTGATAGATGGATTGGCGGATTTTCTCGAAATTTTATCAATCTCGTCAATATAAATAATTCCTTTTTCCGCTCTCTCAATATCATAATCTGCATTTTGAACCAATTTTAAAATTACATTTTCAACATCCTCACCGACATAACCCGCTTCCGTTAAACTGGTTGCATCTGCTATGGCAAAAGGCACTTCTAAAATATCCGCCAATGTTTTTGCTAACAAAGTCTTACCGCTTCCGGTAGGTCCCAATAACAAAATATTGCTTTTTTGAATATCCACCCCATCTTTATCACAATTCGTTTGAATTCTCTTATAATGATTATAAACCGCAACACTTAACGCCTTTTTCGCTTGTTCCTGTTCAACCACATATTCATCCAACTTTGCTTTAATCTCAATTGGTTTTGGCAGCCTTTCAAGTGCTTTTTTTTGACGAATACTTTTTGTACGCTCAATAATTAACCGGGCATCATTCACACATTCATCACAAATAAAAACATCCGGACCGGCAATTAAACGATGGACTTCGTCCGCCGATTTCCCACAAAAAGAGCAATGCACTTTTTTCCCTGGACTATTTGCCATGTTTCCCTCCTAATGTTTTTCGATAACTGCATCAATAATACCGTATTTTTTAGCTTCCTGCGCAGTCAAATAAAAATCTCTATCCGTATCTTTCTGAATTTTTTTTAAGCTTTGACCGGTACGTTCAGCCAAAATTTCATTCATTCTTTGTCGAATACTCTTAATCTTTTCCGCTTGAATAATAATATCTTCCGCTTGTCCCTGTGCTCCACCTAAAGGTTGATGAATCATCACATCTGCATTCGGTAATGCAAAACGCTTCCCCTTAGCCCCTGCAGCCAGTAAAAACGCTCCCATGGAAGCGGCTTGTCCGATGCAAATCGTAGAAACATCACATTTAATGTATTGCATAGTATCATAAATAGCCATACCGGCAGAAACGCTGCCGCCGGGACTATTGATATATAATTGAATATCTTTATCCGGATCTTCCGATTCAAGGAAGAGAAGTTGCGCAACAATAAGATCGCTGGTCACATTGTTTACTTCCCCACTGAGAAAGATGATTCTTTCCTTTAACAGCCTTGAATAAATATCATACGATCGTTCACCACGTCCCGTTTGTTCTACAACCATTGGTACTAATGCCATAAGAATCACTTCCTTTCTATAAATTTGTCTTTATCTTTGTTTTATTGTTTTTCAACAGTATCTTCTTCTTTTTCTTCCTTCTGTTTTGTTTCTACAAATTTCGCCATTTCAACCAATTTATCAATGGCTTTTCCACGTTTAATTCCGCTTTTTAAAATTTCACTTGTGCCATATCCTTCAATTTCCGCTTTTAATTCTTTTGGAGCTTTATCATACTCTTTGGCTAATTTATTGACTTCTTCTTCGTATTCCTCATCAGTAACTTCAATCTTTTCCAATTCAACAAATTTCTCTAAAGCTAAGTCTCCTGCAACCTTTGTTTCAGCTACAGGTAACATTTGAATCTTTAAAGCTGCTTCAGAAGTTCTCATAAATTGACAATATTGCGCTAAAGTTAATCCTGAACTACTTAAATTATGTTCCAATTGATGCAATTCTTCTTCCACTTTATCTTGAACCATAGATTGAGGAATATCCATTTTTGTAACAGCTACCAAAGCTTTTACGACTCCATTCTGTTTTTCTAAAAGACGTCTTTCGTCCATCTGTGTATTTAATTCTTCAAAAATAGATTTCTTATATTCATCTAAAGTATCAAATTCACTGACATCTTTTGCAAATTCATCATCCAATGCCGGATATTCTTTTCCTTTGATACCGTTAACTGTTACATGAAAAACCGCTTCTTTCCCAGCCAACTCTTTTGCATGATATTCCGTTGGAAAGGTAACCCTTACATCCACCTTATCATTTTTTTTAACTCCAATTAATTGCTCTTCAAATCCCGGAATAAAAGCCTTTGAACCAAGAACTAAATCATGTCCCACATCAGTACCGCCTTGGAAAAACTCGCCATCTGTTTCGCCTGCATAGTCGATATTGACAATATCCCCATTCTCAGCAGCTCCGTCTTTTTCAATAATACGGGCATTTGATTCCAAATCTTCTTTAATTCTTTGGTTAACCATTTCTTCCGTAACTTCCAATTTAGGAATCTCCACTTCCAATTTAGAATAATCTCCGACAACAGGAACCGGTTTTAAATCCACTTCAAATTTTAAAAGGATGTCTTCTCCTTTTTTTATTTCATCCACATCGACAGAAGGTTGAGATACCGGATCTAATTCCAAATCTTTTACGGCTTCTTCAAATAATCCGGGAATAAGTGCATTAATCGCATCTTCATAAAATACACCTTCTCCATAACTTCTTTCAACAATACTGCGAGGTGCTTTCCCGCGACGAAAACCCGGAATTGTAAAATAACTTCTATTCTTTTTATATACTTCATTTACTTTTTCGTTAAAAGTATTATAGTCTACAACAATCTCAAATTTTGCCACACTTTTTTCTTTTGATTTTAACTCTGCTTTCACTCTGATTTCCTCCTTAAAAGTTCCATATCCAAATTATTATAACATAAAAAGGCTGTTTTGCAATATAAAAACCAATTCTTTGTCTATCTTTTACCTATATTCAATGTTCATTATACCTCTTCTACCATGCCTTAATCATAATGCCTCCCCCGATAACACTATTTTCCCCATAAATTACTGCAGATTGACCTATTGCAACACCTCGAGCAGGCTGCGACAGCAAGAGAGAAATTTCACCGTTTTCCTGAATAATTTTTGCAGGGTATTCTGTAAGTCCATGTCTGATTTTCACCCTATATTCTTTAGAAAAATCCGGTTCTCCGTTTGAAAAAATTACATTGTCCAATAAAATATGATATTTTAAAAGACCTTTTTCCGTATCCAATAAAATATCTCCACTTTCCATAATTTCAGTAACATACAAAGGAATTCCCGCCGCAACACCTAAGCCTCTTCTCTGCCCTACCGTATAGTGCACAATTCCCTTATGTGTTCCATAACTTTGACCTTCCGGATTTTTGAAAACACCATTCTTGTTTAGTTCCGGATTTCTGCATTCAACAAAATCCCCGGCAGACAATTTTTGTACAAAACAAATTTCTTCGCTGTCCGATCTGGAATGATTAGGTAATCCCTTCGCTTCAGCTATTTCTCTAATTTCATTCTTTGTATAATCTCCTAAAGGGAATAATACCTTGGACAACACCTCTTGTGGAAGATGATATAAAAAATACGTCTGATCCTTTTTTTGATCTTTTGCTCTTTGTAAAACATACTTTCCGTTGACGAAAACATTTTTAGCATAATGTCCCGTAGCCAAATAGTCTCCACCCAATTTTTTTGTTTCAGCAAGCAAAGCTCCAAATTTGATATTTTTATTGCAAAAAATACATGGATTGGGAGTTCTTCCCCGACCATATTCCTGAACAAAATACTCAATCACCGTATTTTCAAAAATCTCTCTCATATCCACAATAACATGGGGAATACCAAGATAATCAGCTACTCTTTTTGCATCGATTACTGCATTTTGAAAAACCTTTTCACTGTTTTTAAATAACTCTCCTTTAGGAATTAACCGCATGGTTAATCCGGTTACCTCATACCCTTGTTTTTTCAATAAATAAGCAGCGACGGAGCTGTCTACCCCGCCACTGAGTCCAAGTATTACATGTTTTTTCATTCCATCCCCTAAAAAGCCAATACAATGCCGCCTTGATTTGAATATACTCCGCCCAATGCCGTTGTCGGAACAATTTCAATTCTTTTAAAACGATATCTTTCTTTTACCATTTGATAAACATCACTAGCTCTTTCTTCATGATTGCAATGCGCAATAACCAAAATTCTTTCCTCGATATTTTCAACTCTTTCCTCAATGGCTTCCACCATACGACGTAAAGCCTTCTTATTTCCTCGAACGGTCTCTAATAATCGTATTTCTCCGTCATCTCCGTACATAATCGGTGAAATATGAAGTAATGCTGCCAATTTTCCTTTCAATAGACTCATACGTCCGTTTTTAATCAGATTATCGAAAGTTTCCAACACAAAAAACGTCTGCATCTCATTATTGATAAACTGTTGAACTTTCTCACCCGTTTCTTTCACACTTAAACCTAAATCCATAAACTCTCTAATTTTTAAAGCCACCAAAGATTCCCCTGCCATTGCACTTTTAGAATCAATGACTACACCTTGCAAATCTTTGCACTTATCTTTAGCCATTTCCATAGCCAATACCGCATTGGAGTAACTGGCACTTAATTTGGATGAAATGGTAACAATAAAGGCCTCTTTTGCACCTTCTAAAGCAGATAGAAAACCTCCGGGTGACGGTGCGGCGGTTTTTGTCGGTTCCGGACTATTGTTCATTTCTTTCAAAAACATCGGTAAGTCAATATCTTCATCAACAATTACTTTCTCTCCGATATTAACACTGAAAGGAACTTTGATTAATTCGAGTTCTTTTTCCATTTTTTCATTAGTATCCACACAACTGTCACCAATAATTCGATAAGACATCTTTTTCCCTCCTATCCAAGTCTTTTTTCTATCATTGCAGCCAAATCCTTTGCTTTTTCCTCTAATATCTCTTCTTTTTCTCCTTCAATCATCACCCGAATAAAAGGCTCTGTCCCGGAGGGGCGAATTAATACTCGACCTTTTCCTTGAAAATAATCCTCTATTTCTTTAATTGATTTAGAAATCTCCTCATCCATCATATAATTTTTTTTATTCTCCTCTTTTACCATTGCATTGACTAAGACTTGAGGATATACTTTCACCATGGCATTGATTTCAGATATAGGTCTTTCCGTATGCAACATCACATTGACAAGTTGAAGTGCCGTCAAAATTCCGTCACCTGTCGTCCCATGGTCCAAGAAAAGAACATGCCCGGATTGCTCCCCTCCAAGAATATAATCTCCCTTTTGCATCTCCTCCAAAACATAACGATCACCTACAGGAGCGGCAATAAAGTTTAGCTGATGTTCTTCCATAAATTGAACAAATCCTAAATTGCTCATGACAGTGCCTACAATAGTATTATTTTTCAGTTTTCCTTTTTCTTTTAAGAAAAGTCCACATGCAGCCATGATATGGTCTCCATCCATGACTCCTCCTCGTTCATCAACAGCAATAACACGATCTCCATCTCCATCAAAAGCAAAGCCTATATGCGCATTAACCTTTTGAACCAATTTCTGAATAATATCAATATTTGTAGAACCGCATTTTTTATTAATATTCATTCCATCCGGTTCCGTATTGATGACCACCACTTCCGCTCCCAATGCATCAAAAACTTTCGGTGCAATACGATAGGTCGCTCCATGAGCACAATCTAAGGCAATTCGATATCCCTTTAACGGAGCATCCGCTTTTGAAATCAAATATTCAATATAAGCATCAACCTTTCCCTCATCCGGTAGAGAAGTCCCTAAATTTGCACCAATAGGACATGCTACTTTATCTCGATGATGAAGAATTAAATTTTCAATCTGATCTTCCACTTCATCAGGCAATTTATATCCGGTATGGGAAAAAATTTTAATCCCGTTATATTCACCCGGATTATGTGATGCGGAGATTACAATCCCAGCCATAGCATTATATCGTTTGGTTAAATAGGCAACACCCGGCGTAGGAATAACGCCTAATCGAACGACATTAACCCCAACACTTGTAATTCCGGCTGTCAATGCAGCTTCCAGCATATCACCGGATTGACGTGTATCTTTTCCAATTAATATATACTTTTTCCCAACTTCTCTTAAAACGGTTGCCGTTGCACGACCGGTATAATAAGCCAATTCACCGGATAAAAATTCATTAGCTATTCCACGAATTCCATCCGTACCAAACAATCTTCTCATATCTATGCCCCTCCTTTTCTCCATATCTCTGCCATTTTCAGTAGACACTCTTTTGTATTTTCTTTCGGATAATCCAGAATATATTGATATAAATAGTTCAAACATTCCCCTAATGTTTTCCCTTCTACAAATCCGATTGTTTTTAAATCATTCCCGTTAATATTCATCATCTTAGGGGAATAAGCTTCTTTTTCCTTTATAATTTCCTGAAGAGCCAACTTCCCTTCTTTCAATCGATTTAAATATGGAAAATTCGTACTTAACATATCCGCCCTTTGTAAAGCGAATAATGCCCGTACACCTTTTTCTCCCCCAATAGATAAAAGTTTTTTTACATGTTTCTTCGTATAAGGATTAGCGCAAGTCATATGACGTTGTATCAAAAATTCACATTGTTTCATAACTTGAGCCGATAGATTCCACCTTCCAATATCTTTATAAAAACACTTTACCGATTCGAGTTCATGTCCAAAAAACCGTGCATTCCTATGTTCATCCAAAAATTTGGTATTGACTTTCCCTACATCATGATATAGGGCACTTAAACGAACAACAAAATTTGGAGGCGTTTTTTCCAATACCGCAAGGGTATGATTAAAAACATCCATACTATGAAACGGTCCTTCTTGCGTGATCCCTTTTGTCAACTCCACCGATGGAAAAACATACTTTAAAATTCCCAATTCATCCATCAACAAAATAGCTTGTTTCGGAGATGATCCAAGCAATATTTTCTCCATCTCCTGTGCAATTCTCTCCCCGCTTAATTTTGGAATCAAGTCAGCATATTTGTTTGCCCAAAACAAAAAATCGGAATCCAACTTTAACTCAAACCGATTGGAGAATCGAACTCCCCGTATAATTCTTAGAAAATCTTCATTCAATCTTATTTCTGCCGGACCAACCATTCTTAAAAGTCTTTGTTCTAAATCTTTTTTACCGCCAAAATAATCGATAAAACCTTCCCGTGGATGATATGCTATCGCATTCATCGTAAAATCTCTTCGACTTAAATCATCCTTCAATTCTTTCGAAAAAATAACTTCCACCGGTTTTCTGCCGTCATATTTTCCTTCCTTGCGAAAAGTTGTAATCTCCGTCTTTACTTCATCCTTAATCAAAATAACCGTCCCGAAAGATTTTCCAACAAATAAAAGTCGTTCTCCTTGAAAAACGGACTCGATTTCATCCGGAGTGGCTGAAGTGGCAATATCATAATCGGAAGGTCGCAAGCCTAATAAAAAATCTCGCACCGCACCGCCTACCACATAAGCCTTGTATAAATTTTCTTCCAATTTACTTAAAATCCACTGAATATACTCTGGTAAAATCATTCTCTCACCACTTTCCTTATCATTATACAACAGTTTGATTAAAATGGAAGATTAGTTGAAAATCTCAACAAAATTGTCATAATTTCACACAATGAAGAATACTTATTATTATTTATTTCTACTTTGTCTTTTCATTTTGTCAATAAAAAAGTAATAAGATAATATCTTACTACTTTTTTTATGATTTTCGGGTGAATTTTTTATTGTTTCTTTTTTAAGAAAGATATCGAAATGCTTTTCGGTATAAAAGATAACATAGGAAAGTTCCGCAAGCACTGATAAATACATTAATATAAGGTACAAAAGTATCCGTCAAAATTCCAAAAACCATATGTCCAAGAGGAATTGAGGCTAAAGATAACATCCTTGAAACAGACATCACTCGACTGCGAAATTCATCGGGAATTGTTTTTTGATAAAACAGTGAAGTGGATATTTGCACAGGCATCATTACCGCAATCACAAAACAATCCAATATTGTGATGGCTATCAAAATGAACATTTTCATTTGCATTCCAAAAATATATGCACTGCTTATAACCATCCCTGTCAACAACAAAACAATGGATACAATTAAACTGGATGTAGTCACTAAATATTTGGTCTCCACTTTTTTTACAATAGACATCACGAAAAGCGGAACAAAAATAACCATCGATGCCGTAATGGAACGATAGGCTCCATATGCGGTTTCCCCGATATTGAGTGATACCAAAAAAGTATGAGCAATCGTCACCGCATAGACCGAACTAAAGAAAAAATTAAAAAGAGGAGCAATTAAAATAAAATGTTTTAAAAACGGATTTTTTTGAATCACATAAACCCCATCTTTAAAATCTGTCATGAAACTTTGTTTTTCAACTTTCTCCGTCATCTTATAATATGGTGTGGAAATACAAAAATTCAAAAGAAAAGACAATCCAAATAAAATTACGGTTATCCATAAGCCGCCTTGAACCCCGAAAAAATGATACATCACAGTTCCTATAGCCGGACTTGCTACATAAACGACTCCATCATCCACTTTCGAAAGAGATACGGCTTCACTTAACAGCTCGCCTGGAACAATCTCCGGAATAATAGCATATTCTGCTGCTTGATAAAAAACTTCACTGATTTCTAAGAGTACAACCAAAACATAAATCCCCAAAAGAGTTAATTTTCCAAAAAATGTTGTCCATATGGAAAATAAAAGCATAAAGAAAATTGAAAACAACATCACTATTTTCATCATCTTTAATCGTCGAATTCGATCACCTTGCACTCCTGCCAAAGGTGTAAGAAATATTCTCGGAAATACGATAATGGATAACATAGATGCAAAAATTGTCGCCGAACCCGTTTGATCCAAAACATAAAGAGATAAGACAAACTGTATCAAATTGCTTGCCGTCATAGAAAAACTAGTCGCCAACCAAAAAGACATATAACTTCGATTATGAAATAATCTCTTTAATTCTAATTTTCCTCCTTCAATATCTATCCTCCCCTTCTATGTATTTTTGAAACCTTCCTCATTAAAGTAAAAAATTTTTTCCATAATACATCGGACTATACTTAACCCTTCTTTTAGTTAGCTTTGGCTTACTTTATTGTAAGTTATTTTTATTTTGATGTCAATGATATTTTCTTTCAATCATTTCTCGTTTTCTATATCTCGCAGTAATCATTTCAATGTCTCGTCTTTATAAGAAATTTCCGCTCTGTTTACTTCGAAGATTAATTTTATCGTATCCAGTGTTAATAGCATTATTTTTTTCTATTTTCTATATTAAGAGATTTCCCATTTGACCTTTCTTCCGTTTTTAAGCAACCAAAAAACAATAAAGCGTTTTGCTTTACTGCTTCTTGAATTGCTATACTATAAGTTATTTAGGTTAAACAAACCGGGATTTATTTATCTTCATATTTTAATAATTCCTTGTTCTTCATATAATTTCCTAGTATATCTTTTTGGAAAGGCAGCACTTGCATCACCGCACTATTGTTAATTAAGCCATACACATGAGGATAATATCGACCACAATTATCTCCATCTTCAAATCGTACTTCTGATGTCAGCTTTTTTTCATCAATACAAACAAGCACAAATTCTTCATCTGTGCCTATAAAATTAGGTACAATTCTCCAAAACAATTCGGGGGTTGAGCAATGAATAAAACCCTCTGCTTTCAAATTTTCATTTCCCCAAAACTCTTTTTCTTTTCGATCTTCCCATGTAGATTTTTTCATACAATGTATAATCATCGTCACACCTCCAGGAATTCTACTTTATCTCTCAATATTTGCCTATATTATAACAAATTGATGTTGTTAGACTTTTAAAGTCGATGTATTTCTTTATCATTTTTTAAAAATCTTTACGGCTGTCTGTTTCATTATTGATGGCAATGAACCGAACTTGCTTTTCTCTGAAATTTCATTATATACTGGGGAAAGACCCGTCATACCAATAAAAAAAGATCGGAGATTTTTCCGATCCTTAAAAATATTATTTAGCTTCTTTAAATACGGGAACTCTGTATTGTAGATTCATTGGGGGTACTTTCTTCAAATCATTATAGATGGTCAACGATTGAGAATGCGCCCAGCGAGCATCGGTTGCATATTGATGCCATGTATCCGGACCTTCCAATCTCCATTTCATGGAATATAAAGTATTTTGTTTATACGTCGGATGATTGATATATCCTTTGGAAACAAACGACGCTCCTCCCAAAATCGCATCATCTACACTAAACCATCCTTTTTCATAAGCATATGCCGCTCCATAAAAATTCGGATTGCTATCATAAGCCCCAATACCAAATATATTATAGGTTTTATGTCCGTTGGCAATCATTTTACCTGTTGCCAATTTTGAATTTCCATTACCGGTTTCAAGCAATGCGTGAGCGACTAAGTAAATCGGATGAATATTGGCATTTTGTGCCGCTTGTTTAAAAACAGAGCCTTTGCCTGTTAGTACGCCTTTATTGATCAACATGGAATTCAAAGCATCAACGGAAACATCCTGATAATTTAATTTCATAAACATCAACCTGCGAATGGGATCATCAATAAAATTCTTCGGATCCATATAATATTTTACATAAGCACGATCTTCTTCATTATTGTAATCTAAAGGCACCCAATCTCCAACTGCATCGCTATAACGAGTAACTCTTCCGTTTTTTAATTGTTCTTCCACATATTCATCAAGAGTTCGGTCATAATAGTCAAATTCAACATCCTTACCTAGAACACTATAATCAATTTTTGCACGATTTTGAATGTCGATTGGAGTATTATCCTTGACTTCAATAATTTCTTCATCAAATTTTTCGTCTATAATTTGACTTTCCTCTCCATCACTTTTTTCTTTTCCAAAAGAATCTAAAATCTTCAAAACATCTGTCCGCACGTAACCTTCTCTTCCATCAACAGAAACCCTTGTCCAATCTCCATCTTGAGAAAGAACATCAATCACCGCCCCCTCTTCTACACACATTAAAATTTTAGCAGTATCTTGCGGCTTTTCTCTTAAAAAAGTCTCTGCAATGACTGTTTCTTGTTGTGCCGCCCACACTTTCATGGGCAATATACAAAACAGAACAAGAAGAAACAATATTCTTTTCCACGTTTTTATCATATAAAATCCTCCTTAAAAAGCTTGCTTCTCATGTTTCAAGGTCAGTTTATCATAATCGTAACTAATTTACAACTTTTTGTTATTTTTTTGTAACCTTTGTCAGTTCTAACGCGCTTTTTAAAAATTGACCTGTATACGATTGTTCGATTTTTACAAGTTCTTCCGGAGTACCTTGAGCAATGATTTGCCCTCCCCCATCTCCACCTTCCGGTCCTAAGTCAATGATATAATCCGCTGTTTTGATAACATCCAAATTATGTTCAATAACTACCATGGTATTGCCTTGCTCTACCAATTGATTGAGTACCGAAATCAACTTGGAAATATCTTCCGTATGAAGACCGGTTGTCGGCTCGTCCAAAATATAAAGAGTTTTTCCCGTTGAACGTTTACTCAGTTCAGTAGCCAGCTTCACTCTCTGTGCTTCACCTCCGGATAATTCCGTAGAAGATTGCCCTAATCGTATATAGCCCAATCCAACCTGTTTTAATGTTTCCAATTTCTTTCGAATCCCGGGTAATGCATCAAAGAATTGTACAGCTTCTTCTACAGTCATTTCTAATACTTCACTAATGGTTTTCCCTTTGTATTTGATCTGCAAAGTCTCTCGATTATATCGTTGGCCTTTACAAACTTCACAGGGAACATAAACGTCCGGCAAAAAATGCATTTCAACTTTAATAATGCCGTCTCCCCTGCAAGTTTCACATCGACCCCCTTTAACATTAAAGCTGAATCTACCTTTCTTGTATCCTCTCATTTTTGATTCGGGAACTTGAGCAAACAAATCCCTAATCTGATCGAATACGCCTGTATATGTTGCCGGATTGGATCTTGGCGTTCTGCCGATTGGCGACTGATCAATTTCAATCACTTTATCAATTTGTTCCAAACCGATGATTTTTTCATATCCTCCAACACGACATTTCGAATGGTGTAATCTACGTGCCAAAGCCGGATAAAGAACTCCATCGACCAAACTGCTTTTCCCCGAACCGGAAACTCCGGTCACACAATTAAATACACCCAGCGGAATTTTTACATTGACATTTTTCAAATTATTCTCCGAAACTCCAATCAGTGCAATTTCACCTTTGGGTTTTCTTCTTTCTGCCGGCAAATCAATCTTTTTCTTCCCCGAAAGATATTGACCTGTAATAGACTCTTGTGAACTTATTAAGTCTTCAATGCTGCCTTGAGCGACCACTTCTCCCCCATGGACTCCCGCCCCCGGACCGATATCTACCAAATAATCCGCTTCCCGCATTGTATCTTCGTCATGTTCGACGACAATCAAAGTATTTCCCATATCGGTCAAATGGCGAAGTGTTTTGATTAACATGGCATTGTCTCTTTGATGAAGACCGATACTGGGTTCATCCAAGACATAAACAACACCCACAAGACCGGAACCGATTTGCGTTGCCAAACGAATTCTTTGCGCTTCTCCTCCGGATAATGTCGCAGCCATTCTGGATAATGTCAAATAGTTTAATCCAACATTATCCAAAAAACGTAAACGTTCGATAATTTCTTTTAAAACCAGTCGTCCGATTAATTCTTGAACTTTGGTTAATTTTAGATTTTCAAACCAGTTTAATGCTTGTTTTATAGACATATCCGTAATTTGCGCAATATTTTGATCGCATATTTTGATTGATAAAACTTCCGACTTCAATCTTGTGCCGTGACAGCCGTTACAAATCCTCTCGGTCATATAATCTTCCAGCTTATCCCTCACATACTCTGAACTGCTGTTTTCATATCTGGAAGTTAAATTTTCGATAATTCCTTCAAACTTTCGTTCAAAATAACGATTATCACTAAAATAGCTATCTGCTTTAAATCGAATAGGTGTTTTCGTCCCGTATAATAGTTCATCAAAAAATTTTTTTGGAGCCTCTTTTAAAGGTTGACTTACAGAAAAACCGTTTTTTTCTGCCAATGCTTTAAATAATTCATAATAATATGTCCCCTGTTTCGCACTGGAATAAGGGTCAATTCCTCCCTCTTCAATAGATAAGTCCATATTCGGAAATAACAGATCCGAATCAATAGACTTATGAAATCCCAGTCCGTTGCAATCCGGGCACATGCCAAATGGGCTGTTGAATGAAAACATTCGAGGCGTAATCTCTTCCAATGCGATATGTTGATTTGGGCAAGTTAATTTTTGATTAAATAACAAAATTTCTTTTCCGATGATGTCAACTTTTGCTATCCCATCAGCCAAAACTAATGCACTCTCCAATGAACCTGCCAATCGAGAACCTAAATTTTTTCGAATAATCAAACGATCAACCACTACATCCAACGAATGTTTTTTATTCTTATCCAATTCAATTTTTTCACTAAGTTCAACCGTTTCTTCGTCGATGACCATACGAAGATAACCTTCTTTTCGAATGGAATCGATTAATTTTACATGACTTCCCTTTTTCCCCCGAATAATTGGAGCAAGAATTCTAATTTTGGTTCCTTCCGGCAAAGACATGACTTGATCGACCATTTGGTCAATGCTCTGAGATTGAATTTTTTCCCCACAAATCGGACAATAAGCCTCTCCTATTTTTGAAAACAATAGTCTTAGATAGTCATAAATCTCCGTTACCGTCCCCACTGTAGAACGAGGATTCCGACTTGTCGTTTTTTGATCGATAGAAATGGATGGAGATAGTCCTGCAATATATTCCACATCCGGTTTATCCATTTGCCCTAAAAATTGTCTGGCATAACTGGATAAAGACTCCACATAACGCCTCTGCCCTTCTGCATAAATGGTATCAAATGCCAAAGAAGATTTCCCTGATCCGCTTAAGCCTGTAAAAACAATAAATTTATTTCGCGGCAAAGTCAAATCTATATCTTTTAAATTGTTTACTTTTGCCCCTTTAATGACAATTTGCTCCTCTGTCAAAATTCTTCCTCCAATCCATAATCTTTCCTGATTTTTCGTATTTCATCTCGAAGTATTGCAGCTCGCTCAAAATCTAAACTTTCTGCCGCTATACGCATAACCGACTCCATATTTACCAAAATATCCTTGATTTCAAAGTAGCTTAACTCTTCCTTAGAAGATTTTTCAGCCACATGCGTCACTCGTACAATATTTCGTATTTCTTTCTCAATCGTTTTCGGAACGATATGATGTTTTTTATTATATTCTTCCTGTATTTTTCTTCGACGGGAAGTCTCCTTCATGGTCAACTCCATCGACTTTGTCATCTCATCCGCATAAAATATAACTCTTCCGTTGGCATTTCGAGCCGCCCTGCCCACGGTTTGGATTAAGGAAGTTTCACTGCGCAAAAAACCCTCCTTGTCCGCATCCAAAATTGCAATCAAAGATACCTCCGGCAAGTCCAAACCTTCTCTTAAAAGGTTAATCCCAACCAATACATCATATTTTCCCATACGAAGATCTCGAATGATCTCCATCCGCTCAATGGTATCGATATCCGAATGAAGGTAAGTTACTTTGATGCCTTTATCTTCCAAATATTTGGTCAAATCTTCCGCCATTTTTTTCGTCAAAGTGGTAATCAGAACTCTTTCCTTTTCCCTCACATTGTTTTGAATTTCGTCTAATAAATCGTCAATCTGGTATTTTGTAGGACGAATCTCAATTAGCGGATCTAACAATCCTGTCGGTCGAATTAATTGTTCTACCAACTGTTCTTCCTTCTCTTTTTCATAAGGTCCCGGAGTTGCGGAAATATATAAAATTTGATTCACTAAACTTTCAAATTCCGGAAAAAACAACGGTCGATTATCTAAAGCGCTAGGCAACCGAAAACCATATTCCACCAAAGTCTCTTTCCGTGCCTTATCTCCTGCGCTCATCCCTCGAATTTGAGGAATAGTTACATGGGACTCATCAATCATAAGCAAAAAATCTTTCGGGAAGTAATCAATTAATGTATACGGTCTGGAGCCCGGCTCACGTCCACTTAAATGCCGACTGTAATTCTCAATTCCGGAGCAAAATCCCATTTCCGCCATCATTTCTAAATCATACTTTGTTCGCTGTTCTAAACGTTGTGCTTCCACTAATTTGTTCTGATTGGATAATTCTTTCAGTTGATGTTGAAGCTCCAGTTTAATTGTGCCGATTGCACGTTCGATTTTCTTTTCCGTTGTGGCAAAATGGCTGGCAGGAAAAATTGCAGCATGATCCATGGTTCCGATAATCTTTCCCGTTAATGCATCCATCATGGAAATTCGATCAATTTCATCACCAAAAAATTCTACACGAATACTGTTTTCCGATTCTGAAGCCGGAAAAATCTCCAATACATCTCCTCTTACACGAAATGTACCTCGAATGAAATTGATATCATTACGCACATATTGAATATCTACCAATTGTCTAATGATATCATCCCGATCACGCATCATTCCCGGTCGCAGGGAAACCATTAATTCCTGATAGTCCACCGGATCACCTAAGCCGTAAATGCAAGATACGGAAGCCACAATAATCACATCTCTTCTCTCAAACAAAGCAGCAGTCGCCGAGTGTCTAAGCTTGTCGATTTCATCATTAATTGAACTGTCTTTTTCAATATAGGTATCCGATTGGGGTACATAAGCTTCCGGTTGATAATAGTCATAGTAAGATACAAAATACTCCACTGCATTTTCCGGAAAAAACTCTTTAAATTCACTAACCAACTGATAAGCTAAAGTTTTATTGTGGGCAATAACTAAAGTTGGACGATTAATCTGAGCAATAATATTCGCCATCGTAAAAGTCTTTCCTGAACCGGTTACTCCCTGCAAAGTTTGATGCTTATATCCTTTTTTAATACCGTTCACCAAGTCGGCAATTGCTTGGGGCTGATCCCCGGTAGGTTTAAAATTTGAATGTAATTTAAAATCCATAAAAAACTCCTATCTGAACTTTTGTTCGATTTTATTATAATACGATTTAAAATCATGGTCAAAGCCTTGACCTTAAATCTTTGTTTTTTTTCAATTTGTGATATAATAAAATCATCTAAAAAAAGGGGTGTCCCATGAGTAAATTAATTAAAGCTTGGAGCTTTTATTCCGAATTATTAAAAACGTACAATTCTTCATTGATATTGCTACCTATCATGACCTTAATCGGTTTTGTCTTAGTTTACTTGGTTTACCGTGTCACCGGTCGAAGAAAATTTTATAAATATCTTCCCGGTTTGATTTTTTCCTCTGTTGGATTATTTTTCTTATTGACAGGGCTGTCTACTATAGTTACCCCAAAAGGTCTCGATTCCATCTGGAATTTTTGTGTTTACTTTGTGGCAGGTTTTAATTCATTACTTTTTGCTTGGATGCTTGGAATTTTCAACAAAAAAAAGAAAATTAAATTAATTGAACCGGAAGATATGTCTGAAATGGAAGAAATTAAAGACGATGTTATAAAAGATGATGCTATAGAAGAAGAAATTAAGGAAGATATTGCTTCTCCGGAGGAACTCTATCAAAAAACTTCTTCTAAACTCTCAGAAACGGATGAACTGAATCAAACCAAAACCATTCCGAAAATTGACGAAAAAATTTTTCATGAATAAAAAAAGAGGTCGACCCCTCTTTTTTTTATTACAAAATTTTCTGATTATTACATCTCTCATATTTTATAAGAAAAGCTGCAGAATAATATTACTCTGCAGCTTTTTGGTGCATCTTCAGGGACTCGAACCCTGGACCCACTGATTAAGAGTCAGTTGCTCTACCAACTGAGCTAAAGATGCATGAACTATTAACACTACACATTATACACACCTATTTTACTATTGTCAAAGCTTTTTTATGAAAAAACAAATGAATTTTCTTCTCTGTTAAAGTTCCAATATCTCTTAACCTTCTTTGCTTGACTAATCTAAAAAAAGCAAGTAGAATGAATGCAATTATTAATTATAAACAAAGGAGATTATTTATGAACCGATTATCTAGAAAGAATTTTATCTATACCGGTCTGCTTCTCTTTTCCATGTTTTTTGGAGCAGGGAACCTAATTTTTCCTCCCTTTAGTGGAAATCAAGCGGGAACATCTGTTTTCGGTGCTATGTTAGGCATTAGCATCACCGCCGTCCTCTTCCCCGTACTCGGAGTGGCTGCTGTTGCCAAAACCGACGGTCTTGATAATTTGGCGGGGCGAGTACATAAAATCTTTGCATTATCTTTTAGCGTTTTGATTTATCTTTCCATTGGACCGATGATTGCAATTCCAAGAGCTGCCACCGTTCCTTTTGAAATGGCCTTTCTTCCGTATCTTCCTCAAGATTTCAGTCCAAAATTAGCTTTACTTATTTTCAGCTTTATCTTTTTTGCATTGACATATTGGTTGTCTGCAACGCCAAATAAACTCGTCGATCGTATGGGAAAAATCTTAAGTCCTTTATTAATTTTATTTATTCTCGTCATATTTGTCGTTATTGCCGTCGGTCCGAAAAACATCGCTCCTCCTACCGGAAATTATTCCAATTCAGCTTTTTTGCAAGGTTTTATTGACGGTTATCAAACCATGGATGTGGCAGCAGCTTTGGTTTTCGGTTTAGTCGTCACCGTTATTATGAAAAGTTATCAGCTCACTGACCGTAATGTCATTGTAAAATCAACCATTCTTATAGGAATTCTTGCAGGCATTATTCTTGGAATTATTTACTTTATGATTGGTTATGTTGGTGCAGCCGGCTCCGGTTTCTCTCAATCCAGTGAAAACGGTGCTCAAATTTTAAGTCGAATGGTTATCGGAAGCTTTGGAAATTTTGGAATTGTCATTGTAGGTATTACATTTTTATTGGCATGTTTAACTACTTGTGTTGGATTGGTTACTTCTTGCTCTGAATATTTTTCTTCTCTAATTCCAAAAATCAGCTACAAAGCTTTTGCCCTTATTATTACAATATTCAGTTTTGCTATTGCTAATCAAGGTCTATCCAAGATATTGAGTTTTTCTGTACCCATCTTAATTTTCTTATATCCAATCTGTTTTGTATTAATCGGCTTAGCTTTTTTAGACCCCTTATTTAAAGGAAATCGCCGAGTATATCAGATCACAGTTGGAGCAACTGCCGTTTTAAGTTTCTTAGATGCCTTCCAGACAAATTTGGAAATTGACATCATGAAAAAACTTCCTCTCGGCGACTTCGGTTTAAGTTGGGTGTTACCCGTTGCCTTTGTTTTTATTTTAGGATGTGTTGTTGTCTTGCTGAAAAATAAAGCGTGAAAAAAAGAGGGAAAAATCCCTCTTTTTATATTTCAGGTTCAAGCAAGCCATAATTTCCATCTTTTCTTTTATAAACAATCCCAAATTGGGTCATGTCCGGTTCCAAAAATACAAAGAAATTATGCCCCAATAGTTCCATCTGCAATACCGCTTCTTCCGGATCCATAGGACGTAATGCAAACCGTTTTACTTTTACAATTTTTGAAGTTTCTTCTACTTGGCTTTCCATACTCGGAATGTTCTCAAAACGAATGCTTTTTCCTTTTTCCGCATAGCGTTTTTGCATTTTGCCTTTATGTTTCCGAATTTGTGCTTCTAAGCCGTCCACAGCCCTATCAATAGAACTATACATATCATCTGTAGATTGTTCTGTACGAATATAAGCCCCCTCCGGAAGTTGAATCGTTACTTCCACCACTCTGGCATTTTTTTCCAAGCTGAATAATACATTTCCTGCGACTTCTGCATCAAAATACTTGTCTAAACGACCCAGTTTTTTTTCTGCAACATCCTTTAAAGACTCTGTTACCTGAATATTTTTTCCGTTATAATTTAATCTCATAACCTTACCTCCTTTTTAGAGACGTTATATCTATACCCAATCAACAGAAAATAAAGCATTGTATAATTTTTATTATTTTACTCTTCGAAAAATAATAATTTTTTATTTATTTTTCACAATTTTAAATAAATTTGCCATGAACAACAAGAATACTTATAATAAGTAAAGGAGGTAAATATCATGAAAAATTGTTGGAATTTAGAAAAAATTTACAAAAACGATACTGAAGTTCAAGCTGCTGTCAGTTATATTGAAAGTTTGTTGAAAAACATTTCAAGTTTAAAGGAAAATCCTTTAGACAATTTGAAGGTATTATTAGATGAAGTCTTTGAAGCGTCTAAGAAAATGGAAACATTGTATGCTTATTCTCATATGAAAAGAGATGAAGACAGTCGCGTATCCAAATATCAAAAATTAGCCTTAGAAGTAGAAGCATTGGCTAATGAAGTGAGTACAGCCTGCTCTTTTTTAGAGCCCTTTATCTTAGGTCTTTCTGAAGACAGACTAAACTCTATATTAACATCTGAAGAATTTTCTTTATATCACAAATATTTAAATCGAATTCTTCGCTTTAAACCTTATACTTTAAGTGAAAAAGAAGAATATGTATTATCCATGACTTCAGAAATAGGAGGCGCTCCGGAAAATGCATTTTATATGCTGTCCTATGCAGATATGGTTTTCCCCGTTTTAGAAAATCATCCTGAAAAAGAACGCCTGACTCAATCCAACTATGTTCCCATTTTATCAGAAGGAAACTTAAACTTAAGAAAAGAAGCCTTTTCAGCTTACTACAAAGTCTATGGTGAACATATTAATACTCTTGCAAGTACTTTATTCTCTAATATTAAACGATTGGTTATTGAAGCAAAACTGCGAGGATATGAAAGTGCGCTTGCCATGGAACTTTATAAAAATCAAATCAGCACAAAAGTATATGAGGCTTTAATTGAAAGTGTTCATCGGTATCTTCCTTCTTTAGAAGAATACTTTTCCATAAAAAAATCTATTCTCGGTTTAGAAGAATATCACATGTATGATATTTATATGCCCGCAATGAATGATTTGGATAAAAAAATCTCTTACGAAGAAGCTAAGAAAATGGTTTATGAAGCCGTCGCTCCTCTTGGAGAAGATTATCAAGCTATTATAAAAAAAGCTTTTGATGAAAATTGGATTGATGTCTATCCTCGCGACGGAAAAAAATCTGGAGCATACAGCTGGGGAAGTTATGAAACTGATCCTTATATTTTAATGAATTATAATGATAATTTGGATAGCGTATTCACTTTAGCCCATGAGTTAGGACATTCTGTACACAGTTATTACTCTCGTGAAGCAAATCCTTATGTGTACTCCAGCTATACTCTATTCGTTGCTGAAGTTGCATCTACTTTTAATGAACTTTTACTTTTAGATTATCTGTTAGAAAGAGCCGAATCTAAAGAAGAAAGAATCTATTTAATTAATCACTATTTAGACAGCTATAAAGGAACTGTCTTTAGACAAACTCAATTTGCGGAATTTGAGAAAAAGACGCACGAACGTGTTGAAAATAAAGAAGCTTTAACCGCAGAAGATTTTACTTCCATGTACTATGATTTAAATAAAACATATTATGGAAAACATGTAATTTCTGATGAAAAAATCGGAATGGAATGGGCACGTATTCCTCATTTTTATTCCAATTTTTACGTCTATCAATATGCAACAGGTTTATCCGCGTCCAGTGTTCTTTCTCAAGGCGTTTTATCTAAAAAAGAAGGTGCTCTTCAAGCTTATAAGGCGTTTCTTCATGACGGTGGACAACATTATCCCTTAGAACAATTAAAATCTGCCGGAGCGGATATGGAAAATCCTCAAACTGTAGATATCGCTTTGCAAAAATTCGACTCTTTGGTGAAAGAATTAAAAAAATTATCTTAATTTTAAAAGAAGCAGTTGTCTAAATGATATGTACCCTCTTTACTGGACAATCAGTAAGGAGGGTACATATCAAAACGACATCTGCTTTTTTTATCTTAAAAAGTCCCAATTATAAAAAAAGATGCTCTTGGCTAGCATCTTTAATAACTTTATTATTATTTAAACAACTTTGAAATTTATATACTATATAAACATACCTTAAAAAAGATATGGTGTATTTTTATAACGATTGTCTTCTATTTCTGTTATTGAGAAATACTTATCAACCTAAAACAATGTTGTTTAAATAAGATTCAATTGTAAAACACCTGATATTATATGGTAATCATCCTTGATTAAGACTTAAATAAGTCACTGCTTCATTGCAATTTTCCTCAAAATCAACACGAAAGGAATCAAAGGATGTTACGCTCTCTATGCTTAAAGTAAGCGACTGCACATTTTAAGTGCAAGTGATGAGACTATATAAATCTGGTGCCTCTTTTTGAAAAGAGAACTCCAACAGCCAAGATCGAATTCTCTTTATAATGATTGTTTTCATTTCCCATTGGAATCACATCCTTTCTTACTTTTATTGTACCCAAAAAGATAATTACTAAACAAGATGCTATCTTTTTCTTAAAATCTCTTTTTTTTCTAAGCTGTGATCCCTTTTAGCATAATCTTTTTTTCCTTCCGAATCATAATCCTCCATCCATTGCATCGCCTTTGCCGTTCCTCTTACTGTACAAGTTCCCGGATATTCCGCTAAACTTACCGGGATTCCCAGATGATTTGAAAGTAATTCCACAAAACCCGGTATCTGTGCGGAAGATCCGGTAATATAAGCCCCTCTATTTACTAAATCGGCTGATAATTCCGGAGGAGTCTTTGATAATAATATTTTTAGATGATAAAAAATTTCTTCTACAACCGGTGCAATTGCTTCAAATATTTCATTAGAATTAAGCATTATTTTTGTCGGCAAACCATATAGTTTACTACGACCGCCTACTTCCATCCCTTTTGGTTCAGCTTCTTTACTTAAAGAAGCAATCGTCCGTTTAATTTTTTCCGTTGTCTCTTCGCCAATGAATAAATCATATTTATCCGCCACAAATTTTTTTATGGCCCGATTGAAATTTTCACCGCCAATACGTCTGCCGACACTAAGAACTACTTGTCCTTTTGCCACGACGCCAATAGATACGCTTCCGGCTCCAATATCAATAATCATTTGACCCAATGGATCCTTAATATCAATTCCTATCCCAAAAGCCGATGCAAGTACTTCATCAATTAAAAATACTTTATAAGCTCCTGCATTTTTACATGCCTGCATTAGCGCTCTTTTTTGCACTTGAGTAATATGACTCGGCACAGACAATATTGCATTGGGTTTGATAATACTACGTCCCAAAGATTTCTTCAAAATATAATGCAATAAATGTTCTGCAGCTTCAAAGTTTGCAATAACACCTTCTTCAATAGGCTTAATTAAACTTACATTCCCCGGTGTTCTGCCTAATAAAGCTTCCGCTTCCTCCCCTACAGCAATAATTTTTTCATTATAGTAATCTAAAGCCACCACAGATGGCTCGTGAAATATAATTCCTCTCCCTTTTAAATAAGCAACCGCTTTGGACGTACCCACATCAATTCCGATATTTCTCCTAAAAAAACTCAAAGAGAACACCTCCTCTTGTGAATTAAATATAACATAGCAAAGAAACTGAAACAAGTAGGAAAACTATGAATTAAACCCTTCAATACCACTCTTTCATATTTCATACAATAAAAAGACTCTCTTGTAAGAGTCTTTTCTCTAAAAATTAATACGTTGAATATCTCCACCTAAAGCTTGAATTTTTTCTTCTAATCGATAGTACCCTCGGTCTAAATGATATAATTCACTAAGGACAGTTTTCCCTTGAGCTACTAGACCGGCTAAAACTAACGCAGCTCCCGCTCTTAAATCAGTAGCTCTAACTTCAGCTCCTTGAAGCGCACTCACGCCTCTGATAATGGCCTCTTTCCCGATAATATCAATAACAGCGCCCATCCGCACCAATTCAGCTACATGCATGAAGCGATTTTCAAAAACGGTTTCCACTACACGACTCTCTCCCTTGCTGATAGTCATCATAGCCATAAATTGAGATTGTGCATCTGTCGGAAAACCCGGATAAGGCATGGTCTTGATACTCGTCGGATTGAGTCTTCTCGGTCCCTTAACCAACAAAGTTTCTTCTCCTTCTTCAATTGTACAGCCAACTTCTTGTAATTTTGCCGTCACCGGAATTAAATGACTGGGAATAATATTTTTAATTAAAACATTTCCGCCCGTAATAGCCGACCCAATCATAAAAGTTGCCGCCTCAATTCTATCCGGGATAATGCTGTGATTTCCGCCTTTAAGTCTCTCCACGCCTCTGATTTTAATATTGGATGTCCCTGCACCTTTGATATCCGCTCCGATTTTATTTAAGAAATTTGCTAAATCAACAATTTCCGGTTCTCTGGCCGCATTTTCTATAATGCTTGTTCCTTTTGCCAATGTAGCTGCCATCATAATGTTTTGCGTTGCTCCCACACTTGGAAAATCCAAATAAACTACATTTCCGCTTAAACCTGTAACCGGTGCGGCGGCAGCAATCGTAGAATCATCTTGAGTAATAGCACATCCCAAAGCCTTAAAGCCTTTAAGATGATAATCTACCGGACGTGATCCGATAGTACACCCACCGGGAAGTTTGGTAATAGATTTTCCAATACGAGCCAGTAATGGTCCCATTACCAAAAAAGAGGCCCTCATTTTTCCCATTAATTCGCCCGGTGTATTATAATGATTTAAATCTTTAGAATTAATGCGAACCGTTGTTTCATCTTCATAGCTGACTTGTGCCCCTAAACTTTGAATAACCTGTAAAATTATCCTCACATCTTCCAATGGTGGCACATCTGATAAAATAATATCTTCAGTTCCCAACAAAGATGCCGCTAAAATAGGAAGAGCGCTATTTTTTGCCCCACTAATACTTACTTCTCCCTGTAAGGCAGGTGAATGCGTAATAATCATTCTTTCCATAATTCTTCTCCTATGTCAGGCATCCATGCTTTCTAACTGCTTTGCTTGATGTTCTAAAATTAGACGATCCACCATTTCGTCAATGTCACCATCTAAAAAGTTTTCTAATTGATAGATGGTCATGTTGATTCGATGATCTGTTACTCGACCTTGAGGATAATTATAAGTACGAATGCGCTCGCTCCGATCTCCCGTTCCTACTTGAGATCTTTTTTGTGCAGATAATTCTTTTTGTTGTTCTTCAAGCATCATATCATATAAACGACTTTTGAGTATCTTCAAAGCCTTTTCTTTATTTTTTAATTGAGATTTTTCATCTTGACAGGTGACAACCAAGTCCATGGGCAAATAAGTGATTCGGACTGCAGAATCTGTAGTGTTAACCGACTGTCCTCCATGACCGGAACTTCTGTAAACATCCACACGAATTTCATCGGGTTTGATTTCAATATCTACATCTTCCGCTTCAGGCATCACTGCAACGGTAGCTGTAGATGTGTGAATTCGACCCGCCGATTCCGTTTCTGGAACTCTCTGAACACGATGAACACCGGATTCAAACTTTAAACGAGAATAGGCACCTTTTCCCATAATCATAAAAATGGCTTCTTTGACTCCACCAATACCTTGTTCGTTGGTATTCATAATATCAACACGCCAACCTTGTCGTTCTGCATAGCGGGTATACAGGCGAAACAAAACTCCGGCAAAAAGTCCTGCCTCATCTCCGCCGGCTCCGGCGCGAATTTCAACGATAACATTTTTATCATCATTAGGATCCTTGGGGATTAACATAGTTTTTAAGGCAAATTCATCTTCTTCCACTTTTTTAGATAATTCTTCCAATTCACTTTCTAAAAGTTCTCTTATTTCATCATCTAAATCCTCGTTAAGCATTTGTTTGTCATCTTCCAATTGTTGAACAGATTTTTTATAGGAACGATATTTTTCTACAATGGGTTCCAATTCTCCATGTTCAATCAAAAGTTTCTGAAACTTTTCCGTATCCGACATTACTTCCGGATTAACTAATTGTTTTTGAATATCAATTAATTTATCTTCCAATATTTGAACTTTTTCTATCATTCAATCCCTCTTTTCGCGTAATTTAGCAAAAATCATGCGATCGAAACCTGCATAATCCTGAAAACATTCCAAATTTTCAAAACCATTCGTCTCTAAAAGTGAAAAAATCGCTTCTTTTTGATTATAGCCGATTTCCATAGCAATATTCCCTTGATTATATAAATGTTCATATGCCTCTTCTATTATCCTTTTATAAACCAATAGTCCGTCTGGTCCACCATATAACGCATTAGCAGGCTCAAAAGACAATTCTTTTCTTAATTCATTCATTCCTTCATCATCAATATACGGAGGATTGGAAATAATCCAATGAAATTTCCGATTCTTTAAGTTATCATAGACGTCCGATTGAATTAATTCTACATTCGTCTTTAAATGTATTGCATTGTCATCAGTCAAAGCTAATGCTTCTTTTGAAATATCCGTTCCGACATAATGACATTTCGGTTGATTTACCGATAAAGACAAAAGGATGACACCGGATCCGACTCCGATTTCCAAAACTTCTTGACCATCGTGTATTCGACCTATTAATCTATCCACTAATTCCTCGGTTTCAGGCCTTGGAATCAAAGCTCTTTCATCTACTAAAAAATTCAAGCCGTAAAAATCCCAATGTCCAAAAATATATTGCAAAGGATAGCCTTCTTTTCGCTTAGCAATCCAATGACATAATCGTTGTTCCTCTTCTAAATTCAATTCTCTATTTTTCAAAGCAAATATATTTCTTGTTCTTAAGATTTCTCTAAGCATAAACTTTACTTCGCGAGAAATCCAAAGGGAAAAAGCATCTCCGACTACCAATTATCCGCTCCTTTTTCTTCCGGAATCACTGCCTTTAAAGCTACAATAGCCACTTCGACCATCTCGTCTTCCGGTTCTTTTACTGTTGCAATTTTTTGTACCCATAATCCGGGTTTTATTAAAATTTTCGCTAATTTTCCATCACAGCCGCCTAAATACTTATTTAACTCATAAGAAACTCCGGTAATTACCGGCAACATTAAAATTCTGGTAACCATACGCACCCAAGGATTTGGCCATCCAAAGAAGCTAAGAATTAAAATAGAAATTAGAATTACCGTAAAAATAAAGCTGGTTCCGCATCGAGGATGTAATCGAGAATATTTTTGGACATTTTCTACCGTTAATTCCTCTCCATGCTCATAGCAATGAATACTTTTATGTTCCGCTCCATGATATTGCAAAACACGATAAATATCTTTTGATTTAGATACGGCAATAATATAGACCAGAAAAATTCCAATTCTCATTAAACCTTCAATTAAATTCAGAGCAATTAAACTCGGAATCCATTGTTTAAAATAGTTCGCCAACCAAGTGGGTAACAAAAAGAAAAATAATATGGCTACACTTAAGGAAAATAACATAGTTAAAGCCGTCTCTACAGTTTCCTTATGTCTACCCAATACCTTTGCCCATAAGCCTTTTTTTTCTTTTTCTTTTTCTTTTTCTTTTTCGCTCTCTTTTTCTTCTTCTGCAAAAATATCTGCAGAATAAGACAAAGCTCCCATTCCCAATTTCATGGATTCAAAAAGCCCAATAATTCCACGAATAAAAGGACGCTTTAAAATCGGATAACGATCTGTCAAAGAAACAACCACTTGCTCTTTAATGACCATCTCTCCATTTTCTCTTCGAACCACAATAGACATTTTTCCAGGTCCACGCATTAGAATCCCCTCAATTAATGCTTGACCTCCAATACTTGTTTTATGAACTTCTTTCATCGACTCTCCTTTTTACATAAAAAAGAAAGGTTAGAAGCTCAATGCCACTAACCTTCCTGAAGAAACTAATCCAAATTGTATTTCTTCTTGAATTTTTCAACGCGTCCACCACGTTCTACAAATTTTTGTTTTCCTGTGTAGAAAGGATGGCATTCAGAACAAATTTCCACTTTTAAAGATTCTTTTGTTGAACCGGTCTTAAATGTATTTCCACATGCGCAAGTTACTGTCGCTTCATGATATTCCGGATGAATTCCACTTTTCATCGTTATCACACTCCTTACTTCCAAAATCTCCATAAAATATCGTTACTATTATACCACGCTCTTTTTATAAATTCAATCCATATCCGATAACTCTTCAGAAAAATTTCCATCCCGCTAACTTAAACCCTTTTCTAAAAAATCAAGCAAATGTTGGTTATCTTTTGTATTTTTAAAAGAACGAATCAGATCATTGCCTATTTTTATATTTCCTTCTTGTTGCATTTTTCTTCTAAGCGTTGAAATAACTTCATATTCTCTTTGAGATAGTAATAATTCTTCTTTCCTCGTTCCCGATTTAAAAATATCCACTGCAGGAAAAATTCTTAAATCGGAAAGTTCTCTGGACAAGTGAATTTCCATATTTCCTGTTCCCTTAAATTCTTCAAAAATTACATCGTCCATTCGTGAACCGGTTTCAATTAAGGCCGTTGCTAAAATTGTAAGGCTTCCGCCTTCTTCTATCTTTCTTGCGGCACCAAAAAATCGTTTCGGTTTATAAAAGGATGTCGGATCAATTCCTCCGGATAAAACTTTTCCTGATGTAGGCATGGATAAATTATAGGCCCTGGTTAAACGGGTAATGCTGTCTAGCAAAATTACTACATCTTTCCCCGTTTCCACCAATCTCTTTGCTCGTTCCAACAAAAATTCACTTAATCGAATATGATTTATCGGTTCTTCATCAAAAGTGGAAGCAACTACCTGGGAATGAATCGATCGGCGCATATCCGTTACCTCTTCCGGTCGTTCGTCAATTAATAAAACAAACAGAACCGTTTCCGGATTATTTCTTTCAATAGCCTTGGCAACAGATTTCAACAAAGTTGTTTTTCCAGTTTTTGGCGGAGCTACTATAAGTCCCCTTTGACCTTTCCCTATTGGAGATAACAAATCCATCATTCGATTGGATATAGGACAATTTGGAAATTCCAAGCTTAATTTCTCTAAAGGAAAAATTGGTGTCAAATTATCAAAATCTTTTCGATAACGCATATTTTCCGCAGATACATCGTTAATGGAATGTAAATAAATTAAGGGGGCAAACTTTTCTCCCTCTCTTTGTTCTCGAACTACTCCATGAATAAAGTCTCCCGTTTTCAGGCGAAAGCGACGAATTTGAGTCGGGGATACATAAATATCCTCTTCCGTACTGTTAAAGTCATCATTTCTTAAAAAACCATATCCGTCTGAGTGAAGATCTAAAATTCCTACAGCATCTCGTTTTTGAGATTCTTTTTTGTTTAATTCTAAAGTCTCCTCTTTTCCCTCTAAAACAACTTCTGTTAAAGCCGAAACCAACTCATCTTTTTTTAATTTTGAAACTCCGGGAAGATTCAGTTTTTTTGCACATTCTCTTAATTCTTTAACCGTCTTCTCTGCAAAATCAATCATATAATCCTACTTTTGAAAATATTCCGGTTTACGAGTCAAAATATGAACCGCTTCAATTTTTCTTGCCGTACCGGTTTGAACACGTAATACCAAAGATGAAGTGCGAACTCGATTATTCCCTAAGTTTACAACGCCCGGCATTAAATCTCCATCTGTTACCCCTGTTGCTGCAAAGAGGGCATCCTCACCTTTAACCAAATCTGATATTTCTAAAATTCGATCCACATCTTCAATGCCCATTTCCTTGCAACGTCGAATTTCTTCTTCGGTATGAGGATCCAGGCGAGCCTGGAAAACTCCACCTAATGCCTTAATAGCCACTGCGGCAATAACGCCTTCCGGCGCTCCTCCGGAACCGATTAAAAGATCTACCCCTGAATCCTTATAACAAGTAGCAATTGCTGCAGCAATATCTCCTGCACGAAACAGTTTGATACGTGCCCCTGTTGCCCTCACCCGACGAATCAATTCAGCGTGACGAGGACGATCCAACATGGAAACGGTTAACTCGGACACCTCTTTGTTTAATGCTTTTGCCAATCTGCGTAAATTTACTTCAATGGGCAAATCCATATGCACAGCATCTTTTGCTTTCGGACCGGCTGCCAATTTATGCATATACATATCCGGTGCATGGAACAAATCTCCTCTGGGTGCAACCGCTACAACAGCAATAGCATTTTCCAACCCTTTAGCTACCAATTCCGTTCCGTCCACCGGGTCTACGGCAATATCTACCTTTACAGAATTTTCGCCGGCTTTCCCAATCTGTTCCCCGATATAAAGCATAGGAGCCTCATCCATTTCTCCTTCACCGATAACGACAATACCGTCGATATCTAAATCATCGAACATTTCCCTCATGCCTTCAACAGCAGCTTCGTCCACAGCATTTTTATCGCCACGTCCCAAAAACTTTGCGCTTTGAATCGCAGCTACTTCTGTAACACGTACTAAATTTAATGTCAAATTTCTATCCATGATATCCCCTCCATCACTTTTTTGGAATTTTTTCCCAATCCTTTAAAAAACGCTCAATCCCAATATCCGTTAAAGGATGTTTTACCATTTGCTCAAAAACTTTGAAAGGAATTGTTGCAATATCACATCCGGTTATTGCAATCTGTTTAACATGAAGCGGATGACGAACACTGGCTGCAATGATTTCCGTATTTATATCATAATTTCCAAAAATTTCAACAATTTCTTCAATAAGCTCCATCCCTTCAAAGCTAATATCATCCAATCTCCCAAGGAAAGGACTGACAAAAGTCGCTCCGGCTTTTGCAGCCATTAATGCTTGCGTTGCAGAGAAAATTAATGTCACATTAGTTTTTACGTTTTCTTTGGACAAAACGGATACTGCTTTTAAACCTTCTTTTGTCATGGGAATCTTAATGGTGATATTTTTATGAATCTTCACCAGTTCTCTTGCCTCTCCAACCATTCCTTTCGCATCTTCACTAATCACTTCTGCGGAAATAGGTCCATCGACAATTTCTACAATTTCGTGAATGACTTGAATAAAATCTCTACCTTCTTTTGCAATTAAAGATGGATTGGTTGTAACTCCATCCACAATGCCCCACGAAGCTGCTTCTCTAATCTCATCTACATTCGCAGTATCAATAAAAAATTTCATACTATACTATCCTCTCCTTTCATTATTGTTCATCAATTTTTATTATAACACGAAACCTTTCATACGTTCTCTCACTGATTGGATTTTTCCATATTTATCTGAACTTCAAAAAATTATTGACCTTGATATCGTTTTATATTTTCATCATTTAAAAATGCATAAGCCGTATTAATTTTTTGAAATTTTTCTGTCGCATTGACATCTTTATTGATATCCGGATGATACCTTTTTGCCAATTTTCTATAAGCCAATTTAATTTGATACTTATCTGCATTATAATTGACTCCAAGAATATTACAAGCTTCTTCATATTGTTGTCTAAAAGAAGCATTGGGATTGACATAACCGGAAGAACGTTCATAGCTCTGACGATAGTCCTTTTGACCCTGATAATAGGCTCCAGTCGTTTGATTAAACCATGCACGAAATGCTTCTTCCCAAGCTTCTTGTCTTCGCCTATTCTCCTCTCTTTGCGCCTCTTCGTATTTTCGTTGTTCTTCTCTTTTTTTCTCATACTGCATCCGTTGATATTGACTGGAAAAATCACGAAAGCTTTTATATTCTTTTTTCCCCTCATTTTTCAAATATTCACCATAATCTTTTAAGAATTCTGTAATCACATAATTTCCGTATCTTAAATAAGAAATTAAAGGTTGTCCCAAAAGACTGACCAAAACAAAAATCATAATAATCGGAAATACTGCCGGATTGAAAATAAATGCCAATACTAATGGTGAAATAAAAATCACCACGCAACCTATCCCAAAAAGTAAGCCTAAAAGTCCTTTTCCAATTAGGCGAATCCCTTCTACAATCCATGCCAAAACATTGATTATTTTAGTAAAAATCCACTCAAGTCCGCTACCTATGCCATAAATTATGTTTCCAAATATTCCTTTCATTTTCTTTCTAACCTTTCGTTAACCTATTTTCATTTTAACAGAAGAGCAGAAAATAAAAAAGCCTGTGTACTAGGCTTTTTCAGGATTTATGTTCCACATTTACTTCCTCTTCTTCATAACGAATATACTTCTGATCCACTTTCCAAATTCCGTTTTCTTTGCGAATTATTACACTTTCATTTTCCATATAATGAATTCCGCTTAATGAATTATAAACACCGGATATTTTTGCTTCATAATTTCCGCCATTTATAGCTGTGATCTCTTCAATCTTATATTTGAATAATTTTCGATTCAATTCCTGTTTAATGTATTTCTCAAAAGCAGAGTATTCCGATTGACGATTGGAAACGGGAGTTAAAAGATACTCCACTTTACAATTTTGCTTTCGTTGAGCTTGCAAGAACATTTCCAGAGCCTCTTGCGGTGTTCTGCCGACAGCATCTTGTTCGTCAGAAAAAATTTTCTTCACGCGATCTTGATAAAAGAAGGTCATGGCATCGTATTTGTTCTCTGCATTCCATACCAAATATTCATCAATACCTAATTCCGCACAAGCAACAATCTGCGCCGCAATAACTTCCGGGGTATATTCTTTATATCCGTTCACCCAATTGGCTGTAAACCCCTGAATCCATGGACGAACTTTAGGCACAAATTCCTGTGATGCATTTCTTTCTAAAGCCTCTGTCATGCAGGCCTTGAAAACTCCATAAGGTTCTTGATCCGGAACCTCAAAACCATACCAACCTGAATCATAGTGACTGGGATAAACCATAGGACATATAACATCTACATTTCGACTGATCTTTCTCCAAGTTTGACCGATATCTTCCGGTGTGTCATCCCAATTATGAGTAGTTACCGGGAATACATCTGCCGATATGAATACTTTATAATCATGCAATTCTTTGCCTGCATAAATCAGAAAATCTTGAATATTATCATCTTTTCTTTTCTCATTAAGCCCGGAAAAATCAACGATTTCATTATATATTTTTGCATCATCCGGAAAACGAACATAATCGAAATTAATTTCATCAAAACCTCTTAAAGCTGCTTCTTTGGCAATGGAAACCACATACTGCCATACAAATTTGTCATAAGGATTAACCCAGGGAGTTCCTGATCCGTCTCGATAGGTTCCTCCTGTTTTTAACTGCATTGCATGCTCGGAATAATTCTCTGCCAGATAGGGATCCTTAAAGGTAACAATACGGGCAATCGCATAAATTTGGTTCTTTTTCATATAATCTAACAACGATTTATAATTTTCAAAATCCAATACATGCTCTTTTTGAATTTCCGCTACTTTTGAAATGTCTGTCGGCCAGGTCACATAACCTTCGTCGCCTTTAATATCAATAACCAAAGCGTTAATTTCCGTTGCTTTGCAAATACCCAAGATTTTTTCCAAAACATTCGTCTCATCCTCAATAGATTCATCTACCGGTTCTTTCGACGCTCCGGACATCTTTTTTATATAATCCGCATAAGCATCTATTTTTTTTTCATTAAAGGTATATCCTGCTACGTGGGCTTTCACATATAATCCCTTTGCCGAAACACTTTTCGGTTCATAAGGATCATTAAGATCCTTTAATGGCACATAAAAATCGCCGTCTTTGACTTTTCTTTGTTCTTCTTTTTCCTTTCTCTGTATTTGAGTCTCCGTTATTTTCTTAACTTCTCTATCGCTTCCTTTTTTCTTAATTTGAAAAATAACAAAAACGATTAAGAGAATAATGAAAATGAAAATAAAAAGACGTAAAAAGAATTTCTTTTTCATTTTACTCTCCTCCAAAACAGGTATTTTTTCTTTTTTTCTATAAATAAAGTAAACAATTTGTTTTATCTTTTTTGTAATTTTCCAAATTTGTGTTTTAATCCATCCATTAACTCATCTATTCCATCTATACGAAAATGCAAAATACAAATCCCATAAATCAAAACAGCTACGAAAACGGATAATAGAAAGCTGATGTTTGATGATGTTAAAAATTTTTTCATCAATAGAAAGAAAAATCGACTGGCTCCACTCATAATAAAAGTTGCACCAACTATTTTTGCAATATTTTTTCCTACACGATTTAATCCTAAAATACCAATTTTTTTGGTTAAAGAAATCAACAAGCAAATTGCTCCCAAAGTAATGGAAATACTGGATGCCAAGGCTAATCCCCTAATCCCCATAAGTTTGGAGAGAAAAAGGTTTAAAAGAATATTGAGGATGACAACAAATAATGAATTTTTCATCGGTGTCTTAGATTGATGCATGGCATAAAAAGATTTGGAGATAATATCTCGAAAACCGAAACCTAATAAACCAAAGCTATAAAACAACAATGCCATTCGAGTTTCCTCTATTTCCCCGGCTCCAAAACTTCCTCCGGCAAAAAGCAATGTGACAATTTCTTTTGAGAAAATCCACAGTCCGGCTGTGGCCGGTATAACCAACAGTCCAATACCTGTGACCGACTCCCTAAATAACTTTTTCACCACATTCAATTTATCTTCTTCGAAACCATTTACCAAAGAAGGATAGACGGAAGCGGATATGGATGTAACTACAATTCCTGTTACAAAGCCAAAAATTCGATTGGCATAATTTAAGGATGCCACTCCTCCTGCACTGACCAAAGATGCAATACTCTTATCCACCAACATATTAATATCGCTAACAGCAACACCTAAAAGTACAGGCAAACCGATGAATAAAAGAGACCTTAATTCCGGCGCTTTTAGATTAAATACTCTTTGATGAACGTATCCAAGTTCCCTTCGTTGAGGAAGGAAAATTAAATATTGAAGTGTACCTCCTAAAAATAAGCTCAATCCGATAATCCAATGTTGATTGACTTTGACGGCAATTATCATTCCGACAATAACAAAAGAATTGAGCACAAAACCGATTAATGCAGGAAGAGAATAATGTCCATGAATTTGCAAATATCCTTGAAAAACTGAGCCCCATGCCGTTCCATAAAGACCCAGAATAGCAAAACGAGTAAAAAGAACAGTCATCTCTTTTTCAACTGTATACCCCGGAGCAAAAATAAACACGATTTCTTTAGCAAAAACCAATCCCACAACCACAAAAGCTGTAGTGAGTAGAAATAGGATATTAATTAAATTTGATGTAAATTCATCCGCTGCGAATTTTCCTTTTTCATGGTTCATTCGACTATATACCGGAATATAACCTGTAGCAATACCGGATGCAATCATTCCGAAAAGAACCAACGGGATTGTGGATGACGTTACAATCGCTCTTGCAATAGGTCCTGTTCCAAAATAATATGCCATCATTTTATCCCTGAACAATCCTATAATTTTAGATAGAACGGTAATAAACATCAAAAGCGCTGCTGTAGACTTCATGATTCGCCATCCTTTCGTCAACGCATTCCTAAATTATTATACCAAAAAAGAAAGAAGCCTACAAACTTTTCCCTAAACTTCTAAATATTCTTTCCATTTTTATGAGAAAAAATTATAGAAAGGAGTTCCTCCTCTCCATTTGATATTATTTGATATTTTCCAAAATTTTAGCCAAATACACTCCGTTTGCAGAAGCTTGACTAAGTGAATGAGTAATTCCGGAGCCATCTCCAATGGCATAAAGTCCCTTCTTGGATGTTTCAAATTCTTTGTTGACCTCCACCTTGGAATTATAAAATTTTACTTCTACCCCATAGAGTAAGGTATCCTCGTTAGCCATACCCGGAGCAATTTTATCCAATTGATAAATCATTTCGATAATATCATCTAATTGTCGTTTAGGGATAACTAAGGATAAATCACCTGCAGTAGCCTTCAACGTAGGACGAGTAAAACATTTTTGCATTCGACGTTCACTGCTGCGCCTTCCCTTCACCAAATCTCCGAATCGTTGTAATAGCACACCTCCACCCAACATATTAGAAAGCCTTGCAATAGATTCCCCGTAATCATTGCTATCTCGAAAGGGATCCGTAAAATGATTGCTAACCAACAAAGCAAAATTTGTATTTTCCGTCTGCAGTTTTTTATCTGCATAAGAATGTCCGTTAACCGTAATAATTCCATTGGTATTTTCCGCAACCACTTTTCCATAAGGATTCATACAAAATGTTCGCACCATATCGTTATATTTCTGCGTTTTATAAACGATTTTACTTTCGTAAACCTCATCGGTAATATGTTTAAACACTTCAGCGGGAATTTCTATCCGAACGCCAATATCCACTCGATTGGACTTCGTTCTAATTCCATTCTGTTTGCAAATTTCTCCAATCCATTTTGATCCTGAGCGACCGCTTGCTAACACAATCTTCTCTGCCGTTACCGTCTCTCCTGTAGAAAATACAGCTTGAAATCCTGAGGATAAGTAGTTTACTTTTTCTACCGTCGTTAAAAAGCGAATCTCTATCTCATCCTTGATTTCCTCATACATCTTCTTTAAGATTTCAACATTTCTCTCTGTCCCGAAATGACGCACCTGTGCGCTTAAAAGATGCAAATCATTTCGCAACGCCGTTGTTTTTAAATCGCTATTGGCAGTTGAAAAAAGCTTGGATTGATGATGATCATATTCACATAATACGCCATCCACATAATTCATCAACTCCATAGCCTTTTCTTGCCCCACATATCGATGTAAATCTCCACCAAATTCCGTGGTCAAATTATATTTTCCGTCAGATAAAGTGCCCGCACCGCCAAAACCGTTCATAATATTGCAAGGTTTACAGCAAATGCAGTGATTAACTTTTCCTGCACTGATAGGGCAAATTCTTTGATGAATGGGACGTCCTGTATCTACCATCAAAACTTTTTGTCTTGTCTTCAATTGTTTTAATTCATAAGCCAAAAACATCCCGCTGGCTCCGGCGCCTACGATTAAAAGATCATAATCCATATTTTTCACCTCGAAATACTATTTTCCCATCGGTTAAAGAGTCTACGATAACCAAACTGTGAATATCATAGCCCATATTTCGGAACATATTTCCCCCGTTCTGAAAACCCTTTTCAATAACGACTCCAATTCCAGCCGTTTTTGCTCCTGCTTGACGCACCAGGTCGGTTAAACCGACTAAGGCATTTCCTTGTGCTAAAAAATCATCCAAAATCAATACCCTGTCTTCTGCTGAAAGATAATTTTTACTGATACGAATTCGATAATCCATTTTTCTGGTATAAGAGAACACACTTTCACTATACACCTCTCTATCTAAATTTTGACTATCCGTTTTTTTAGCAAAAACAAACGGAAGTTTAAAATAACGTGCCGTTGTCATCGCAATAGCAATTCCTGATGCTTCAATTGTCAATATTTTTGTAATTCCTGAATTTTTAAAATATTCATAAAATTCCTTTCCGATTTTATCCAAAAGTTCCACATCCACTTGATGATTCAAAAAGGAATCCACTTTCAAAACATCATCCTGCCTAACGACACCGTCTTTTTTTATTCGTTCAATCAATGCTTCCATCCATTCCACCCCCAACTGCCATTATAACATAGACCAAATAAATCATAATAAAAGTTGATAATTTGTTGATTTTTATGGAATAATATTGTTTATAAGGAGGTTGTTATGATAAAATTGTTAATTGTTGATGATGAAAAAGATATTACCAAGATGTTAAGAGATTACTTTACATGTAAAAATTATAACGTTATAACGGCAAACAACGGCGAAGAAGCTCTTAAAAAAATTACACTCAATCCGGATATCATTTTATTGGATATCAACATGCCGGACATCGACGGTATCGAAGTATGTAAACGTATTCGCGAATTTGTAAATTGTCCGATTCTTTTTCTTACCGCCAAAATTGAAGATGCGGATAAACTTTTAGGCTTTCGTGTAGGCGGAGACGATTATATTGTTAAGCCTTTTAAACTGGACATTTTAGCTGCCCGCATTGAGGCACATCTACGACGTCAAAGTCGGAACCTGCATCAAAACCGCCTAAGTTTTTGGGATGATTTTGTTATCGACTATAGCGCAAAAAAAATTTTTATTTTTAAAGAAGAAGTTTTTTTCCCGAAAAAAGAATTTGAAATCATAGAACTTTTAAGCTCTCATCCGGGACAAATTTTTGATAAAGATCGCATCTTTGAACTTGTTTGGGGTTATGACAGTGAAAGTACTTCTACTGTTATTGCAGAACATATCCGACGTATCCGTAAACGGATTACAAAGAAAACAAAAAAACAATACATTGATACAATTTGGGGGGTAGGATATCGATGGATTTCATGAAAAAATTTTTTCAAAATGTAAAAAAATTTTATATTAAATGCCATAATTTTTCTCAAAGTTTAAAATTACAAGGCTCACAATTTCTTTATTTTTTTATCGGTTTAATTCAATGTGCACTCCTTTGGTTTTTTTGGATTAATTTTTATGATGCTTTTTTTTACACTGATCCTTTTGGAATCGCGAAACTTGCTCTCATTACACTTATTTTATCAACCGTTTATATTCTTTATCGCTCAACTAAAAAATTCTATCAAGAAAAATTATTATATCCGATTCACCTTTTAGAAAAAGCTGCCGAAAAAATTGAAAATAATGATTTGAATTTCGAGCTACACTATGACTGTCAGGATGAAATGGGAGATTTAGTCGCCTCCTTTGAAAAAATGCGACAAACTGTGGTGAAAAATAATCAACAACTTTGGAGGGGGTTAGAGGAACGTAAACGACTTAATGCCGCCTTTGCTCATGATTTACGCACCCCGTTAACCGTACTTCGAGGTTATGTGGATTTTCTAAGAGAATTTATTCCGAACGGACAAATTGATGAAAATAAAATTTTAGAAACTTTAGATACCATGAGCGCTCATATTAAACACTTGGAAACTTACACAAAAGAAATGAATGCATTACAAAAATTACAGGATATCCACGTTGAAAAACAATCCGTTTCTTTTATAAACTTAATGGAGGACATGAAAAAGCAAGGAGATATTTTAGCAGAAGAAACTGTAAAAGATTTTCGACTTGAATCCAATCCCTATGAAAACACTATATTTTTAGATCAAGGTTTATTTTTCCAACTTTATAATAACCTCTTAAATAATGCATTCCGCTATGCAAAAAATTTCATCCATGTTATTTGTTCCGTCGAAAATGGGTATATAAATTTAATTATTGAAGATGATGGAGTTGGGTTTACCATGAAAGATCTTCATCAGGCAACCAATGCCTTTTATCGCAACGAATTCAATTCTTCTGAATCCAACGAACACTTTGGATTAGGGCTTTATATTTGTAAAGTTATTGCCTCTAATCACGGCGGTAAGCTTGCATTGGATAATAACATTAACGGGGGTGCCAAGGTTTGTGTTTCCTTGAATATAAACCCGTAAAATAGGGAGTTTCAATATGTTTTTCCTTCTCGGTTTGTTAAAAACATCCATATTTATTCGCTTATATCAAAAAGATGAAGAAGAGAATAGACGTCTTGTCTTTTTTTATATGGTTTTAGTCTTAACCTTTCTTCTTTCACTAGCGGACTATGCTTTGCCCGATAAAATATTTATTGCACGGCGTAATATCTATACCGTCTTAAGCATAGTTTATTTTGTTGATTCTATGTATTTTTATCACTATCACACTTTACCCAGCTTAAATGAAATTCCCATGTTGCTTTTAGCCGGAGACGGAGCCAAAGAAAGTATTTTATCCATGCTTTTGTCTCAACGCTTATTCTTTATTTTCGATTTGCCTTTACTCTTTATCTTTCAACGTCAGATAGAAAAAGTAGATATGGCCTTTTACGCTTTTCGAATAAGTCTTTTCCCTAAAGGAGTGACTTATTGGATTTTATTTTGTTTTATCCTCTACTTAGGTGTACTCTATACCTTAAAAAAAATTTTTATTTTGCGAAATCGAGATTTAATGACCTTTCATCTTAGAGATGTCAAATCTATCGTTTTTCGAGAACCTAAAAATCCGTTAAAAAATAGTGAATTAAAAAAATATTGGCATACGGGAATCCCCAATGAAATGACAGGAAAGGCAAAAAATAAAAACCTTTTAGTTATTCAAATGGAAAGTGTACAAAATATTGTAATTCAAAGAACTTATAATGGCCAAGAAATCACGCCTCATCTAAACCGATTGATTCAATCCTCAGGAAGTATTTATTTCTCCAACTATTATCAATCCATAGGAAAAGGCAATACAGCCGATGCAGAATTTACATCCAACCATTCTCTGTATCCTGCTTTAGATTTTCCCAGCTACTTTCGTTTCACCCATAACGACTTTTTCGGATTACCTCGAAAGTTAAAAGATGAACACTATGATACGATGGTGTTTCACGGCAATCGAAAGAATTTTTATAATCGGGATAAAATGTATCCTTTAATGGGATTTGAAAAATATTACAGTTTGGAATGTTTTGAAAATCCTAAAATTATCGGTTTAGGTATGGATGACAAAGACCTCTTCCAAAGAATTACTAAAATATTAAAAGAGAAAGTTAAGCGAAAAGAACTTTTTTATTCTTTTGTGATTACGATTACCAGCCATCACCCGTATCTACTTCCAAAAGAATTACAAACTTTAACTTTATTACCGGAAGACGAAGATACGATTTTGGGAAACTATTTACAAGCTGTTCATTATGTAGACGAAGCTCTTGGAGAATGGATTGAAGAATTAAAAAAAGAAGGAATTTTAAACCATACCCTCTTGGCCATGTATGGAGACCATTATGGTATTTCCGCCCTTAAAGAGGAGGAGGAACAATCTATGGAGCGTTTCATTAAAAAACCTTATAATTTGTCGGAGATGATGAATATTCCATTAATTTTACATTTTCCTGAAGATTTTCCCGCCCTAAAAAATGAAAAAGTCGGTTGTCAAATGGACTTTATGCCCACCATACTTAATCTCTTCTCATTAAATCAGCAGGAATCTTTATATTTCGGCGGAGATTTATTTGATTCCTCCAGAAGAAGTTTTGTCGCCCCTGTAAGCTATGTAATGCCCGGAAGCTTTATAACGGATGAAGGTGCATTCTTTTTAGAAACAGACTTACAAGTTGAAAATGGATGGTTTATTCCTTTTGAACATCAGGAATTGTCAATGAAAATGCGACGCCTACTGGTTGAAAGGGCTTTAAAAGAAGTTGAAGATTCTCTTGCCATATTGGAAAATCGACAAGAAACCATGCCGCCAAAAAGAAAATCCGACGTATATTAAAAATCCACCGAGTTACCGGTGGATTTTTTTTAATTTCTTTGTCGAGCAATAATATCTTTAACTTTCATCAAACGAGTAATAGTGGCTCTTTCATTCTCATCCAATTTCATGCGAATATAGTGAATCGTATCCTCTAAATCCGGAATAGTTCGATATTCCAAGGCATTCACTCGACGTCTTGTCTTTTCAATCTCATCTGCCATTAATTGGCATGTTTTTTCAACTTCCGCAAGAGATAATAATTTTTCCATAATATCTTGCAAGTGATAAATTGCATCATCCAATTCTGCGGAGGTTTGAGCAAATCCATAGGGAAAAATTCCCTCTTGAGCCGTACGAACAAATTCCATTTTCGGAATAATAACACTCATTACATTTTTTTCTTGAATATCCAGTTCAATATGTTCTTTTGGAAGTGCTACCGCAGCTTCCAAAATGGCTTGACTCATTTCCGAACTGGCTATCACAAAATTTTGAAAAGCAGCTGTCAATTCCTGTTCCACGTCTTTTCTGATTTGTTGATTTTTTCTGATATTTTCAATAAATCGACGCATCAACTCGTCCTGTTTATCCTTTAAGAGCTTATGTCCTCTTTTGGCGGTAACCAAACGCTTCTTCAATGTTGACAACTCCATGCGTGTTGGATTGACATTCAAGACGGACATTTATTCTGCTCCTTTCTCATTAAAGGTTTCACAGCCCAAATACTTATCAATATAAGCATCCCGAATACGTTTAAGTTCTGTTCTCGGGATAATTCGAAGCAAATCCCAGCCTAAATTCAAAGTATCCTCAATCGTACGCTCCGTGTAATATCCCTGATTTACATATCGTTTATCGAAGTCTTCTGCAAATTTTGCAAAAGCTTTATCCGAGTCGCTTAGAGCCGCTTCTCCCAGAATAACTGCCAACTCTTTTGCTTCACGTCCCGCCGTATAAGCCGCATACAATTGATTCATCGTATCCGCATGATCTTCCCTTGTTTTCCCTTCACCAATTCCCTTATCTTTCAAACGGGAAAGAGAGGGGACTGCGTTAACGGGAGGCTCTAGCCCTTGCTTATATAAATCACGAGAAAGAATAATTTGACCTTCCGTAATATATCCGGTTAAGTCCGGAATCGGATGCGTTAAATCATCTTCCGGCATTGTTAAAATTGGAATTTGCGTAATAGAACCTTTTCTTCCAACCACTCTTCCCGCTCTCTCATAAATGGAAGACAGGTCGGTATAAAGATATCCCGGATAACCTCGACGTCCGGGCACTTCTTTACGGGCTGCACTGACTTCACGAAGAGCCTCCGCATAATTAGTCATATCCGTCAAAATAACCAATACATGCATATCTTTTTCAAAGGCCAAATATTCTGCACAAGTCAATGCCATACGAGGTGTTGAAATACGTTCAATAGATGGGTCGTCCGCCAAATTAATAAACATTACGGCGCGGTCAATAGCTCCTGTTTTCTTAAAATCTTCCATAAAAAAGTTTGCTTCTTCAAAGGTAATTCCCATGGCTGCAAAAACTACGGCAAAATTTTCATCTTTTCCCAAAACTCTTGCCTGACGTGCAATTTGTGCGGCTACATTATTATGCGGGAGACCTGCCCCTGAAAAAATAGGCAATTTTTGTCCACGAACTAAAGTATTTAGACCGTCAATCGTTGAAATTCCGGTTTGAATAAACTCGGACGGATAGTCACGAGACACAGGATTAATTGGAAAGCCGTTAATGTCCACTCTTTTTTCCGGGATAATTTTTGGACCGTCATCGATTGGATTTCCTGTACCGTCAAAGATACGGCCGATCATATCCTCACTAACACCTAATTCCAAGGGTTTCCCTAAAAAACGCACAGTGGTATTTTTTAAATTGATTCCTGCTGAACCTTCGAAAATTTGCACCATGGCTTTATCCTGATCAATTTCCAAAACACGACCTCTTCGATGGGTCCCGTCCTGTAATTCAATATCTACCAATTCTTCATATTTGACGCCTTCGACGCCTTGAACAACCATCAACGGTCCAACGACTTCCGTCACGGATTTATATTCTTTAAGCATGATCGACGCCTCCTTTTTCCATCAAGTCCTTTACTTCCTCGTCCAATGCTACAAAAATAAGATTAAATTCTTGAAGTTGATCTTCAGGAATATTTTTACTTCGAGCGATTCTTTCCCTAACCGGAAGTGCTAAAATTTCACTTAAATAAATTTTTGCATCCAATGCTGCTTTCGCTTTATCGTAAAAATGTAAAATTAAATCCAACATTCTCATTTGTTTTTCCAAAGAACAATAGGTATCAATTTCGTGAAACGCATTTTGTTGCAAGAAATCTTCTCGAATGGACTTGGTAATTTCCAATTTTAATTGATCCGCCTCACTAAGTGCATCACGACCAACTAAACGGACAATCTCCTGTAACCCGGATTCTTCCTGCAAAAGACTCATGGCACGGATTCTGTTCTTTGAAAATTTTTCATTCACATGTTCATCGAAATAAGCATCCATTTTGGTCTGATATAAGGAATAGGAATTTAACCAGTTAATTGCCGGGAAATGTCTTGCATAAGACAACGCATAATCCAATCCCCAGAATACCTTGACTATGCGCAGTGTCGCTTGAGAAACGGGTTCTGAAATATCTCCTCCCGGAGGTGATACGGCACCGATGACCGTCAAAGCACCTTCTTTTTCTTCGAAACCGTTACAGATAACACGTCCCGCCCTTTCGTAAAAATCTGCAACTCGAGAAGCCAAATATGCAGGATATCCTTCGTCTCCCGGCATTTCTTCCAAACGTCCTGACATTTCGCGAAGCGCCTCTGCCCATCTGGAAGTAGAATCTGCCATCAAAGCAACAGAATAACCCATATCTCTATAATATTCCGCAATGGTAATTCCCGTATAAATAGAAGCCTCACGAGCTGCTACAGGCATATTGGATGTGTTGGCAATCAATACAGTACGCTTCATCAAAGATTGACCGGTTGTCGGATCCTCCAACTCAGGAAATTCCTTTAATACATCTGTCATTTCATTCCCACGTTCACCACAACCTACATATACCACAATCTGTGCATCTGCCCATTTTGCTAATTGATGTTGAACAACCGTCTTTCCTGAACCGAAAGGTCCCGGAATAGCCGCCGTTCCTCCTTTCGCGACAGGAAAGAATGTGTCAATAACTCTCTGTCCCGTAACCAAAGGTTGTTTTGGATCCAATTTTTTCTTATATGGTCTTCCGATACGTACCGGCCAACGTTGTATCATGCTTAATTCATATTCTTTATCTTGATCCTTAACTATAGCAACGACTTCATCTACCGTATAAGACCCGCCTCGAATACTTGTGATTACTCCTTGAATTCCATAAGGAACCATAATCTTATGTTTAATCACTGTAGTTTCTTGAACAGTTCCAATAATATCTCCGGCAATAACTTCTTCTCCTACTTTACGGATTGGTAAAAAGTCCCACTTTTTTTCGCGATTAAGTGCAAGAACGCTAACGCCTTTCACCAAAAAATCTCCGGCTACATTTTTCAGCTGATCCAAAGGTCTTTGAATACCGTCAAACATAGATTCCAAGATCCCGGGTCCAAGCTCAATCGAAAGCGGATGACCTTTTGAAACTACAATCTCTCCCGGACCGATCCCCGTTGTATCTTCATAAACCTGAATAGAGGCCCTGTCTCCACGCATCTCAATAATTTCACCAACTAATTTATTTTCGGACACTTCCACAACGTCATATACGTTTGCATTGTCCATACCCTCAGCAACAACTAAAGGGCCGGATACTTTAATAATTCTTCCTTCTTTCAAAACAAGCCCTCTCCTTTACAAAATATTTGAACCTACAGCTTTACTTACATTATCCACGATATTTTGCATACCGATCCCCAATGTCCCTTGATGACTTGGAATCAAAATGATTGCCGGTATAGGTTTAGAATAATATCGTGCGATGGTTTCCGGTATCAAAGAAGCCAACTGCTCCGTGATATAGATTACACCATAACCCTCATCTGCCACTTTATCGATAATTTTTCGCGTTTCATCTTTTTCATAAGCAATAAAAACATCAATTCCTAAAACTCGAAATGCAAGAACTGAGTCCTTATCCCCTACTACAGCTATTTTATACATAGGTATCACGCAACCTTTTCATAACTTCTTCCGCCGGCATTCCCGTCAATCTTCCGGCCAGTAGAATACGCAGATTTCGAACCTCCAGTTCTTTGGTTAACAGAAAATTGAATATAACCTCCGCTCCATACGTTTGTCTCCTGGCACTTTCCATCAGATTTGCCTGATAGTCTTCCATCGCTTTGTCAAAAGTATTTAAATGACCTGTCTCTTCGTATTTTTTCAATCCCTTTTTTAAATACTCTCCAACGGGATGCTGTTGTAGACTTTTTACAAGTTCCGGAATCGGCATATGATAAATTCCTTTAAAATCATGGAGAGAGATATGTCCTCCTTCAAATAACGCCGAGTCTTTTCCTCCCATTTCCAACCCCTGTTTTTTAATCCGAAAGACTGTTTTAACATTGGTAAAATCAATGGAATTATAAACATAATCTGCCATTTTGGTTCCCTCGACTTTTTTAGCCAATTCTTTTAAATATTGAAAATAGAATTGATCAAATAATAAGCCTACTCTGTGCGGATCCTTGTTTTTTTCATAATCTGCCAAAATCTCCATTGCAGATTTCCCAAAAAAATCATTTTTCAGAGAAAACATTCCTCTTTCAAACTCTTTTTCAAATTCTTCCATATTTAAAATTCCAATTGGCGAATATAATGCAGATAAGTCTTCTTTTTTAATCTGTGATTTTACAAATACTTTAAGATTATGAACACTGTACTTCGCACTTAAAATCTGGATAAATTCTCTAGAGGGAGTAAAGCTTTCCACTTCTTTATAGGTTTCGCTTAATGTAGCTGTTAACATACTTTCATAATCCTGATGACTTTTCATGACATCCATATGTTTCCCATAATCCGTATCACGAAGAGAGAACAAAGCCGCATCATAATCTTTTGCATTTGCAATCGATTGTAATTGTTCTCTTTTTAATAATTTTCGCTCCAAACCCCGAACCATGGTGGAACTTTGAATGAAATCACCGACAATCATCGTTCACACCTCCTTGGAAGAAAACAAAAACTCTGCAATCTCTCCTTCAATATCCTCACGCTTTGCATCCACAAATATGGAATAATCATAATTGTATACTACATTTCCTTGAATTAACTTAAATCCAGAGGATAGACTTTCATCAAATTTAACATTTAATTTTTGAAGATTTAAATCATCTTCATATCTTTTGGGTAAAATCAACTCCCATTCTCCATCCGGTAACTCTTCTTTTGCTTTTTCAATATCCTTTATGATACTATCCGCCGGATAAGCTTTGAAATCATCTTTTGCCAAAGAAAAAACTCGATCTAATATTCCCTGTTTTGCCATTAAGATTTCATTTCGAATTTTATTTTTTTCTCCGGCAATCAGGCGATTGACTATATTTTTTCCTTCTTCTTCAGCTTTTCTTATCGCCTGCTCCCGTTGATTATCAACCTTAATTCTTTGTGCTTCCAGGATTTTTTGTGCCTCTTCCCTCGCCTGATTTAGGATAGTTTCTCTCTTTGCTTCCGCTTCACCTGTAATTTTCTTTAAGATATTATCCAAATTAGACATTCCACCAACTCCTTATGCCGGAATTCTGGTCAAAAGAATGATAGACATTACGAATGCAAGAATTGCGTATGTTTCAACCATTACCGCATAAATAACTCCCTTAATTAATTGAGGTTCATTTTTTATCAAGATATTAATCCCTGCAACAGCCACTTTTGCTTGAGCGGGTGCAGAGGTCAATCCCACAATACCGACCGGCAAGCCTGCAGCAAAAAACATAAGACCTTGTTGTAAGGACATGTCTCCGGTTAAACGAAGAACAATTAATAAGCCGATTACTAAGCCGTATAAACCTTGTGTACCGGGTAACAATTGAAATAGAAGCGTCTTTGCAAATTTATTCGGTTCATCAATAACAACGCCGGCAGCTGCCTCTCCGGCCATTCCTACTCCTCGTGCAGAGCCTGTCCCGGCTAAAATTACCGCTAAAGCCGCACCTAAAATTCCAAAAAACATCCCTCCGTTTTTAACGAAAAAATCCATCACTGTCATCGTAAATCCTCCTCTTTAATCTTTTATTCGAATATATTTCGGGTTGGATTGAAATGGTTCAAAAGCTTCCCCTCCACCCTCGTAAAATTTTCCAAAATACTCTACATAAGTCAATCGTGCAGTATGCACATATGCAGACAATACACTTAAGAAAATGTTAAATGCATGGAACACAATAAACACAATAATCCCCACTACTTTTCCTACGGTACTATTCCACATCATTCCGACAATCATGTTGACGGCTAAACCGATAAATCCGCCGGCCAATCCCAAAGCCATTAAACGGGTATAAGATACAAAGTCCCCGATATAACCCGAGATATTGTAAAGGGAATATAAACCCCCTACCAGTTTTGAAAAAATACTCTTTCCTTCTCTTCCTCCGGTTAATACAATTCCTATCATCCCGGTAATCATAATTATTTTGGAAATTAATTTCATCGTATTTGAAAATTTTGCCATTCCGCTTACGAGAAGAAGGATTCCTCCTCCTATAGCCATATACCAGAAAAATACATCATAAATCGCATCTTTCCAATGACCGTCTCGAATCCTCATATAGGCTTGAATACCAAGACCTGCAAATAGCTGAATGAAACCGAAAAGCAAGGATAATATCAACAGCTGTGTTATATCTCTCGAAGTGTCAAAAACAGCCGGGATCTTTATCAGCCCGCCAAAGAAAGATCCGTAAAGCACACCCCAAATCATTACACTAAAACTCAACAAAAATAAAAACTTTACAAAACGTTTATTATTGGGAAATATGCTTTTACTTTTTAATAAAAATATAGTCAAACCCAACAGAATTAAACCATATCCCAAATCTCCCGCCATCATTCCAAAGAAAATCCAATAAAAAGGAGCCAAAAGCGGTGTGGGATCAATTTCATTGTATTTCGGAACTGCATAAAGATATGTCAAATCTATAAATTGTTCAGAAAATTTATCATTCTTCAACATTGTGGGAACTTGAGGATCATCCTTCTTCGCTTCATGACTCTCCCAATAATACTCCGAACCAAAGTTGAATTGAAGCAATTCTTCCAACGCCTCTTTCTTGTCGGTAGGCACATATCCCTTAAAAATATCCACATGCTCTGATTGAAGAATTTTTTCCTTTGCTTTTTTGCGAGATTCTTCATTGCGTAAATACTCATAGCGCAATTCCATTTCAGATAAGAATTTTGACGCTTCTATTAATTCGTTGTGAATCCCTGAAATTCTTTGTTGTTTTATACTTATCTCTTCGTCAATGATTTGCATTTCTTCTTTTACGGTTTTCTGTCCATCCAATTCCACTTCAGTAAAACCATATTTTTTAAGAACTTCTTCTACTTCTTCACTTTCTTCATTAAGATAAACGATGGATAGGTTTAATAGACTTCTCCCGGAAGTTAATACCTGCGCATGGGCAAAATTCAACTTTTCAAATTCTTTCATCAATGCATCTCTATGCATGCCCCGAATTGTTCCCAAACACATCTTACTCGTCTTTGCTTGATGAAGTTCATTCAAAGGCAATTGTAAATTCTTCCATGGATCCAATTCTTTCTTTTGCCCTTGAAAATTGAGAACATCCTGCCGCAACATTTCTCTTTCTTTCCAAAGTTCCTCAACCTTTTCCCGCAATCGAGTTAAATCTGTAGAGAATCCTTTCCGTATCAACTCTTCATAACTCATCTGCCTCATTAAAACTTCTTTATCTCCTTGCCCCGTTTCTTCTTTCAGTAAAGAAATAACGCGAGCAAGATTTTGAATATCTTTTGAGAGAGCAGTAAGTTCTTTTTGATGGTTCTCAATACGAAAATCTTCTTGAATTGTCTGCTTTGCAAAATGCACGTCATTGAATTTTTGCAATAAAGACAATACTCTTTCTCGATCTGAATGATAAGTGAACAAAGTAAATTTTGTCATGTTCACAATTGCCATCTTAATTCACGACCCTTTCTTTAACCATTTCCACCGCCTTATTTATTGCATCTTCTCCAACAGACAGAACTACTTTCTTCTTTCGCATCCCATCCTCAATCAAAGATTTGACAGCAGCTCGTGCATTGAGTTTTGCTTCAATTAAAATATTTTGAACCTCTCTTTTCATTTTTACAGCTCCGGAAATATCCATCTCCTTTGCTTTTTCCTTTGCCTCAAGCAAAATTTGCTGTGCTTCCGCTTCCGCGTTTTTAAGCAACTCCTCTGCATTCTTTTCTGCTTCATAAACCATTTTTAATGCATCGCCCTCCATAATTCACCTCCTCATACTCTAGATTATATCTTCTATATATTATATTAAGAACCCCTACAAACAACAAGCTAATATACTCTCTTCTCTAAAAAAATTTGACGAATTTGATGATTCACCACCTCAAAAAGGGTTAAACTGGCGCCTTTGACAATATGAACCGGAGTGTCCATTTCCCGCATTTGTTTCCCTCGTAAAATCTCCATCAAAAATGCCAGTGTCATCCCATGGCTGACAATTAAAAGAGAGTCTTCTTTTCCTTCTAAAAGATCATATATAAAAGCATCACACCGTTTATATAAATCTTTAAAATTTTCTCCGCCGGGTACACTAAATCTTTCTATATTTTCCCAGTACATTTGATATGTTTGAGGATAGTCTCTTTGAACTTCTATTAAATCTTTGCCTTCCCAAACACCCATATTCATTTCGGATAAACGTCCATCGACTTCTATGGGAATTTTTCGCGTTCCTATAATTAAATTTGCGGTATCTTTTGCCCTTTTCAAGGGAGAAACCACAATCCTATCCAAAGGAATCTTTTCTAAATATATCCCCAGTTTTTTAGCATCAGCGATTCCTTTTTCCGTTAATGGAGAATCCATGGTTCCTTGAAACCTTTTCTCTTTATTCCACTGAGTTTGTCCATGACGAGTCAAATAAATTTTCATAATTCCTTCACCAACTCATCCATGACTTCATTCAAGTCATCATGAATTACATAATCAGCCATCTCATCCTTTGAAGTATGATCTCGATTGATAATCATCAATTTATTCCCTCGATAATATCGAAGAAAACTTGCTGCAGGATATACCACCAGAGAAGTTCCGGCTACAATCAACACCTCACATTTAGAAATCATTTCGGCCGCTTTTTGCATAATATCCATATTTAAAGACTCTCCATAAAGTACTACATCCGGTCGAATAAAACCTCCGCATTGATCACAAATACTCATCCCTTCCTCTTTCATAACCTCTTCCAAAGTATAAGATTTATGACAGGAAGTACAATAATAATCCCTTAAGTTCCCATGTAATTCTAAAACTTTTTTGGAACCGGCCATCTGATGCAGACTGTCAATGTTTTGTGTAATAACAGCTTTAAGCTTCCCAAGACGTTCCAATTTTGCTAATGCAAGATGTGCTTTATTCGGTTTCGCCTCCGGATAAATCAAATGTTCCTTGTAATAATGAGAAAATTCTTCCGGATTTCTTTCTAAAAACTCATGACTTAACATATATTCCGGAGAATAATTATTCTTATTCTTTTGATTATATAAGCCCGTTGCACTTCGAAAATCCGGAATGCCGCTGGCCGTGGATACACCCGCTCCGCCAAAAAATACGATATTGTCACTTTCTTGAATGATCGTCTTCATCTTGTCTATAATCATTTTCCCACTCCTTTCTGGTGTATTTAAAATGCTGAACGTGAATATAATTTTTATGAACCCGTGCTCCGTTTTTCTTCATCCCTTTTTTTACAAGACCTGCCCGCAAAGCCAAATTTTGAGCTTTTTGATTATGGATATCCGTTCGTATACAAAGTTCATCCACATCAAAATAATCAAAGACAAGATTTATAAAATGTTTCAATGCTTTGGTCATCACTCCTCTGCCTGAATAGTCCCGATCAATCCAATAACCAATTTCACCACTTTTTTCAGACTCTACATTCGACAGCATTTGAAAACTAATCATACCGATTAATTCATTTTCCTGAAATACTCCGGTTTCCACTCCTTGCTTGGAACGATAATCTGCCGCTGCAGACAAAATTTGTAATCGTAAATGTTTTTCGGAAAGACACTCCATTTCATTGATCCAAGGCCAAAGGTGATTACGGTTATAAAGCATCCGTCGAAATAGTTCTTCCGCATCCTTTTCTTCCAAGATGCGAAGAAAAATTTTATCGTCCATTTGATTTTTCATAACGAGCTGCAAATAAAAGAGATTTCAGCCGTTTTGTTTTCATGATAAACACAAATAGCCTCCTTCACTTTTTCTTCTGCTATAACCCGATAATAAACGTCAAAATAATCCGCTTTTCCTTCCGCCTTCAAAAAATCCCCTTCCTTCATCCAAAAAACCTTTCCTTCATGAGTTGATTCCAAAAGCTCTCCCGAAAATTTACAAGTGTCAAAAAGAAAAACCAATTCTCTATCCTCCCGATGGGGAAATACCCAGGTTAAAGTTCCACAATATTTTAAATCCTCAACCATTAGACCCGTTTCCTCTTTAACTTCTCGAAGACACGCTGCATACAAACTCTCGTGACCCTGAACTTTTCCTCCGGGAAAAGTTAAGCCTTCCCAACCTACTTTCTTCACCTTATCCAATACCACCACATTCCCGTTTTCATCTCGTATCCTGCAAAAATTCATCAATTTAACTTCCATAATCGCACCTCTTAACAAGTATACCCTAAAGAATTAAAGGAAATCGTGTCTTATATAAAAGACATTCATCAAAATAGAATAAAACAAAAAAAGCTGAGGACTCTTCTTGCAAACAAGACCTCAGCTCGTCAACTTTTTATGGCAATAAAATTTCAAAGCAAATCGATTTTCCGTTTAAATCCGTCTGATTTTTATCCGTTTTTCCAGAGTTCAATTCGACAGCCAACGTTTCCGCCATAATAAATTCCTTCCACTCTTCCAAAGCAGAAGTAAGTCCCTCTTCTCCCTGATAGCGAATATGAATTTTGTCCGCCAAATTCAAATTCAATTGTTTCCGCATCTGTTGAATTTTAGAAATAAATTCTCTTGCATATCCTTCTTTGATTAAATCCTCTGTAAGTTGCGTGTTCAAAACAACAAAAACACCTTCACTCATTTCCACATCAAATCCTTCTTTAGCGGTAATCGTAGATAATACATAATCTTTTTGGATTTCCACATCTTCATCGCCTAATTTCAAAGTCAGATTTCCCTCTTCCAATCGTTCCAAAAATTCTTTTGCCTTTTCCTGAGTCAAAATTTTGCCGAAAAGCCCGATCTTTTTACCTAACACAGGTCCTGCAACGGGAAAATTCGGTTTTAAACTGTAGTTCATGAAATCACTTAAATTTTTTTTAAAGAGAACTTCTTTAAGATTAAGTTCTTCTATAATCAAATCCGTTAAATCTCCAATCATCTCTTCGTATTTTCCGTCAATAACAATATTTTGAAGAGCTTGACGAACTTTTATTTGAGCTTTTTCACGAGCGGCACGTCCCAAAGTTACAATTTGTTGAACTAAAGACATTTTTTCTTCCAAAGCATTCTCAAAGCAGGTTTCGTCAACTTCAGGATAACTTTCCAAATGGACACTTTCCCCACCAACCAAGTTTTGATACAATTCCTCGGCAATAAAGGGTGTCATCGGCGCAATCAATTTGGAAAGTCCGACCAATAATTCATATGTCGTGTTATAGACAGCCTTTTTATCTTCATCTACTTTTTCCGCCCAAAAACGACGACGATTACGTCTGATATACCAATTGGAAAAATCTTCAATCACAAAATCCGAAATATTCCTTGCAATTTTAGATAATTCATAAGTTTTCATATCTTCTTCAATTTGTTCAATTAAATGATGATATTTGGATAAAATCCAACGATCTATCTCCGGTCTCTCTTTGATCGGAACAAAAAATTCTCTTGGATTGATTTCATCGGTATTGGCATATAAAGAAAAGAAATTGTAAATATTGCGAATAGAGCGGAAAAATTTGCTTTCCACTTCACGTAATCCTTCCTCGTCAAATTTAGTCGGTTGCCAAGGCGGTGAAACATAGAGTAAATAGAATCTCAATGTATCCGCGCCGTATTGATCAAACATTTGGAAGGGATTGACCGTATTCCCTCTGGATTTGGACATTTTCTTCCCGTCTTTATCTAAAACCAAGTCATTGACCAATACATTTCGATAAGGAGCTCTGCCGGTCATAAATACGGAAATCGCCATCAATGAATGGAACCATCCTCGAGTCTGATCGACCCCTTCACAAATGAAGTCCGCCGGGAATAATGTATCAAAATCATCTTTGTGCTCAAAAGGATAATGCCACTGGGCAAAAGGCATGGAGCCGGAATCGAACCAGACATCAATGACATCTTTTTCTCTGGTCATTTTCCCATGACAATGAGGACATTCCAAATGCACATCATCAACATAGGGACGATGCAAATCAATGCTCTCGTCAATCTCTTCGATAGCTTTTTCCACCAATTCTTTTCTGGAGCCTATGCTCTCCGTATGACCGCATTTTTCACAACACCAAATATTAAGAGGCGTTCCCCAATATCTGCTGCGGGACAATGCCCAGTCCTTAATGTTCTCAAGCCAGTTTCCAAAACGCTTTTCTCCAATATAATCCGGATGCCAATTGACTTTTTGATTTTCCGAAACCAATCGTTCTTTGACTTTAGTCTCTTCAATATACCAAGACGGATTTGCATAATAAATTAATGGTGTATCGCATCTCCAACAATGGGGATAATTATGTTCCATCCTTTGTTTGCGATAGATTTGTCCTCGTTCATCCAAATAATTGATGACCATAGGATCCGCATCCATAACAAATATGCCTTTCCATGGAGTTTCGGTAAACTTTCCTTCCCCATCCACCGGTTTTAACACCGGTAATCCGTAACGAACCCCTGTATTATAGTCGTCTTCTCCAAAACCCGGAGCCGTGTGGACAATTCCGGTACCGTCTTCCATAGTAACATAATCGGCAGTGGTGACAAAAAAGGCTTTTTTATCCGGTTCAATGAAAGGAAGTAATTGTTCGTATTCTTGATATTCCAAATCTTTTCCCTTCATATGTTCTACAATTTCATACTCCCCTTCCAATACTTTAGAAACCAATGCTTCCGCCAAATAATAGAAGGATTCTCCTTGTTTTACTTTAACATATTCCGCATCGGCGTGTACGGTTAAGGCGACATTGGAAGGCAAAGTCCAAGGTGTTGTGGTCCAAGCCAGAAAATACTCATTCTGCGTATTTTTCTTTTTAAAACGTGCCACCACGGTACGCGTTTTAATCATTTTATAGCCCAAAGCAACTTCATGAGAAGCAAGACCCGTTCCGCAACGGGGGCAATAAGGCAAAATCTTATGACCTTCATAAATCATATCGTCTTTATTTAATTTATCTAAAATATGCCATACGCTCTCAATATAATTATTGTCCAAAGTAATATACGGATGATCCATATCTACCAAATAGGCCATACGGCGAGTCATTTCCCTCCACTCTTTTTCATAGACAAAAACGGACTCCCTACATTTTTTGTTAAAAGCTTCCACCCCGTACTCTTCAATTTCTTGTTTACTCTCAAGCCCCAATTCTTTTTCCACACCAATTTCAACGGGAAGACCATGTGTATCCCAACCCGCTTTGCGCTTCACCTGATACCCTTTCATGGTATAATAACGGCAATTCAAATCTTTTAAAGTACGAGCTAACACATGATGAATGCCCGGATGCCCGTTGGCGGTAGGAGGTCCTTCAAAAAAGACATAGGGCTTCGCTCCTTCTCTACTTTCGACAGAACGCTTTAATAAATCCATCTCATCCCATTTTTTTGAAATGGCTTCCTCTCGCTCCTTAACAGGCGCTTTCGAAAACTCCTTAAATTTTTCCATGATTTTTCCCACTCCTTTTCATAAAAAAATCCCTTGCAAAAAATTGCAAGGGACGAAAACGCATTTTCCGCGGTACCACCCAATTTATAGTAAACTATCACTTGAAAAGCTATAACGCAGCCAACGAGACGGCATTTCCTCCGTCTTGCTCACGGGTGATTTTCCGCTTGATCTCTTTAGCCTATTTTCACCAAACAAAGCCTCTCTAAAAAAGAACATCAAACATACTCTTCCGCTTATCGCATCTAAACCTAACTATAATAAAAATAGGTCAAAAAGTCAATATTTCAAAATGAATTTACACGATTAACCCCTTAACGCTTGAACCTTTTGAGATAAATCTTCGTATACTTTTAATAATTCATGATAATTACGGCAAGCATTTAAGACCTTGTCTTCTTTCTTAAAATCCGCTTTATCTTCTTCCGTTAACATTTCTCTATCAATATTAATTTGATTATAAAGCATTTTAATATCTTACCAATAATCATAATCTTCCATACGTATAATCTAAAAGCCATCTCCATCTTTTTCCTGTAGGCATAAAACCAAAGCGTGCCATAAAGTCAAGGGTAATTTCCCTATCTTTTAATTGACCGTCTATCCATTCTTTTTCTGCAAAATAAAGTTCACTAATTTTCAATTCTAAAAACATTGCTTCTCCCCTTTTTTGAAGTAGTATATCATAGAATAATTTTTTTGTTGTTCTTCAAATACTCCTTTTCATATAATTATGATATAATTGATTTGTCAGGAGGATGCTATTTTGAAAATCATAAAAATGTTCATCATAGCCTTAATTATCATTTTTAGTCTTTTAGGGCTTTCCCTTATATATTACCACCGTCGCCAACAACATAATGCCCAAATTCAGTTTTATCGAAAAGGTAAAAATTTCTGGCGGATCATCGGTTCTATCTCCGTTGTAGCAGGTCTATTTGCAGGAAATTATACCGAATTCATCTACACAATTACCGGAGTAAGTTTAGGAATATTTTTTCTTTTTTTCCAAAAAGAAAAAATTTGTTTCAGCTACACGGGAATTTACAACGGATTGTTTTTTGTTCCTTGGAATGAAATCGAGTATTATCGTTTTGATCGCAGAATAAAGGGTAAGGTAATTTACAAAACCAAAAAACGAATTCTTTCCCGATGCTTCAGAAGAAAATTTTCTTGTCTTATTCCAAGTGAATATTTAAATGAAATTCGGAGAATGATGGCAAGAAATACCTTACATTCGACAAAAAATTCTTAAAATATGATATACTTATTTTCCTCGGGGGCGACATGGCTTCGACGGGGATAGAGAACGAAAAGTAGCGAGTCGTTGAGCAGACAACGATAAAACATGCACCTAAAATTAAACGCAGAAGATAATTTTGCATTAGCAGCTTAGTCTGCTTGTCACCCTTAAGAGTCCTGCGACTTAAGACGTGGCATCATTGAAAGCAGGGAACCGCATGCGGCTAAGCTTTGCCCCGCAGACGGAATCTGATGAAGCTACCGAATATGGACTTCTGTTTGTCATAGTTCATATAAGGGAATTGAAATGACAAACTGCACTCGGAGAAACTTTTCCGGAACTGTTTTCGGACGTGGGTTCGACACCCACCGCCTCCACCATTCATAAAGACATTCTGTTTGAACAAAAACAGAATGTCTTTTTTTCTTATAAAATCATTGAAAACAGTTTTTCTCTACCGATGATTACACAAATATTCTTTGAGTAAATTCAAAAAGCACCGTCTTTATATACTCTTCTCCAAAAATTAGATCTAAAATCTAATCCTTAGAGTTCGGCATATAAGAACAGTGCTTTTTATTTTTCACCAAAAAATTTTTATTCTACAACAAAAGTGTCGTTGGTTCTGCCTGTCCACACATCGGCATTTCCATAAAATCCGGGAACTTTGGTCAACTTCAACATAGGCAAATCCGATTGAATATCATGAAAAGTTGTAGTATTTCTTCCCAAAGTTATATTGTGATTTTTTTGTATCATCTGTGCCACCATTTGATTATGTGTATCCGTCACATGGGTAAGATCGGCAAACATATGGACTTCATTATCCGAAGTAACCGCTACAAGATAATGATGCGTTCGATGCCCGGCAATCCATCCGAACATTAAAGTTAATGCCATATTCTGTCCTGTTTTATCATATCCATACAGTTCTTTAATTTGACTGATAGGAAAAACCTCTAATCCGTTTTGATAGGTAACCACATAATTTTGTGTGATATAACATTGACATTGCTTGTAAAAAACCGTATCCGGCAGATTAACTTCTTCCATTCCCTTCCTATAATCGGCATCTCTTTCAAAAAGCTCTTTTGCCAGCTCAATCTTTTCACTCTTTTTCTTTTGTTTGCGGATTGTTTTAATCAGTTCAATAAAACCGAAAATAATTACAGACAATAAGAAAACCCATAACAGAACGATTTGCAGAGAAATGTGTTTTAAAATATTTTCATTTCCTGAATAATCCAAAACCACGCTTCCCAAATACTCACTTGCATCTTCCACATCTTGTCCTACATATTGCCCATAATACTGTTGTGCAAGTTCGTCCAATTCTTGAGCGGATTCCATCATATATCCTTTTAATCGGAGGATTTCCGGTTTTGCATCGGGCGAGTAACTTTCTCTGATTAATTTTTGAATGTCTTCACGATTGAAATCCTCTTTAGATAAGCGTAACATATAATCATGATACTTATCCCCTTCCTCTGTCGTTACAAATAAATATTGTCCTCCGCTTTCATCCTCTCCGAAGGGTTTGCTTAAATATAAGGCATCAATATAAACATACTCTCCATAAGTATCTGCCTTTAAAATACTTTTTCCATACAAGGTGTTCATTGCAAAGTAAATTAAAATCGCTAAAAAAGACAAAATAACCATTACCAAAACTATACTTCCTACAATGGTTTTCCCCATACCTGTTTTAAACATCTTTTTTTCCATTAAATCAACCCCCTCTGTTATTTTGCGAATTTGTCGCCTCAAATAAATGGATATATTTTTTTGTCATAAATCAGACTGAAGTATTATACTACTTTTACACTCTATTTTACAACCAAAAATCTAAACGTTTTGTCTTTAAAAATTTCACAAATTTTTCCGCATATAAAATTTCTTCTTTCATTTAAAATTTATCTGTTAAAATAAGGTATAATTAGATGAACAAGATAAAGGAGGTGCTTTATGTTTTCCGTCAATCAATCCATACTCTATTACTTGGCGGCTTTGGTGATTCTCTTCGTCCTTGGTCAGTCTATCTTCTTTACCTATAAGGCTTATAAAAGAGCCTTGGAAATGGGAATGTCCAAATCACTTCTGCTTTCCATTATGAAGGGAGCCGCCGTGTTTACTATTGCCCCCGCCATTGCTATTATTATCGGAATGATTACACTATCTCAATTTTTAGGATTACCTCTGCCTTGGCTACGATTAAGTGTGGTAGGCGCTTTGACCTATGAACTTCCGGCAGCAACCACCGCAGCTTCGGTTTTGGGAATATCTCTGTCAAAAAGTCTGACCGATCCGAAAGCGTATTCCGCAATTGCATGGGTTATGACCCTGGGAAGCTTCTCCGGAATCGTTATCGTCACTTTCTTTTTCCCTAAAATCGAAAAAGGATTAATCCATATCAAATCCAAAGACGAAAAATGGGGCATCATCTTCATGGATTCGCTCTTTATCGGCATGATCTCCGCTTTTCTCGGTATGATTTTTTCCAATGTCACCCAAGGATTAACCGGTTGGATTCCCGTATTTGTCATGTTGTGTTCTTCCTTTTTAATGATTATTTTTGGATACTTTGTTAAAAAGAAAAATGTTATCTGGTTGGAAAATTATGCCATGCCTCTATCTATGCTTGGCGCCATGATTTTTTCCATCCCGTTAACCGCATGGATTGGAGGTTGAATATGAATTCTTACGATAAAAACATTCATCGCTGGGGACAAATTTCCGGTATCTTGGCTATACTTATGTTTAGTTCTTATCCCCTTCTAATGAGTCTTTGCTTCAACGCCTGGCCCGATTGGGGCGTGGTCGCCAAAGGTCTCTTGGGCATCATTCCTATTTTTTACACCGTTGGTGTTATCGAAGCTTTTACATATGCCCCCATGCTGGGTGCCGGCGGTTCTTATTTAAGTTTTGTCACGGGCAATATCACCGCACTAAAAGCCCCCTGTGCCATTAACGCCATGCAATTTTCCAAAGTTGAACCGGGCACTCCGGAAGGGGATATTATTTCTACCATTGCCATCGGCGTTTCTTCCATTGTGACTACGCTCATATTGTTCATGGGTATGTTGCTTTTAAGCCAACTTCGTCCCATTTTGGAATCCCCTCTGTTGGCTCCGGCTTTCGCCAATATTTTACCCGCCCTTTTCGGGGGATTGGCTGTAGTCTTCTTGGCTAAAAATCCAAAAATTGCCGTCGGTCCCATTTTATTTATGATTATCCTGTTTCTATTAAAACCGTCCCTCGCCGGTGCTGTCAGCGTCCTGGTTCCTGTTGGAGCGGCTTTTGCCATCATTCTATCCCGCATTTTATATAAAAGCGGAAAACTATAAGGAGGCTATTGATGACTTTACTTTGGATTGTGTTATTTCTCATCTTAATTTTTATTTTATTTTTAGTGATTCGCACCATGCGGTTTAAACCGAGAAAGGAAGAAGCGGTTTTTGACCTTCCGGTAGATTTTGATGAAAATTCAGCCATAGAACATTTTGCGGACATGATTCGCATTCCGACAATCTCTTATACAGACTTTTCTTTGGAAAAAGACGAAGAATTTTTCCGCTTCCAAAACTATCTGGAAAAACAATATCCCCTTATTCACAGACATGGCACAAGACGATTGATCGGTCGTCGGGGAATCCTCTATCATATTCCCGGAAAATCATCGGAAAAAACAACGGTCCTAATGAGTCACTATGATGTAGTCCCTGTGGATGAAGCGGCATGGAGTCATCCTCCTTTCGCCGGGGATATCGAAGAAGGGATGCTTTGGGGACGGGGAACTTTAGACACCAAAGGAACTCTTTGTGCCGTCGTAGAATCGGTGGAACATATGCTCAAACAAAATTTTGTCCCGAAAAATGACTTGTATCTTTCCTTCTCCGGAGAAGAAGAAACCCATGGAGACAGTTGCCCTGATATTGTTGATTACTTTCGCCAAAATAAAATTACACCCGCTTTCGTCCTGGACGAAGGCGGTGCAATCGTAGAAGGGCTATTCCCGGGCATCTCTAAGCCTTTCGCCGTCATCGGTGTCGGCGAAAAGGGTATGATGGATGTAAATTTCAGTTTAAAAAGTGCCGGAGGACATGCCAGCGCTCCTCCCGCCCATTCCAATGTAGGACGTTTGGCTAAGGCCATCTGTGCCATTGAGAAACATCCCTTTCCCCTTGAAATTACCTCTCCGGTTGCCGGAATGTTTGATACTTTAGGACGCCATGCTTCCTTTGCCATGAGACTGTTTTTCGCCAATATAAACATCTTTCGCCCCCTTTTAGACAGGATAACTCGAAAAAACAGTGGAGAACTCAATGCCATGCTGCGTACCACCACGGCACTGACCAAAATGGAAGGCTCCGACGCCTTCAACGTTCTACCTCCCAAGGCTTCCTTCGGAGTCAATGTCCGATATCTTTCCACACAAAACCAAAAAAGCATTTTAGAGCATTATCGTCGTATTATCCAAGATGACGAAATTCAAATGAAAGTCCTCTTCGATACCGGCGCTTGTCCCGATTCCGATTTTCATTCCGACGGATTTAAAAAAATTAAGACCTCTATTTTTCAAACCTGGGGCGATGTATTGGTGACACCTTATTTGATGATGGCAGGATCCGACTCCAGACACTTCTCTCAAATTTGTCCGCATGTCTATCGTTTTTCCGCTATGATGATGTCGGCGGAAGATCGAAAACGGATTCACGGCAATGACGAAAGAATTTCTTTGGAAGAATGGAAACGGACAGTCGCTTTTTACATTCGACTCGTACAAAATTGCTGAAACTAAAAAATCAAGGAGTGATGGAAAATCCACACTCCTTGATTTTTTAAATAAATAAATTCACATTGCCCTCCGTTGCTTTTCCTAAATAGGTTGCCACACCGCCGACTTCAACGCCATCTATCAATTCTTCTTCTTTTATGCCCATAACATCCATAGACATGGCACAGGCAATCATCTTTACCCCTGCATTTTTTGCGTTTTCCATCAAATATTCCAAGCTGTCTACATGTTTATCCTTCATAACTTTTTTCATCATCATGGTACCGGCTCCGCCCATATTCATCTTGGACAACGGCAATTTAGATGCATCTTTCGGCATCATCATAGCAAACATTTTTTCCATAAAGCTTTTTTCCGTTTTTACATTGGCTTTTTTTATAATATTAAGCCCCCAAAAAGTGAAAAACATCGTTACCTGTTTTCCCATAGCCGCCGCACCGCTGGCGATAATAAAGGACGCCATGGCTTTATCCAAATCTCCGCTGAAAACAACCAAAGTGGAATTTTCCTGTAAGCCGTTATCGGATACCGATTTTAAATCCTGCTTTGAAACTTCTTTGTCTCCCCTTCCCTTTTTCAAAAGACAACGAAAGCTGTTTTCTTCACGATTCAAACTGACTAAAGTATTACCCGTTTTTTCACACCATGAAGAAATATCCTTTGTAAACCCGGGGTCCGTTACGGAAATCTCCAAATATTCTCCATCATGCATCTCCTGCATAGCTTTAAAAACTTGCATAATCGGTCCCGGACATTGGAGTCCGCAGGCATTAATCACAATTTTTTGAATATCACTTTTCGGTTCCTTTCCCGCCGATTCCTCCTTCGACTCTTCCTCTGTTCCCGAAACTTGACAAGAAGAGTTTTCATCTCCACAATAAGCCAAAGAATAGGTACGATACCCTCCGTCCAAATTATAAACTTCTTTTCCCTTTTGCCTTAAAATTCGACTGGCAATATACCCTCGAACCCCCACTCGACAATAGACATAAACTTTTTCCGGCAATTTTCCCCAATTTTCTCGCAAAACGGATAAAGGCATGTTGATACTTCCGGGAATATGACCCATCATAAATTCCTGTTCTTCACTGACATCAACCACACATTCTCCCTTTTTAATCGGTTCGTCCACCTCATGCCATTGAATGGTTTTTACCTTATCCGTCAGCAAATTCTCCGCCACATACCCCACAAAATTAATTGGATTTTTGGCGGAAGAATAAGGCGGTGCATAACATAATTCCAAATCCTGAAGCTTATCCACCGGAAGATTTGCCTTTATGGCGATGGCAATCCCGTCAATGGCTTTATCCACATTTTCCATACCGATGGCTTGAGCGCCTAAAATTCTTTTGCTCTTTGCATCAAAAATCACTTTTATCTGCATGGGAAAAGCACCCGGATAATAGCCCGCATGAGAATTGGGATGAATATGCATTACCCCGTAATCCTTTCCCAAACGCTTCAATGTTTTTTCATTGGCTCCCGTTGTCGCAACCGTCAAACCGAAAATTTTTGCTATGGCTGTTCCCAAAGTCCCCGGATAAGTTTCAGAACCGCCTGCAATATTATCCGCCGCCATTCGACCTTGCCTGTTTGCCGGCCAAGCCAAAGGTATCATAGTAGGCGTGCCGTTGATATAATCTTTGACTTCGATAGCATCCCCGATAGCATAAATGGAAGAATCCTCTGTGCGAAGATATGCATCAACCAAAATTCCGCCACGTTCTCCCAAAGCTAATCCCGCTTCTTTAGCCAAGCCGTTTTCCGGACGCACTCCGATAGAAAGTAAAGTCATCTCCGTAGAAATCCTTTCTCCTTTTTGCAAAATCACTTCCTTTCCCTCTTTATCAAATCCGCTGATTCCATTGCCTAAATACAGATTCACTCCATGATCCGACAACTCTTGATGCACTTGAGATGCCATTTCCTTATCCAATGGAGCCATGACTTGATCGGACATTTCCACCAAATGCACCTTGACCCCTCGGTGAATTAAATTCTCCGCCATCTCCAAACCGATAAACCCTCCGCCGATAACCACAGCATTTTTCGGATGATGCTCATCTACAAAGGCTTTAATCGCATCCGTATCCGGAATATTTCTTAAAGTAAACACATTTTTCGCTTCCGAAAGTCCGGGAATCGGCGGACGCACCGGATTGGCTCCGGGAGATAACAAAAGCACATCATAACTTTCTTCAAAATCCTCCCCGGTCTTCAAATTTTTTGCCAAAACTTTTTTATTCTCTCTGTCAATTCGAACCACTTCCGTCAAAGCGTGAATGGTCAGATTAAACTTCTGTTCCATCCCCTCTTTGGTTTGAACCAATAAAGCATCTCTGTTCCCAATCACTTCTCCGATATAATAAGGCAAACCGCAATTGGCAAAGGAGATATACTCTCCTCGTTCAAACATGACAATTTCCGCATTTTCATCCAATCTTCGAAGCCTTGCCGCTGCGGATGCACCTCCGGCTACACCGCCTACAATCACAACCTTTTTTCCCATTATTTTTCCTCCATTATAATTTTTATAAGCTCTTTTACCTTTTCGTTGACCACTTGATAATAAATCTGCGTACCTTTACGTTCTCCGTGAATAATCCCCGCACTCCTTAATTTCCCAATATGCTGAGATACTGTGGACTGAGGTAAGCTCAAACACTCCTGCATGACGCTGACCTGACAATTCCCCTCCCTCAATAAACCGATCAGAATACACAAGCGTACCGGATTTGCCAAAACTTTGAAAAGTTCCGCTTCATGCTCCAAATTTTTCCACTCCATCCTAATACCTCCTCGATACATCCATATATTACAATATTAGGATATAACGGTCAATAGAAATCCAAAAAAAAATTTTCTTCACATAAAAAAGACCTTTGCCTGTTTAACAAAAGTCTCTTTTATTCAACTATCCCTTATTTGCTCTCAAGCCTTCCCCGTCAAGTAAAAGCACCACACTTCGCATCCCCCTCGCTCAATTTCATCCTCTTATCAATGAAAGATGGAAAAATTCTCTGCATCCATAGCTACAATGGAATGTATGCTTTCATTTTTACGTTCAGCCAAGCAAATATATAAGCTTGTTCGTATATGTGTTGACAACTAAGATTTTTTTAGAAACAGCAAAATAGCCTTACTTTTTTTCTCATCTTCAAAAAAAATGGTTCAACCGAAGTTAAACCATTTTCATCATGTAACGCTTAGCATAAAAAGTATATTACTTTTTATTTTTTTCACGTTTTCTTTCTTCTTCCAAATTCTTTTGGATTAAAGCGTCCAGGACAATATCATATCCGTCCGAACCGTAATGCAGTGTTCTGTTGACACGACTGATGGTGGCTGTACTTGCCCCTGTGTCCTGCTCAATCTCATTATACGTTTTGCGTATGCGAAGAAGCTTAGCCACTTCCAAACGCTGTGCAATGGATTGAAGCTCTCTGACCGTGCATACGTCTTCAAAGAAACGATAGCACTCATCTTTGTCTTTCAACATCAATATCGCTTCGAAAAATTCATCCATTTGTCTAAATTCCGCTTGTGTCCCCATAAACAACCTCCTTTCAATTTTTAGAAGAGTCCGACAACCGTTCCGTCCTTTTGTACATCAATATGACATGCCGCAGGATCTTTCGGAAGTCCGGGCATGGTCATAATATCTCCTGTCAGGGCAACTATAAATCCCGCACCGGCAGAAGCTTTTACTTCTCGCACATTCAATTCAAAACCGCGAGGTGCCCCCAACAAAGTAGGATCCTCTGAAAAAGAATACTGCGTTTTTGCAATACATACAGGCATCTTATCCAATCCTAATTTAACAATCTCTTTGATTTGATTCAGTGCCTTTTTGGAAAAGTTTACATCGTCCGCTCTGTAAATTTCTTTGGCAATGCAGCAAATTTTATTTTCGATGGATTCATCGACAGAATACAATGGAACAAAAGAAGACTCCTTGTCTTCTACCATTTGGACGACTTCTTTCGCTAAAGCCTCTCCGCCCTCTGCTCCTTTTGCCCAGACTTCGCAAAGCACCGCCTTGTTGTTCTCTTTTTCAACCAAGCTTTGCAATAACTTGATTTCAGTCTCTGTATCCGTCGGAAACCGGTTCACTGCCACGACAGCGGGAAGTCCGAATTTTTTGATATTCTCCATATGCTGCCTAAGATTTTCAAAACCTTTTTCCAAAGCCGAAAGATTTTCTTCCCCCAGTCTTTCTTTATTTACCCCACCATGATGCTTTAACGCACGAATTGTCGAAACAATTACCACGCCGTCCGGTTTTAAATTTCCCAGACGACATTTTATGTCAAAAAATTTCTCCGCACCCAAATCCGCACCGAACCCGGCTTCCGTTACCACATAGTCCGCCAGCTTCATCGCCATTTGAGTTGCCACAATACTATTGCAGCCGTGAGCAATATTGGCAAAGGGTCCTCCATGAATAATAGCGGGAGTATGTTCAATCGTCTGTACCAAATTGGGCGATACCGCCTGCTTCATAATCAAAGCCACAGCACCCTCCGCTTTTAAATCCTTGACATAAATCGGTTGTTTATCATAGGTATATGCAATCAGCATATTGGAAACTTTTTCTTTGAATTCCTCCAAGCCGTTGCTCAAACAAAAAATAGCCATCAGCTCCGAAGCGACGGTAATGTCAAAACCGTCTTCTCTGGGAACTCCGCTCATTCTGCCGCCCAAACCGACGACAATATTTCTAAGCGCCCGATCGTTCATATCCATCACTCTCTTATGCAGGATATTTCTCGGATCGATCCCCAAAGCATTTCCTTGTTGCATATGATTGTCAATTAAAGCTGAAATCAGATTGTTTGCCGTGGTCAGTGCGTGGAAATCTCCCGTAAAGTGCATATTGATTTCTTCCATGGGAACGACCTGTGCATAACCGCCCCCCGCGGCTCCTCCCTTAATTCCGAAGCTCGGTCCTAAAGAAGGCTCTCTTAAAGCAGAGACTGCATTTTTTCCAATTCGATTTAATGCCATGGATAATCCGATATTCACCGTTGTCTTTCCTTCACCTGCAGGCGTCGGGTTGATCGCGGTAACCAAAATTAACTTCCCGTCTTTTTTACCTCGACGACTTTCTAAAGCACTCAAATGAATCTTGGCTTTATGTTTTCCGTAAAGCTCCAATTCATCTTCCGATAATCCCATTTTTTCCGCCACCCGAAGAATGGGCTCCATTACGCACTCTTGTGCAATCTGAACATCAGTTTTCATAGACTCCTCCTAAACACAGCCGATATCTTTTCGATAAGTCAATCCTTCAAAAGAAATCCCTTTGATTGCTCGATAAATCTTTTCTCGACATACTTCAAGAGTTTCACCTCCCGCACAAATAGAAAGCACACGACCGCCATCGGTAAAGAGTTTATCGTCCTTTTGTACTGTTCCGTTGTGCAGAATCAGAATCTCTGAATCTATTATATCAGAAAATGTTATCAATTTCACCTTCTCATAATTCCCAGGATAGCCTTTTGATGTAAGAATTACAGTCATCCATTGCAAGTTATTGTAATAAAAGTCTTGCTTCTGCAAAGTACCTTCTACGGCTTTATCCAGCAATTCCAACAAGTCCGAATCCAATTTTTGAAGAACGACTTGCGTTTCCGGATCTCCGAAGCGAGCATTAAATTCCAAAATTTTTGCACCTTCACCGTCAATCATAAAACCGATAAAAAGAATTCCGTCAAATAAAAGACCTTCCCGAATAAGTCCTTCTTCAATCTTGGGAATAATCTTTTCATAGATTTGTTTTCGATGCTCCTCGGTCAACAAAATATTCGGTGAAAAAGCTCCGACTCCTCCTGTATTTAAACCCGTATCTCCTTCCCCGATTTTTTTATAATCCTTGGCACTGACCATGGGAAAAAGTCTGCCCTTGGATACAAAACAAAAAATGGAAGCCTCAAACCCCTTTAGAAATTCTTCCAAGACCACCTGATGTCCTTCTTCCCCGAAACGACTTTCCACCATCATTTCTTTTAAAGCCGAAACCGCCTCTTCTTTATTCTCGGCAATCACAACTCCTTTTCCTGCACACAAACCGTCCGCCTTCACGACGACAGGATAAGTGAACTGTCTTAAAGCCTCCATCCCCTCTTCAAAGGTTGTGACGGATACATACCTTGCCGTAGGTATATGATATTTCATCAAAAAGTCCTTGGTAAACGCCTTGCTGCTCTCCAGCCTTGCACAAGAACGATCGGGACCGAAAATTCTTAGACTTTCTTTTTGAAATTCATCCACAATGCCCAATGCAAGAGGCACTTCCGGACCCACCACCGTTATGTCAATACGATTTTGTTTTGCAAAATGAACCAAAGCCGGAATATCTTCCGCCTGAATAGAAATATTTTCTGCAATCTGTGCCGTTCCGCCGTTCCCGGGAGCACAATACAATTTTTCACAAAGAGGAGATTTTGAAATTTTATGACATAAAGCGTGTTCCCGTCCTCCTTGTCCGATCACCAATACCCGCATCGCTTCCTCCTTAATGTCTAAAATGACGACGTCCGGTAAATATCATCGCCATATTATATTCATCGGCAATCTTGATACTCTCTTCATCCCGAATGGAGCCGCCCGGTTCAATGACCGCGGTAATACCGGCTTTTGCCAGAGCTTCCAAGCTGTCCCCGAAAGGAAAAAATCCGTCGGAGGCACAAACGGCACCTTTCACTTCCGCCCCCGCCCTTGCAATCCCCTCTTCGATAGGCCAAATGCGATTCACTTCCCCTTGACCGATTCCCAATGTACGCTCTCCCTTTGCGATAACGATACCGTTGGACTTAACGGTTTTTGCCGCCTTCATGGCAAAAATCAACTGTTTTTCTTCCTCATCCGTAGGTTGTCTCTTGGTCACAACTTTCATCTCATTGACCAAACCCAAATCCTGATCTTGTACTAAAAGTCCGCCCAAAATATATTTCATATCCTTCGGCACTTCCGGCCACTCTTCAATGGATGGAAGCTCCAATACACGCAAATTCTTTTTCTTGGCAAAAACTTCCAAAGCCTCTTTGGTATAAGAAGGTGCAATGATCACTTCCAAAAAGATTTCAGACATTTTCTCCGCCAATCTTACTCCAACCTCACGATTCAAAGCTACAATGCCTCCGAAAATAGACACACTGTCCGCTTCATAAGCCTCTTTATAGGCCTCTTCTATGGTATCCGCACTGGCGATTCCGCACGGATTGGCATGCTTTAATCCCACAGCCGTAGGTCTGCCCTTAAATTCTTTTAATGCGTTAATTGCCGCATTGGCATCATTCAAATTGTTGAAACTTAACGCTTTCCCTTGCAAAATTTTCGCTTGATTCAAACTTCCCTCAGTGGATTCTTCTTGATAATAATAAGCCTCTTGATGAGGATTCTCACCATAACGAAGTTTTTCCCCTTTCGTCATATGAATAAACAATTCATCCTTCTCTTCCGGATATCCGGTCCCGAAATATTTTACAATTTCCATATCATAAGCACATGTATGCTTATACGCTTTCCACGCTAACCGTTTTCGATCTTCATCAGAGACCTCTCCGGAGTTCAGTTTTTCTAAAATCATGGAATAATCTTCGGTATCCGTTAAAACCAAAACATCTTTATAATTTTTGGCTGCCCCTCGAATCATAGATGGTCCCCCGATATCGATATTTTCGATGACTTCCGGATGTGTCGCCCCTCGTTTGACCGTTTCTTTAAAAGGATAAAGATTGACCACAACCATATCGATCGGACAAATTCCCTGTTCCGCAATAGTTCGTTCATGAACTTCGTTTCCTCGAATATACAGTAAACCACCGAACACATAGGGACTCAAAGTCTTTACCCGACCGTTTAAAATCTCCGGAAAATGTGTAATCTCTTCAATACCCACAGCCGGAATTCCTGCTTCTTCCAAAGTTTTTTTGGTATTCCCGGTCGAAATAATTTCCCAACCCAGTTTTGTCAACCCTTTTGCAAAATCAACAATACCCGTCTTGTCAAACACGCTAATCAGCGCTCTTTTTTCCATGACCATCCTCCTTAATCACCTTTAAAATCGCTTTGGTATATATTTCATGCTCCACGTTTAACACCCGACTTGCCACATCTTCCCAAGTATCTTGGGGATAAACCGGCACCTTTTCCTGTAAGATAATCTTACCCGTATCGCAGCCTGCATCCACAAAGTGAACCGTAGCTCCGCTTTCCCGTTCTCCAGCAGCTACGACCGCCTGATGTACCCGCTCCCCGTAAAATCCTTCCCCGCAGTATTTGGGAATCAAACTGGGATGAATATTCAAAATTCTCCCCTCAAATCGATGAACGAAACTTTCCGGCAAGATACGCATAAATCCCGCCAAAAAAATATAATCCACCTTTTTCTCTTCCAAAAGATCACCGACAGCTTTATAATAGGCTTCTTCGGAAATATACTCTTTTCGTTTTACCGCCAAAGCGGGAATATTCATCTTTTTTGCCCGAACCAATCCATAGGCGCTTTCCTTGTTGGAAATCACCAGCACAATTTTACCGGGCAACACCCCTTGTGCAATATGATCCGCAATGGCTTGAAAATTCGTTCCGCCTCCGCTTAAAAGCACCCCGTAATTTAACGACATAACTTTAAAGGCTCCTCGCCGCAAACAACTTCTCCCAATACAACGGCTTTACTTCCCGCTTGCGCCAAGATTTCCATCGCTTTTTCTCTATCCTCTTTATGCACAAAAACAATCATTCCGATCCCCATATTAAAAGTTCCGTACATCTCCTCTTCATTGACCCCTCCCCACTCTTGGAGAAGCCTGAAAATTGGCGGACAATATACATTTTTATAATCCAATGTCGCACACAAACCCTCCGGCATAATACGCGGCACATTTTCGTAAATACCGCCGCCGGTGATATGCACCAAACCGTGAACGGAAAGATTCTCCACCAAAGCCCTTACCTCTTTGGTATAAATCTTCGTCGGCGTCAATAAGCTTTCCCCCAAACTTCCTTCCAACTCGGGATAATATTCCTCCAAAGGCTTGGAATTCACATCAAAAATAATCTTACGAACCAAAGAAAAACCGTTGCTGTGTACGCCTGTGGAAGGAAGACCCAAAATCACATCCCCCGCTTGAATCTTACTACCGTCGATAATCGCATCTCTCTCCACAACACCTACGGCAAAACCTGCAATGTCATATTCTCCATCTTCGTAAAAACCAGGCATCTCCGCTGTTTCTCCGCCGATAAGCGCCATCTGCCCTTTGACACAACCGTTGACAACACCTTCCACCACCGACGCCATCTTCTCCGGCAATAATTTTCCCGTACCGATATAATCCAAGAAAAACAAAGGCTTTGCCCCTTGACATAAAATATCGTTGACACACATTGCCACCGCATCTTCTCCGACGGTATTGTGCTTATCCATCAGAAAAGCCAATTTTAATTTGGTCCCCACGCCATCCGTCCCGGAAACCAACACCGGATCCTTATATTGTCCCAAAGCATACAAACCGGAAAATCCTCCGATACTGGACAGCACACTTTTATTCTGTGTACGCTTTACCAATTCTTTAATTAACTTCACTTCCGCATAACCGGCGGCTTTGTTTACGCCGGCATCTTCATATTTAAGACCCATCTATTTCTCCTCCAAATCCGCATATTTTCCGGTAAAACATCCGGTACAAAAGGTTTCACCCATTCCCGTACTCTTTAGAAGTTCCTCCACATCGATAAAAGCCAAACTGTCACTTTGAATCAGCTCTTGGATCTCCTCAATGGTTTTTACCGCCGCCAAAGGAATCTCCTGCAAAGATAAATTGACTCCAAGCTTACAGGGATATTTACACAATGGCGAAGCAATACGCACATGCACCTTCTTTGCCCCTGCACTTTTAAGCATCTTCACCACACTCTTCATCGTCGTCCCCCGCACAATGGAATCATCCACCAAAATAACATCCTTGCCCCTAATATTCTCCTTTAAAACATTCAGTTTTATCTTAACCGCCATCTCCCTGCTTAATGCATCCGGTTGAATAAAGGTTCTGCCTATATAACGATTCTTAATCAAACCCTCTTCATAAGGGATATCCTCCGACCCGTCCGCATAACCGATGGCGGCAACCGTCCCGCTGTCCGGAGCGGCAATCACCATATCCGCTTGAACCGGAGCCGTCTTTGCCAGAGAACGTCCTGCCATTCGACGCATCTTATAAACACTTAAACCGTTAATCACACTGTCCGGACGGGCAAAATAAATCATCTCAAATAAACAGGATTTCCGCTTCATCGGACTGCAAAAAGGCACTTTCTCTATTTCATCCCGCCGCAGGACATAAAGATAGCCCGGATCCACTTCACTGACAAATTCCCCTCCCAAAGCGTCAATGGCACAAGTTTCCGAGCTGACCATAAAAGAATCCTCCGACCGCCCGATACTCAAAGCCTGAATCCCGCAGACATCCCTTGCAGCCACAATTCCATCACTCGACATAATCACCATAGCAAAAGCGCCTTTAATCTTCAAAAGACTCTCCTTAATCGCCTCGATTAAATCCTCCGCTTCGGAATGCACCATCAAGGTTCCCAACAGTTCGGAAGGCGTCATGTCCTCTCTTAAATAAGTATACTTCTCGATTAACTCCTTTTTATTTAAAATACTCCCGTCATAGGCAACGGCAAAAGTCCCCTTTGACGAACCCATCACCACCGGATCCAAATCAAAACGCAAAGGACTTTTTTGCGAATTATCAATGATCCCGAGACAAATATCCCCCTGCATACGAGATAAAAGGTCTTTATCGAAGACATCATCCACATAACCCAAATCTTTTCGATAATCAATATAACCGTTATCGTTCATTGCAATACCGCAACCGTACTGACCTCTGTGTTGCAAGGCAAACAGTGCGTAATAAACCAAAGAAGCCGACATTTTATTCTTCCCGCAAATTGCAAAAATTCCACTCATGAGTTAACCTCTTCTCTCCTCATCGAGAGCCATAATCTTCTTAGCCATTTCTTCTTTATAAAGCTTAAACCTCTCCCGAAGTGCCGGATACTTGACAGAAAGAATCTGAACCGCCAGCAGCGCCGCATTCTCGGCACCGCCGATCGCCACAGTCGCTACGGGAATCCCGGAAGGCATTTGAACTACACTCAACAAAGAATCCAAACCGTCCATCGTCGAAGACTTCATGGGAAGACCGATCACCGGAAGAGGCGAAACACCTGCCAATACACCAGCTAAATGCGCCGCCTTCCCGGCTGCGGCAATTATCACCTCAATCCCCTTCGTTTCCGCGTTTTTTGCAAAATCATGAGCGATATCGGGCGTTCTGTGTGCCGAAATAATTCTCCACTCCACCTCCACACCAAAAGAATGCAAGACTTCAACCGCTTTTTCCACTACCGATTCATCGGATTTAGACCCCATTACCACAGCAACTTTCATCGTATCCTCCTCTTTCAACAAAAAATAAACCCGGATGGGTAGGAACGAAACCTACCCGCCCGGGCTTTTCTCCCTACGGTGTAATATCCTTGCCGGATATCTGCGTCGCTCGGACCGCCGAACGGAACCCCTAGACACACTTTCACGTTATCTTATATCCATTTTCTTACAGTACTATCATATCATAAGCGCTTCGAAAGTCAATAAAACCTGTTGAAAGAAAATGATATTCCCCCTATCTTTTCAGTGATTTTTTCACCTTTCCTTCTTGGATGACTTCTTTGTCAAAAAAAGAAGGAGTTTTCTCCTTCTCTCTTTTCTATAACAGACTTGCAAAGATGACGCTTCCTTTGTCCGTTTCTTCAAAGGTGGTTTGCTTGCCGTCGACTTTTACCCGGTATGGAGCTTTGGTGTTTTTCGGGATAGGGATTTGGATAAAGACGTAGCCTTTACTTTTTATTTCTTCTCCTTTTTCATTGTAGAGGCGGATGTTCAATTTCCCGTTTTCTTTTCTTTCCGCTTTGATTTCTTTGGCTCCGTTTAGGGCGTGTGGTGTGCCTTCTATGCTGATATTTTGTCCTTCTATGGCGTCGGTTAAACAAATCATTTCCACTTGTGCCGTGGGGCGGATGACGAAGCTTATTTGTC
>KI259821.1:169003-170630 GCA_000467935.1 Peptostreptococcaceae bacterium oral taxon 113 str. W5053
CGTGGGGCGGATGACGAAGCTTATTTGTCCGTTTTCTTCTGCGAAGGTGGTGTATTTTCCGTTGACTTTGATTCTATAGGGGGGTGTCATTCCTTCTTTGACGGGCATGGTGAGTTTGACGGCTCCTTTGGTTTTGACTTTGTTGCCCTCTTTATCTAAGAAGTTCACGTGGATTTTGCCCTGTTCGTCGATGGTAATCTCGAATTTGATTGCTCCGTTAAAGGCACTTCGTATACCTTCCGCGGTGTAGCTTTTGCTCTTGAGGCTTGTCTTTAGGGTGATGAATTCATCCTCCAAGCTTTCCGTGGGTGTCGCAGGTGCAGAGGGCACGGATGGGGTTGGCGGTGCGGGCGGCGGTGTGGGTTTTGTTTTCCAATGGGCTTTGACGCTAAGGGCGGCGGTGATATTGGAAATGGTGTCTCCTACGTTGTATTTTGTCCCGCCCACTTCCCATTGGTCGAAGATTTGTCCCGCCGGCGGGATAAAGGTGCAAGCAGGCAGGGTATAATCTCTTCCGTGAGTAACGAAGTCATCCATACTTCCGCTTCCGCCGTTGGGATCAAAGCTTACGGTATGAGTGACCGTTTTATCTCTAAAGTAGCCGGGAACGGATGGAGGGTTATCAAGTCTGGCGTAAGTATAATCCACATGGCTCTCATCATATACCGTTCCTTTGCCGCCCTTTAAGGGCGTACAGCCCTTAAACATGTTATCGCCACTTGTCACTTTTGTGGTTATAAATTGACCGGATGCAAAGATAGCTTTTAATCCACTGCAACCGGAGAACATCCTCTCCATATTGGTGACTTCTCCAGTGTTAAATTGACTTAAATCCAAACTTGTTAATTTCTTACAACCGGAAAACATGTACGCCATATTATCCACTTGACCGGTGTCAAATCCACCGACATTTAAATTTGTTAATGTACTGCAACCATTAAACATGAGTGCCATATCGGTGACTTTCTCGGTGTTAAAGGACCTTAAATCCAAACTTGTTAATTTTCCGCAATTTAAGAACATGGAATACATGCTCGTGACTTTGCCGGTATCAATCTCCTCAAAGGTAACGGTGGTAAGGTTTATACAGCCGGAAAATAAATAGCTTGAATTTTCGGGGAAGATAATTTTTCCGTTGTCTTCATGGACCACCCAATATTTCGTTTCGGCATTGTCGGCATAGACATGGATTTTTCCTCCTGCATCCGCTACGCTGATATCCCCTTTATCTTTCGTAGCTTCCGCCGGTTTGTCGGTTTTTTTACAGAAGTGAATTTCCACCGCCTTATCATTAGGTACCGCCCCATCAAATTTTGTCTTCTTCAAGGTATCCTCATCATTCGCTGCATAGGCGGGGATGTTGGAAAAGAGCATGATTAGGCTTAGGATGATGGCGATGATTCTTTTCTTGTGCTTCATATTTTTTCCTCCTTTTTTTCTTTATAGCCCTTTAAGGCACGAAAAATCCGCAGGTCAAAATCGCTTTACGGATTTTTAGACCGATGAATTTTTCTTTATACTTACACTATCTTAGTATATATCCTATCATATCCTTAAATGATTGACAATAGTTTTCCTTTGCTTTATATCCTTTTGATCTTAGTTGTCAAGACATATGTTACACTCT
>KI259822.1 GCA_000467935.1 Peptostreptococcaceae bacterium oral taxon 113 str. W5053
TTCGCTGTAATTTAAGCCCGGAATAGGTTTTTCAGCAGCGGACGATCCCTTGATTTCTTTTCCCATTCGAAAAACAATATAAACGTCTTTATCTTTTTTCCCGATACCTACGCCGAAGACGGTGTCGTCCTTACGACGCATATTACGTGCATGTCCCTCCGAAGTCAACCATGCTTCAATCGCTGCGGCGATGATTTCCTTATCGGTGCGATTTCCCCGATAGTGAAACAGATTTTCTCCAATGGCAAGTCCCAGTTTTTCGCTTAAATCGTAAAGTTCGTTTTTGTTTTCGTGTTCAAAGCTTCCGGCTTTTGCAATTTTATCCGCGTAGTTCTGACAACTTTCCGATAATCCGGCATTTTCCATGTAAACGGGCAGTCCTTCTTTTCGTCGGAATTGATTGATGGCGTCCATCATCCCCACCGTCATGGAGCTGTTGTTCGTTTCTGCGTTTTTCTTGTCTGCATTTTTACCGGAATTGAAAGTAGGATAGGATGTGGAGTGTGCCGGATTCATGGTGACGTGCAGAATGCCGTTGTTGTTGACGATGCCCAGTCCGACAACATTGTATTTCGGATTGGTTATGACGGCAAAGTGTTCCGGGCTGTTTTCCCACCAACCTACTCCTATATCAATAAACCGATCCAGACTTTCCATATAGTCTATATTCCACATTAAAATCGTTTCGTTGATTTCCGTCACGCCGTCAAAAACACCTTGCATACTCTGCCAATCACGATGAAAATAGGTTCCCTGATTGGCCTGTTCCATGCTCCAATTTCGGGCATACGTGTCAATTGCTTCCACTCTGGTCAAAGGTCCCGCTCCGTTTTGTGCACGGATTTGATTGATCCGTGCAAGCATCTGTTCTTCCAATTGCTCAATTTCCCCTTGACTGATCGCCCCTACGGCGAAAACATCGGACAGGGGAACTGAAAGCAGGCACAATAACAACAGCAAAGCTATAATTCGTGTAGTTTTGGATAATCTCATTATTTCCTCCTTGGAATCATTTATTCCATTTATTTTGTAACTTTATTGTAACTAATTGTATCACAGTTTTATATTTTTCGACAAGTTTTGAGAATCATTTCATTTTTTGAGCAGAGAAAAGTCATCTTTTCTCCTTGTCGACTTAAGATGAATTTTCTTTATTTCCATAACCGATT
>KI259823.1 GCA_000467935.1 Peptostreptococcaceae bacterium oral taxon 113 str. W5053
AATCGGTTATGGAAATAAAGAAAATTCATCCTAAGTCGACAAGGAAAAAAGATGACTTTTCCTTACGAAGGATTTGCTGTGCGTAAAGAAAGAGTTCAGATACAGGATAGTCTTGTCGTCATCCCCCGCCTTTAAAGAGGCAAACTTCGACTCACCACCGTCTCCAACATCATGCCCCGACTTAAAATTTGACGCAACATCGGAGCTTTCATCAGCGATGAAAAACTTCGTCCGTCAAACAACTCCACCTGATAATCCTTTACCGACGCCACCATATCCAAACGCACAAAACCGTAGGCTCCGTCATTTTTAAACAAAGGCTTTCGTACCTTCACCGGCAAAAAAATTCGATCTTCATCCAAAACCAAAGGCACATTTCGCCTAAGATTTAATAAATTCCCGTAATATTCCACACTTGCCTGTAAATTCACCAGCGAATCATAAAACAAATGCTCCATCACCGTCATCGCACGAAGTCCCACGATACGTTCATCTTCGGGAAACCAAAGCGTACACGCATTCCCCAAGTCGCCATATTGCGGAATAACTGCCACAAGCTCACTAAAATCCTCTGAAAAATGTTTCATCTCTTTACGATATCCTTTCCTCAAAAATTTAAAAACAACCGGCGGTAATACCATTATAACAGAACAAATGTTCTTAATCAAATAGGAGCGGAAGAAAATCATGTCATCTCTTCTCCGTATCACCTACAAGAAAGAAGGACATCCTTATGATATGACTTTATCCGAAAGGATATATCAAACTTATCGATATGTGAATGTGCCTGATAGAGACTGTTCATAAGGAAAAGTGTCAGGCTATCCAAGACGGTATGAAACATGGAACCGACAAGGCGAACGGGTGAACCTCTCCCGAAAGATTGACTGGGCACAAAGAAAAAATCCGGCGAGACATAGGGGAGAAAATAAAAACCCTTGGTCAAAAACAGCAACTCCAAAGAATAAACCTCCGAACCCCACGACAAAACAAAAAATCCCTTAGGGAAAAACGGAAAAACCCGCAGGAGAAATTCGTTAAACCCCATTGGAATAAAACCCGAAAGCCCTCTATACTAAACACAAGCTCAAGCGCGCAGAGCGAAAATAAAGAAAAGGAGAAAATAAAAATGATTACGGAAGTAAGCACGAACACACAAATGAAAATGATCTTGGAGATCAGCAAAAGCGACGGAAGTAAACAGAAACACGCCAAATCCTTAAACGGATTGAAAGAAACGGTATCCTCAGACGACATCTATGCCGTAGCGGAAAAACTGGTTACACTGCAAAAACACCCCATGACGGACCTCTATAAAGTGGAGACGAAACGGATTGTAAACGAAGGTTAACAAGACAACTGTAAAACGAAAAAGAAAATGAAAAGGAGAAAAAACAGATGGAAACAAAAGTACTGCAAATGCGATTTAAAGATAATGACGACAAAATTTTCGGCATCGACTTAAACGACCCGAAAGATGACATCACGGCGGAAAATATTAAACAGGTCATGGATGACATTATCCTCAAAAATATTTTCAAGCGTGGATTAAATGCCAAAATCGGAGCGCAAATCGTGACGAAAACCGTTCAGGAATTGGTCTTGGCATAGGAATCACTCCGTAAAAAACCTCACATCAGTGAGGTTTTTTTATGGATAAAATTTTATCATTTAACGAAAATATGATATAATGACTTTGTAATTTAAGGAAAGCTTGGAACAATCCGAAAAGAAAATAAGACAATGGATAAAAAAGATCTTATTTTTCTCTTTAGTTTTGTCCTTTGAAAAAATCTATAAAACTTTGCGAAATTTAAGGAGGATTGATAAAAAATGAAAAATAAAAAGAAAGCTGCATTTGCGCTGACCGTTCTTACGACGGCAAGTCTGTGTTTTCAGCCTGCATCGGCATGGGCTGAAAAAATAAAAATCCAGGACTCCGTCACGGGGGAAATCATGATTTATGATACGGAAACGAAAAAAATAGTCAAAGAAAACGAACCGAATGCCCCTTCGTCTCCCTCTCAGCCGAATCCCGAAAAACTGCCGGAGCTTCCGGGATTATTTTACAGCGATATCCCTGTGGGCGGATCCGAAAAAGTACGTGCACTCAAAGCCGAAGGCTATGCGGTGGAGGGTCGAAATGACGTCCTGAACGGCGCTTTCGCTCTTTTAGTTTTCAAAAAAGAAAATGGAAAAACGGACATTCTTTTATTGGACAAAAATCTGAAAACGATTTCATCCAAAGGACTGCTCAATATTTATATGTATGTTTCCCCTACCGTCCCGCGACCCTTCCGGGTTAAAGTGGATGGTGTAGTTACCCAATTTGCGGAAGTCCCCGGCACCAACTACGTGAAATTTGCTTCAGAATTATAAAAAATACAAAAAAATTTGTTATAATACAAAAAATATACTATAATAAAAGAGTAATAAAAGAGTAATAAAAAAGTAATAAAGTTTAAGGAGGGAAGAAGAATGAAACGAAAAAAAGTTTTGGCATTGTTGTTGACAGGCGTGCTGACCGTTATGCCTTTTCATGCGGCGGCGGCATTATCCGTTCCGGAAGAAAATGTTGCGGAAGAATTATATGCTTTGTTAAATCAATATCGGAACGACAACGGAATTGCCGGTTATATACGTTTGGCCAAAGCGGATTATTTTGCGGAAGAAAATGCTCTGTTCATGGCGGAAAACAAAGAAGTCAGCAATCGTCCCATCAGTGAAGTGAAGGGATTTGAAGATGAAACCGGCGTGGATTGGCAGGAAACCGTAGCTTGGTGTTGGAAATTTGCCGAAGGAGAAGAACCGGCATCGGACAAGGAAGTGGCGAAAAAACTGCTTAAAGCCTTGCAGGATATGCCTACACATGTGCAAAGTCTGTTACGCTTCAAAGATAATATCATAGGCATCGGTGTTGCTCGGGACGAAGACAGAATTTACGTCAGCGTCAATACCGGATTTGAAAAAGGGGCTGTTTCCGACCAAACACATAAGCCTCAAAAAGACATACCGGCATTGGAATACAATGCGGGTTTGGAAAATGAAGAAGATATGCGCGCCATCATCGGAGCGGGATATATCGTTCGAGGCAGAAACCACGCTTTAAACGGGGCAACGAGAATCGTCATGAAACTCAATGCAAACGGCACGAGAACATTGTATTTGGCGGACGATAACGGCAACCCGGTTCATTCCAAAGGGCTGGTATATTGGTACGAAATGGTACCCGGCTCCAACCCCAGACCTGTTACTCGGATGCAAAACGGCGTACAAACCCAATTCGCTGATATTCCGGGAACCGATTACATCAATTATCCCGAAGAATTTTAGACGGATAACCAAACAACTCTTAGTACCCTCTTTGTCGGACAAAAAACCGGGGAGGGTACTTTTCTGTTTTTGTGGTAAGATAAGAGCAGAAAAAGGTTTGTAGAAAAAATAAAAAAAGTGGTAAAGAAGCAGATGAAAGGGTATAATGGTTATGCAGTAAAAAAATATTTACAAACAGAAAGGACTGATAAAACAATGAGTAAAACGACAACAAAACGTTTTATGGGTTTGTTGCTGGCGTTGGTGATGGTGTTCACCATGCTGCCTCTATCCGCGTTGGCGGTAGCGGACGATCCGGAACCGCAGATTCCGGGAGATACTCCCGCCACACCGGGCGAAGTAAAAACCGATAAAACGGCAACACCGGTAGATGGAAAGGTGAACGTCTTTGACGTAACCTTGCGCATGGAGGCAAAAGCCAAAGAAGGAGAAGTCAGCGACGTCGTATTGGTCATGGACCGATCCGGCAGTATGAGCGGAACAAAAATTCAAAGAGCAAAAGAAGCCGCCTGTGCCTTTGCCGATACCCTATTGGCGGACGGAGATCAAAGCAAAGTGCAAATCGGCTTGGTATCCTATTCCAATGATGCAACACTAGACATGGGGTTGACCAAAGATAAAGAGGCGTTAAAGGCAAAAGTCAATGCGTTAAATGCCGGAGGCGGTACTCAGACCGATTTGGGACTTCAAAAGGGACATGAGCTGTTGCAAAGCTCACAAGCAAAAAAGAAGTATGTTGTTCTTTTATCGGATGGGGAAGCAAATAATCAACAAGCAGCAGAAGCGGTGGCAACACAGATTAAAAATGCAGGCATTGTTATCTATTCCATCGGATTGGAAGTCAATTCCTCAACACAACAGGATTTGACCAATATTGCCAGCCCGGGAAACTATTACGGTGCGGATGCCGCTCAATTACAAAAAGTATTCCAACAAATCGCAGGGTCTATCGGC
>KI259824.1 GCA_000467935.1 Peptostreptococcaceae bacterium oral taxon 113 str. W5053
ATTGGCTACAAACTTATTATACGAGGAGGTATGACCTTTGGAAAAGAAAGAGCTGTCTATCACAAGTGATAGTGAGTATAAAAAGCTATTGTCAGAGTTAAAAGAGAAAGTAAGAAGTAGCCAACTTAAAGCTGCAATAAAGGTAAATTATGAGTTGTTAGATTTATATTGGACTTTGGGAGAATACATTGTAAAAAATCAAGAACAACATTCATGGGGAGATGCCTTTATAAAATCGTTAGCTAAAGATTTGCAAAAAGAGTTTCCTGATATGAAAGGTTTTTCCGAAACAAATATTAAGTATATCAGAAGGTGGTATTTATTCTATATGAAAGGGCTACAAGGTGTAGCCGAAATAGAAAATAACGACAGCAAATCAAAAGGGATACAGGCTGTAGCCCAATTTGATGAAAGAGTGATTAACCATATTAAACAGATACCTTGGGGACATAATCAAAGAATAATAAATAAGTGCAAGACCATTGATGAAGCCATCTATTATGTTAATAAAACCATTGAGAACGGGTGGAGCAGGAATGTACTTGAACATCAAATAGAAAGCGGATTATATGGCAGAGAAGGAAAATCTATAACAAACTTTGAAAAAAAGTTACCCGCTTTGCAATCAGATCTTGCAAGACAGACATTAAAAGATCCATATCATTTTGACTTTCTTACCATTCGTGAAGGATACGATGAGAGAGAACTTCAAAAAGAACTGGTTGACAAGATTTCTGATTTTTTGCTTGAACTTGGCGAGGGGTTTGCTTATATCGGCAAAGAATACCACTTAAATATAAATGGCGATGATTTTTATATTGATTTGCTGTTTTACAATTTGAAACTCCATTCTTACATTGTTATAGAATTGAAAGCGGAGAAGTTTAAGCCGGAACATTTAGGACAGCTTAATTTCTATGTAACAGCAGTGAATAGAGAGCTAAAAACCGATAGAGATAATGCTACGATTGGACTTCTTATTTGCAAAGATAAAAACGATGTCGTTTGTGAATATTCATTAGAACAAATATCACAACCTATAGGTATAAGCAAATATGAGATTACTAAATTACTTGAAGCAGAATATAAGAGCAGTTTGCCGAGTATTGAAGAAATAGAGAAAAAGATCAAAGAAATAGATACGGATAATTAAAAACATCAAAGAAATGAATAAATATTGGCTAATGACGATTGGAAAAAATTACGAATCGTCATTTTTTATTGCAAAGAAAGGAGAAAATATGCAAGAAAAAAGAAATGAACAAACTACAGGAACAAAGACGATAAAGAAGATTGGAAAAACCACTTATGAGGTGATTGTCCATTTTAATGATAAAAGCAGTGAAACTATGCAAGATAAACTAAAAAGGATAATGTTGAGGGAATTTCGGAGAAAATCGGACGAAAAAAAAGATGATTTTGATTAAAAAGTCCTTGACAAGTAGCAACAGGAAAAACAGCAAAGTCTATTTTAATTTCTTGCGGTGCAAGGCTTGCTCCCTTTGACATTCAGGAACTTAGGGACTTGATGCAAGAAGATGAACTGGAGCTTGATACACTCGGAGATAGAAAGACTGCCCTCTTTGTTATTATATCCGATACCGATGATACCTTTAACTTTGTCGTTTCGATTATGTATTCACAGCTATTTAATCTTTTATGTGATAAAGCGGATGATGTATATGGTGGCAGGCTTCCTGTTCATGTAAGATGCCTACTTGATGAGTTTGCAAATATCGGCTTAATTCCAAAGTTTGAAAAGCTAATAGCTACAATTAGAAGTAGAGAGATTTCAGCGAGTATTATCTTACAGGCACAATCTCAGCTAAAGGCAATCTACAAGGATAACGCTGATACAATCGTAGGTAACTGTGATAGTACCCTATTCTTAGGTGGCAAAGAGAAAACAACTCTAAAAGAGCTTTCTGAAACACTTGGTAAAGAAACCATAGACCTATATAACACTTCTGAAACAAGGAGCAATCAAAAGAGTTTCGGATTAAATTATCAAAAGACGGGGAAAGAGCTGATGAGTCAGGACGAAATAACAGTAATGGACGGCAGTAAATGTATCTTTCAACTTCGTGGTGTCCGCCCTTTCCTATCGGATAAATTTGATATTACAAAGCACAAGAACTATAAGCTACTTGAGGATTATGATAAAAAGAATCTGTTTGATATAGAAAGCTATATGAAAAGAAGGGGCAAGGCTAAACTAAATAAGAATACGGTTATTATGAAGTTGTAGCTGTTAGATATTATTTGCATTTGGTATAATAATCAAAGAGAAATACACAAGGAGGAAACCTTATTGAACGATAAAGAACTGATAGGAAAAGTTCATTCATCTATGTATCACCAATTAAAAAGAAAAGGATATGCAACAGCAGTAGATGTGCTTATGGATTTGGAAATACTTTCAAAGACCGACTATGAACTTTGGAGAAATGGAAAAGTTTTGTATTTGGAAAAAGTATGCAAGGTCAATCTTAAAAAATTGTCTACAATACTGCATGAAATGAGGGTATATGCAAAGAAAGGAAATCTAAAACCGTCGTTTTGTGTATATAAGAGATGGGCGGTTAAGAAAAAGAACGGGCAAGGGAAAAAGCCGGTTATTAAACTACGGTTTAGCAAAAGTGGTTCTGAAGATATTGAAAAATGGTATGCTACTCACTTTGTAGATACGAAGAAGATAGAAAAGATGAAAGAAGAAAAACAAGTAAATAACAGTGATGATAAGCAGTAAGTCTAAAAATAGATTTGCTGCTTTTTTCATGTAAAAAGCAGGAGGAAAGATGATAAGGATAAGAAATCCCACTTAACAGGCAGGAAAAATTTAATATCGAGGTTGTGAAGCGATTGGAAAATAAAACTTTCAGTCGTTTTTTTATTGAAAAGAAAAAGGAGAAATAAAAAACATGAAGCAGGAAATGATGAACATCAATGCCAACTTGGTTGCAGAACCTACTTTTTCAAGTTTTGAAAAAGATGAGGAAACAGTAGAAGTTGCAAACTTTACTCTTGTAAAAAAATACGGGAAAGGCAAGGAGTACATCAACTGTGCAGCCTATGGAGAAAAAACAGAGAAGGCAAAGGACTTTGAAAAAGGTGATTTAATCCACATCTTTGGCTACTTTAAGAAGCGTGAAAAAGAGGGAAAGACTTACAAAAACTTTGTAGTGAAGTCCTACAACAAAATTGAAAAGAAAGAAGAAAATGAGGAGGAATAAGTTATGGAATTTTTTACACAGGCAGTAAATGTATTAAAAATCTTGGTTATGGCAGTAGGGGCAGGACTTGGAGCGTGGGGAGTTATCAACCTGATGGAAGGATATGGTTCAGATAATCCCGGAGCAAAATCACAGGGTATAAAGCAGCTTATGGCTGGAGGAGGTATTGTCCTTATCGGCTTAAAGCTTATTCCGCTACTTGCAAATCTTTTGAAGTAAGGAGAAATCTATGTTTGGTATTTTCGATAAGATAGAAGAATTTTTCAGAGAACTTCTGCTCGGAGGTATCAAGGCAAACTTAGAGTCCATGTTTCTTGACATAAACAATCAGGTAAACAGCGTTGCAGCAGATGTAGGAAAGACACCTATGGGGTGGAACGGAGAAGTATTCAGCTTTATTAAAAATATTAATGACTCCGTTATTATTCCCATAGCAGGGCTAATCATAACGGCAGTTCTTTGTATCGAGCTTATCAATATGGTCATGCAAAAGAACAATATGCACGAT
>KI259825.1 GCA_000467935.1 Peptostreptococcaceae bacterium oral taxon 113 str. W5053
AAAACAGTAAACCGATTTGATTTACTGTTCCTGTGTTAGATTTTATGAAATTCTTAGTTATGTGAGCTGAAATTTTATCATTCTAACTGTTACTTAATCTATTTAAAGCTTCAATTTCACTTTCAACAAAAAATATATCATTCCCTTGATTACATTCATAAATAAAGGCATTTAGAGCATTACTCTCATGATTAGAAAAATCGCCTATAATTGCTAATTTCATTTTATAGTTTATTAGTTTTTGCAAAATATTTCCTGCGATTTTATTGCTGAGATGAAAGAACTCTTCTGTAAGATTATCTTTACTAATGATAAATTTATTTTCTCCTGTTTCATAAGCGATTGTCATAAACAAATCTAAAAATGACTGTTCATCTGATATTACAATCGACTCATCTTCAATTCGTACAACTTTGGTTTTATCTTTTGATTCCAATATTTTATGTTTCACTTAATTCCCTCCAAATTATTTTTTGCTATTCTAAATCCCAAATCATCGATTCTAAAATCCGGAAAGCTCTTTCTCCGTGAAGTGGCTCCACAAGCTCTCTTTTCGCTTGCAAAGCTCCCACCTCTAAAAATGCGATAGTTTCCATATCGTTCTTCATCATAGAAATCAAAACACCATTCCCAAACATTTCCAATCATATCAAAAAGCCCAAAACTATTTTCTTTTTTTGTCTTTACTTCATGCAATCTTCCATCAGAATTGTCTTCAAACCAAGCGATATCCTCAATATTATTGTATCGATATCCTTCACTATTTCCTCTACAAGCATATTGCCATTCTGCATCTTTTGGTAATCTAAACCCATTTTTTGAATCATCTACTGCAATTTCTTCTGAAACAGAATTGAATGTATAGCACTTTTCTAATGAAAGTTTTTCGGAAAGCAAGTTACAAAATTGAATTGCATCCATCCAACTGATATTTACAACCGGAAAATGTTTTGTTTGAATATCATAGTCAATATCCATTACATAATGATACAATTCATTTGTGACAGGTGTTTTTAACAATAAAAATGATTGAATCATCACTAATTCTTCTTTCACAATTTTTTCCTTTTTTGTTCCGGGAATAGACATTTTGTAATCTGAACTCATCCACTTGATTGGATCAACAAAATCTCTAATGAGCTCCTGACCTTCCGGAACGAAAACCATATTTTCTTTTAAATATCTCATCAAGTCCATTTTTCACACCTGTAAATTTAATTTTATTTATCTATTTTGATTAATATTATACCATTTTCAATGGCTTTTTTCCACTGTCAGATTTCCTACTTACCCTCAAGCATTCATCAGAACATACGGAAAAGTTGGATACAAAAATTATCTTTTTCTTTTATTATTTCTGTTCTGATTGCACTACCTTTAACAGTTTATCTTGAAATGTTTCTTTGCTGTTTTTATCAAAATATATTTCTGTAACAAAGGTCTTTCCATTTATCTTCTTTGTAAGAATGCCATCAGGCTTTTGATGTTGTTCTTTCTGTATTTCTTTAATATCTGTTTTCTCGTTTTCTGCCATTTAGTTCCTCCTTTCGACTTGCACAAAAAAAGATTTCCTGTGATTAGGAAACCTCTTTTGTTTGTTTGATATTTAGTTTTAAGTTACTCTTTGTAGTTTCTTTTTTGCTCTGTATTCTCTTGCTTTTAATTTCTCATACTCTCGGCACTTTTCAAGATTTTTCTCTCTGTATGCTTTTGAATACTCTCTATGATAGGCTCGTGATTTTTCTTTCTTTGCTTCTTCTATTTCTTCCCTCATCTGTATCATTTCTTGTTCTGTCGGCTCTATCTCTTTTGTGAGTTCATTTTCAAATTTTCCGATATAGTTGAAATAGACTTCGATACGCTGAACCGCATATTTTGCTCTTTTGACATCTCGCTCA
>KI259826.1 GCA_000467935.1 Peptostreptococcaceae bacterium oral taxon 113 str. W5053
ATGGTCATGCAAAAGAACAATATGCACGATGTTGTATTCTATAAGAGAAGTTATTCAAATATAGAATAACTTCAAATATAAAATACGAATATCAAGCCTATTTACGATTATTAAAACTGAATGAATGAATTAGAGAGTTGTTGTAAACTATTTTTTCTTTTTTCTAAATTTAAGCCCTGAGTTTTTAATGATAGGAGATTTTTTGAATAATTTTCTTAAAAATTCCTTTTCATTTTCAGATAACTTTTGATATTTTAGTTGAAAAGAATTACAGAAAATCTCAATGAATTTATCTATATTGTTTCCGGAAGAAATCATAATCTGACGAATTTTTTGCAATGATAAGGTATTATCATTTTCAGGAATACTGTCAATATCCTGTTCATGATTTTTACGAATATCTTTTATAATGCTACCCCATGTTTTATGGGTAATATGGCAAAAGAAATCTTCTTCGCCTACTTGAGCAGCCGATAGAGTTCTTAAAGTATGGTCAGTAGATACATTGGGATTTTGGTTTATGATTTCAGCCCTTACAGTTTCAAGAGAATAATTTAAGTCATTAAATCGTTTAGTGGCAATACCATCAACAAAAATCTCTGTATCAGTCATAAGTTCCTTAAATTTATCGTGTGTAGCAATTTCACAAAGTAAACGGTTATTGATAGAGCCACTTAGCAATAAATCAATCATATCATCACTCAAGTGTAGATTAGTTAAATCTGTATTTGGGTGATTTTTGTTTTCTGTAAGACAAAGTAAGTAATCAGTGGATACCTTATAAAACTGTGCAAGTGCAACTAAATTACCATGATTGATTTCTTTATAGTCATCATTTTCATAGTTTCCTAAGGCAGATTTTGAAATACCTGTTAGTTTAGCCAATTCCTCTAAATTTAGATTATGTGCAACTCTTAAATCTTTTAAGCGTTCCTGTAAGGTTATTTTACATTTCATAACAGATAACCTCCTTGATACAAAATATTCTTATAAATATTATACCATACCATTTCCACAATCGTGGAAAAGTGGGAACAAAAACGGATATTCCAAGATTTAGGACATACGGGAAGAATAGCAAAAATACAATATCATACAGACATAAAGAAAATTGTTCTTTGACAATTGAATGAGCGGTCTGTAAGGATATGTATCTATGGGGAAGTAGGCGATGACATTCTAAGTATTAGAAAAGAGCTTGCCAAGTAGAACAAAACGTCGCTGTGAGATTCAGGGGCAGGAACTATATCAGGAGTAACCGACAAAAAATTAGTTATAGATAACTGAAAAATATTGACAAATAAAAATGATTGTGGTAAACTTAAATTAACCAAAAAAGAAGAGGGTGAGATTTTGAATAATAGAATTGAAGAATATAGAAAGCCGTTGGGCTTATCCCAACATAGATTGGGTAAAAAAATTGGGATATCAAGAGTGAGTATAAATAAAATAGAGACCGGAAAGACTATTCCAACTCTAAAGATAGCAAATGATATAGCGAATGCTTTAGGAGTTTGTATGTATCAAATTTTCGATTTAGATGGTACAGGCGAATATAGATGTAATAATTGTGATTGTGGATATAGTTAATAAAAGATATTGATTACATATAGTCAGAGGGAGATGATGTTATGAGCAATTATAAGAATCCTCAAAGGTATAAGAATGGAGATTATTTATTATTTAGTTGTTTTAAAACTGATATAATGATTGAAAGATTTTTTTACAGACATGCAAATATATAATTAAGATAATTAGGAGGTTTGTTATGAAAAAAAGATTTTCTATACTTGTTAGTGTACTAATGTTTTGTCTTCTTTTAAACCCTACGTTTGTTCAAGCTAATGAATATCAAGGGAAAGCGGAAGAATTTGATCAAACTGGCGAAAAGTATCAGAGTGCGTCTGAAGTTTTTAGAAAAGAAGAAGTAGAAGAACTTATTGAACAAGTTGAAACAAAAAAACTCATGCCTGATAAAACAGATTTTACTGCTTCTGATGGAATGTTAAGAGCATCTTTTGGACAATATCCTACAAGAAAAGGTGTGATTTTAGTTACAAAGGATAAATACAAAGGACTAATTCCAACAGGACATGCTGCTATAATATATGGGCGAAATGTTGTAGTTGAATCATTATCACAAGGAGTTACTACTGGAGATAATGATTGGTATTCAACAAAAACTACATGCTATGGTGCAACTGTGAAAAACACTACGGTAACACAAGATAGTAATGCTGCAGACTGGTGTTATGAACAGATTTCAAAACCTTATAATTTTAATTTCTATAATATGTCAACTAGAGCAAAATTTTATTGTTCACAACTTGTGTGGGCGGCATTTTTAGATAATTATAATATAGATTTAAACACTCCGGCATTTGCCAATGCTACTATGCTTTCCAACCCTGTTCATCCTATCGAATTAGTTTGGACTGATGAGACAAATTTAATATATGAAAAGTAAATATTTAAATTTGATTGAAAAATTTTGGAGGGTAAAAACTGATATCCAAAATAAAGCAAAAATTTTATTATGTTTTTTGATTATAGTAAGTTTATTTTTTATAAATGGATGTAGCAAACTTAAAAATTCCGTTGATAGGGAGAAGGTTGATTTGGGTCTTGTTATTACAACATCTCAAGACTATAAATCAGAAATTCTTTGGTTTGATTTAAACTTTAATTCTATTCAAAAACAAAAACTTCCTTATGCTATGCTTGGTACACCTTTTTACTCTCCGGCCGTAAATGCTGATAAAATTTATATGATTCCTAAAGGACTTGGAAATAAAAAAGATACCAGAAAAGTTATCAGTATTAACAAGCAGTCATTGGATGTTGAAGAATACCCTTTTACCAACATTGCATTAAATCATATGGCAAGTATTGGAAACAATGTTTATGCAATTAATACATTAAATGGTGACAGCTGTCTGGAGTCATATGATGTGGTGTCTAAGAAGAAAAATTCTGTAATTTTGGAAAAAGTTTATTTAGAAACAGTAATAGCATCTTCAGGTAAATTATTTTGTTTTGTTAGAAAATTAAATAATAGTAATTCAGAAGGACCTAAAACTATGTTAAATGTTTATGCGCCAAGTTTAGATTTAGAAGCAGAAATTGACCTCACTGAATATGGTAATCCAACGAGAATGTATCTTGAAGATGAAGATAATTTATATGTAACTGTAAATAGAAATGCTAACATTAAGCCTGTAGGGAAAATCCTTAAAATAAATAAATCAACTTTTGAAATAAGTGAATTTACAACAAAAAAAGATATTCCATATAACATATTTAAATTTGGAGATAGATTTATTTTGACATATTATGATCCTGTTACAAATGAAGGAACAGAAGTATCTGTATGGGATGAAAGCGGAAACGAACAAATTTTCGATTTAGGAATGTTATTAACTGTAGCAGGTGTTATGAATGATAAGTTTGTAGCAGCAAATAATAAGTCAATAAAAATATTTTCAATTCCTGATTTTAATTTAATTAAAGAATATGAATTAAGTATTGGAACTTCAAATTATGTTTCGGGATTGTTATTTGTGAATGAGTGATGTATAAAAAAATAGATTTAATTTTTATATATAATCTGAATGCTAGAAAGATGATAGATTGAATTTATTTGAGCCTCCATAAGCAAAAGAAAGTATAAAATTGAAATTGCTTATGGAGGTTATTTATAATTAGCTTGCTAAAACAGGAACAGTAAATCAAAAAAAGGTTTACTGTTTTTTGTTTACTCAAATTTAATTTTAGAAAAAGGAGAAATTTAAAATGAAAGAATTAGAAAAAGTAATGGAACAAATTGAGAAAGAAGCAGATAGAATAGAAAAAGCACAAAACAAAATGAAGTTGCTTAATCAAAAGAAAAATAAACTCAAAAGAAGTGCAGATTCCAAACGAAAAGTAGAAAAAGGTGGTGTGTTTGAAGCCTTTGAAAGAGAAATTACAGGTATGCAGGAAGAAACAAATAACGATTTAATCTATGCCTTTTTAGATTATGTA
>KI259827.1 GCA_000467935.1 Peptostreptococcaceae bacterium oral taxon 113 str. W5053
GTTTTTTGATGCTCCGCTTCCCAAGAGAGGCGAAGAAAGAATGATTTGGAGAAGCTGCTATGGATCAAGCATAAAGAAAGAGCCGGATAAGCCATCAGTCTGCCAACCGGATGAGGATGCAAAGAAGCTCTTTCTGAAAAAGTAAAAAAGCGCTTTTTAAAGGAATGATGAAGGAAAGAAAAAAACAGAGGGAAAGAAAAAGATATAAAAAAAAGGGAAATTTAAAAAAATACTGTACAAACGCAATAAACTTGTGGTATACTAGACGTGCAGAGAGGAGGATAAGATTTTTTCTGAAAAATATCAGGGATAATTTCTTGATCCCTGAGAAGATCGGCAAATATATTGAAAGAAAAAGTCTTAAGCTGTTCTTTTTGGAAAAAAACAAAGGAGTGATACAAATGTTCAAAAACAAAAAAATTGTTGCACTGTTGCTGTTGGCAGTAATGCTGATGCTGCCCCTTGCCAATGCATTGGCAATTGAAGTAGAAATTGAACCGGAGAAACAAGAAGAGAAAAAACCAGAGACTCCGAAATCACCGGGTCCGGCTCGTGTTCCGGAAGGTTGTCTGGAAGATATTATTGTAGGAGTTCCCGAAATGAAGGTTCTTCCCAGAGCAGGTGCTTGCAGATAATCTGAAAATGATTAAAAAGGACTTTTTGCGAGAAAAGTCTCGGACTGTAGACAAACCCAAGAGAAATCTTGGGTTTGTTTGAGTTTTAAAGAAAGATTGAATCAAATTCGTTTATTTTAATAAAATGGCAGACTTATTGAGACCATATAGCCATCTCTATACCTTTTCGATATCGCCGATTTTTTTGTGTTCATATACGCAAAAGTGATTGCAGCTTTCATATCCGTCTCTTTGCCCTGCGATGTTCCCGTAAAGGAGTTCTCTTTAGCCGCTAAGGCGGAATAGTTCTCAAACTGCCGTTGCGGCGGGATCTTAAACGGCTTTGCACAACACTTCGGGTGCACTGAGACTTTTTGTGCGAACAATCTTTTTGTTGTCGAAAGATGTTTAAAAACATTAAAAAATTGGTAAAAATTAGATTTAATGGGTATAATATGTATGCGGTATAAAAATATTTTCAAACAGAAAGGACTGATAAAACAATGAGTAAAACGACAACAAAACGTTGTATGGGTTTGTTGCTGGCATTGGTGATGGTATTCACCATGTTGCCCCTGTCCGCATTGGCGGCAACGGATGAGCCCCCATCCGAACCCAAATTCACCAAAACAGCGGAACAAGATCCGAACAAGGTCAATGTCTTTGACGTGGTTTTGGGCATGGAGGCAAGAACAACGGAGCCCCAATCCTGTGATGTTGTCCTGGTCACGGACCGCTCCGGAAGTATGCGTAAGAATAACAGAATGCAGGCGGCAATCAATGCGGGAAAAACCTTTGTGGAGATTGCATTAAAAGGAAAGAATAAGGAGAGGAATAGAATCGCATTGGTTTCCTATTCTTCGATAACTGACGTGCTTTTGGATAGTCCTTTTTCCAATAATGCGGATACATTAAAAGGAATTATCGACCAGTACAAAATCAATGGAAGCACCGCTACCGGTACCGCATTGCTGAAAGCCGTGCAGCAAATGGCAAACAGTCAGGCCAAGAACAAGATCATTGTCCTATTATCCGACGGGGAACCTTATCCGCCAGATACACCGCCCCATTGGGAGGAAATCAATCAGGCAAAGGCTAACGGAGTTATCTTTTACAGCGTCGCATTGGATAATGATATCAGTCCCCATGGACAAGCATATTTAAAGCAGGTGGCAACGGATGCGAGCAAATATATCACTGCGGATCCGCAAACCGTAGAAACTGAGTTTTCCAAAATTGCGGGCGGTTTGGGTTCACCCATGAAAGACATCGTGGTAACGGACAAAATCGGAGACGGTTTTGAACCCACCGACGCGTCCAAGCAAGCCTTTGCGGCTTCCGGCGGAAGAATTACGTATGATGCCGCTTCCAACACCATTACATGGAAACCGGACGGATTAAAACCGGACGATCAGGATGAATTGTTGTACAAAGCGGAATTAAAATACCAAGTACAGGCAACCGATAAGATTCTTGACATAGCACCCCAAGAAGGCGGAAAATATTGGACCAATAAAGAAGCGACGGTAAAATACAAAGATAAAGACGGCGGAGACCACAACGGAACATTTCCGAAACCGGCAGTGGACGTATTATTGGTAAAACTCGTCAAAGAATTTGCCGGCGGAGCAAACTCCGGACGAACCTTTAAAGTAAACATAACTCCGAACAACGGAAGTGCAAAGGAATACACCTTAACCCCGGGCAAAGCACAACTGGTCACCAATTTAACGGTCGGCGGCACCTACACCATTGAAGAAACGGGCGTAACCGGCGGCGGAACGGTAGCAGACTATGCGGTCAAAATCAACGGACAGGACGGTGCGAAACTGGAAGGCTACACCGTACCTCAAGGCAACAAATGGGGCATGAGCGATACGGAAATCAAAGTCATCAATGCGGAAAAAGGCGACGGCAAATTAACCGTGAAAAAAGCATTTACAGCCGGACAGGCGGGAGCGCCCAACGCACCGCAAGGGGTTGAGGCACCGAAATTTAAATTTAAGTTCACAAAAGCTCCGGAAGGAAGCGGACTGTTAAACACCACCTTCGAATTGGCTGTAGGAGAAGAAAAGCCCTTTGCAAACCTTCCCTATGGAACTTATGCAGTGACGGAAGACGGGAATGCGGACTTTACCGTTACGGGAGATAAAGAAGTAACCTTAAGTATTGCCGACAAAGACAAAACCATCACATTAACCAACACCCCGAAGAAAGGGGAAACGGACTTTACCGCCGTCAAGAAATG
>KI259828.1:0-39554 GCA_000467935.1 Peptostreptococcaceae bacterium oral taxon 113 str. W5053
GAGTGTAACATATGTCTTGACAACTAAGAATTGCAAACCTTTTTACTTTCCACCTCCCTTTCAAAAAATAAGCCGATGTGATATCCTAATGCTAATAGAATTAAAGGAGTAAAAAATGAAGGTTGCTTTTTTAGATCGGGACGGAACGATAAACAAAGATTATCCGGATGAACATTGGCGATGGATCAGGTCTCCTGAAATTTTGCCCGGCGCCATCGAAGGAATGCAATTTTTAAATCAAAAAGGATATGAAATCATCATCGTATCTAATCAATATCTCATTGGTGAAGGCATTATCAGCTTGGAGCAGTATGAGTCTTTCACCGCTCAATTGCTCCGTTTGCTTCAAAAAAATCATGTATCCCTTTTGGATGTTTTTTATTGCCCCCACTCACGAGCGGCAAATTGTAACTGCTGTAAACCGAATCCGGGGCTGATACAACAGGCTTTGAGAAAATATCCCGATATTGAACTGTCGACCTCTTTCTTATGTGGAGATTCGCAGGCGGACTTGGGACTTGCAGAAAACATGGGACTTTCTTTTTATGGAATTCGTATTGGCAAACATCCCATCGCCTCTTTAAAAGACCTTGCTCTCTTTCTTTAATTTATTTCAAAATTTTATATAAGGAGTTTTTATGCAACAACCATTTTACGAAATAAAAAAAGAATCCAAAAGAAACTACGGACTCCTTTTATCTTTAATTATCGGTGTCCTTTTGCTCATTGTCGGTGAGATTCTATCCACCCTTATCCAAAGTCTTTTGACGGTCCTCTTCCCCCATATTCCTTGGGAAGCTTTGGAGGCTCAATTGTTTTTCTTTTTTCCCCTTCTGTTCGTCGTACTCCTATGGGCAAAGCTTGTGGAAAAAAGCCCTTGGCAAGGCTTAGGCATGACCAAAAAAAATGTGGGAAAAGATTTCTTCGTCGGCTATGGTATAGGAGCCGCTATGCTCAGCCTCTCCACTTTGATTATGGTTGTATTGGGTTCGGCAAAAATTCAAGGATTTCACTTTACACTAGATATGCTCCCCCGAGTTATCCTGTTGATTTTCGCATGGATTGTGCAAAGCAGTACGGAAGAAATCCTGACACGGGGTTGGCTTTTCAGTTCCGTTGCGGCAAAACGTTCCGTAACCGTCGGATTAATCGCTTCTTCCCTCTTCTTTACCGTCATGCATATCGGTAACGAAGGGATAAGCATCATCCCCCTTTTGGATTTATTCCTCTATGGCGTATTAACCGCTTTGTACATGCTCAAGACCAATTCCATTTGGGGTGTTTGCGGAATTCACGCCGCATGGAACTTTTTTCAAGGGAGTATCTTCTCTTTCTCCGTCAGCGGAAACAATACGGATTTTTCCCTGGTACAAATCAGCATACAGGGTCCGGAATGGCTTTCCGGCGGCAAATTCGGTGTGGAAGGAAGTATCATCAGTGTGCTTATCCAAGCCATCTTCATCCTATGGCTTATCTGTGACTTGAAACAAAAAAATCACCTCGTAAAGAAAACCGAGACGGACAAAAATAAAAAAATAGCTTTCATGGGCTAAGTCGAAAAATTTTCGCCCAAGAAGCTGTTTTTTTGTACTCATTTTTATATATCTACATAGATATCCATAACGGAGCAAAATATATTCCCACTGTCATACTTAAAAGATTGGCGCAAATTCCGTAGAGCAAGCCCCATCCTTTTTTCTTTCCTTTTAAAAGCACCCCATAGACAACACTCTCAAAAAACAGTATTAAAATCTCCATCACGATAAAAGAGAAAATATTCATCCCACGGAATATAAAGACGAGATAAAGAACTATTTGCGTAAGAAGATTGACCATAAAAAAGATTTTGCGATTCTCCTTCCATGGATAACGAAACAAGCACAACACAATCCCTTCTATAAACAGAGTTCCCACCAAAGTAATCAAAAATTTAAAAGCGAGTTTGGAAAAATCCACAAAAATTTTTGCCTTCATATTTTGACCGTCGAGAATTAAGTTTTGCGTAAAAGTCTTACGGGTAAAAACTTCGCTGACTTTTACTTCCCCTTCGGTGACAATAATCACCCGATATTCTTTGGGCGTACCGAAATAACCGAAACGGTGAATACGCAGTCCATTTTCTCCCTCAAAGCCTTGCACATCCGTGAATAAAGGCGGTGTTGGATTATAACACGTTCCGCTGACCCAATCTCCGTCCTGATACAGCCTTAACACTTTCGCCAAATCTTCCGGCAACCCGCTACTTCGATCCGTCCAGTTCTTCGGTTTGTGAATCAATAGATCCAAAAGATATTCTTCTTTGGGCGGATTCTTCAACCGAATGACAATCTCCGGTTTCGGTCCCATATCCGCCAGCGCCGGAAAGGGAAATGCAAGCAAAAAGATAAACAAAACCCAAAATTTTCTGTTCATTTTATCCTCCTACAAATTCTCCATAATCTCTCGAAGTTTCTTCATCATCGGTTCATCATAGGGTGAATGCCCTGCCGCTTCCACCAAATGCAACTTGGAATTCGGCAACGCTTCATGGAGTTCATAGGCACCCGAAGGACGACAATCCACATCATAACGCCCGTGAACGATGTCCATAGGAATGTCTTTAATCTGTTCGATATGATTTAAGAGATAATTATCCTCCCTCCAAAACATCTGATGATAAAAATAACTGCACTCCAAAAGTGCCAGACTCATCTCACTTTTTTCATCGGAAGCTAAACTTTCCGGCGGAATCAATCGGACGATTCCGCTCTCCCAGTCGGACCATGTTTTAGCCGCTTTTTTTGCCTTCTCCTTATCCCTTCCCGTCAAAAGTTCATAATAGGCGGACACCAAATCATGACGCTTACCGGGCTCAATCAAATCCCTGAAAGGTGCAAAGCGTTCCGGATAAAACCAGCTCGCTCCTTCTTGATAAAGCCAGTGAACATCGGACTTTCTCCCCAGAAAAATCCCTCGAAGCACAAAATGAATAACCTGCTCCGGATGGAGTATCCCATAGACCAGCGCCAAAGTGGAGCCGTAACTTCCCCCGAAAACCACCCAACGTTCAATCCCCAAGGCTTGCCGAATTTTTTCCATATCTTCTACGGAATGAAAAGGCGTATTGTCCTTCCTTTCGCCAAAAGGAGTACTCTTTCCGCACCCTCTTTGGTCAAAGAGAATCACCCGATGTTTTTCCTCATCAAAAAACGTTCTGCTCTGAGGAGAAATACTTCCGCCCGGTCCTCCGTGCAAAAAGACCACCGGTGTGCCTTGGGGATTTCCCCATTCTTCCACATATAGACAATGCATAAAATCCACTTGAACCTGATGGGTTTTAAAAGCTTTCATTTGACCTCCCCCTTTTACTTTATTATAGCACAGTCTCTCAAAAACTTTTCTTTTGTCTTCAAGAAGAGTACAATAAAATAAAAAGAGAAAAAATAAAGGAGTCTATGATGAAAAAAATTATTTTAGATATGGATGTAGGCATCGACGATACCCTTGCCATCGCCTATCTCTTAGCCCATCGGGATGTGGAACTGATTGGAATCACCACCGTGTTCGGCAATGTGAAAACAGAAACCTCTCTGAAAAACTCTCTTGCCGTTTTGGAACTTTTCGGTCGAGAAGACGTGCCGGTATTTTTAGGAAACACCTGCGTGTTGACAAGCGACACAGCCTTTATCCCTCATGAAATCGCCTATCGAATTCATGGACAAAACGGCATTGGCAATCTTGAACTTCCGGAACCGAAACGCTCCGCCGAATCCATGCCGGCTGTAGATTTTATTTTAGAGTCGGCACAGAAATACGGTGAAGATTTAATCCTGATTCCCACAGGACCCTTGACCAATATCGCTCAAGCTATTCTTAGAGACGAAGAAGCGATGAAAGGCATCGGCAATATCACCTTTATGGGCGGTGCTCTGACTGTGCAGGGCAATGTGACTCCCTATGCGGAAGCCAATATCTATGCGGATCCAGAAGCCGCCAAAGTCGTTTTGGAATCGGAAGTTTCCACCACCATGGTGGGCTTGGACGTAACCCTAAGAGCCCATATCGGCAATGACGCCATCCGAAGCTGGGGTGATTTAAACAGTCGCAAAAGTCAAATCATAAATGCCATGGCCAAGTACTATTTCACTTTTGAATACAATGACCCGGACAATTTAGGCGGCGCCATTCACGACCCCTTAGCCGTGGAAGCGGCTCTCCACCCGGAAAGCATCCGTCAATTTTTGCCCATCAACCTCACCGTGGAAACACAAGGTCCCACTCGAGGACGCACCGTCAGCACCATGGAAAAACTTCGGGAGAAAAAAACACGCACCCAAGTCTGCCTGAACTTGGACGGGGAAACTTTTGTCAAACGCTTCGCCGACACCATCCGAGAATTTATTCGCTAAAATTTTTGAAAACAAAAAAATCTGTAGGAACATCTCTATCGCCCTACAGATTTTTTATTTGTTCAAAAGAACTTTACAATGAATTTCTCTTATTTCATATTTTCCCGAATCATTTTTTTCATCGATTCGCCGAACACAAAGCCAAAAGACTTCCCCCATTGCAGGCATTGAGCAATCCCATGACCTCACCTTTCTCATCGGATAAAGGAGAACTCGACTTCTCCAGTCGACATAAGCGTAAAACTTTTAAGAACGTATCCTCTTTCTCTAAAATATTCCCTTTCCAAAATCATACCGCATAAAAAACTCCGCCTCAAAACAAGCGGAGCTTCTTCTATCCTCTTTTATCTTTTTGTATTTTCTTCTTTTAAACGTTTCGCCAAAATATCCAAGGCGTAGATAATTTCCTCTTCCGTATGGGCGCTGTTTAAGCAATAGCGCAGTCTTGCCTTGCCTTTGGGAACGGCGGGATAGACCGCCGGGGGGACGACGATATTGTCTTGAAGCATGAGCATACTTAATTGAAAAGCCAGTTCATCGGAGCCGATAAGGATGGGTGTGACGGCGCTTTCCCCAGCCAGACAGGTGTCGAAACCGTGTTTTTTGGCTTCCCGCATAAAGACGGCAATATTGTCTTGGAGTTTTTGTACTCGACTGTTATCCCGTTCCAAAATCTCCAAGGCCTTTAGAACCGCTCCCGCCAAAGCCGGAGACAATCCCACGGAGAAGACGAAGCCCGGGATATTATAGCGTAAATATTCGATTAGCGCATGACTGCCTGCCAAATATCCGCCGCAAGCGCCCAGACTTTTGGACAGGGTGCCCATTTTAATGTCGATGTCGTCTCCCTCTAAACCGAAATATTCGTCCACGCCGCCTCCGTGTTCTCCTAAGACACCTGCGGAGTGGGCTTCATCAATCATGAGGAAACAGCCGTATTTTTTCTTTAATCTCACCAATTCGGGTACGGGAGCGACGTCTCCGTCCATGCTATATACCCCTTCCGCTATGATGAGTACTTTTTCGTAATAATCCCGCTGACGTTTGAGCATGTTTTCCAAGCTTTTGCAGTCGTTGTGAGGGAACATACGTGCATGGGCTTTGGAGAGCTGAACTCCTTGGACTACGGAATTATGGCTTAAGGCATCATAAAGAATTAAATCTTTTTCATTGCAGAAATTGCCCACGAAGGTGACATTGGTGGAGTGTCCGCCGACAAGGACGATGGCATCTTGTGTATGTTTCCACAGTGCAATCTTCTTTTCCAATTCCTTATGAAGGGTTTTTTCCCCCGCCAGAAGTCGACTTCCGCTGGCACTGGTGCCGTATTTTTCGATGGCGTCTATAGCGGCTCGGTTGACTTCCGGGTCGCCGGACATGCAAATATAATTATAGCTTCCGAAGTTGATTTTATTTTGTCCGCCGGTAAAGGAGGTGTCTCTTATGGGTGAATCGTGGGGAACAAAATAAGGATTGCCGTATTTTTCCATCTCCTCTTTGACGCTTTCCTGTCTTTCGGTAAAATTTCGATATTCAACGGAATCTTCAAATCGGCTTATGGGAACACATTTTTCTTCTTTGTTGTGTCGAATTTCCAAGATGTCGCCCCGAATCTTGTGATAGACCAGAGATGTCAATTCCTTGGGGCTAAGACAGGTGTAGTACTCTTCTCTGTTAATGATAATTCCGTAGCAATCTTCAATTTCCGTTAAAATGGTCAAGCTTTGCAAAGAATCGATGCCAAGGTCCGCCACCAAATTTGTATCGTCCCCGATTTCCCGTTCCGGCAATACTAAGACACGGCTTAGAATTTTTTTGATTCCCGCTTCGACTTTCTGATAGGGAAGTGCCTGTTTGGATAGACTTTCTTTATGGTGCTCTTCTTTTATCTTAACAGAGAAGAGTTCCAAATTGCGGTATTTTTCGTCTCCTTCTTCAATCTCTTTCTTTAAGAGCTGTCTGCGAATTTTCATGGATGCGGACAAGGGTAAGGCTTGTGCCGATATGAATACATTTTTAATCTGCATACCCATAGGCAGCTTGCTGTTGATTTTGTGAATGCTTTTGGCTATCTCTTTTTCATCCGCCGTTTGGGAGAGTTCCAAAACCATGGAAGTTTCGTCATAAAGTCCTTTCTTATAGCCGAAAACGCTTAATTTTTCCACACCGGGAAGTTGTTCGAAGTGAGATTCCACCTCATCGGGATAGATATTTTCTCCGGATCCGTCAAAGATAATGTCTTTAATCCGTCCGTCGATAAATAGGGTTCCTTCGGTCATATGACCTACATCCCCTGTGGCAAACCACTCCTGACGGTGATAGTCTTTGGGGATAATCTGTCCGTCTTCCATCACGGCACAGTGAATATAGGGATTTTGAACCAGAATTTCGCCGGAATTTGCCCCTTCTTCCAAGTTGATTTTGATTCCGCCGGGATAAATGGCTTCCCCGACGCTTCCTCTTAAACGTTCTTCCATGTTCTCCGAATTGGTTACGCTTAAAATTCCCGTTTCCGTGATGCCGTAGCCGTTTACAAGATAGTATCCCAATCCGTTGATAATTTTTAGCGTATCGGGTAAGATATAGCCCCCGCCAGTACATGCCAGATAGAGATCTTCCCCAAAAAGTTGACTGCGAACCATTTTCCGCAGTCCTTCCAGTGCGGAGGGTATGGGTTTGCCCTGTTTTTCCAGTTCAATGCCCTGTTCTAAGCTTTTCATAAAATGACGATAGCTTTTTTCCCCTTGCATTTGTATTTTTCTTTGCAGCATTTTTGCAACGCCGTTCCAAAGGACGGGTACGCCGATCACTTGGGTTACATGATGCTCCCGACAGGTTTTTAATAAGACTTCCGGGATGATTTTTTCCGGGAAAACCATAGTATTCCCTGTGATTAAAGGAAGCATGAAGATAACGACAAAGCCCAACACATGGTGCATGGGCAAAAAGACCAATGTTTTTTCGATTTTTTCCGGTCTGCCCCATCGGTCGGTTTTCTCCATTAAGCCGTCCAGACACAACATTTGCTGTACCATTTCCTGTCCGGTATGTACAAAAATTTTAGAATTTGCAGTGGTTCCGCTGGTGCAAAGAGCAACCTGATTTCCCCAGACAAAATCGGTTTCATCCCCCTTCGCCAAGAGTTCACGAATTAAAAAGCTTTTGGTGCCGTCAATTCTTTCCGTGGTCAACAGGGTATTGCTGCCGGCTTTTTTCAATAAAGCTCTGGTTTTGTCCGGGGTGAGTCTTGCATCCAGAAGGATGACGTTTTTGCCCGCCATCAGACTCGCCCAAAAAGCGATGCAAAATTCCGGTGAATTTTGGATTTTGATACCCATAAAACTGTCCTGAGTTTGTATTTGCTCCCTAATATTTTTCGCTGTTCCTTGGATAAATCGTCCATATTCCGCATAAGTCAGATTCTTCGATTTTCCGTCTTCTTTGTACTCCATGGCAATCTTATCTTTACCGTTTTCCATCATCCAATGATAAATGCCTCGGTAATCGGCACTTTGTGTCAATTTTAATTGAAATTCTTTTTTGTTATACATCGTCTATACTCCTCCCTACATTTTTTCATTCATTATTTATCGTATTTATTAAGGATACTTATCGTTGTATTATATCATGATATCTTACAAAAAATAAGTATTTATGAAAATATATTATTTATCGAACATATTCTTCCTCCTTGTTTTTTGCGCTTTATTCTCTCACTATTTTTTTTAAGACTTGTAATCCCTCTTTGATTTTTTCTTTCTCAAGACCTGCAAAACCCATCACCAAAGCGGGTTTACCTGTATAACTTCCGATGGCGTAACGCGATATCCCATGGATAAGAATTCCCTTTTCTCGAGCCTTCAGGCAAAGCTTTTTTTCGTCTTGCCCCTCTTCTATTTCCAAAATGATATGCAGTCCGGCTTCGGTACTGCCGACATGTATCTTCGAATGATGCTTTAACTCTCTTAATATCAGTTCCCGCTTTTCCTTATAGATTTTTCGCATTCGATTGACATGACGAATAAAAAATCCCTTGGCGATAAAGAGTTCCAAAGTTTTTTGCGTCAAAGTGGATACGGGGCAGGCCGCATAAGATACCCGACGGATATAGCGTGCCATAAGACGATCCGGCAAGAGCATATAGCTTACACGAAGCGCCGGACTCAAGGTGTTGGAGAAGTTTCCCATATAGACCACCCGATCGCGGGTGTCGATGCTTTTTAGTGCGGGAATCGGACGTCCCGTGTATTTAAATTCGCCGTCATAATCATCTTCGATGATATAGCGTTTTTCTTTTTCCGCCCATTGGAGAAGTTCTTTTCGTCTGCCGATAGGCATGATTTTTCCTGTAGGAAACTGATGCGAGGGAGTGATACAGAGAATGTCCACGTTTTTTTCTTTGACTTCTTCGGGAAGTATTCCCTTATCGTCCATGTTCAAAGGCACATAGGATATTCCGTTGGTTTCAAAAAGGAGACTCCAACGTTCAAAACCCGGGTTTTCAATGCCGAACACGGCTTTTTCTCTCCACAAACCGAATAGAATCTGAAACAGATATTCGGTGCCGGCGGTGATAATGATGTTTTCCTTCGTCGCTTTGATGCCCCGGGATTGTCCCAAATAGGCGGCGATAGATTCTCGAAGTCCCTCTTCTCCCTGAGGGTCTCCCCGTCGCAAGAGATTTTCTCTCTCCACATCCACGGCTTCTTTGGTGAGCTTTTTCCACAAAGCAAAAGGAAATTTCTTATCCACGCCCTGATAGGAAAAATCATAGGGATATTCTTTCTTTTTGATTTTTGTGTCAAGCTTATTCTTCTCCGGCAAGGGACGTAAAAGCAAATCCTGTTTTGCCACAAAATAGCCTCTACGCTCTCTGGCTTCAATATAGCCTTCGTCCAAGAGCATGGCGTAAGCGTTTTCTACCGTATTGATGCCGATGTTCATTCGATTGGACAAAGCTCGCTTACTCTCCAGTCTCATACCGATTTTCATATCGCCCCGGTCAATTTTCTCTTTAATATCTTCATAGATTTCCATATAAATCGGTTTTTTCTCTTTCATACTTTCTCCTATCTGGTCCCATAAAAATATTTTATTTTGGTTCTTTTAAACTGACCAGTTCTATTCTATACTATCTTCAAGATTGAAGCAACCGGTTTTTTCCGGCCGGAAACCGGTAAAAAAGGAGTGTTCTTGATATGAAAAAAGATGTAACCAAGCAATTTATCGGCGGCGTTATTATGGACGTTACCACCCCCGAACAGGCAAGAATTGCAGAAGAAGCCGGCGCTGTAGCCGTCATGGCTTTGGAGCGAATTCCGGCGGATATTCGTATTGCCGGCGGCGTTTCCCGCATGTCCGATCCCAAAATGATTCAGAGTATTATGGATGCTGTAAGCATTCCGGTTATGGCGAAAGTGCGTATCGGACATTTTGTAGAAGCTCAAATTTTGGAAGCGATCGGCATTGACTATATCGATGAAAGCGAAGTATTGTCTCCGGCGGATCATATTTACCATGTAGATAAAAATAAATTTAAAACCCCTTTTGTTTGTGGAGCAAGAAACTTAGGCGAAGCCCTTCGTCGTATCCGGGAAGGCGCTTCGATGATTCGGACCAAAGGGGAAGCGGGGACGGGAGATGTGGTTCAAGCCGTTTCCCACATGCGTCAAATTCAAGGAGAAATCCGTAAAGTCGCCGCGATGTCCGAAGATGAATTATATCATGCGGCAAAAGAATTGGCTGTTCCCTATGAATTGGTGAAATATGTCCATGATCATGGCAAACTTCCCGTTGTAAACTTTTCCGCAGGCGGCGTGGCGACGCCTGCCGATGCCGCTTTGATGCGTCAGCTGGGTGCTGAAGGCGTGTTTGTAGGCAGCGGAATCTTTAAATCCGGAAATCCGGAAAAACGTGCAAAAGCTATTGTTCGTGCCGTTCAAAACTACAATGACCCGAAAATTTTGGCGGAAGTTTCCGAAGACCTTGGTGAAGCTATGGTGGGCATCAACGAAGACGAAATCGAAATCATTATGGCAAATCGTGGAATCTAAATCGCAATAATCCTCTTTGTACACAAAAAAGTGACCTCTGCCGGTCACTTTTTTGTGTTTTTGTTTGGACTGGAATTTTACTTTTCAAATCGCTTTGACTTGAACCGTATATTATATTCATTGGATTTAAATCCCCATCTTCATCCTTGTAATGCTTCCTCTGCAAAGGCATAGGATATATCTTTTCCGCCCTTTGAACCTGTATCTGTTTTTGAGGTCTAAAATTTCGACGTCAATCTTATTTTTTATTATATCTTGGTCTATGACAACCATTCCATCGCTTTATGAAATAAGTTTGCACAAGGACTCTAAATTTATTCAAAATCCATTCTGTGTATAGCCATCTTCATCATCCGATCGCCTATCATGGCAAGGAAACGATGAGAGAAACCAATATTAGGACTTTTCAGGTCATAATATCCTAACATATAACCTTTTGAAGTCACTTTGACTTTTTTTGACCAGTTCAGTTCTCTTATCGGATTGTTTATGTAGAACAATCCTTCTACATCACTAATCCCCATATTCTTTAACGTCTTTGACATCATCAACTTTAAACCGAGTTTACCTACACTGTCAAACACCAAACAGCCGCCTTTATATCTTTTTGCAAGCTCTAATACCAATGTCTTTACTTCATCCCTCTTAAAATAGTGAAATACTCCGGCGGCAAAGAAAATGACACCGTTCGTCCCATCAATCCGATCCATCCATGAATAATCTTTTAAGTCGCAAGCAATATTCTGTTCTCTATCCTGTTCAATAATAAGTTCTTTACGAACTTCTATAACATCAGGAAAATCCACATTCACAATACGGCAAAGTCCATTGTCGCAAGCTTTTCCCGTTTCATCCAACCCACAGCCGAGATTTACAAGCACGGCTTTAGGATACTTTTTTAAATACTCTTTAATCTCCCAGATCATATCCAGTTGCCTCATTGCAGCCTCAAGAGAACCGAACTCATACAAAAATGAATTATTCTTTTTCTCCAATTCCGAAAAATCATAGTCTAAGTTATCACATAATTTCTTTGCAAAACTATCTGTATAGAGTTCGGGGAACTTTTCCGAGCACATTTTTCTTCCGTATAGCGGAACAATCAAGGTTTCCTGAACGGTATTTTTTTCTATCCTAACTTTCTTCATATCTATACGCACCCCTTTCGATAATATATCCCACTTCATGCGTGACAAACGCTCTTTTATAATTCCAAACGATTCTCTTTTAACAAAAAATCAAATACACTCATCGTCGTCATTCTCTGCGCCTCTCTTTTTGCATTCATTTTTTTGTATATTCTATTTTCCAAGCGGTCAAATTCGGTGAAATTTTACTGTCCTTCTACGTATTTTTTCATCATTATATCAATTTCCTTAAAGACAGACAAACTCTTATTGAAATCCTTATACCGATTTGCATATATTTTTCGATAGGATAGTCCTCTTTTTCTAAGAACAATCGAATTCTATTTCATGCTCTTTTAAACGATCTTTTCCATCAAAACAAGCCTTCAAAATCTTTAATTATTGCCTTTTAAAGAAAGAATTTTTGTGCACACAAAAAAGTGACCTCTGTCGGTCACTCTTTTTGTGTTTTTTATTTGACTGTTTCTTCCAGTTCTACCATCCCTTCATCGGCTTTTTCTTTTTTCCGAAATACAATCTTTTTCTTTCGAGTGTCATAGTCAATCAGGATATCTTCATTTTTGGAAATTTTCCCCGCCAGAATCTCTTCGGACAAGCGATTTTCAATTAAATTTTCCATAGTACGGCGCAACGGTCTTGCCCCGTAATTTTCATCATAACCGGCTTTGGCGATTTCTTTTTGTACTTTTTTATCGATTTCCACATGAATATCCATGTTTTGAAGTCGTCCTTCAATCTCTTCGGTCATCAGTCCCACAATTTTTTGTACCGAATCTTCTTTGAGGTGTTGGAAGACGATGATGTCGTCCACACGGTTCAAAAATTCCGGGCGGAAGGTTTTTTTCAATTCTTCATGAATGATTTCCTTCATTTTTTCGTATTCAGCCAGATTTTCATTTTCCTGTATGGCAAAACCCATGGTATTACGTTTGTTCAAAGAAGTGGCTCCCACATTGGAGGTCATAATGAGTACCGTGTTTTTAAAGTTCACCACTCTGCCTTTGGAGTCGGTCAATCGTCCGTCGTCCAAAACCTGAAGCAAAATATGGAACACATCGGGATGGGCTTTTTCAATTTCATCAAAGAGCACTACACTGTAAGGCTTTCTGCGAACCGCCTCCGTCAGTTGCCCTCCGTCGTCATAGCCCACATATCCGGGGGGAGAGCCTACCAGTCGGCTCACGCTGTGTTTTTCCATGTATTCGCTCATATCGATACGAATCATGGCTTCTTCATCGCCGAAGAGACTTTTTGCCAAGGACTTTGCCAAATAAGTTTTGCCCACACCGGTAGGTCCGACAAAGATAAAACTGCCCACGGGTTTTTTCGGATCCGCAAGACCTACACGGGAGCGTTTGATGGCATGAGAGATGGCGTCAATCGCCAAATCCTGTCCGATGACAATGGACTTTAACTCTTTGTCCAAATTCAAATAGCGCTCCGACTCCTCGACGGTCATTTTGGTCACGGGGACATTGCTCCATTGGGATACAATCTTCGCAATCTGGTCAAAACCGACCACCATATTTTTGAGCTTCTTTTGTTTTTTCCATTCCTCTTGAACCTGCTTTAATTCCCTGCGAATGGTTTCCGTTTCATCGCGCAGGGAAGCCGCCTTTTCAAAAGCCTGATTGGCTACCGCCTGTTCCTTTTCTTTTTCTAATGCATCCAGTTTTTCTTCCAGTTCTTTCAGACTGTTGGGGGCTACAAAATTTTTCACACGAATCATAGATGCGGCTTCGTCAATTAAATCCACCGCCTTATCCGGCAAAAAACGATCCGTCAAATAACGATGAGAAAGCTCCGCCGCCGCTTCCAAAGCTTCATCGGTGATCTCCACTCCGTGATGAACTTCGTATTTATCCCGAATCCCTTTTAAAATTTGAATCGTCTCCTCCACAGTGGGCTCTTCCACCATAATGGGTTGTAAACGTCTTTCAAAAGCGGCATCTTTTTCAATATGTTTCCGATATTCGTCGATGGTGGTGGCTCCAATCATTTGAATTTCCCCTTTGGAAAGGAAAGGCTTTAAAATATTGGATGCATCCATAGAGCCTTCGCTGGCTCCCGCACCGATAATGGTATGAAGTTCATCCACAAAAAGCACTACATTTTTATCCTTCACCAATTCATTAATCGTCTCTTTCAGTCTTTCTTCAAAGTCGCCCCGATATTTGGTTCCCGCAAGCATTCCCGCCAAATCCAAACTGACAATCCGTTTTTCCCGCATGATTTCCGGAATATTTCCTTGAACGATTCGTTGGGCAAGACCTTCCGCAATAGCGGTTTTTCCCACACCCGGCTCGCCGATTAAAACCGGATTGTTTTTGGTCCGCCTGGAAAGCACCTGAATAATTCGCTCGATTTCCTTGCCGCGCCCTACCACCGGGTCAATCTTTCCGTCTTTTGCCAATTGATTTAAATCTCTGCAAAACTTCGACACCGCCGTCTCTTTTTCGCCGGAAGAACTTCCGGTCATAGGTGCCTTTTGCAGTTGATTGACAATCTCTTTGCCGATAACTTCCGGACTGATTCCGCTGTATTTTAAAATCATGGACGAAAAGGCATCTTCTTCCTGCACCAGCGCCAAAAGCACATGTTCCGCCCCCAAATAGGTGTGCCCCAAAGCACGGGCTTCATTGCCCGCCGTCTCCAAAACCCGTTTCATTCGAGGCGTTAAAGACATGGGCGGAACCACCGCATTTCCGTAACCGGTTTGTTTGAGAATTAAATCCTTAAAAATTTCGTATTTGGCTCCCAATTTTAAAAGGGTCGTGGAAACCATCCCCTCCTGTTTAAACATGGCCAAAAGCACATGTTCCGTTCCGATATAATCATGCTTCATGGAAAGGGCTTCCATCGCCGCATCCCTTAAAAGCTTGTTGACTTGTTTAGCATTATTTTCCATAACATCTCACCCCACTTAAACAAAACTTCTTCTTAAATAATAGGCTCGTAAAGCCTCTATTCGCATATCCGTATTTAAACGTTCCTGATATTGGGCAATGGAGGCATGCCCCACATGAAAAATCATCTCGTCGATTTCCTCCAAGGTCTTTCCCGAATACATATTCAACGATATACCCAAGCGTAAATTGGACAAATGATTAATGGCTTCTTTTTCCTCCATGGTACGGGCATGACTTAATAAGCCTAACGAACGATAGACTCGATCTTCCACCCAAAGATACCCTTTGCGTTCCAAAATCAGATTTCTATATTCCCTCTCTTCCTGTAAGAGATTCTTCATCATGGAAGAAAGCTTGCCGATCATATCCTCTTCTTTAAAACCCAACGTCCGTTGATTGGAAATCTGATACATATCTCCATACACACCGGAACCTTCACCATACATTCCCCGGACAATAACCCCCAATTTTCCCAAACTGTCAATCCAGCTTTTTAATTGATTATTGGCAACGATTCCGGGCAAACAGACCATCAGACTGGCTCGAAGACCGGTCCCCACATTGGTGGGGCAGGCGGTCAAATACCCGTAGTCCAAAGAAAAAGCATAGTCCAAAGACTTGCTTAAAATATCATCCGTCACGGAAGCCAAACGATAGCTGTCCTCCAAATTAAAACCTCCCGTCAACACTTGCAAACGCAAATGGTCTTCTTCATTGACCATCAAATTGATCCGTTGGTCTTCACGCAGAAAATAAGAGGAAATCTCTCTTTGCTTAATCAGCTCCGGACTGATCAGATGATGTTCCATCAATACCTTGGCGTCATTCTTATCCATACGGGAAAGCTTTTGATGCACATACTCCATCGGCAAATGCTCCGCTCCGGCGGCAATTTGATTTTCCACCGCCTGAGCTTCCTCCTCATTCATCTTTCCCGGAAAACAATGGTCTTTCAGATTTCTCGCCAAACGAATGCGGGTACTGACCACCACATCTTCATGATCATGACCGCTATTTCTCCAAGTCGGCATAAAGCTCACCCCGCTTTTTCTCCACCTTGGCGGTCAACTGTAAAATCCGGTCTCGGACTTGAGCCGCATGTTCATAATTTTCCGCCACGATATCCTCTTCAATTTGTCTCTTTTCCGCTTCAATTTCCTGTAAAAGCTCCATCACCTCTTCATAGGCCTCGGGAACCTTTCCCTGATGATGCAAACTGCCCTGACAGGAAGTAATGATTTCGCTGATTTTTTCACTGAAAGTCTCATAACAATGCTCACAACCCAATTTCCCCTTTTGCAAAATTTCGAATAGCGAACTGTTGCAAAAAGGACAACGCGTTGAAGGCTCTTCCTCCTGTGAATTTCCTTCTTCGTTTTCTTTGACTTCCGTCAATAAACTGCCCAATAATTTTTCCAAAACTTCTTGAAAAAAAGAAAACTCCTCAGACGAATCCATCCCCTGTCCGGAAAAATATTTTTCCATACATTCCCGACACAAATAGATTTCTTCTTCCTTCCCGTCCAAGGGAATCAATCGAATTTCCATCATCGCTTCCTTCCCGCAATGGATACATTTCATCCGGTTCACCTCTCTATCGCAAATAAACAAGCAGCATATTTCTTAAAATATCCGCCCGCACTTCGTTTCTGTCTTTGGTTACCCTGGTTAAAGCCATATCTTCCAAAGCATGCAACATCAATTTCCCTTCGTTTTCGGTAATAATTTCTTCGTCCAGCAAAGTTCGAACAATATGCGCCGCTTTATCTTTGGTAAGACTTTCCCCGATGGTATCGCAAATCAAATTTTTCAAACCCTCATCTTTTTCCCAGGAAAGCTTCATAATCTTGATATATCCGCTGCCCCCTCGTCTGGATTCGATATAATATCCTTTATACGGGGTAAAACGGGTGGACAATACATAATTGATTTGACTTGGAGCGCAATGAAACTGATCCGCCAAATCATTCCGACCGATTTCAATCATCCCGTCCTCCGCTTCCTGTAACATTTCCTTGATAAAACGTTCAATATAATTACTCAATCCCGCCATCGTATTCACCTCAACTTTGACTTACTTTGACTATGAACAGTATAACACAAAAATTTTCCCGCTTCAAGAAAAAAAATGCTTTATCTCATTGACGCAAAAGACTGTTTCATGATATACTGAAATCATCGAAAATGGAAATCGTTTTCGATGCGAATACAAACTTTTGAAAGGAGTGAACCCATGAACAAATTAAAAAGAAGTATAGCATTTTTATTGATCTTTGCACTTGTCGCCGTCTGTATCCCCCAAATCGCATCGGCTTTAACGCCTGAAGAACTTCAAAAACTGGAAGAACTGGATAAACTGAAAAAAGAACTGGAGGATTTGGAAAAAACGATTGCAGACCTCAAAGAACAGCTTAAACTCGTAGGCGGTGGACTTCTCGGACATCAAATAAGAGGAAATTTGGAAGCAAGAGAGAAGGATCGTGAAGAACTATTGCAAAAAATTGAAAAAAAGAGACAGGAATTGACTGAACTTGGAACTCCCGCACCGGGCACAACCAAATTGACGGCAACCGATGCGGAAGGCAGAACCTGGACGGTGGAAGCTTTGGAGTCCGCTCCGGATGCCTTAAACGGTGCGGATACCTTAAAAATTGAAAAGAACGCCAAAGGCAATTATGTGGCCAAGCTTTTTAAAGGAGGCGCGGAAATTTCTTCCAAAGGTCTTCTTTGGGTTTATCAGCCGATTCCCGCAGGCGTGACTGCCGCTCGTATCAAGGTGGACGGCGTGGAAACCACCTTCTCCGTAGTAGGCAATACCTGGAAATATGCTGCGGAGTTTAAAAAATAAAAAATCCGTAAAAGTAAAAGGCAATGTATCGGAAGCGAAAACCTTCCGCCGCATTGCTTTTTTTCGTTAAAGATTCCGAACAATGATTTCCCGAGCGGATTGGCATCCGACATAGCATGTTGTTCTTCTTTAAAAAAAGAAAGTACTCTTTGCCGCGTTGACGCAAAATATTCTTTTATGATATACTGAAAGTAACGAGAACGGAAAATCGTTTTCGGAGCTTAGCAAAGATTTTTTTCTTGTATAACAGAAAGGAGAAAGAAATGAAGATGAAAAAAATAAAACGTCTTGCCGTTTTTCTCGCGTTATCGTTATGTTTATCCTGTTTGCCTCAAACTGCCTTTGCGACAAGTGTGGGAAAAATTACAACTAATTTTGATGAAATTTTTGGAGCAAGGGTCAACACGAATAATCCGGCTGAAATTGCTTTCGGAAAAAGCTCCTCGATTCCGGGAAGCTGGTATGTCATCGGCTATAACGGAAAAGGTACGGCAAATTATCCCGGTTATATCACTTTGCTCGCCTGGTCCGGACTGAAAGAAAGTCAATTTGATGCTACGGATAATGAATATGCCGACAGTAGTTTAAAGACGAAAATCGACACCTATGTCACTTTTTCGGAATTGGAAAAATCCGCCGTTACTCCCCGCACACTGGAAAGCGGAGTGTTTAACGGACAGGCGACCAATTGTATAGCGGGTCCGTCCATTACCGTTTCCATGTGGCCCTTATCCACAAAAGAAGCCAATGATCTTAATTCAACAATCCTTACAAGCTTAAATTATTTCTGGCTTCGCTCTCCCGGGGAAGCAAAGGATAAAGCCGCTTGGGTATATGGCGGAGTTCCCGGAGCCAACGGTGCTCCTGTCACAAATAAAAGCAAAGTCGTCCCCGCCCTTTGGATTAAAAAAGACAGTGTTTTGATGGCGACGGATATGTATACTCCGAAACCCAGCGGTCCTTTGGGCGCCAATTCATTGCAGGCCGTTCCCGTGGCAGCCGGAACAAAGGATTGGAGATTAACATTATTGGATCCGGCAAGAAGCGCTTTTGATGCCGCATTGACTTCCACGGACAAAACTTCCGTTACTCTTGCCTATTCCGGAGCTCAGGTGGGAAGCAATGAATATCTTTCCGCCGTATTGATGGATAACGGCGGCAATTTAACGTATTACGGACGGGTAAAAGCGCTGGAAACAATGGCGGATGCTTCCGGTCATGTGAAAATCAATATTCCCGCCGGTGTCACATTGGGCACAAACGCACAGCTGTATGTTTTCAACGAGAATCTTGATATGTCAAAGAGTGCCATTCATGATTATTCAAGCGCTTTAAAGAAAATCGACATCGGTTCCGCGCCGGCAACTTCCGGTAAACTGACGGCAACCGATCCGGATGGCAGAACCTGGACGGTGGAAGTGCCGGCGTCCGCTCCGGATGCTTTAAACGGTGCGGATACCTTAAAGATTGAGAAGAACGCCAAGGGCAATTATGTGGCAAAACTTTTTAAAGGAGGCACGGAAGTTTCTTCTAAAGGTCTTCTTTGGGTTTATCAACCGATTCCCGCAGGCGTGACCGCCAAAAAGATTAAAGTGGACGGCGTGGAAACCACCTTCTATATCGTAAATAATTGTTGGAAATATGCTGCGGAATTTAAAAAATAATCAAACCCCGCAAGACAAAAAAAGTGAAGCGAATGGATTTCGCTTCACTTTTTTGATTGATTTTATCCTATGAATTGCTGATTCTCCATCCTTTGGCTTTGGTGCGCGCATCGACAAAGCTTGCGTAAATACCGCCTTTGGAAAGAAGTTCGTTGTGCGTTCCTCTTTCTTTTAACTGTCCGTCATCCACCACCAAAATTTGATCCGCATTTTCCACCGTGCTCAGTCTGTGCGCAATGGAGATAACGGTTTTGCCTTTGCAAAGTTCGTCAATGGCGGCAAGGATTTCCGCTTCGTTTTCCGGGTCTACGCTGGAAGTGGCTTCGTCCAGGAGAATGATGGGGGCATCTTTTAATAAAGCTCTGGCGATGGATATTCTTTGTTTTTCTCCGCCGGAAAGATTGGCTCCGCCTTCTCCCACAATGGTTGCATAGCCGTCTTTTTGCTCCATAATAAATTCATGGCATCTGGCTTGTTGACAAACCGCCATAATCTCTTCGTCGGTGGCTTCCGGTTTGGCAAAGCGCACATTGTTGATAATGCTGTCGTTAAAGAGATAGACATCCTGGAAGACCATGGACAATTGTTTGAGCAAAAGTTCCGTCGGATAATTTCGAATATCCTCTCCGCCCAAAGTGATTTTTCCGTCGTTGACATCCCAAAATCGAGCCATCAGATTGACCAGTGTGGTTTTGCCCGAACCGCTGGGACCGACAATAGCCACTTTTTGTCCTTCTTTGATTTCAAAGCTGATATCTTTAATGATTTCCCGTTTGGCATCGTATTGAAAGCGAACATTTTCAAAAGCCAGGTTGAAAGGTCCTTGAACTTTTTTTATCTCTCCGTCGGGAATAGCGGGAATATTTAAAACCTGATCGATATAGGTCTGATTGCTGGGCACTTTAACATAGAGGAAAGCGCCGTCGGATAAGGGTCCCAAGCCTAAGAAAATCATATAGGCGCCGACTGCCATGGTCAGGCTTTCCGCCATATTGATTTGTCCGGCCATATAGAGTTTTGCCGTTAAAAGCATCAGACATACACTGGAAGCGGAGAGCAAAAATCCGTATAGCTTGGCTCGCCAGGCATAATCCACTTCACAATGAATATCTTCTTCCTTTTTCTCCTCATAAATCCGATTGGCTTTCTGCTGTACCGTATCTTTATAGATTTTTTGATTGTCCATGGGGAAGATTTTTAATACCGACATGCCACGAATCATATCGATTACCGCAAAATTCATTCGTTGTTCAATTTCATGCTGTAGGGGAACATGGTTCATGGCGACTTTGTAAAGTCGATAGAGGACGATTGCCGCCAAGATCAATATGGGGATCATCAATAATCCCAAATACAGATGAAAACTGAAAAATCCGACAGTTAGGATGATGGCGATGCCGAATCCGTTAATGATATCCGTCAGCAACATGACCGTATAGTTTTCCAACACGGAAATGGTCGATGTTAAAGCCCCTTGGATATTGCCCAAACGCTGATCGTTAAAGTAGCCCATAGGTGCTTTTTTTAATTTTTCACCGGCACGCAGACGGTAGTTTTTAAACATCTCATAGCCTTCCGCTGATACCAGGCGGTCTTGCAAATATCGGAACAGAAAATGATAAAGAATGCCTCCCGCCATAATCCACAGACAATGAAGAGCCACGGAGGTATTCCACGCCTGTATATGTGAAAAAGCATAGTGAAGCGCTGCAAAAATAAATATAAAACTGAAGTCCTTTAAGAAAGCCAAAACCAAGCCTGTGATGAAAAGTTTTCGATGCTTTCCGACCAGTTCCAATACGCGTTTGAAATATCTCATGCTTCCGCCCCCTTCTTTTCATTTCCCGTATAGTGTCTCCAAAGTTTTTGATATACTTTGGATTTTTCCATCAATTCTTCATGTTTTCCGATGGAATCAATGCTTCCCTTATTCAAAACCATAATGGCGTCGGCGCCCACAATGGTATGAAGTCTGTGTGCCACCACAATCAACGTTTTATCCTTAATCAAATGGGACAGAGCCTCTTGAATCTTGGCTTCGTTTTCCGGATCCGCATAAGCGGTGGCTTCATCCAAAATGATACAACGGGCATCGGATAACATGGCTCGAGCCAAAGTAAAACGCTGGCGTTCCCCTCCGGATAAAAGATTGCCGCAGTCTCCAGCATCGCTGTCCAATCCTTTGGGCAAACGGGCAATCAAATCTTCACACTGTGCCAATTGTAAAGCTCTTTGAATTTCTTCTTCCGCGGCATCCGGTTTGGCAATGCGTAAATTATCCCTTAAGCTGGTGTCGAATAAAAAATTATCCTGTGCCACATAGGTGACTTCTCTCATCAGCTGTTTGACGGGAATTGCTTTTACATTGACTCCGCCATAGGAGATTTCCCCTTCCGTGGCATCGAAATATCCGGTCATCAGTTTTGCAATGGTGGATTTTCCGCTGCCGCTTTCTCCCACAATGGCAAAGACGCCTTTATGCTTCACCTGAAAGTTTGCATGATGTAAAACTTCGATGCCTTCTTCATAAGCAAAATTGACTTCTTTAAATTCAAATGCCTTGTGTACATCCAACGACACTTCCTTTTCCGGGCGAACCATTTCCGGCAGAGACATCACTTTGCGAATCATTCTCCAGTTGGTTTCAATCATGGAGTATAGTTCCATACTCATAATCAACGGAAATACGTTGGGTATAATCGCCAGAGGCAAAATCAGTCCAAGCATCAGCGTCCATAAAGTAATTTGTCCCTGCCCGTAAAGATAAACGCCTACCGGCAAGGTGCCTATAATGGGCGAATTGACAAAGGCGAACAGAATAGCCATGGAAATCCAACTGCTCTTCCACCAGCTTAAAGTGGAGTCGAAATAGTATTTTACGGAAGCCGTAAATTTTTCGTAGCTGTTGTTGGCCTGACCGAAAGCTTTGATCACATTGATGCCGTTAACATATTCCACCACTCTGGAGTTTAAATCCTGATTGGAGTTCATCCAGGTATACATGCGTTCTTCCCTCTTATAGAACATCAGCATCATCCCTAAGAGGATAAAGGGCAAGCTTGCAAAGCAAGCCAATCCCAAACGCCAATCCACAATCAATAAGATTATCGTCGCCAAAACGGGATGAAGCATTCGCGACGGCATCTCCGGCATGACATGAGCAATCCAATCTTCCAAAGCTCCTACCCGTTCCACAATCAAGGCTTTATAGTACCCGATGGGCATCGCCTCCACATAGCCTAACGGAGCTTTTTCCAATTTTTCACCCAGCTTTTGACGAATATTTCTTAAAATCGTAAAACTGATTCGATGGCTCTTGATACTGGACAGACAAGTCAAGCCTTTCTGCAATATCAAACAAAGGAAAGTCAGTGCCGCATAAGTCCAAATTTTTTCAAAGTCAAATTCCTTGGTAAATAAAGTTTTTGCCATATAGGCGGCAAAAAAATAAGAAGCAAAACCCAAGCTTTCCCCGATACAGGCAAAAACAACGGATATGCTCATCTTTGATTTTAAGTCCGGAGCAAATTCAAACATTTCTTTTTTTATAATCTTCGGACTCAAGCGATCCTCTTGCTGGGTTTTGATGGATTTTTTAACATCCTCTTGAATTTTTTCTTCAATAGTTTGATTTTTATTCACTCTTTTCATTTCCTCCTTTCTGTTTGTTAGTTCAAGCTAACTTTATCACAAAAAGACTTCTCCTGTCAATGCGTCAACCTCTCTTTTCCAGTAAATTTTCCAGGAAAATAAAAGAACCCTCGGCTTATCCGTCCATGATTCTTTTCCTTCGTTGCTCTTTATTTTAAAAAAATAAACCCTTGAATGTTCAAGGGTTTATAAAAAGTCCATTAACGTTTGGAGAATTGAGGACTCTTACGAGCTTTCTTAAGACCGTATTTCAAACGTTCCTTCTTACGGGGATCACGGGTTAAGAATCCCGCCTGCTTTAAAATAGGACGGTATTCATCGCTTACTTCCAAAAGCGCTCTGGAAATGCCGTGACGAATCGCACCGGCCTGACCGGTGAATCCGCCGCCGTATACATTGACAAATACATCGAATTTGCCTAAAGTTTCCGTGATATTTAGCGGAGCTTTAGCGATAATCTTTAATGTTTCATAATCGAAGTATTCATCCATATCTCTTTTATTAATGATAAATTTGCCGCTGCCGTCTACAAGACGAACGCGAGCTACAGAAGTTTTTCTTCTTCCGGTACCTTGATATTGCGTAGCCATTTATGTTCTCCTTTCCGCTTAGAAATTGTGGATTTCCGGTTGTTGTGCTTCGTGTCCGTGTTCCGATCCCTGATATACTCTTAATTTACGATACATTTGACGACCTAAACGGTTTTTCGGAAGCATGCCCTTTACGGCGTGTTCAATGATTCTTTCCGGATGTTTTTCCATCATTTGCGCAAAGGAAATTTCCTTTAATCCTCCGGGATAACCGGTGTGATGGTAGTAATTCTTTTGCATTTCTTTATTTCCGGTTACACGAACCTTTTCAGCATTGATAATGATCACATAATCCCCCGTATCCATAAAGGGCGTATAGGTGGGTTTATGTTTTCCTGTCAATAGAGTGGCAACTTCGGTAGCAAGTCTGCCTAATACTTTATCCGTTGCATCAATAACAAGCCATTGATGTTCAATGGTCTTGGGTGTTGCGACATAAGATTTCAATTTCTTTCCTCCTAAACTCTTTTACATTGCCTGACTTGATAAGAGTCTTTCCTATTCATCTGCTTAAAAAGTTTCCGGGTCTTTTTAAACACTTTAAATATTATACTGAGAATCACCGGGTCTGTCAATTCTTTTTTTGCGTTAAACGGCTGTTTTTTCCTCTTTTGACCAAAATACTTTTGTTAAAATTCATTCGTAAAACTTCCCCGAATACTTGACAAAAAAATGTTCCCCTGTTATACTTAAACAGCGTTGGATGTGAGCATTACCTGCCATTTGCGGGTGTAGCTCAGTGGTAGAGCATCGGCTTCCCAAGCCGACTGCGAGGGTTCGATTCCCTTCACCCGCTCCAACAACATCAAATATGGTGGGTGTGGCCTAGCTGGTAGGGCGTCAGATTGTGGCTCTGAAGGTCGTGGGTTCGAGCCCCATCACTCACCCCATGCGGGAATGGCGGAATTGGCAGACGCGCTAGACTTAGGATCTAGTTCCAACGGAGTGGGGGTTCAAGTCCTCTTTCCCGCACCAAGAAAGAAGCAGACAACTGCTTCTTTTTCTTTAAGCACCGGTAGCTCAATGGATAGAGCATCAGACTTCGGATCTGAGTGTTGGGGGTTCAAGTCCTCTCCGGTGTGCCAAAAAACCGTTTGATTATATCAAACGGTTTTTTTATTAATAAGAAAAAATATTTAATTTCATTTCCGACGATAAAAGCTCCAACATTTTGGCTCCGGCTATACTGTTTCCGTTTTCATCCAGACCCGGACCGTAAACCCCAATGCCGTATCGTCCCGGCACTACAGCCAAAATTCCCCCGGATACACCGCTTTTGGCGGGAATACCCACTCGCATCAAAAAGTTTCCCGACTCGTCATACATCCCGCAAACCGCCATAAGTGTTTTGACAATCTCCGCACTGCGAAGATCAATCAAAGGCTCTTTTGTCACCGGATGGATTCCATTGTTGGCGTAAACTGCGGCAATATTTGCCAAATCACAGACATTAAGCTCAATGGAGCATTGCCTGTAATAATACTCCAAGGTTTCCTCCACATCGGTCGTGATATTTTTCAAATCTTTCAGATAATAGGCGATAGCCGGATTGCGATAACTGGTGCTTTTTTCCGATTTATAGACAGCCTCGTTGAGATGAATCGTCGGATTGCCTGCCAATTTACACACATAATCCAATAAAGTTTCAAAAGACTCTTTGACCAAAAGAGAACTGATAACCATCGCCCCTGCATTGATCATCGGATTGTTGGGTTTGATTGTAAAAGATTTCAGCGTGTTAAAAGGCAAATCCACGCTCTCTACGCCCACTCTTGAAAAGACAAAGTCCTCCCCGTAACGCATCAACGCCCGAGTCAGCGTAATAATCTTACTCATACTTTGAAGCGTAAAACTTTCCTTCGCCTCTCCCGCAACAGTCAAATTCCCTTTCGTATCCATCAGTGCCAAAGCCATACGGTTCTTGTTTTTATGGGATAACTCCGGAATATAACTGGCCACATTCCCCAAATATTCCATTTTTTGCGCTTGATTCAATATTTCAATTAATTTTTCTCTCATTCTTCTTCTCCCCGGATTCGAATCTGTGCATAAGCCACTGCATTAAAAGCTCGCAAAGGCAAAAAAGTATTGCCCAGTCCGCTGTTTACATAAAGAGGTATCCTCTTTTCTCCTATGTGATAAAGCCCCTTGTCATATTTTGGAAAAAAGCCTTCTCCCGGCGCATAGACGGCTCCAATTCCTGGAATGCGTCCCTGCCCCCCGTGGGTATGCCCGGTCAAAATCAAACCTTCTTCTCCCGTCACCGCCTCCCGAATCAATTTGGAAGCATGACACAGAACCAAAGTATAACCTGTGCTTTGTCTCATCAAAGGCGTATACAAAGAAGCATGAAAAGGATGGTCCATCCCGATTATCGTAAAAAGATTTCCTCGAATCTTTCCCTGATAACACTCATTCTTCAAGAGCTTAACCCCCAAAGCCTTTAAAGCCTCTTCATACTGTTCTTTCCCTTCTCCCTGTTCATGATTTCCCAACACCGCCACCATAGGCAAGTTCAATTCCCTCAACGTTCGAAAAAGACGAAGACTTCTCTCCAAGGGCACATCGAAATTATCCTGCATATCTCCTGTGAAGAGTAGAATATCCGGCTTAAAAGCAAGGATGCTTGTCTTTAATTTTTCCAAATCGATCCAAGGGTTGCCGTGATAATCCGTAATCTGAATCAAGCGCAATTCTCCTTGGACTTTTTTTGATTGTACATTCACATGAAAAACCGTAAACATTTTGCTTTGTAGATAAAGATAGAAAAGACCGAAAAAAAGGACAAGTCCTATTAAACTGTAAATCATTTTCAACCTCAGCTTTTTAATATTTTCTCAACTTTTAGTATACTCAAAAAAATTGCGTTCTAGCAATATATCTTTTCGTATTTGAATAAAAATCTCCAAAACCTTTCGTGAAAGGTTTTGGAGATTTTTATGGTTTAATCAACCCGGCGGCCATTGTAAACTTCGACCGCCTAAAATATGAAAATGTAGATGTTTGACGGTTTGACCGCCGTCATCCCCCATATTGTTGACCACTCGGTATCCGGTTTTATCCAAACCCTGTTTTCTGGCTAAACGTGCAATGAAGAGCATGGCATCGCCTAAAAGCTTCACATCTTCTTCCGTGACTTTGTCCAAAGATTCTATATGTTGTTTGGGAATCACCAAGAAATGAACCGGAGCTTGGGGTGCAATATCTTTGAAGGCGAAGAAACGCTCGTCTTCATAGATTTTTGTGGATGGGATTTCTCCTTGTGCAATTTTACAAAATAAACAATCCATTATTCTTCCTCCTTCCCTACGAGTATACTTCCCTCTATACTTTTTATTTTTACCCTTCGGATTTGATTTTCAAGCATTTTTTTCTGTAAAACCTTCACTCGAAAATAATTGGTGGTATAGCCGTAACTGACTTTTTCTTCTAAAAAGCTTTCTTCAATTAAGACGTCCAAAGTTTTGCCCAACATTTTCTCTTCTTCTCTTTGTTGAATGCGAGCCGATTCTTCACGAAGTTTTTTCGCCCGTTCCTGTTTAATTTTTTTCGGAATTTTGTTCTTCATCTTTTCCGCTGCGGTGCCTTCACGATCCGAATAGGGAAACACATGCACTCGAGCAAATCCGGCTTCTCCGATAATCTTTAGAGAATCCTCAAAATCCTCTTGTCTTTCTCCGGGAAAACCGGCAATCAAATCCGTTGTCAGTCCTACATTGGGGAAAGTCTCCCGAAGAATATGCACTTTTTCCAAAAATTGTTCTCGAGTATAAGGACGACGCATATTCTTAAGCACTGTATTGCTGCCGGATTGTAAGCTTAAATGAAAATGGTCACAAAGTTTTCCGCTTTGACTAATTTCCTGCAACCGCTCCCGATGAATCCACATAGGGTCCATGGAACTGGTGCGGATCCGTTTAATTTCAGGTATCTTTGCCACTTCCAAAATCACGTCTTTTAAATCTTTCCCCAAATCTCTGCCATAAGAAGCTACATGAATGCCGGTTAAAACCAATTCCTTATAACCCCGTTGTCCCAGCCGTTTCGCCTCATGAATAATGTCTTCCAAAGTACGGGAGCGTACCGGACCTCGAGCATAGGGTATTTTACAATAACTGCAATAGCGGTCACAACCGTCCTGAATTTTAATATAGGCACGGGTATGCTCATTCGCTTCTTCAATATCCAAGCCGTCAAACTGTTTATAGTTTTGAATATTTTCTACGATATTTTGAACACCTTCCGTTTTTGCTTTTTCAATCAGTTCGACCAAACGATGACGGTCTTTGGTGCCGATTAACACATCGACACCCGGCAATGCCGCCACTTCCTCCGGCTTGACCTGAACATAGCAACCGACCGCAACAACTAAAGCTTCCGGATTTTCTCGATGACTTCGTTGAATATATTGCCTGGACTTACTGTCTGCCAAAGCGGTAACTGTGCAGGTATTGATAATATATATATCCGCCGCTTCTTCGTCCCCGGCACGCGTATAACCTTGTGCCGACAGGATTTCTTCCATAGCCTGGGTTTCGTATTGATTGACTTTACAACCTAAGGTATGAGTTTTAAATCTCATTCCATCCCTCCGAAACTATATTGTAAAAGGGTTAAAAGCACCATCCCTGCGGTCTCTGTACGTAAAATTCTCTGTCCCAACCGAATGCTTTTGCCTCCCTTTTGAAGCAACGCTTCCACTTCTTCTTCCTCAAATCCCCCTTCAGGACCGATAAAAAGATACACGGGTTTGTTCTTATCCAGTGTTTGAAAAACCTCATACAAACTTTCTTGGGCTTGATTCTCATAGGCAATTAAAATTTGACCTGAAATTTTGCCTGTCAATTGTTTTAAATCCTGAAAGTCTTCCACCTCAGGAATACGGGGCGACTTGCTTTGCATTGCCGCCGCTCGGGCAATCTCTCGAAGGCGACAGGTTTTCTTGTCGTCCTTGTCCGTGGGACGCACTACAGAACGGATGGAAAAAAAAGGGATGATTCGACTGGCTCCCAACTCCACCGCCTTTTGCACAACGGTATCCATTTTGCTCCCTTTGCCAATTCCTTGACAGAGAATTAAAGTTCCCTCATCTTGTTCAATTTCTTTTTCTTCCAAGATTTGCAAACGAAGCCCTCGGGGGTCTCCCCCTTCAATCCGACACAAAAAAAGCTCCCCATTCCAAATCGTTTCCACCAAATCTCCCGGATTATGGCGCAAAACCTGCATCAGGTGATGAGAGTCTTCTTTATTTAAAAAAATATGATTTTCTTGTCTTTCTTCTCCAAAAAATCTATACATGATTTCTCCTTTGAGATAATATGCCAACCCATTCTTTTTCATGAAAAATCTTTAAGATTTCAAAGGCATTGGCATATAAAACCTCTTTTACCATATCTTCTTTTTCTTTTAAAATGCCGGAGGTGATGAAATATCCGCCCACCTTCAAACAATTTAAAGTTTGAGGAACCAACTCTACCACCACTTCCGCAATGAGATTGCCGAAAATCAAATCCGCCTGTTGCTCTTGTCCTTTTAATAAGTCTCCTAAAGAAGCGGAGATTCGGTTTGCACAACCATTCAGTTTTGCATTTCCCAAAACAGCTTCTATCGCTAAGGGGTCAATATCCAAAGCCTCTACCCTTTGTGCACCGGATAAAAGCGCCGCCAAGCCCAAAATTCCGCTGCCGCAACCCACATCATAGACAAAACCCCGGGGAGTGATTTCCTGCAAAGCCTTTAAGCAAAGCATTGTACTTTCATGGGTTCCGCTGCCAAAAGCCATCCCCGGATCCATACGCAAAACCTTTTTCTCCGTCACAGGCACTTTTTCCCATGCGGGTACAATCAAAAACTCACCGACGGAAAAAGGATGATAATATTTTTTCCACGCATTGGCATAATCCGTATCTTCCAATTCTTTCAACGATAAAAACATACATAGACCGGTTTGCAACAAAGCCCTTTGAGCCTCTTTGGCCTCTTCTTCGGTGTTAAAATAGATTTTTACTCGAACCCGCTCTTTTTCCTGTAAAAACAATTTTTCATCCAAAATGGTAGTAGCCCATAAAAGTGCCGGGTCTAAAATATCTTTTCGGGTCAAAGCATCCGAAATATCCCAGCCGTTGTTGGAAAAATCTCCCAAATGGAATTCTAAAGTTTCCAAATTTTTTCGTTCACAAGAAAGTATCAACTCAAAGTATTTCATCCGTAATAAAATCCTTTACTTTTTCCAAAAAATTCTTTTTCTTTTTCTTTAGTTCCTCGCCGCTTTCCCGGGCAAATTCTTCCAAGAGTTCCTCTTGACGTTTGGATAATTTGGTGGGTGTTTCCACAATGACTCGGAAAATTAAATCCCCCATCTGATCTCGTCTTAAACTCTTGACCCCTTCACCTTTCATCACAAAAGTTGTGCCCGTCTGGGTTCCCGCGGGCAAGTCATAATTTTTAACCCCTCTTAAGGTAGGAACTTCCAAAGTGGCTCCTAAAGCCGCTTGAGTCACGGTGATGGGCAAATCAAAATAGATGGTCTGACCGTCTCGATGAAACAAAGGATGGTCCGCCACTCGCATAACCACATATAAATCTCCGTTATGTCCACCCCGTTCTCCGTGATTTCCCTCTCCCCGAAGAGTCATAATGGAACCGTCATCCACACCGGCGGGAATATTGATTTTGATTTTTTTCTTCGCTTTTACAAAACCTTCTCCATGACAAGTATGGCATTTTTCTTCGATAATCTCACCGGTACCGCGGCAATGGTAACAGGACTCTTCGGAGACAAATTGACCGAAAGGAGTCCGCTTTACACTGCGTTTTCTTCCGGTTCCGTTGCATTCCGGACAGGTTGTCTTGTCATGCCCCGGTTCCGCACCGCTGCCGTCACAACGATTACATCGCTCCATTCGATGAAAAGAAACTTCTTTCTCCACGCCAAAAACAGCTTCTTTAAAGTTTAAAGGAATATCCACTTGAATATCGCCGCCGTTGCGAGGTCCTCTGGGACGACTTTGTCCGCCGAAACCGCCGAAACCGCCAAAGCCCATCCCTGAAAACAGGTCGGAGAAGAAATCGCCGAAACCGCCATAGGCTCCGGAACCTCCGCCCCCTTCAAAAATGGCATCCCCATAAGTATCATACTGTTTCCTCTTATCCGCATCGCCTAACACTTCATAAGCCAAATTAATTTCCTTAAAAATTCTTTCGGATTTTTCATCGCCCTGATTTAAATCCGGATGATACTTCTTAGCCAATAACCTATATTTTCGTTTGATTTCTTCTTGAGAAGCGGTTCTCTCAATCCCTAAAATTTCATATAAATCCTTCAAAACATTCACCTTTTCTTTCCTAATCTAGAGGATATTGTATCAGTCTAAAGATTGAATTTCAAGAGAAATCCCTCTATTCCATAGAAAAGACACACAGAAAGTCAAGATCTATATTATAATAAAATTATGCGATGAAAAATATATAGGAGGAGATAAAAAGTGAAAAGGAAACTATTTGTATTGGCTCTTTTGAGTGTATCGGTGTTAGGAATTACTTCCTGTCGTCCCGAAACGGAAATTCCTACCAAAGAAGAAACGACACTTTCCGATTCCAAAGCTTCTGAAAATACCACCGTTGAAGAAGCGGAAGAAATCAAAATCCGGGCTCAATTTGCAGAAGAAGTCGAAGAAAAATTTGATTCCTACGAAGAGTTTACCGCCAGTGATGTAGAGCCACAGGTCCGAATCCTGTTTCAAACCAATCGCCCCGTCAAAGATTTTAAATTTTTGAACGTTCAAGTTGAAAATATTGATGAAAACGGAACGGCAAGTTTTTCTCATCAAGAAGTATATACTTTAAATGAATTGACCCCAAAGCGTCCTCTTATCGTCACTTTAACATTTTACGGCGACCTTCCCAACAACGGTTTTTCCTATGTGAATGAAAAAGGAGAAACAAAATATTTTACGGTGGAATTAAGCGGTAAAGACGACGGTCTCCTTTTAACAGAATTTTAAACGCCAAATTTATGGGGCTTTAATCTTTCTTACAGGAGGTATATAAAAATATGTACTCGGAATATTTTAAAATTTTAATTCAAATCATCGGTTTTGGCGGCGTTTTCTTTTTCTTGGCGTCTTATCAACTTCGTTCCAACAAATTACTCTTTGTCACACAAACTTTAGGCTGTCTACTGTTTGTTTTGCAATTTGCACTGTTGGGAGCTTATAGCGGATGTCTGACTTTGCTGGTCAACATTGTGCGCAATATGATGCTTTCCAAGTATAAACAGTGGAAATGGGTGCAATGGAAAGGATGGGTTGTCCTGTTTTCCGTCCTGTGTATTTTAATTGCATGGAAAACATGGAACGGTCCCGTCAGCTTGTTGCCTCTTATCGGAACGATTGCCGGAACCGTCGGCTATTGGACCAATAATGCCAAATACATTCGTCTGACCAATCTTCTTGTGAATTCCCCCTGTATGTTGACTTACGCTTTATTGGTGCACTCTTGGGGCGGAGCTCTAAATGCACTCATCAATATCCTCTCCATCGTCGTATCCATCATCCGATTCGGTTGGAAAGCTTTGGACGGCGATACCATTGCCAAAAAACAAGCCGCTTAACATCAGACACATCGGCATTCCGTTGCAACACAAATTTGAATTTGATCAATTCCGCCAACAGGAAAAGGTTTAATTTCACAGAGATTATTTGGAGTTTAAACTATGTGAAAAAAATCGATTTTTTTCAAAAATTATTTTCATCTTGCTTTCTTTTACATTGCTCTTCTATGTATTTCCTCGATTTCTTTTTATGTTTTCTGAATACCGAATAAAAAAAGAATTTTTTCATTTTGTTGAAGACAATCGGGACAATTTGGAAAAACATGCACGAAAAATGATTATCGAAAATTTATCTCATGATACCTTTCAAAACCTTTCTGTAAAAAGAGGCTCAAGCGCTTCCCGCCCCGTTGATTATTTTTACACCGGCAAAGGTTTTATATTCAATTCCATTTATTACGGTTTTCTTTACTTCCCGCAAGCCTCAAAAAACTCCGACAAAGTCGTCCAACGAACAACTCTGATAATACGGTCACTTTAATCTCTATCTGTGAACATTGGTATTATTATAAAAAAACGTATTGATTTTTCAAATCCATAACCAAAGCAAAAAGTCTATCAATCAATAATTTTGATAGACTTTTTAATGACCTGACTATTGATTAACAACTTCAAACTTTAACGCTCTTTGCAACACTCCATCGACAACCCATAAATTATTTTGTTCATCAAAATCACATCCCATTGGTGAAAAAAAATTTCCTTCACTACTTGACATATACCCATAACTTCCAAGCCATTGCCCATTAACCGTAAATATTCTCATGCATTTATGGGAGGTATCCATAACAAATAAATTTCCATTTCTATCAAAACTCATACTATAGGGAAGTAGTAATTTACCTTGACTATATTCAGTCTCATAATTTTCAAGGGGATTCTGTGTGGGCATTCCAATGGAACTTACAAGCTCTCCCGTTAATGTAAAGATTTGTATACGATTATTCTTTGTATCCGCAACAGCAATGATATCTTGCCTATTGTATTGACCAATCTTAAGCTCGCTGGGGCAATTAAGCTCTCCTTCTGCACTTCCTATTCCTCCCCACTCTCGAATCCTATTGCCATCTTGAAATACTTTAATCTTTCCATCTTGCCAATCTGAAACATATATCAGTCCATTTCTGTCAACTGCAACGCCCCAGGGCATACCCAGATTAGATGAACCTACCTCTAAATAAAATTGATTACTCTCCCGATCTTTACTTACAATTCGTTGATTCCCAAAATCAGCAACAAACAGTTTCCCTGTAGAATCAACGGTAACTTGTTTAGGAAATATAAAATAATTTAATAAGGTTCCTATTCCCGTCGATCCCCCTATTCCTCCATATTTCTCTTGGTATTCTCCATTTGCAGTATACTTTTTTATTCGGTGATTAAAAGAATCTGTTATGTATACGCTGCCTGTTAAACTATCTACTGCTATACTCTGTGGTCCACAAAATCTATTTTCCATGGAACTTCCTAAACCATATTGAGAAAATAAATTGGTATTATTAAGCTGTGTACGATATTGTATAATACGATTATAAGAATCAAGTGCCAAAACGAGATTGTTGTCTTTCAGTAAACTATCCGTCGGCAAATTCATTGAAAGATACCCATTTTGAGATTGTTGAAACGGAATTCCGTTTTCATAATTTCCATAAACCATTATCCTGTTGTTTAAACTATCGGTAACACATATATTTCCTGTCACTTTGTTGACATAGACATTTCTAGGGTGATTAAATATTTCCGATTGAAAGCTAAAATAATTAAAAGGTTGATACACTCCATACCTGCCAAATGACCTTAAGTGACTCCAGGTTGGATAAGTGTCAAAAATTTGGATTCGATTATTATACGTATCAGCCACATATAATCGATCTTGACTATCCATAGATAATCCCTGTTGAACCTTAAATTGCCCATTTTCATCCCCGTATTCCCCATGCATTTCTAAATAATTTCCATTGATATCAAATTTTTGAATTCTATGGTTTAATTCATCGCTTACAAAATAATTTCCTCTACTATCTTGAGTAATCGATCGGGGAATATTAAACTGACCAACCCCCTCTCCTTTTCCTCCCCATTCTGTGAGCCTTATGAATTGTGGACTAAATTTAACAACTTTATGAGTACCTAATTCACAAATCAAAATATTTTGTTGTGCATCAATAAAAACTGTTATTGGCATATCTAGATTCTGAATTTCTCCAATTTTGTTCATATAACAATCAAGCTTTAATATCCGATTATTTGCTAAATCTGCGATATAATAATTTCCTTGTTGATCTTTATCTATGGAGGTTGGTGTGCTAAGGATATATTCATTATCGTTTTCTTCAAAATTATCAATGATCATACTATAGTTAATTTGATATTCCGCATAAACTTTTTCAAATGAACATAAAAAAACTATAATAAAAATAATAAATGATATAAAATAATTTTTCATCTCTCCCTCTCATAAAAACATCTTGATTATAGTCTAATAACTTCTCTCATGTTTTCACTAAGCTGTTGCTTTCTTGTTAACAAAGATACAAATATAGTCAATGCCACTGAAATAGCCGTAATACTTACATAAGCCGGAAGTCCACCTGGCCATTTGAATTTAGCCAAAGATAGGACATTTAAAATAAAGGATACTATCATTCCTGTCAGTACACCTTTTTCATTCGCTCGTTCCCATAAAAGACCTATTATAAATACAGGAAATGTTCCAGATACTAAAGTGCCCCATCCAAAAGTTCCTAAAATCGCCACCATCTCAGAGCTATAAATAGATACTACAATGGACACCAATCCAAGTACAACCATGAATGTTCTAGAGATATTAATTTGCTTTTTAGGATTAATCGAAATCCCCAATGCACTTGGCAAATCCTTAGATAGCAGTGTAGAAGTTGATGTTAAAAACATTGATGCAGAAGACATGGCTGCTGCCAATACGGCTGCATATCCTAACAACTGTATTGTCACACCGGCATAATCAGAAAACACATAAAACGCCAAGTCCCCTTTTACAAAAGGTGCAACTTTCCCAGTGGCTACTAAATATAGCGCTCCATATGCGGTAGTTACCGCTACAAATCCTACAATTGTATGAGAAATAGCTGTTACAATACCCGCTTTTGGAAGATCTCTAGGATCCTTCACCGCATATATTCTGGTAAGTACCTGAGGTTGTCCCACACATCCCAAAATAGGTATTAGCATCCAGGTTAAGCTAATGTTTTTTGGCATTATTCCCCAAGCATTGAGAAAGTCAGGCCCTAATTTTTTTACAACACTTCCATCCGCATTTGCAACTTCCGATATTGAACCTACTGCTTTAAGTATATTACCAAAACCACCTGTAATAGAAACAAAGGCTATCAACATCGCAATACTTGACAGCACCATAATAAACCCCTGAAACGCTTGAGTAAGAATCCCGCCTACTTCTCCCGAAATTGCAGTATATATTGTTAATATTCCAAAAATAATCAATCCAGTAACAATTGGTGGGAATCCAAGTAAATGTGAAAACATTGTAGAACCTGCACTAATTTGCGCCGCTAAATAACTAATACATCCTAAACAGATAACGAGCGACATAACTCCCTTAATCCATCTGTTATTATTGAAACGAAGATCACAAATATCCCCCAGACTTGAAATTGGTGCAATTTCGGCTATAGCACGAACTTTCTTCCCTAAGATTAAATAAGACATGGCAAACGCCGCTCCGGACAACATCCAAAATGTCATTGCATTCCCTGTACTGTAAATAATCCCCGGTACACCAACAACGGCAAAAGCACTGGCAATTCCAGACATACTTGCTAATCCAACAGCCACTGGTCCAAACATCCCTGTCCCACCAAAAAATGCTTGTGCAGTATTTGCTTTTCTTTTTGCCCAAAGTCCAATTAATAATGATATTACAACGATTGCCACAGAAAAAGCAAGAATTAATATAATGCTACTCCTTTCCATTTTATGCCTCCCCATTCTTCTTAACACGCTTTAGAAAAGATTTCCAGTCTTCCTCACTTAACCATTCTTTTTGTAATAGGTAATATCCTACCGTTAAAGTCAGCATTCCCCCAATATAGTAAAGATAAAAAGTAGGAGCAAATGAAGGATGGAATCCACCTATTGCATAATCTGGCATTTTTCCCGCAAAGACATTAGAATAATAATCTGAAAGTGAAAAGCTAATAATCCATAATACTACCCATGACAAAATAGGATATATTAAAAATTTTTTTGATATTTTTCCATCTTTTGCCACGCCTAATACCATGTGTATAAACATTAGGCAAACGGATAAAATCATCCCTATTAGATGTTGATTAAGCCAGCCAAGTACCATGATTACAATCCATAATACTGCCATTATTCCCATCAAGCTATTCTCTTTTCCTTTAATGTTCATGTTTTCCCTCCTTATATTATAATTAGGAAAAGCTTCTGCTTCCGACTCCTAATCCTACATGCTTTTTCTTTTATTTAAATGCTTTTACAACGCCAACCCCAGATATACACGGATTGTCCAAGGAATCAAAAATTTCTGTCCGAAGTTTTATCCTTCGATTGCTGCCTTTTTCCAATACAGTAATTCGAACCAATAATTTTGTTTCCGATTGAACCGGGCGGAAAAATTCTACTTCTTGTGAGAGATATAAAGTCCCAAATCCCGGCAACTCTTCTCCAATAGTTTTAGAAATAAATACCAACAAATGAACACCATGACCGATAATGTCTGGAAACCCTAAAAGATTCGCCGCTTCACTTTTTACATGAAATGAATATCTATCATCAATAAATTTAGAAAAATCTAAAATATCTTGACGGTGAAGCACAAATTCTCGTTCAACAAATTGCCCAATCTGAATGTCCGCATAAGATATATAATGTTTTTCACTCATACATCCCCCCATTTTATCACCGTAGACGACCATGTATAACCTGTTCCTGCTGAGACTAATACCACTAAATTTCCATCTTTAAGTCTTCCTAAACGTTCCCCTTCCTTTAGAGAGATATAACAATCAGCTGACTGACAATGCCCGTAATCTTCCAAAAGAAATGTATTTTCTTCCGTAAGTTCAAATTTTTCCAATAAATTAACTAACATTGAACGTTTCATAAAAATTGGAGCTAAATAGCCTACATCATAAAAATCATAACCACTTTTTTCTAATGCCTTGTGAATTACTTGAACAAAATTATCAAAAGTAATTGGATCCAACTTTTCCTTCATTGACTTTAGATCGCGAACACATAAATATTTATCTTTCGAATCCATTTCATCAAAGTTTGCAAAATTTACACATCCAACCCCTTTGACCATAACGTCATTGGCAAAACGACCATCGCTAATCATATGACTTTGAAGAATTATATTCCGGCGATAGTTCTTTTCCAATAATACCGCTGACGCCCCATCTCCAAAATTAAACATAAATCGTGATTCTATATCCGAATAATTGATTAAGTCTCCCTCCTTGGAAGAAGAAACAATAATTGCACGATTAAGGCTTTTATCTGCCAGCATCATACTTTTTATAATGCTTAAGCTATAAACCCCTGCTGAACAAAGACTATGGATTTCAAAAGATATAGCATTTTTTGCTCCAATCAAATCTTGTATTTTCGCTGCGCAATTGAATAAATAATAATCTTTATATTCACTGCCACAATACACAACTAAGTCAATGCTTAATGGATCTATATCTCCTAAAGCATCCTTTGCCGCCATAGCGCCCATACCGGATACCGTCTCATCGGGCTTCGCTCTTCTCACTTGTTTGATTCCAAATTTTTTTCGAATAACCTCTTCCGGTATTCCTGAATGTTTACTAATATATTCACTATTGCGTACTCCTTCCGGAATATACGTTCCAATTGAACGAATTCCAACAACCATTTCCTTAGTGTCTGCTTGATTAATCATGAGCATCTCCATAAAGTTCCATTACTTGTTTTACGACAATTTTCCCTACATTATTTTTTGGTACGTCCTGGACGAAGGTAATATATTTTGGTACTTTATATTTCGCTAAACAATGAGTAAGCTTATCTAAAATCGATGCTTTATCCAGCACAGCTCCATCCTTTAGCGAAATAACAGCTTTTCCAACTTCTCCCCATCGTTCATCTGCCACTCCAAATACACAAACCTCATTAACTCCTTCAATATCATAAATTGCCGTTTCTACCTCTGGAGGGAATACGTTTTCTCCGCCGCTAATATACATATTCTTTTTTCGTCCAACAATATAATAAAAGCCATCTTTATCTCTCTTCGCCATATCTCCGGTGTGTACCCAACCATCAATCAAAGTGTGTTCAGTTGCTTCCTCATTCGCCCAATAGCCAGAGAATATTTGTGGTCCTGCCCATAAAAGTTCCCCCAGTTCGTCATCTTTATCTATTGTAACTCCTTCTTCATCTACAAGTTTAGCCATAGACAAATACATTGGTTTTCCTACAGACTCATATTTTTCTTGAATAGTTTTATGAACAACAAACTGAGCTGGCACAGACAGATTGTTAGGACCAGCTTCTGTCATTCCATATCCCAAAACAAATTTAATTCCTTTATCCCAAAATTGTTTCATAATATGAATCGGTGTTGGAGCTGCTCCAGCCATAACCCAACGTAAGCTGGATAGATCGGCTTTGGAAAATTCTTCTGTTTCTGTCATCATACGGAAAATAGTTGCTGCTCCAAAGAGTACGGTAGTTCTTCGTTCTTCAATTATTTTTAATGTTAATTTCGGATCATACTGTCGATTAATAAATATTGTCCCTCCTACATGCAACAAAGGTAATGTAAGAAGATTCCATCCCCCTGTATGAAACATAGGCAAAAGTAGAACAGCGCTATCCGTATACCTAAGTCCCCAAGTACAAATCTCATTAAATGAATTAAAAAGCTCACTGCGATGAGAGATTAATCCACCTTTTGGCAATCCTGTAGTCCCTCCAGTATGAATAATTAAATGAATATCTTCCAATTCGCCATTTTCATAGCTTTGTCCACTTCCATCTTTACTATTTAATAAAGCGGAATATTCCAAAGCTACACAGTTTTTGGTTAGATCACCGTTCTTCATCATTACAGCTTCTATTCCGCTTCTTTCTTGCAGTACCTCTTGAATAGAATTTTCATAAATATCCTCATAAAAAATTACTTTAGGCTCTTCTTTATCTATCAAAATCCCTAATTCCTGAGAAGACAAACGAGCATTATACGGTACCATAATAGCGCCTATTTTTCCTGTGGCGTAATAACCATCAATAAGCTCAATTCTATTTCTGGATAAAAAAGCTACTCTATCCTTCGGTTTTACTTTAAAATCTTCCTTAAGTACTTGCGCTAATTGATTCGCTCGATGTTCAAGTTGAACATATGAATATTCTTTTCCTTCATCTAAATCCACAACGGCAACTTTATTTGGGCTTAACTGCGCGCGTGAATAAAGATAATTTCCAATCCAATTATTCGGCATCCTTTTTCCTCCGTTCTTTTATAAATCCATTTCTTTGTTTTCATCTCTCTTTTCTTCATCTTTTTACATTATACCTAGGTATTTTTTGATAATTGAATCATGTCTCATGTTTATGATAATATGAAAAAATTTTCATGTCAAGTATTTTTTTATAATCTCCTGGAAATTTTTCTTAGTTGTCAAGACATATGTTACA
>KI259828.1:39654-41131 GCA_000467935.1 Peptostreptococcaceae bacterium oral taxon 113 str. W5053
TGTTTTCGCTGTGTTGTTATATCTATTTTCCTGCTTCTTTACCTGTTCTATTAACTCCTTTTCACTTCTAAAGACCTTGCGATTGTATAAGATCTTGCCGTCCTCTTTATGACTTCTTTCTACTTTCCCATTCTGCCATGGAGAACAGGGTGGACCTATACTAAAAAAGTAGACCCAAATAAAGCGATTAGATTATAATAAAGTAGACAAGAAAGGAGCTAAGTATATGCCATCCAACTTTTATGATGAAGACTTCAAAAAGTCGATTGTCAGCCTTTATCAAAACGGAAAATCACAAACATCCCTGAGCAAAGAGTACGGAGTTTCCCTAAGCGCCATCAACAAATGGGTCAAACGATATTCCGAGATCAAGACTGAAGACGGGGATGTCTTTACCGCAAAACAAATCAAAGAACTACAAAAGCGAAACGCCCAATTGGAAGAGGAGAATTTGATCCTAAAAAAAGCGATTGCCATCTTCACGCCACACTCAAAGAACGATTAGATGCGATTCATAAGCTCCGTTTTCAGCATAAGATCAACTTTCTTTCAAAGTGTTGAGAGTGAACCGCAGCACCTACTACAAACATTTTTCTTCAGATGTTGCACCTAGAGTTAAGGAAAATCAAAAGATTTCCGAGTTCATTCTCAAAATCTGTGCTGACTGTGATAAAAGACTCGGAGCTTACAAGACTGCTCATCTTCTACAGCGTGATTATGGCATAAAAATCAGCGTCGGCAGAGTGTACCGCCTGATGAAAACTCTAACACTTCCACGCATATCCACAGACAAGCCGTTTCAAAGCTATAAACGGAGCGAGAACGCAAAAGAGTGCTCCACTTAAAGCAGAATTTCAACCCCAAAGCGCCTAATATCGTTTGGGCTAGTGATTTCACCTATATTAAAGCAGGGGGAAAATGGCACTATCTTTGCATTATTATGGACTTATTCTCCAGGAAAATCATCGCTTGGAACATTTCTGCTAAAGCGGATGGAGTTTTGGTAAAAAGCACCTTCCAAAAGGCATACGAGAGCAGAAATGTTCCAAAGGGGCTTATGTTTCACTCTGACCGAGGAACACAGTACACCGCAGTAGCTTTCAGAAAATTCTTAGACACTGTTGGAGTAGTACAATCGTTTTCGAAGAAAGGCTACCCTTTTGACAACGCATGTTGTGAGAGTTTTTTTAGTACCTCAAAAAAGAGGAATGCAATCGTAGAACCTACCAAAACACGAATGAGTTGAAACTCTCATTATTTCAATACATTGATGGATTCTACAACCCAAAGAGACCACACGGTTCATTAGGGCTCATGAGCCCTAATGAAAAGGAGTGGGATTATTACTCAAACAAATAGATCGCCGATTTACGAATTTTTTCGCATTTTTGTGTCTATTTACTTGACTATAGTCCATCTGAACCTTCTTGTACTCCCTTTGCCTGATTTGTCTACACATGCTCTCAAAGCTTCGGCT
>KI259829.1 GCA_000467935.1 Peptostreptococcaceae bacterium oral taxon 113 str. W5053
CACCGGGAACGAAAGACTTCCCGAAACCGGAAGTGGACGTATTGTTGGTAAAACTGCTTAAGGAATTTAATGCGGGACCGAATGACAATCGCACGTTTACTGTAAAAGTGACACCCGCCGGAGGACAGGGAAAAGACTATGTTTTAACCCCGGGCAAAGCACAATTGGTGACTAATTTGGCGCCAAACGTAAATACCTATACTGTTCAAGAGACCGCGGTTAGCGATGGCAGCGATCCGAAAGCTTATGCTGTCACCATCGACGGAACCGGTGCGCCCGAAGCAAAAGCGGACGTCAATATCCCCACAGGCAACAAATGGGGCATGAGCGACAAGGAAATCAAAGTCATCAATGCGGAAAAAGGCGACGGCAAATTAACCGTGAAAAAAGAATTTAAAAACGAAGAAATGCCGCAACCGCAACCGGCTTCGCTCGGAAACACAGAAGTAAGAAATGTCGGAGGGAACCGGGGAACGATTGTCGTTCAAGGAAATCCTTCTGCGGCACCGAAATTTAAATTTAAGTTCACAAAAGCTCCGGAAGGAAGCGGACTGTTAAACACCACCTTTGAATTGGCTGCAGATGAAGAAAAGACCTTTGAGAACCTTCCCTATGGAACCTATACAGTGGCGGAAGAAGATACTCCGGATTTTCAAAGTGAAGGCTCGCAATGGAGGGTGACCTTATCCGTTGGACATAAAGAAGATACCATTGTAGTAACCAACTATCCGAAGGAACCGGAAACGGACTTTACCGCCGTCAAGAAATG
>KI259830.1 GCA_000467935.1 Peptostreptococcaceae bacterium oral taxon 113 str. W5053
ATTGGATTTGCTATTGGAATGGCTGTTTCAATGTTTACCGGAACACTTGGAGCAATTGCTCTTTATGCTTCGGCTGGTTTTGCCGCCTTTGTTGTTGGACCGGTTTTTGTCATTATGGCAAAAAGAATTCAAAAAAGAGGAGCCGTAGCTTTGTTTTGGGTTATTTACGGTCTATTATACTCAGCAATGGGTTATTGGATTATGATTCCGATTTGTTTAGTTTCGGCAATATTATCAGAACTAATCATTGGCGACTATAAAAATAATGTGAAAGTAGGAATAGCATTTTCTGTAGCAATGTTTGTTGTCGCTATGCACCCTATTATTTTCATTAAAGTTTTGGGGGTAGAAGGAATTGTTAAATTTGCTTCTTCCATAGGCAGGGAACAAGCTGAATGGATGGCAAATTTCTACACGAATAAAGCGATAGCAATAGCCATAGGATGCAACATAGCTTTAGAACTGCTTGCAGGACAATTCGGAGTATATATAAACAAAAAATTCTTTGAAAAAAGAAAAGAGAAAGGGCTTTTATAATGGACAAGTTGAGAAAAAGCAAGGCAAAAAACGTAAATCCAATTACTCTTTTCTTGATAATATTGATTTCGTCTTTCTTGGTTTTTCTTGTTAACGGCACATCATATTATGCCCTTTTAGGAATGAGTTTTGTAGTGGTGCTGACTTTTTCATACTTAGAGCTTATCAAAAGAGGATTCATCTATTTAGGGTTATATTTGTTATTGAAGATATTAGCTCATATTGATTTAGGAATGACTACGGGGGCTATCATTGGCTTAATTGCCTTGGTGTTGAAGTTATATCCCATTTTTAATGTCGGGAGAGTATTGATACTTACCAGCCCTCTTAAAATAATGGCAGCTTTAAGAAAAATTCATTTTCCGAATACAATAAGTATAGCTCTTGTAACAGCCTTAAGATATCTCGGAGAATTAGAACTCAGGATCAAAGAAATACGTCAGGGAATGAAAGTAAGAGGCTTAAGATTAAGTCTCTTACATCC
>KI259831.1 GCA_000467935.1 Peptostreptococcaceae bacterium oral taxon 113 str. W5053
TTCTATTACTCCGGCTGCAAGTTTATATTTACGATATTGTTTAACCGCAAAGTGCGTAGGCTCCTTCTTCTCAAGTGCTTCAAAGAGTCTGTCTATCGGATTCATGTATGTTTCGTCATCTTTTCTGACCTCAGAAGCATCGATCATATCAAGGAGTGTTGCAAAGTTCTTTTCTTCTCTTGGAGCTTCATAGAAGATATATCCGATAAGTGCTGTATAGTAAAGTTTCTCGGCTTTGACCCAAAAGTCATCACCTGCTTTTTCTCCTTCACCCTTAGTGTTCGCAATAATTGTCTGAACCAGTTTTAAAATATCTTTCTCAGAACGGATATAGGCAAATGGATTGTATTTCATACTCTTTTTGAAGTTAATGGTGTTTAAGATTTTTATCTCATAGCCATTATCTTCAAGCATTTTACCACATTCAAGAACTATCGTTCCTTTTGGGAAGATTTGTCAAGGACATAAACAAAATTTCTTTGACAATTTTATATCTTCTCTGTTTCTCTCTTGATTAACTTTAGTATTTTATCCTTGTATGTTTCCCCTGTACCTTGCTTGAAATGTAGGTTTACAGTATATTTTGTCTTTCCAATACCCATAATTAACTGTTTATGTGGCGGTGCTTTTATTTCTCTTTTTTCTTCCTCCATAAGTCCTCCTTTCCGCTTTTTAGGCAAAGAAAAAACAGTAAACTTTTTGATTTACTGTTACTGTGAATTGCATATTATATTTTCTTAAATTAAGTTGTGTATCTCAATCATCTGTAAATTCAAATAAATCTTCAACGCTAACATTAAATACTTTTGCAATATCCATAGCTAATTTTAATGACGGATTATATTTTCCATTTTCAAGATGTACAATAGTTTCTCTTCTGGCATTTACCATTTCTGCAAGTTCAGATTGTTTATATTTTGCCTTTTCTCTATATTCCTTAACTTTTGTTATAAGTGCCATAACTATACCCCTTTAGAATCCATAATTATAAACATAATCGTACGAAGTATTGTAATTGCAATTACGGTTCCAATAATTAGCCAGCCCATCAACACTGTTGAAATTGCGTTTACATGACCTAAAATTCCTCCTAAATATGCTATAATAACCATCAACACGCAAAAAACTTTTAAGCATATTGCATCACATCTGTGTAGATTTTTTTCTGCGAATTCATCAAAGTATTCTTTCTTATATTTTTTTACTCTAAAATAATGTACTATCAATATTGAAAATAAAAGAAAACCCCAATAGCTTGAAAATTGTCGATATTCCGGCTGATAGTCGCTTCTACTCCACAACCAATAATACCCTGCAATTAAAATCGCAATAATAACTTTTGTTGCAACAACTTCTCGTATAGATACTTTGTTTTTCATGTCAAACTCTCCTTACATATAATTTCAAGTGATATATTTCTAACTCTGTGTTATAAATATATCACATAATAAATTTAATGTCAATACCTAAGTTATAAATATTTCACTTTTTTATAAGTCTAACTCATTCCGCTTTATCTGTGTTAGTTCCTTTGAATTTTCCTGTAATTGCTCTATACAAGTCTTAACTTTTTCTGCCTATTTAACTTCTTCTCGTATTTCTAATATTTTATTGTATAGGCTATTTTTCTTTTTCTTCATATTGGCTACTTCCAATTTCCATTTGGATATATTTAAGGTTTTGATTTCGCCCAAATGCTCTTTCAGATATTTCTTGGCACTTTCAAATAAAATAATCTCTGCTGTATGCTCATTGTAGAAATTATCTTGTTTGTTTTTCTTTAACTTGGTATAGGCTTTGTAGGTGTCTTTATACTTCAAATATTTTTCCGCTTGGTCTATAAGTTTGATGTTATCATCAATTCTTTTTTCAGTATCTTTCAAAGCTCTTGTAGTCCTGTAATTCTTATCTCTTAAAGTAACTATGCTTTCTTTGAGTTCAGATAATGATGTAATATTTTTCTCTTTAAGAAATTGATAGTTTTCAATATATTTTTCTAAATCTATGTTACTGTTATCCGCATTTTCTTTTATGAGATGAGAGAGTATATCTGTTAAATCATTTTGTTTTGGTAGTGTGGTGTTGTATAGCCATATCGTCCTGTTTGTCTTTTGAAGTATCATTATTTTTATCTTTCGTTAAACTTCTTATCCATCTCATTAAGGCTTTTATTCGTCTTGCAATTTCTTTTAATATCTTGTTTTGATGTCTGATTTTTCGGTTGATATTTCCTCTGTCGGTGGCTATGCCTTTCTTATCCATTTGGGTTGCCGATATACCTAAATGAATAGTCGGTATTTGTTCTATGCCTTGCCTTTGAAAAGAACGGTAGTCTACTTTTTCCTGTATGCTGTTTTCTTCAAGATATTTGTTTGTAATATCCGCCCATGCTTTTCTCCAATGCTCTGCTTTGTCTTGCTCATTCCAATCTGTTGTATTGATTTTTCTTGTTTTATAATTGCCATTTTTAAGTTTTACTTTCTCGCCTTTTTCATCAAGGATATATTCCTTTTTTGAT
>KI259832.1 GCA_000467935.1 Peptostreptococcaceae bacterium oral taxon 113 str. W5053
GATATGATAAGCATGACCGGAGTGGAAGGGATTGTATTCGGCAATTTTTATGATATTATGTAAAATCTAATTATCTTAGATGGTAATTGGATTTTCATGCATGACGGGCATGCTGTCAATCTGTGAAAAATCTACAAAGGGCGTAGCTTATAACGAGTTTGAAAGCGGTTTGCAAGGTTCACACTGCGAGATATGAGCGAGAAGAAACAATAATGAAACCGCAACCTGACGAACAAAAACCTAATATGAAAGTTTAAGTGACAGATACACGAGCAAGAAATCGTGAAGTCCACTAGGCAAGATGTAACTCGCTTAAATAGATTAGGTAAACGAGGAAATATTAAAGGGTTAACATGTGAAGTTTCATAAACGGAAACCAAACTATAGCAATAACGAATTGTGGGAAGTATCCTCGCTACGCTGAGGCAGACCTTAGAGTTAAAAGGTTGTTATGATGAATTGATAGTTGATCTGATTGGAAATTATATATTTCATAAAAAAGGAAATGGCAAAAAAATTCTTCTAAGTTGTCACATAGATGAGATTAGCTTTATGATTCGATTTATAGATGATGCAGGGCTTCTACATATTGTTCCTGTAGGATATCACGATGATCGTATGGTGATTAATCAGGATATGGTTATGTCTCTTGAATTTATAAACTAAGTGCAACTAAAAATGATCCATAGTTTTCTGATAAAATAGTGTTTGCAAAGACATCTAAAAATCAGGAGGAACTATGAATCGTTAGAATCATTGTACACTATAAAGAACATGAATTGCTTAAATATTTTCATGATATAGGCAAAAATTAAACAGAAAGTTCAACTTTATTCGGGAGAAACAAATCATCCATCTGAAGAGAAATTAGAAGAAATAGCCAAAATGGTGAATACATCTCTTGTGAAGCTCATGCTATCTATAAAAAAAGATGCTTTTATTGTAGACCAAGAAAAAATTAGATAACCCAAATTTGTTGAATTGCGTAAAGGATTTGTTTTTGAATCATCAATGGTCTCTCCGGAGCAGATTTCTGCTCAATTGAAATTTGAAAATTCGAGTTTTACTATTAGCTGTAATACAATGTACCGAGAAATTTATAACGGTAAATTTGATAAAAAAGGATTGTCACATGGAAAGCGTGGAGCAATTCGAAAACTACGACATTGTGGTAAAAGTCGTCATACAAAGAATTATGAAGAAAGACTATGAAGAAAGACGTGGTAAAATCCGGATTCGTCATTGAATCACCGATAGACCGGAGCCTGCAAAAAATCGAGAACGATTAGAAGATTGGGAAACTGATACAGTGATGGGACAAACCGGTAAGGCGTGTTTAGTTCCATTGACCGATCGAAAAAGTCGATATCTGCTATGCAAGAAAATCACAAAAAAGAATTCATCTTTAGTCAAACAAGCGATGCTTGAACTTTTTAAAAATCAACCTTTAAGAACAATAACCCCAGATAGAGGAAAAGAATTTTCTAAACATGTAGAAATTAGACAGGAGTTGAATATAATAGAGTTTTATTTTTCGTTTCCGCATCATCCTTGGCAAAGAGGAACAAATAAAAACACCAACGGATTATTGAGAGAATAGTTTCCGAAAACTATGGACATTAATCAATCCAACAGCTATGTTGAAGCGAAAATGAAAGAAATAAATCTTAGACCTCGTAAATGTTTAAGCCGGAAAACTCCATATGAGGTGTATCATTCAGTTGAGTTGCATTTGACTTGACAATTCAAGATAAAAAAAGGGACAGTGGAAGGTGTAACGGGAGGGAAATCGGCTCATCTTACTGGTGGAGATGAAAACAAAGTCACTTCTATGGACGATATTACTGTTGATATAGGAGCATTATCCCGGAAAGAGGCGGAAGATTTGGGTGTGCGAATTGGAGATTATTTACATTACAATAGAATTGGAAAATTTTTAAATTCAACAAAGATATATTCTGGAAAATCTGTAGATAACAGATCTGGTTGCGCAGTATGTTGTGAGGCATTTAGAAGGCTTGTTGAGGAAAATACAAACATTGACTTATATTTAGCAGGAACTGTTCAAGAAGAACTGGGCGCCAGAGGAGCAGGAGTAGTTGGGAATCGCATTCAACCGGATATGGCAATTGTAGTGGATGTAACAATCGTTGGAGGAGTTAACGGAATTGAATTATCTCAAGTGCCTGTAGAAACAGGGAAAGGACCTGCAATAAAATATTACGATTGGGATCCTAATGACGGAATGGGAATTAATGTGCCAAAACATATTGTTCGAATGATGGAAAAAACGGCAGAAGTCAACAATATTCCATACCAACGAGAAGTGCTGATGCATGGAGGAACAGACGGATACACTTTAGCAAAAAGTGGGAATGGTGTAGCTACAGGTGTTCTTTCAATTCCCCAGAGATATATGCATACGGCAGTGGGAACAGTGCATACAGATGATTTGGAAAATTCAGTTTGTTTATTGGTAAAATGTATAGAGGATAATTTTGAATCTGATTCAAATTATAGCCATACATAAAAAACAAATTGTGATAGCATGATTTAAGAAAGGAGGTATGTCAGTGAAATTGTATTTTGGAGGTCCTATCATCACCATGGAAGAACCTCTAATTGCAGAATCTATAGTTTTCGATAAAAAAATTCATTTTGCCGGTGACTTTAAAAAAGCAAAAGAAAAATTTCCGGAAGCTGTTCCTATTGATTTGAAGGGAAAAACCTTACTTCCAGGTTTTATCGATACTCATGCTCACCTAAGTTTTGCCGGAGAAATGGTCACTCAAGCAAGCGTCTTTCATTGTACTTCTATAGATGAAGTGCTAAATATCATCTCTAAAGAAGTTGAAAAATTAGGTGAACAAGATGTGCTTTTTATCAATGGTTATGCAGGTATGCCTATTGCAGAAGCACGAAATTTGACTTTGGAAGAGATGGATAATGTCGTACCCAATCATCCTTTAATTCTTCGTACGGCAAGTACTCATGGAACTTTGGTCAATTCAAGAGCATTAAATCTCATTGAAAAAGAAATGGCTGCAATTGAATTGTTTTTGGATGAGGAAGATCGGAAAGAGGGATATCTTAGAAATGAAGCCAATCTTTTTGCTTTTGGGATGGCGCCCAAATGGATGAATGAAGAACAAAAACGAATCGCTCGAGAAGCAATTTTTAATTCCTGTTTGCGAAATGGAATCGTCAGTGTACACAGTTTAGAGGGGAGAAATCAAAAAGAAGATCCGGATATTCTTTACTGGATAAAACAAAAAGGAAAAACGCCTTTTGATGTTCGTATTTTCTATCAAACAACCGATGTGGATGAAGTACTTCGACTGGGTTTAAAACAAATCGGCGGTTGTTTTCACTGTCTTTTAGATGGAGATTTAGATCCGGGAACGGCGGCGTTTCGTGAACCTTACGTCAATAATTCGAATAATTACGGCGTCCTTTATTTCACCGACGAAGACTTGGAAAAATTCTTCACCAAAGCACATCTGGCAGATTTACAAATCTGTATGCATGCTATCGGAGACAGAGCCATTGAACAAGCTCTTCACGCCTATGAAAAAGTTTTAAAAAAATATCCAAAAAAAGCTCATCGACATCGCATTGAGCATTTTGAAGTCTGTGCACAGGATTTAATTGAAAAAGCAAAAAAATTAGGAATCGTTTTGGCGATGCAGCCCGTATTTGATTATTACTGGCCGTATGAAAATTATAAATTTTATATTGGCGAAGAAAGAGCAAAGAAAAAATGTGCTTTAAGACCTATATTAGATGCAGGTATTCCGGTTGGAGGAGGCTCCGATTGGCCGGTGACAGAGATGAATCCTTTCCTCGGCATTCACGGTGCTGTTAATCACAGCGTACCTTCTTCACGCATCAGTGTATTGGAAGCGTTAAGACTTTATACTGTCGATGCAGCTTTTCTCGGTTTTGAAGAAAATCTTCGAGGTAGTCTTAAAGCGGGTAAAGAAGCGGATTTTGTTATTGTATCCGACAATCCCTTGAGTATTGAAAAAAAATCTTTGGAAAAAATTCAAGTTCTTGAAACCATTTTTCAAGGAAACAGCGTATGGAAAAAATAAAGGAGGAATGAACATGAACGGTTTAAGAACTCTTCGAAAACTTTTGATTGCCTTAGCCTATATACTTATGGCAACTTTGGTTATCCCGCCTATATTTAACAGCTATTTTAATAAAATCGAACCTTGGATTTTGGGGATGCCTTTTCTAATTTTTTGGGTTGTATTTATCAATATTGTCATTGCGATTGTGCTGTTGGCTTTATGGAATATTGATAAAAAATTGGATGGGGGTGAAGAATAATGAAAAAAGAATCTCTAATTGCTATCGGTGTAGTTGCTATCTATATGATTGCTGTTAATCTATGGATTCGAAAACGTGCAAAACTGGAAAGTGATGCGGATATGGATGGTTTTGCCGTTGGAGGAAGAAGCTTTAAATGGTATATGGTTATGTTCACCATTTTGGCGACATGGTATACCGGAAGCTGTTTTACTGGAGCCTTCGGCTATGCAGTTTCCTTTGGCGTTTTTGCTCTCTATGATACCACACAAGTTATTATCGGTTTAGTTTTTCTTTATGTCATCGGTCCTCGTATTTGGACCTGGGGGAAAGTTCATCATTTATACAATTTGCCTGAATTTATTGATTTACGTTACAAAGACCCTGTATTATCCTTTGTTTTGGCTGTGTATACGATTTTAATTGGATTCCCATGGACAATGATGGCCTTTAAAACGTTTGGTTATGTTATTTATGCCTTAACTTATGGTGCAATTCCTTTTAATGTAGGTATCGTCATTGCCGTCATTTTCATCTTATCCTATACTTTGAAAGGCGGGCAAAAAGGTGTTGTAACCAGCGACTTTATTCAAGGAATTGTCATGATTTTCGGAAGTATCACTGTCATCTTTATTTTGGCAGGAAAAGTTTTCGGTGGATTTGCTCCCATGCTCCAACGTGTCGCTGTGGAACGCCCTGAACTTTTGACGATTCCGGATGCACCTTCCTGGTCGTCGGTAATTTTAGTTGGAATCATCGGTTCTTATTGCTGGATGGAAATTTTTAACCGTATGTTTGTAGCAAGGAGTGCTCGTGAATTGAAATTATCCACTGCCGGTGCGCCAATTTTAGGGGCAGGTATGTACTTAACTCTTTTAATTTTAGGAATAGGAGCCTCTTTATTACCTGAAATTGTAGCGGATCCGGAAGCCGGATTCTTAACCATGTCTAAAATGGTAGGCGGTCCGATCCTATTGGGTTTGGTCGGCATCATCATCCTTGCAGCGGAAATCAGTTCTACTGACTCTGGTTTGGTAACCGGCGGAGTTGTTATCGCAAATACCATTTTAAAGAGACTTCGTCCTGATATGACGGATCGCCAATTAGTCAAAACAAGTCGAATTGTTATCGTTGTTGAAGCTTGTTTAGCCGGCGGGTTGGCTATGTTGGAATTGCCTATGTTAATGAATATCGCTATCTTTACTTTTGAACATATTGTACACGTATTCCCAACGGCCATTTTAGGCATTTTATGGCATCGAGGTAATCGTAGGGCGGCTTGGGCCGGACTTTTGACCGGACTTCCCGTTACGGTTTTGTTAGGTCTTTATCCGGAATGGTCTGCCGCTCATTTCGGCACATGGGCTCCAGGTATTCTTGGATTAGTGGTCAATATTGCTGTTTATGTTGTCGTGTCTTTGTGCAGCAAACCGGAAAATTACGTTGAAGAACTCTTTGAAGAAGTTCATGGACATTTAAAAGAAGCGAAATAAGATGATAATGGTATAAAGAAGGGTAGAGCGCCCTCTTTTGGAGGAAATCTTTGGAAGAAAAAATTATTACTATTCGTAGAGAATTACACCAAATTCCGGAAATCGGATGGAATTTACCTAAAACATCCGCCTATATTGAAAAATCTTTAAAAGAAATGAATCTTTCCTATCGGAAAATTCAAAGCACCGGATTTATTATTTGTTTAAAAAGTCAAAACAAAGATGCAAAAACAATTATCTTTCGTACGGATATGGATGCTTTAAATGTTACGGAGGAATATCCCTCTGAGTATATGTCTACCCATCCCGGGAAAATGCATGCTTGCGGACATGATGGGCATATGGCTATGATGTTAAGTTTTCTGGAGAGCATTAAAGAAAAAGAATTACCCTGCCACGTTGTGGTTCTTTTTCAGCCGGCAGAAGAAAATATGATTGGAGCAAAAGTCTTTTTGGATGAACCGGAATTGAAAGGAGCACTGGCTATTTTTGCCATCCATCTGTGGACTCCTATTGACAGTGGAAAAGTCTGCCTTGGGGAAGGGCCTCGTATGAGTTCCGCCGATAATTTTGAAATTCGTTTTCAGGGACAAAGTTCTCATGGCGGGGAACCCCATTGTGGAACGGATTGTCTTGTGGCCGCTTGTTCCTTTGTGCATTCTGTACAAAGCATTATAAGCAGACGCGTTGATCCGAATGATAAAGCGGTTATCACAGTCGGTTCCATTCACGGTGGAACAGCTCATAATATTTTAGCTACTCACGTGGATTTAACAGGAACTGTTCGTACTTCTCGTCCTGAACTACGCAAGCAAATTCCGGTTTGGATGAAAAAAATGTGCCATTCTATAGCAAGTGCTTATGAAGTGCAAGGTGAAATGAAATGGATTGAAGGCACTCCAACTACAATCAATCATCCCTTAGCCTCAAGTATGGCTGAACAAGCTGCAAAAAAAATCATGGGAGAAAATGCAATTATCGATTTTCCAACTACAGGAGCCGGAGAAGATTTCGCTTTATATATGGAGCATATCCCCGGATGTATGATTCTTCTGGGCGCTAAAACCGAAGAATATTATCCTCATCATCATCCTCGTTTTAACATTAATGAAGAAGTATTAAAGACAGGTTCTTCTTTGATGGAGCAAATTGTTATGGATATGAACACAAAAAAAGATTGAGATTTTTCTCAATCTTTTTTTATCCATGGTGTTTCAGAAAATATTTTTGAAGGATGAAACTGATTTGTTACTAAACTTAGAAAAACTTCCGCTTGAATCATGGATTGAATAACAGGGTAATGTTGGAGAGAAGATAATATTTTTCCATTTACAGGATACAGAACCTCTGTTTTAGAGATCGTCTTGAGAATACTTTGTCCTGTAGAAGTCATTGCCAGAGGACGAAGAACAGGCAGGTGATTTTCTTGATTGACAATAGATTCAATTTCAATTAACAGGGACAATATATATCTTTTAATTCTTGATTTTGTATATCGTTTATTTGTACACGAATTAATCCAATAATCTATGGACTCGTCACGATTCTTTTTTAGTAGATTATTCATTCCATTTTCGTAATGGAGAATATTTTTATTTTCTGCGTTGAAGGATAATTTATAAGTTAACAAATCATTGAGCT
>KI259833.1 GCA_000467935.1 Peptostreptococcaceae bacterium oral taxon 113 str. W5053
ATAGTTACTTTAAGAGATAAGAATTACAAGACCACAAGAGCCATTAAAGATACTGAAAAGAAAATAGATGGTAAAGTACAGCTTATTGACCAAGCCGAGAAATATTTGAAGTATAAGGACATCTACAAAGCCTATACGAAATTAAAGAAAATAAAACAGGAAGATTTTTATAATGAGCATACGGCGGAGCTTATTCTATTTGAAAGTGCAAGGAAACATCTCAAAGAGCATTTAGGGGAAAGTAAGACCTTAAATATATCCAAATGGAAATCGGAACTTACCACTTTGAAGAAAGATAAAAAGAGCCTATATAGTCAAATATTAGAAATACGAGAAGAAGTAGAGCATGCTGAAAAAGTTAAGACCTGTATAGAGCAGTTACAGGAACAAGAAAAACAACTATCACAGGTAAATAGGAATGAGTTAGACCTATAAAACTAAGTAAAAAAAGTATATAATATTAACTAGTGAAGACAAAAAATAAAATTTGAAGGAGGCGTTTACATTTGGGGAAAATAGAAATGCAAGAGAAAATAAAACCTGTTTTGAACGGCACTGCAGAAACTATGCTTCAAAGTTTTTATGCACGTGCAGAGTATTCACAGAGAAAGAAGCATAAATTCTATGATGCAAAAGCAGTAGAACTTGTAAATAAGATTGATTATGACTTTTCAACTGCAGCAAAAGATCGTACCATGAGTAGTGGTGTAATCGCACGCACACTCGTCTTTGACGAACTGGTCAAAGAATTTATTGGGCGAAACCCGACTGCTACAATAGTGAACATTGCCTGTGGACTGGACACAAGATTTTATCGTGTGGATAATGGTACTATCACTTGGTATAATCTGGATCTGCCTGATGTTATAAATCTCAGAGATCAGATTTTTTTAGAAAGCGGGAGAGTTTCATCTATCAGTGCGTCTGCTTTAGATCCAAATTGGTTCAAGGAAGTAAAAAACAGAGAGAATGTACTTTTTATTATAGAAGGACTGTCCATGTATCTCACTGCTGAAGAAAATGCCAAGATACTTTCTATCATTCATAAAAACTTTGACACCGCTACGGTCATAATGGAATGTATTGCAAAGATGTGGGTAAAACGAGAAGGGGTTGAAAAATCCATTCAGCAAACCGGAGCCAGATTCGTTTTCGGTGCAGACAGCTTTGATGATATAAAGAATATTGCTCAGGGGTTTCATAAGATTAAAGATGACAACATATTACGTGGTATGCGTGTTCTTATGCCTACATTAAAGCTAATCGACTGGCTTCCGATTGCGAGGAAGATCACGCAGAAGATTCTTGTTTTTAGTAAAGATTAAAGCAAACCACAGTTTGCATAACTAACAATTTAATAAAAACTAACACAGAACAGTAAATCATAAAAGGTTTACTGTTTTTTCTTTGTCTAAAATCGGAAAGGAGGACTTATGAAAGAAGAAAAAAGAGAAATACAAGCACCACCCAATAAACAGTTAATAATGGATATTGGAAAGACAAAATATACTGTAAACCTACATTTCAAACAAGGTACAGGAGAAACATACAAGGATAAAATACTGAAGTTAATCAAGAGAGAAACAGAAAAGATATAAATTTGTCAAAGAAATTTTGTTTATGTCCTTGACAAATCTTCCCAAAA